>DATIZK010000049.1:0-100452 GCA_035517095.1 Burkholderiales bacterium
CCGTCGCACGGTCTGGCTCGAGCTCGTGCGCGGCACTGACGCCGGCGCGGATCGCCGCGAGGATCGCCTGCGGATCCTCGCTGCGCGGGTTGTCGGAGGTCAGCCACACGCGCCCGGCGAGCCGCGAGGCGATTTCGCCCATTATCGGCCGCTTGGCCGGATCGCGATCGCCGCCCGCGCCGAACACGGCTACCAGCGTGCCGCCGCGGGCGTCGGCGACCGGCCGCAGCGCCTGCAGCACCTTCTCCAGCGCGTCCGGCGTGTGCGCGTAGTCGACCACCACCAGCGGCTTGCCTGGGGCCGTGACCCGCTGCATGCGACCGGGGACGGGCGGCAGCGCGCCGAGCAGCTGGACGGCGCGCTCGAAGGCGATGCCATAGGCGAGCAGGCAACCGAGCACCCCGAGCGCGTTCGATACGTTGAATCGGCCGAGCTGGTTGATGCGGGTCCGCGCGTCGCCCCAGCTGGTAACGAGCGCAACGCTCATTCCGTCGCCATCCACCGAAACGTCACGCGCCGCGACGAATTCGCTCACCACGCCGGGCGCCAGCGACGAGAGCGAAAGCGCGTAGCCGATCGTGCGCTGGCCGCGCGCGGCGAGTCGCTGCGCGAGCTGCACACCAAGGACGTCGTCGAGGTTGAGCACCGCGGACTGCAGGCCCGGCATGTCGAACAGCGAAGCCTTCGCCGCGCCGTAAGCGTCCATCGATCCGTGGTAATCGAGATGATCGTGCGACAGGTTGGTGAACAGCGCGCAATCGAAGGCGACGCCGTTGACTCTGCCTTGCGAAAGGCCATGCGAGGACACTTCCATGGCGGCGGCCGCCGCGCCCTCGCGCTTCAATTCAGCCAGCACACGGTGCAGCTCGAGCGCGTCGGGCGTCGTATTGCCGAGCGCCGACAGCGCTTCGGGGAAGCCGCTGCCGAGCGTGCCGATCACACCCGCGCGCGTGCCCTCGAGCGTGAGCAGAGAGGCGATCCACTGCGTGCACGAAGTCTTGCCGTTGGTCCCGGTGACGCCGCAGACCCACATCGACTCAGACGGTCGGCCGTAGAACTCGTGCGCCAGCTCGCCCGCCTGGCGCTTGAGGCCGCTCACGCCGACGTTCGGCACGCGCCAGGCCGAATCCCAGGCGAAGCCCTGCGCCTCCCACACGACCGCCGACGCGCCGCGCCGGATTGCATCCGCAATGTAGCGCCGGCCGTCCGCCGCCTCGCCCGGATAGGCGAAGAACGCGACACCCGGCGCGCACTTGCGGCTGTCCGAGACGAGCCGACCGATCATCGCGCCCTGTTCGGCGAGACGCCCAAACACGTCGATTGTCTTAGCGCCCACCTGTCCGCCCAGCACCCGTTGCGCTGCCAAACCACCGCGACCAAGGCGAGCACCAGGTCGCGAATCACGTTCCCTCCTTTGCGTCATCGCTCCCGCCCGGCTGGTCGAGCGGCTCGAGCGGCGCGTCGTGCGGCACGTTGAGCAGGCGCAGCGCGCCCTGCATCACTTGCGCGAACACGGGCGCTGCCACCAGGCCGCCGTAGTACTCGCTGCCCGCAGGTTGATCGATCATCACCGCGATCACCAGGCGCGGTGCCGACGCGGGCGCGAAACCAACGAACGACGCGATGTACTTGTCAGGCGCGTAGCCGCCGTCTTGCTGCTTGTGCGCGGTGCCGGTCTTGCCGGCGACGCGCCAGCCGACGATGCGCGCGCGCGGACCGGTGCCCCCCGGCTGCACCGCTAGCTCGAGCATGTCGCGAATCTCGCGCGCGGTGCTGGCCGAGATCACGCGCACGCCCTGCACCGGAGTAGCGGTGCGCACCAGCGTCAGCGGCACGAGCACGCCGTCGCGCGCGAATATCGTGTAGGCATGCGCCAACTGCAGCAGGCTGACCGAAATGCCGTGGCCGTAGGCCATCGTCGCCTGCTCGATCGGGCGCCAGGTCTGCCACGGCCGCACCTTACCGCTCGCCTCGCCAGGGAATCGAAGCTGCGGCGGAGCGCCGAACCCCACACGCTCGAACATCTTCCACATCTGCTCGCGCGGCAGCTCGAGCGCAATCTTCGCCGCGCCGACGTTGGATGAGACCTGGATCACCTGCGCGACGCTCAGCACCGATTCGGGATGCGCGTCGTGAATCGTGTAGCGACCGATGGTGAGCCTGCCGGGAGCGGTCTGGATCCTGGTCGACGGCGCGATGCGGTGCTGCTCGAGCGCCGCCGCGATCGTGAACGGCTTGAGCGTCGAGCCTGGCTCGAAGCTGTCGGTGATCGCCCTGTTGCGAAGCTGCGCCCCGCTCAGGTGCGAACGGTTGTTCGGGTTGTACGAGGGCACGTTGGCGAGCGCCAGGATCTCGCCGGTGCGCACGTCGATGGCCACGATCGCGCCGGCCTTGGCGCCGTGGGACGCGACCGCGCTTGTCAGCGCGCTGTAGGCAATGCTCTGGATCTTGCTGTCGATCGACAGGGTCAGGTCGTGGCCGTCCTGCGCGGCGCGGATCGATTCGACGTCCTCGACGATGCGTCCGAGGCGGTCCTTGATCACGCGTCGGCTGCCGGGCCGGCCGGCTAGGCTCGACTGGAAGGCGAGCTCGACCCCCTCCTGGCCCGTGTCGTCCACGCCCGTAAAGCCGATCAGGTGAGCAGTCACTTCGCCGCCCGGGTAGTAGCGCCGGTATTCGCGCTGCAGATAGACGCCGGGGATACCTAATGCCTCGACCTTATCCGCGGTGTCGGGTGCGATCTGGCGCTTGAGGTACACGAAATCATGCGAGGTCTCGGCCAGCTTCTGGTCCAACTCGCGCGCGTCCAGTCCGAGCAACGCCGCGAGCCGCTTCTTCTGCGCCCGGCTCGCCTTGACGTCCTCCGGGATGATCCAGATAGACTTGACCGGGGTCGAGACCGCGAGCGCCTCGCCGTTGCGGTCGAGAATGCGCCCGCGAGTCGCCGGAATCTCCATCACGCGCGAATAGCGCGCCTCACCCTGCTCCTGCAGGAAGCCGGTCTTCATCGCCTGCAGGTACACCGAGCGCCCGGCAAGCACGATGAACGCTAAGACGAACGCGGCGAGCACGAAGCGCGCGCGCCACACCGGCAGGCGCACCAGCGCCGGGGCAGCGGCGAGGCTCACGGCTTGCCCTCCGCCGGGCGCGTGACCACGACGACGCGGCGCGGGTCGGGTACGTGCATGCCGAGCGTGCCTGAGGCGATCTTGCTCACGCGCGTGTGCAGACCCCAGGTGCTCGCCTCGAGCTGCAGCTGGCCGTACACGACGTCCAGCTGGCGCTCGCGCTGCTGCTCGCGGTCGAGATCCGAGAACAGCTTGCGCGCCTTGTGCTGCGAGGTGACGAGCCCGAGCGCGCAGACGACGAGAACCAGGAGGAGGAGAAGGTTCAGCTTCGCCACGCGTCGGGCTCGATTCGGTCAAGGAGCGACGGGTCGAGAGATGCGCCCGTGCGCTCGGCGACGCGCAGCGTTGCGCTGCGCGCGCGCGGATTCGCCGCGATTTCGGCGGCCGAGGCGCGTATGGCACGGCCGATGATTCTCAACGGCATTTGTGGCATTTCCCTGGCGCGGATGGGCAAATCCCGCGGCAGGTCGGCGCGCGAGGTGGCGCGCATGAAGCGTTTGACGATGCGGTCCTCGAGGGAATGGAAGCTGATCACCGCCAGCCGCCCTCCCGGGGCGAGGTGCGCCAGCGCCAAAGGAAGCGTCAGCGACACTTCCTGAAGCTCCCGATTGACGAGAATCCGTAGAGCCTGAAAGGTGCGCGTCGCCGGATCCTGGCCCGGTTCGCGTGTGCGGACCGCCGCACCCACGATATCGGCAAGTTGCTTGGTGCGGACGATGGGCTCGCGTTCGCGAGCAGCAACAATCGCCTTTGCAATCTGTTTAGCAAACCGTTCTTCGCCATAGTCCCCTATCCCCTCCCTGATCTGCCGCTCGGTAGCGGCTGCAAGCCACTGCGCCGCGGTCTGCCCGCGGCTGGTATCCATGCGCATGTCGAGCGGACCGTCGGCGCGGAACGAGAACCCGCGCGCGGGATCGTCGAGCTGCGGTGACGACATGCCGAGGTCGAGCAGCATCCCGTCCATCAGCGGCGCGCCGGCCGCCTCGAGCACGGCGGGCAGCTCGCTCATGGGCGCGTGCCAGACCTGGAACCTGGGATCGGTGATCGCGCGCGCCGCGGCGACCGCCTGCAGATCCCGATCGATCGCGATCAGTCGGCCGCCGGAGCCCAGCCGCTCGAGAATCGCGCGGCTGTGGCCGCCGCGGCCGAAGCTTGCGTCGACATAGGTCCCGTCCGGCCGCACGGCAAGCGCCTCGATGGCCTCGGAGAGGAGAACGGCGCGATGCGTGAGCGTCTGGGCGCCCATCGTTCGCTCCCGCCGTCACAGCGAGAAATCCTCCATGCCGGGCGGCGGCGCGCCCGTACCGGAGAGGGCACCGGCGAGCTTTGTGCTCCACACGCCGCTGTCCCAGAGCTCGAAGTAGGCGCCCTGACCGACCATCATCGCTTCGCGTTCGAGCTTGGCGTGCAGCCGCAGGGCCGCCGGCAGCAGCACGCGCCCCGAGCCGTCGGGCGCGACATGCTCTTCCATGCCGAGCAGCAACCGCTTCCACCAGCTTGCCTGCGGATTGAAGCTGGGAAAGGTCTCGACCTTGGCCCGCACCGGTTCCCACGCGGACTCGGGGTAGATCAGCAAGCAGCCCTCGGGGTGCGCGGTGAGCACCAGGGCGCTGGCGCCTTCGAGCAGCGCCTCACGATGGCGCGTCGGGACAGCCAGGCGGCCCTTCGCGTCCAGCGTGATGACAGTTGCCCCGTGAAATGTCCCACCCATGGCCCGTTTTTCCCCGGCGAGCTGCGAGCGAAGCGCCAAACTCCGCAATTCGCCACTTTTTTCTACGTTTTCCCACTGTAGGGGAAAGAAATCTTCAGGTCAAGCAGATGGCAGGGAATTTTTCTTGATGGGACAAAGACTTAGAGCGAAATTAGGATATCAATTCTAGAAGAAAATGGTATTATTATTCATGTAGTTATAAATCCGACTAGAAGTGACTTCTTAGGAGTATCGGAGCGGCTCGAACGAGCTGGCAGCGCCGTGCTACCTTGCGCGGCGATATGCATTCGCCGCTCGCCGTCCTGCAGCGCTATCCCCTGCACGGCTTCACGCTCGGCGGCTTGCTCGCGAGCCGCACGCGCGACGCCGGGGCACGCACGCTGCTCTGGTACCAGGGGCACGAGATCAGCTACGCCGCGTTCGCGCGGCGCGTGGAGGCCGCCGCGCGCGCGCTCGCCGCACGCGGCATCGGCGCAGGCGACCGCGTCGGCGCGATGGCGACCAACAGCGCCGATTATGTCGTTCTGTTGTTCGCGCTCGCGCGCCTGGGCGCGATCCTGGTGCCGGTCAATCCGGAGTTCGGGGCGCGGGAAGCGGGCTACATCCTGCGGCACGCTGAGGTGCGCGCGGTCGCTGTGGTGCCGGCGGCTCTCGAGACCGCATGCGCGGCTGCCCAGCCCCTCGCCCACCCGGCCTGGTTCTTCATGCTCGAAGGCGAAGCCCGCAGCGTGCCGCGCTTCGACGAGCTCATCGCCCAAGCGCCGGCGCATGAGCTGCCGCCCGAGCCGGCGGCCGATGCCACCTGCCTGATGCTCTACACCTCGGGCACCACCGGCTTTCCGAAGGGCGTGATGCACAGCCAGCGCAGCTTCGTCATCGCGGGCGAAGGCTTCGTTGCGCGCATGTGGCTGCAGCCCGAAGACCGCCTGCTGTGCGTCCTGCCGATGTTCCACATCAATGCGCTCTTCTACACGGTCGCCGGCACCTTCGCCGCTGGCGCGAGCATGGCGCTGGTGCCGAAATTCTCCGCCTCGCAGTTCTGGCAGACCGTGGCCGCGAGCGGGGCGACCCAGGTCAACATCATCGCCGCAGTGGGCAACATCCTCGCGCGCCGGCCGCGCAGCGAGTTCGTCCCTGGACACCGGCTGCGGGTGGTCTATGGCGCTCCGATCACGCCGGGCCTGGAGCGCAGCTTCCGCGAGGAGTTCGGCGTGCCGGTGCTGATCGAGGGCTACGGCATGACCGAGATCCCCGGCGCGTGCAACAACCCCTACGACGGCGAGAAGCGGCCGCTCAGCATGGGCAAGGCAGCCACGCATCCGGACCCGAAAGTAAAGTTCGCCGAGCTGCGCGTGGTCGACGACGAGGGCCGCGACCTGCCCGACGGGGCGCAAGGCGAGCTGTGGGTGCGAACTCCGATCCTGATGCAGGGCTACTACAAGGATCCCGAGCAGACTGCGGCCGCGATGCACGACGGCTGGTTCGCCACCGGCGACCTGGTGCGGCGCGACACGGACGGCTACTACTATTTCGTCGCGCGCAAGAAAGACATCATCCGCCGGCGCGGCGAGAACATCTCTGGCGCCGAGATCGACCGCGTGGCGGGCGATCACCCCGCGGTAGTGCAGTGCGCCGCGATCCCGGTGCCCTCCGAGCTGGGCGAGGACGAGATCCTGCTCGCGGTGGTGCGCAAGGCCGGCGTCGAGCTCAGCGCGCGGGAGATCGCCGACTGGTGCGCACAGCGCCTGGCGCCGATCAAGGTGCCGCGCTACGTAGCCTTCGTCGACTCACTGCCGCAGACCGCGACGCACCGTGTCGCCAAGTTCAAGCTGCGCGGCGACAAGGCGCTGCTCGCGAACGCAACCGACCTCGCGCGGGGCTAACCGCGCGCGGCGCGCTCGGTTTGCTCAGCCGCCAGGCCGACCTTCTCGCCCGCGGCCAAGATGTCCCGCCAGGTAGTTGCATCGACCGCGATGCCCTCACGGCCGCGCTCGACGCGTGTCTCGCGCTCGGGGTCGCCGGCAATGCGTACCCTGTCGAAGCCGGGCGCGGGCCGGGACTGCTTGAGCCAGTCGATGAACAACCCCGCCTCGCGGCCGAAGAACTCCGCCGTGCCGAGCCTGGCGGGATCGATCAGGATCGAGAGCATGCCGTTCAGCACGCGCTTCTTGCTGCGCTCACCGGTATGCTGGGTGCCGCCGCCCGAGAGCGCGCCGCCGAGCAGCTCGCAGGCGACCGCCAGGCCGTAGCCCTTGTGTAGCCCCATCGTGGTCAGCGCGCCGAACGGCTCGATCACGCCGTAGCGCGGCTCGACAGTGGGATTGCCCTTGTCGTCGATCAGCAGGCCGGGCGCGACTTTCTCCCCCTTGTTGTAAGCGACGCGGATCTTGCCCTGCGCCACCGCGCTGGTCGCCATGTCGAGGATCATCGGCGGCTGGCCGGGGAGCGGAATGCCGATAGTGCAGGGATTGGTGCCGAAGCGCGCGTCGCTGCCGCCGAACGGCGCGACGATCGGGCGCGAAATCACGTTGACGAAACTGATCGACACAAGCCCCTGCGCCACCGCCTGCTCGGCCCATTGCCCGATGCGGCAAAGGTGATGCGCGTTGGCGAGCGCCATCACGCACACGCCGTGCTGCTTCGCGCGCGCAATCGCCATGTCGGTAGCCTCGAGCCCGATCACCTGGCCGTAGCCTGCCTGGCCGTCGAGCGCGAGCAGCGCACCGCCGTCGAATTTGACCTGCGGGTGGCGGTTGGGCTGTAGCCCGCCCTCCTTCAGCGACTCGATATAGCGCGGGATCATGCCCACGCCGTGCGAGTCGTGCCCGCTCAGGTTGGCCATCAGCAGGTTGGAGGAGACGAGTTGCGCCTCGCGCGGCTCGCTGCCGCCGGCCGCGACAATGGCGGAGATCGCCCGCTCTAGCGCCTTGGCCTGAAAAACGTGGGATTCCGCCATGATGTCAGGGTGAAAAGAAGAGAGGGCGCAAAGTGTACCCCGGCGTCGCCCGCCCCGGAGAGGCGCGTTTAAAATGCCGAACAAAGGAGACAGCCCCATGAAGAAAAAGCCCGAGGACCTGCGCAGCCACCGCTGGTACGGCGTCAAGGACCTGCGCTCGTTCGGCCACCGCTCGCGCACCGCGCAGATGGGCTACGACCGCAGCGACTACCAGGGCAAGCCGGTGATCGCGATCATCAACACTTGGTCGGACATCAACCACTGCCACACCCACTTCAAGCAGAGGGTGGAGGAAGTCAAGCGCGGCGTCTGGCAGGCAGGCGGCTTTCCGCTCGAGATGCCGGCCATGGCGCTGGCCGAGACGATGCAAAAGCCGACCACCATGATGTACCGCAACTTTCTCGCCATGGAGACCGAGGAGCTGCTGCGCTCCTACCCAGCCGACGGCGCGGTGCTGATGGGCGGTTGCGACAAGACCACCCCGGCGCTGATCATGGGCGCCACCAGCATGAACATACCCGCGATCTACATGCCGGCCGGGCCGATGCTGAGGGGCTACTGGCACGGCAAGACGCTCGGCTCCGGCTCGGACACCTGGAAGTACTGGGACCAGCTGCGCGCCGGCCGCATCGGCGAGCGCGACTGGCAGGAGATCGAGGACGGCATCGCGCGCTCCGCCGGCACCTGCATGACGATGGGAACTGCGGCCACGATGATGTCGCTCGCCGAAAGCCTCGGGCTGACACTGCCCGGCGCCGCCTCGATTCCCGCGGTCGACTCCAATCACTCGCGCATGGCGAGTCTCAGCGGCAGGCGCATCGTCGAGATGGTTTGGCAGGACCTCAAGCCACGCGACATCCTGACCACCGAGGCATTCGACAACGCGATCACGACCCTGATGGCGCTCGGCGGCTCGACCAACGCGATTGTCCACCTCGTGGCGATGGCCGGGCGCGCGGGCCTGAAACTGCCGCTCGAGCGCTTCAACGAAATCTCGGCCCGGACGCCCGTGCTCGCCAATATCCGGCCCTCGGGCGCCGAATTCCTGATGGAGGACTTCTACTATGCCGGCGGGCTGCGCGCGATGCTGGCCGAGATCAAGGACCTGCTGCGCCTCGATGCGCGGACGGTGAACGGCGCCACGCTGGGCGAGAATCTAACCGGCGCGGCGATCCAGAACCCGGAGGTCATCCGGCCGCGCGCCAACCCGCTCAAGGCCGCAGGCGGCATCGTCGTGCTGCGCGGCAGCCTGGCGCCCGACGGGGCGGTGATCAAGGCAAGCGCGGCGAGCCCGCATCTGCTGCGGCACACCGGACGCGCGGTGGTATTCGAGGACTACAACGACATGGCCGCGCGAATCGACCGCGACGACCTCGAGGCCGACGCCGACTCGGTCCTGGTGCTGAAGAACGGCGGGCCGCTCGGCGGCCCGGGCATGCCGGAGTGGGGCATGCTGCCGGTGCCCAAGAAGCTGCTCAGACAGGGCGTGAAGGACATGGTGCGCGTGTCGGATGCGCGCATGAGCGGTACCAGCTACGGCACCTGCGTGCTGCACGTAGCGCCCGAGTCCTTCGTCGGCGGACCGCTCGCGCTGGTCGAGAACGGCGACCCGATCGGGCTGGACGTCGAGCGCCGCACGCTCGAGCTGAAGGTCCCCGAGGCCGAGCTGCAGCGGCGCCGCAAGGCGTGGGCGCAGCCCCCGCGCAAATACGCGCGCGGCTACGGTGCAGTGTTCTCGCAGCACATCGGCCAGGCCGATCAGGGCTGCGACTTCGACTTCCTGGAAGGCACCGCGCCGACGCTCGAACCGGAAATCCACTGAGCCGCGTAGTTGCCGGATAATCAACTCTTTTTGCCCCCGGGAACGAGCATGGATATGCCGCAAAACGCCTTCAAACGCGCGCTCAAGGCCGGCAAGACGCAGATCGGCCTGTGGTCGAGCCTGTCGTCGAGCTACAGCGTCGAGGTGATCGCCGGCGCTGGCTTCGACTGGATCCTGCTCGACAGCGAGCATTCGCCGAACGACCTGGAGAGCCTGCTGACGCAGCTGCAGGCGGCCGCGCCCTACTCCAGCGCGCCGATCGTGCGCGTGCCCTGGAACGACATGGTCACGATCAAGCGCGTACTCGACATCGGCGCCCAATCGCTGCTCGTGCCCTACGTATGCAGCGCCGAGGAAGCGAAGGCCGCGGTCGCGGCGACGCGCTATCCGCCAGCGGGCGTGCGCGGAGTCGCCGGCACCACGCGCGCCTCGCGCTTCGGGCGGGTAAAGGACTACGCCAAACGCGCGCAGGAGGAGCTGTGTGTGCTGGTGCAGGTCGAGACCAAGCCCGCGCTCGACCAGCTGGAGGCGATCTGCGCGATCGACGGCGTCGACGGCGTGTTCATCGGCCCGGCCGACCTGCACGCCTCGATGGGCTATACGGGCGAGACTGCAAACCCTGCGGTCATGCCGCTGATCGAGGAGGCCATGCGCCGCATCCGCAAGGCGGGCAAGGCGCCGGGGTATCTTTCCCCGGTCGAGGCGGACGCAAGGCGCATGATCGGCGCCGGCTGCCTGTTCTGCGCCGTGGGCGCCGACGTCGGCATCTTGGCCCGCGGCGCAGACGCCCTGGCCGAGAAATTCAAGCACCGAGAACGACCCGCATGAAGCCCGATATCGTCCTGACCACCGGCATCTTCCCGCCGACCCAGGTGATCCTAGAGCAAGAGTTCACCTGCCACAGGCTGTACGAGGCGGCCGACCGCGAAGCGTTCCTCAAGCAGCTTGCTCCCAAGGTGCGCGCGCTTGCGACTTTCGGCGCCGCGGGCGCCAACGCAAAGCTGATGGACGCGCTGCCCAAGCTCGAGTTGATCTCCAACTTCGGGGTCGGCGTCGACGCGATCGATCTCGATGCGGCGAAGAAGCGCGGCATCATCGTCACCAACACGCCCGACGTGCTGAACGATTGCGTCGCCGACACGGCGATGGCGCTCACGCTCAACGTGATGCGCAAGTTCCCGCAGTCGGAAGCGTATCTCCGCTCGGGGTACTGGGCGACGCGCGGCGACTACGAAAAGACGACTTCGCTCGGCGGCAAGACCATGGGCGTGCTCGGGCTGGGGCGCATCGGCGAGGCGATCGCGAAACGGGCGCTCGCCTTCGGCATGAGGATCCGCTACCACAACCGCAGCAGGAAGGACATCGCCTACCCCTACGACGGCGACGCGGTCGCGCTCGCGCGCAACTCGGACGTGCTGATGATCGCCACGCCGGGCGGCGCCGGCACGAAGGCGCTGGTCGGCGCCAAGGTGCTCGCTGCGCTCGGGCCGAAGGGCTACGTGGTCAACATCGCGCGCGGCTCCGTGGTCGACGAGCCGGTGCTGCTCGAGCACCTGAAGGCGGGCAAGATCGCCGGCGCGGGCCTGGACGTGTTCGCGAACGAGCCGCGGATCTCGCCCGAGTTCTTCGCGCTCGACAACGCGGTGATCCTGCCGCACGTCGGCAGCGCCACCAACGAAACGCGCGGCGCGATGGGCGACCTGCAGGTCGAGAACCTACGCCTGCACTTCGCCGGCAAGCCGGTGCTGACGCGGGTGGTCTAAGAAGACCGGTCGGCGCCCTATTCTCCGTCGAGCCGGCGCGTTTCGCGTTCCACGCGGTACTCTCCCTCGATCGTCACGTTCTCGCCTTCGCGCGCGGCACGCCGGATTTCGCGCGTGCGCCACCACAGCCAGCCCCAGATCAGCAGCGCGGCGGTCGCAGCGATCGCGAGCAGCACCGAGGCGAAGACGAATGCGGCAATAAAAAGCGCGATGCCGAGCACCGCGCCGAGGATGCGCTGCAGCAGATCGGGCAGGTTCAAACCGGTCCCGGTTCCGCGGCGTCGAAGTCGATCTCGACCTTGGCGCCGTTCGGATCGTGAAAGAACAGCTGCCAGGTGCCGTATTCGGGCAACCTCCTCAGCTCATGCTGCACGTCCTTCGTTTCGAGCCTCGCTACGGTGTCTGCCAGCCCGCGCCCGGTGAATGCCATGTGGTCGATCACGCCTTTGACCAGCTCCTCCCCGCGACGCCCGCCGATGACGTGCAGGATCGGATCGTTGCCGCCGGGCGCGTACAGCCATGCCCCGGGAAAGCTGAAAGGCGGGCGCGGTCCCGCGCGCAGCCCCAGGAACTCGGCATAGAACGCAAGCGTCGCGTCCACGTCCGCGGTGAGGATGGTGAAGTGATTCATTGCCGATACCGTCATGCGATCTCCCTCAGCGCTCGAATTTCGCACGCATGGCGCGCCGCCGCAACCGTGGCAAGGCTGGCCTGTACAATCGGCCACAGCGCAGAGACCACAACGTGGCCAAGCCATTGCGGATCGACGACCTCGCCGATGAAGTGCTCTCGCTGAACGACTCGGGCGCCATCGTCGCCCCCTTCAGCGAGCGCTATGCCGGACTCGATGCCCCCGCAGGCTATCGCGTCGCGGCGCGGCTGCACGCGGCGCGCCTCGCGCGCGGCTGGAGGCTGCTCGGGCGCAAGATCGGGTTCACCAACCGCACCCTCTGGCCGCGTTACGGCGTGTACGAGCCGATGTGGGGTGCACTTTATGACAGGACCGTGATCTTCGCGCGGGGCGACCGCGCCACGGTGCCGCTCGCCGGCCTGGCGCAGCCGCGCATCGAGCCCGAGATCTGCTTCGGTCTTAGAGCCGCGCCGCCCATCAGCCATGAGGCGGGGGCGCTGCTGGGCGCGATCGAATGGATCGCGCATTCGGTCGAGATCGTGCAGTGCCATCATCCTGACTGGAAGCTGAAGATCGCCGACTGCACCGCGGACAACGGACTGCACGGGCGCCTGGTGGTGGGCACGCCGATCCCGGTTCGCGATCTGGCCGGACTCGAAGTGCGCCTGCCCGCGCTCGAGGTCGAATTGCGCAAGCGCGGCCGGGCGGTGGACCGGGGCACCGGCGCCAACGTGCTGGGCAGCCCGCTCGAAGCGCTTGCGTTCCTGGTCGGGATCCTGTCGCGCCAGACCGACGCGCCGCCCCTACGCGCGGGCGAGATCGTCAGCACCGGCACGCTGACCGACGCACACCCGGTCGCACCGGGCGAGTCCTGGGGCACCGCGTTCGAGGGCTTGCCGCTCAACGGCATGGAAGTGAGCTTCGAGTGATGCGTCCGCTCGACGGCGTCACCGTAGTCGCGCTCGAGCAGGTGATCGCCGGCCCATTCACCACCCGCCAGCTGGCCGAGCTCGGCGCGCGGGTGATCAAGATCGAGCGTCCCGGCGGGGGCGACGCGGCGCGCGGCTACGATCAGAGCGTGAATGGACTGTCGTCCCATTTCGTATGGGTTAACCGCTCCAAGGAGAGCCTGGCGCTCGATGTCAAGCACCCGCGCGCCAAGGAGATTCTCGCCCGCCTGGTCGAGCGCGCCGATGTGTTTCTGCAAAACCTCGCCCCCGGCGCCGCAGAGCGCCTCGGGCTGGGCGCGGAGCAGTTGCGTGCCAGGCATCCGCGCCTGATCTGGTGCGGAATCTCGGGCTACGGTCCCGCCGGCCCTTACGCGCACAAGAAGGCCTACGACCTGTTGGTGCAGTGCGAGACCGGGCTGCTGTCGGTGACCGGCAGCGAGGAGGCGCCCGCCAAGGCCGGAATCCCGGTGGCCGACATCGCTGCCGGCATGTACGCCTTCTCCGCGATCCTCGCCGCGCTGCTGCGGCGCGAGCGCAGCGGCGAGGGCGCGACGCTGGACATAACGATGTTCGAGGCGCTGGGCGAATGGATGGGCTTTCCGGCCTACTTCACCCACTACGGCGGCGCCGCGCCGCCGCGGCGCGGCGCCTTCCACGCGACGATCGTGCCCTACGGCCCGTTCCACGCCGGCGATGGCGGCAGCGTCTTCCTCAGCATTCAGAACGACCGCGAATTCGAACGCTTCTGCGACAAAGTACTGGGCAATCGCGCGCTGGCGCGGGACCCGCGCTTCGCCACCGGCCCCGCGCGCTACGCCAATCGGGACGCGACCCACGCCGAGATCGAGCATGTGTTCGCGCACCTGACGGCGGCGCAGGTGATCGACCGGCTCGAGGCCGCCGGCATCGCCAACGCGCGCCTGAACACCATGGAAGAGTTCTGGTCGCATCCACAGCTCGAGGCACGCGGGCGCTGGCGCGAGGTGGCTTCGCCGCAGGGTCCGCTGCAGGCCCTGCTTCCGCCGTTCAATATCTCCGGCTTCGAGGCCAGGATGGGGCCGCTTCCGGCGCTGGGAGAGCACACGCGCCCTATCCTGGCCGAGCTCGGGTTCGCCGAGGCCGAGGTCGAGGATCTGGCCCGGGAGGGGCTTTTCTAGCGCGCCCGCGCCAAGGGGTGCCGAAGTCTTACTGCTTGGCCCGGGCGAGCTCGATTCTCGCCGCGCGCGCCAGGTCGCGGTGGATGCGCGCAACGCGCTCGATTTCGCCCTTGGCGGGAAAGCGCTCGTAGAAGCCGTCGTCGCGGAACTCGCGCACCTGCTCGGCCCACGGCGCGAGACGCGTCTGCCAGCGCGCGACGCGTCCTTCCTCGGGATCGGCGTCCTCGCGCGCGAGATCCGCGCAGACGCGCACCATGGCCTTGATCGTCACCGGCTTGGTGACCATGTAATTGTCCTTGCCCCAGGCGTCGCCCCAGGCCACGCGGGCGGCCTTGAAGAAATCGCGCAGAACTGCGTAGTAGCGCGGCACCTCGTGCGCGCTCCCGCCCGAGACCTGGATGCTGCGCCAGCGCGCCCGCACCCAGCGGTGCAGCTCGTTGAAAAGCTCGGCCTGCAGCACCCACTTGTCGCGCTGGCTGCGCCCGCCCAGTCGGTTGATACGGTAGCGCAGCGGGCTGTCGCCGTCGCTGTAGAGCTTCTCCACCAGCCGGGCGGCGAACTTGCGGTCGGGCGCGGCAAACGAGACGCGGTCGTAGAGGTCGACCAGGTGGCTCTTGTTGATGCGCGTCGGGGTGGAGTTGATGATGACGAACATCTCGGTCGCGAAGTCCTCACTGCGGCCGTCGAAGATGATGCACGGGACATTTATGGTCGCCGCGTCGTCGGGACGCTCGTGCAGGTAGAACTGCAGCGCGGCGAGGCGGTGCTGGCCGTCGATGATCAGGTACTTGGCCGACGGCTCCGACAGGTTCCCGACCGCTCCCTCGCTGGCACGAAATCCGAGTCGCTCGGAAGTGAACAGTAGCACCGTGCCTGGGATCGGCGGCTGCGTGACGGCGGTTTCGTAGAAGTTCTTCAGCGCGCGCACCTTGGCGCGCGACAAGGTTCTCTGGAAGGCCTCGTCGGTGCGCTCGATCTTGGCGATGAACTGGGCGATGTCGTCGTCATGGGAAATGCGGCTGGGTGCGATCTGCTCGCCCTCTCCGTAGAAGCGGCTGATGAAGCGGACTTTGGCGAGGAGATCCTTCGCCTTGTAGCTGGCGAAGTAGAAAACCCCGTCCTTTTGCCGGATTTGCGTCGCGAGCACGGCCTTTCCTCCCTTGGTTTTTTCCCTGCTGGGGCTCGGTTATAGGGGAAATATACCCGAGAGAGGGGGGCACGGCGCGGGCGATGATGCGCCTCCGGCGGTGCCCGCCCGGGGCCGGGGGCGCCTCAGCCGGGGCAGGCGGGCAGCCGCAAGGCCTGCAGAACCTCTGCCGTGCCGCGATCCTGCACGAAGGCAGCAACCCCCACATTACCGGCCGCGGCGCCGGGCGGCGACGCCATCCTGCGCCTGTCGTGCGCCTGTCCGTCGGCAGCGAAATCGATCGGCCCGACCCAATCGCGCACCACGAAATCGTGCGCCAGCGTGCGGCCCTCGTTCTCCCCCGCTACGACGCGCGAGCTGAGCCGGTTCTGATAGACGGCGAGGTACAGGGCGGCAGCGGCTCGGCGCGCCGGATCCGGTACTTGGGCGAACGTCTCGACCTGCAGCGCGCTGCCGTCCAAGCGCTCGACCGCGAGCGATATGGCGGCGCGCGCCGGTTGGGCGTTGATCCGCGCCACCACCTGCTCGAATGCGGTCGAACCCCAACCCCGGAAATCGCGCCCCTGCAGCAGGACCTGCGGGGTATACACGAATGATTCATGCTGCAGCGCCGCAATCGTTCGTTGCCGTTCCGCAAACGCCGGCTTGGCGTAGGGATCCTTCCAGCCGATGTAATCCCAGTAGCCGACGTGCAGGGCGAGCGGCACGAGGTCGGCCGAGGCTCGCGCGGCGAATTTGAGCGAGGAGAGCCAGCGGTCCGCAGGAGGGCAGCTGCTGCAGCCCTCGGAGGTGTACAGCTCTACCAATGCCGCGGTGCGAGGGGTCGATCTGGCCGTGCAGGGCGCGGCCTGGGCCGGCAGCGCGGTGCCCAGTGCTGCCAGCGCGGTCACCAGTCGGAGCACGTGCTGGGTAGTCATCGGCTGTAGATCTCCTTCGAGGGGCGCAAAGGGCCGGCCCGACCGTAGACCATACGGCCGCCACCCGGCCATGGATGCGCCCGATGGTCGCGCGCGGCTCAGTGCACCTGGGCTGCGCTCTTGAACATGCCCGGCTCGAGCGCATGGCGCTCGAGCAGGCGGTAGAACTCGGTTCGGTTGCGGCCCGCCAGACGCGCCGCCTGGGTGACGTTGCCGCTGGTGATCTTGAGGATTCTGACCAGGTAGTCGCGCTCGAAGGCCCGGCGCGCTTCATCCAGCGGGGTTAGGGTCGAGTCGCGCGAATCGATCGCCTGACGCACGAGCGAGGCCGGGACGACGTCGGTCGCGGTAAGCGCGACCGATTGCTCGACCACGTTCAGCAGCTGACGCACGTTTCCGGGCCAGGATGCCGACACCAGCAGCTCCATCGCCTCGGGCGAGAAGCCGAGCCGGCGCCGCCCATAGCGCGCCACCAAGCGCTCCAGAAAATGGTTTGCCAGCAGTGGAATGTCCTCGCGCCGCTCGACCAGTGCGGGCAGCGTGAGCTTGACCACGTTCAGCCGATAATAGAGATCTTCACGGAACTCTCCGGCGGCGATGCGCGCCTCGAGCCGGCGGTGGGTGGCGGAGATGATGCGCACGTCGACCGCGATCGGGTCGTTCGAGCCCACCGGCCGCACCACCCTTTCTTCCAGCGCGCGCAGCAACTTGACCTGCGGCGCGACCGGCATGTCCCCGATCTCGTCCAGGAAAAGCGTGCCGCCCTCCGCAGCCTGGAACAGTCCTCGTCGATCCTGTGTCGCACCAGTAAACGAGCCCTTGCGGTGCCCGAACAGCTCCGACTCGATGAGTCCTTCCGGAATCGCGCTGCAATTGACCGCCACGAAAGGCCCGCCGCTGCGCCGGCTGGCGTTGTGTATGGCATGCGCAAGCAGCTCCTTGCCGGTGCCGCTCGGGCCGTACACGCACACGCTCGCGTCCGAAGCCGCAACGCGTTTGGCCTGCGCGAGCAGGTCCTCCATCGCGGGCGAGCGAGTGATGATCTCGCCGCGCCAGCTTTCTCCGCCGCCTCCCGCCGGTACGCTCGAGAGGCGCAACGCGTCGGCCACCGTGTCGAGCAACACCTTGCCGTCGAACGGCTTGGTAAGGAAGCTGAACACGCCGCGGCGCGTCGCGGCCACCGCCTCCGGGATCGTGCCGTGCGCGGTGAGAATGACCACCGGGAGGGACGGGGCGTCGCGGTGGATCGCATCGAACAGCGCCATGCCGTCCATGCCGTGCATGCGCAAGTCGGTGATGACGAGCTCCGGCCTCGAAACTGTGACGCTGGCCAGCGCGCTTTCGCCGGAGTCGGCGGTCGAAACCGAGTAGCCAGCCGCGCCGAGGCGCATCGCGATCAGCTGCAGAAGATCCCTGTCGTCGTCGACCAGCAGAATCTTGGGGGCTTGGTTGGTCATGATTTCATCTCCTGTTCCTGCGCAGTTTCTCTTCCCGTTCGACGATCCCGCGCTCGATCGATTTCAATGCATCGAGCTGCTCACGCAATGTCTGCTGCTGCTCGCGCAACGCCTGCTCGCGCAGCTCGGCGGCGCGCATGGAGCGCTCGTGCTCCCGCGCGGCCTGCTCGCTCTCGCGCGCGAGCTGCAGCCGCTCGGCCACCTGGCCCGCCAGCAACGTCGCGAAAGCCTGCAAAGGCGATTCACCCCGCTCCGCCGCCAGCGGGCGCAGCAGCGCGTACGCCGCACTGTCGTCCCGCAGCGGCGCCGGCAATGCGGCCAGCAATGTCGCCAGCCGCACTCGATTGAAGACGCTGCGCTCGCTGCGGTACGCCTCGTGCGCCAGGCGCAGTGCGCGCTGCTGCTCGGCGGCCGATGCCCGCGCGGCGGCCACAGCGCGGGCAACGATCTCGCCCAATTGCGCGCGCTCGTCGGCACCCGGGGCGAGCGCCGCACATCCCGCGAGCAGGAGCATGAGCGCGGCCAAGAGCGCCCTCATGCCGCCACCGGAAGCGCTGACCCGCTCTGTTGCGGCAGCGTCACCCTGAAGTGGCCGCCGCGGCCGCCTTCGACCACCGCGATTCGCCCCCCGTGCGCTTCTACGAACTCGCGCACGATGGCGAGCCCGAGGCCGCTGCCCTCGATGCGCCCGCTGGCCTTCGCCCGACCGCGAAAGAAGGAATCGAACACGGATTCACGCTCTTCGGCCGGGACGCCCGGACCGGAATCTATCACTTCGAGCGTCGCCGCGCCGCTTTCTTCCCGCGCGACCACCGAAATGCTTCCCCCCTCGGGGGTGAACTTGACCGCGTTGCCGAGCAAATTATCCACGATCGAGCGCAGTTTTTCGGGATCGGCGCGAACCATCACCGGTTGAAGATCGAGCGCCACGCGCTGGCGCTTGGCGCGCGCAGCGAGCTGATGCGCGCGCGCCGCGTCGCGCACCAGAGCGTCGAGCGCGACCGGCTGCAGATCCAGCGAGGCCGCGGCATGGAGCGCACGCTGATAGTCGAGCAAGCCCTCGATCAGGCGCTGCAGCTTGAGGCTGTTGTCGCGCATGATCGCCACCACCTGCTGCTGCGGCGGCGCGAGCGGTCCCGCGACCTGGTCGTTCAGCAACTCCGCGCCTTCGCGCAACGCGGTAAGCGGTGTCTTCAGCTCGTGAGACACGTTGCGCAGGAAGCGGTTCTTCTGCGCCTCGAGCTCGGTCAGCCGGCGCCGCAACCAGTCCAGGCGCTGCCCCAGATATTGCAGATCCTCCGGCCCGCGCACCCTGATCGGGCGCGTAAAATCCGCGCTGCCCAGCTGCCGAATCGACGCGTCCAGCTCCGCGATCGGGCGCACGATGAAGCGGGTCAGGCCGAGTGCGATTGCAAGCGCGATCGCGGTGCTGAAGATCACCAGCAGGATCAGGCGCTGTTGCACGACTTCCGCGCTGGAGCGCAGGCGGTCGACCTCGCGGTCGGCGACCAGATAGCTGATCGCGAGCATCTCATAAGCGTTGTCCGCGAGCTGGTCGGCTTCGGCGCCGATCGCGCGCGGATCGATGCGTCCGCGCGGCTGCACGGTGAGCCGATCATACAGGCTCTGCTCCTGCTTTACGGTGCGATCCAGCGCGATCAGCTGCTGGCCGTCGAGCGGCAACTGCGAGAGCTCGCTCGATACCTGCTTGAAGCTTCGGTGCACGCGTGCATAGTCTTCCATCAGCACCGGATCGGCGAGCAAGGTCACCTGCTGCGCAAGGCGTTCAATCGAACCGATGCGGTTGACCAGCGACCGGCTGGCGCGCGCTGCCTGCGCCGCGCTGAACACGGCGTTGCGGCTCTGCTCGGCCAGCCGTTCCGTATTCCACGCAGAGTAGGCGAGCGCGCCCGCGAGCGGCAATGCAACCAGCGTGAAGCCGGCGAGCAGCAGCCCTAGGAACGAGCGCGGATACGGAAGCGCCGTAGCCGCGGGGGACGGATTGGCGCCCATCTGCCTATAATTATTGCAAAATTCCGTCGCAGACAGGACGAATGTCACAAACGCCGGCAGTCGAACGCCATGTCCTTCACGTGCACCTGATCGCTGCGGTCGCCTCCAACGGCGTCATCGGCGCCTGGGGCAAACTGCCATGGTACCTGCCGGAGGATCTGCAGCATTTCAAGGCACTGACTTACGGCCACCCTGTGATCATGGGGCGCCGTACTTGGCATTCGCTCGGTAAGCCCCTGCCAGGACGCGACAATGTCGTAGTCACCCGCCGCCAGGGGTACGCTGCGCCCGGCGCGAGCGTGGCGTCGTCACTCGAGTCCGCGCTCGCCCTGTGCGCGGATTCGCCGCTCGTGTACGTGATCGGAGGTGCAGAGCTGTACGCCACGGCACTCGCCGGTGCCGACGTTCTGCTGCTGACCGAAATTCAGCGCGCCTTCGAGGGCGACGCCCGGTTTCCAGACTTCGATCGCGGCGCTTGGCGCGAAAGCGCGCGGGTCGCGCGCGCGACGGCCGACGGCCTGCGTTACGACTTCGTGCGTTACGAGCGCGCCCGACCGGACTCGAAGACCCTCACTTCCGGCAGCGGGAAGCCGTTGAACTCGCTCGCGTAGGCAGTCGTGTAAGCACCGGCGTTGCGCAAATAGAAGAAATCGCCCTCCTGCAGATCCGATGGCAGCGGCTCGTCGCGCAGGATCACGTCCACCGAATCGCAAGTCGGGCCGGCGACGTTCCACGTCACGTCCGGGCCGGAACGATCGGTGCGGATGCGGTACTTGAGGCCCTCGGTGCTCTCTATGATGCCGCCGAACAGGCCGGCATCGAGGTGCAGCCAGCGCTTGCTCGCGCGCGCCGCCGTCCCCAGCACGCGACAGACGAAATAGCCGGCGTCGGAGACGAGATAGCGCCCCGGCTCGGCGATAACCTGCACCTCGGCAGAAAACGACTTCAGTGCCTCGTTTACCACGTTGCCGATCACCTCGATCGACGGGATGGGCCTGACGTGGCGCACCGGAAACCCGCCGCCGATGTCGAGCAGGCGCGGTTTGAGCCCGGCCTTCGTCATGGCGTCGAACACCGCGCGCGCCTTCTCGATCCCGACGCGCCAATTCTCCGGGTTTCGGCATTGCGAGCCGACGTGGAAGGTCACCCCCGCCAGGTCGGCGCCCAGCTTGGCCGCAGTGGCGATGATTTCCCGCGTTTCGGCCGCCCCGGCGCCGAACTTGCCGGACAGCGGCCAATCGCTGCCGATGTTGGGTGTCGCGACTCGCACGTAGAGCTTGGCATCGGACTTCACCCCATGCACCCGTCTAAGCTCGTCGACGCTGTCGAGCACGAACCACTCGACGCCCTTGGCGGCGGCGTAGGCGATCGAATCGCGTGACTTGACCGGATTGGAGTAGAACACCTCGGCCGCAGGCACCCCCAGCGAAAGGAGGAGGTCGAGTTCAGCGATCGAGGCGATCTCGAAGCCTGCGCCTTCCTCGACCAGGACCTTGAGCACGCGCGGGTCCGGGTTCGCCTTGACCGCGTAATGCGGCCGCACGCGCGGCATGGCGGCATGGAAGCGCCGCGCCTTTTCGCGCACGATGGCAGTGTCGAGGATCAGGAATGGCCGCGTGTACTTCTTGCGGGCGGCCTGGCGCACGGTCTCGAAGTCGAGGCTGACTTCGGGGTGCGTGTCGAAGAGCTGTTCTTGCGGAAGTGTCGATTGCTTGTTGCGAGCTATGCTTGCGGGGCGAGCGCCCATTCACGTCTCCCGGTTCAACTAAGTTTCAGGAATTTCCAGAACGCAAACGTCGAAGCGCATCGCGTATCTCTTTCTGCCTGTCATGATGACCTCCTTGCCCTCGCTGGGGGTTGGTAGACTTGAGCCGATTATAGGGGCGACCCTCGCTGAGTCAAGGGCTTAGGCGCGGTTTTTTCAAGCTCGCACAGTCGGCGCCCGGCGCCGGCCGCGGGTCCAAAACCACAAGATGCGGGAAGCGCAAGCGGCGCGCGGCGCCATATTGTGCTTTGGTGGCGCCGGCGGGACGGATCAGATGCGAGGCAGCGTCACGCCCTGCTGGCCCAGGTACTTGCCGCCGCGATCCTTGTACGAGGTCTCGCACACTTCGTCCGACTCGATGAAGATCACCTGCGCCACGCCCTCGTTGGCGTATATCTTGGCCGGCAGCGGTGTGGTATTGGAGAACTCCAGCGTCACGTGCCCCTCCCACTCCGGCTCGAGCGGGGTGACGTTCACGATGATGCCGCAGCGGGCGTAAGTCGACTTGCCGAGGCAGATTGTCAGCACATTGCGCGGGATGCGGAAGTACTCGACCGTGCGCGCCAGCGCGAAGGAATTGGGGGGGATGATGCAGACTTCGCCCCGGAAGTCGACGAAGGACTTCTCGTCGAACGCCTTGGGATCGACGATGGTCGAGTTGATGTTGGTGAAGATCTTGAACTCGTTCGAGCAGCGGATATCGTAGCCGTAGCTCGAGGTCCCGTACGACACGATCCTCCGCCCGCCGAGCTCCTTGACCTGGCCAGGCTCGAAGGGCTCGATCATGCGCGAGCTCCGCGCCATGCGGCGAATCCAGGTGTCCGACTTGATCGTCATCTAGCCGTCAGGTGTTCTGTACCACGATGTTGGGAAACTTGGAGGTCATGTCGCGCTGCGACTCCGCGATCTTCACCGCGCAGCGGCGCGCGATGCGGCGGTAGATTTCCGCCACCCGCCCGTCGGGGTCGGCCACCACGGTCGGGCGGCCGGAATCCGCCTGCTCGCGTATTGCCGCGTCGAGCGGCAGCTGGCCGAGCAACTCGGTGCCGTAGTCGGCGCACATCCTGTCGGCGCCGCCGGAGCCGAAGATGTGGCTCTCATGGCCGCACTTGGGGCAGACGTGGATCGACATGTTCTCGACCACACCGAGGATCGGTATGCCGACCTTCTCGAACATCTTGAGGCCCTTGCGGGCGTCGATCAGGGCGATGTCCTGGGGCGTGGTGACGATCACGGCGCCGGTGACCGGGACTTTCTGGGCGAGCGTGAGCTGGATGTCGCCCGTTCCCGGGGGCAGGTCGACCACCAGGTAGTCGAGGTCGCGCCAGCGCGTGTCCTTGAGCAGCTGCTCGAGGGCCTGCGTCACCATCGGCCCGCGCCACACCATCGGCGTGTCGGTATCGATCAGGAAGCCTATCGAGATGGCCTGAATGCCGTGGCCCTCCATCGGCTCGAGGCTCTTGCCGTCCTTCGATTCGGGACGCCCCGATATGCCGAGCATCATCGGCTGCGAAGGGCCGTAGATGTCGGCATCGAGAATTCCCACCGACGCGCCCTCGGCCGCAAGCGCGAGCGCCAGGTTGACCGCGGTGGTCGACTTGCCGACGCCGCCCTTGCCAGACGCCACGGCGATGATGTTCTTGATCCCGGGAATCAACTTCACGCCCTTCTGCACCGCATGCGCGACGACCTTCGAGCTCACGCTCACCGTCACGGCGGCTGCGCCCGCCTTGCGCAGCGCTTCGGAGATCTGCCGTCGGATCGGCTCGATTTGGCTCTTGCCCGGGTAGCCGAGCTCGACCTCCAGCGACACGTCGGCGCCGCTGACCTTGATATTGCGCGCAGAGCGGGTACTGAGGAAGTCCTTTTCGGTGTTCGGGTCGATGAGCTGCTTGAGAGCAGCCTGGACTTGGGCTTCGCTGATGGTCATTTCGGTTTCCTCGCCCCGCACCACGCCCGGGCGGAGAAAAAGCACTCAAGTTTACCGAAAACGGCGCTGATGCGGCATAGAAACCCTGGTCGCTTTGCTAGAATCGCCCACTCCGCTTCAGGCCGCGCCGATGTCCCGCCGCAGGATCCTCGTCACCTCCGCCCTGCCCTATGCCAACGGCGCGATCCACCTCGGCCACCTGGTCGAATACATCCAGACCGATATCTGGGTGCGGTTCCAGAAGATGCGCGGCCACGAGGTCCACTACGTCTGCGCCGACGACACCCACGGCACGCCGATCATGCTGCGCGCCGACGCCGAAGGGATCAGCCCGCGCCAGCTGATCGAGCGGGTATGGCACGAGCACAAGAGCGATTTCGACGGCTTTCAGATCGGCTTCGACAACTACTATACGACCGATTCGCCCGAGAATCGGGCCCTATGCGAGGACATCTACCTGCAACTGAAGGATCGCGGCCTGATCGCGGTGCGCTCAGTGGAACAGTTCTACGACCCGGTCAAGCAGATGTTCCTGCCCGACCGCTACATCAAGGGCGAATGCCCCAGGTGCGGCGCCAAGGACCAGTACGGCGATTCCTGCGAAGTCTGCGGCGCGACCTATTCGCCCACCGACCTTAAGAATCCCTATTCGGTGATTTCGGGCGCCCGCCCCGAGCGGCGCGCCTCCGAGCACCATTTCTTCCGCCTCTCGGACCCGCGCTGCGAGGCGTTCCTGCGCCGCTTCACCCAGGGCGGCGAGCGGCTGCAGCCCGAAGCGGCCAACAAGATGAAGGAGTGGCTGGGCGAGCAGGGTGAGCACCTGCTCGCCGACTGGGACATCTCGCGCGATCCGCCCTACTTCGGCTTCCCCATCCCCGGCAGCGGCGGGACGAAGTTCTTCTACGTCTGGCTCGACGCGCCGGTCGGCTACTTCGGCAGCTTCGTGAATTACGCCGCGCGGCGGCGCGCCGAGGGCGCCGCGATCGATCAGGACGCCTTCCTGCGCCCGGGCAGCGACACCGAGCTGGTGCATTTCATCGGCAAGGACATCCTGTACTTCCACGCGCTGTTCTGGCCCGCGATGCTGGAGCACGCCGGCTACCGCACCCCGTCGAAGATCTTTGCCCACGGCTTTCTCACCGTTAACGGCGAGAAGATGTCCAAGAGCCGCGGCACGTTCATCACCGCGGAGAGCTACCTGCGGCTGGGCCTCAACCCCGAGTGGCTGCGCTACTACTACGCCGCCAAGCTCGGCCCGACCATGGAGGACATCGATCTCAGCCTGGACGACTTCGTCGCCCGGGTGAACAGCGACCTGGTCGGCAAATACGTGAACATCATCAGCCGCTACGCGGCGATCTTGAACAAGCACTTCGACGGCCGGGTGCTGCCCGAGGACCCCAATCGGGTCGTAGAAACTCGCCGTTACTCGATGCACGCCTACGACGCCGAAGAAACGATCACGCAAGCGTACGAGAACCGTGAGTACGGCAAGGCCCTGCGCGAGGTCATGCGGGTCGCGGACCTGATCAACCGGCAGATTGACCAGGACAAGCCCTGGGACCTGGCGAAAGATGCTTGCCGCAGGGCCGAGCTGCACGTGCTGTGCTCCGACTGCGTGAACGCGTTCCGCGCGCTGACCAACTACCTGGCGCCGATACTTCCGCAAACGGCAGCGCGAGCGGCCGAGCTTCTCGGTCTTGAATACCCGTTGGCGTGGGCCGATCTTGGCCGCCCCGTCACGCGTATCGGGCCATACAAGCACCTGCTGACGCGCATCGACGCGAAACAGGTCGGGGCGCTGGTCGATGCGAACCGGGAAAGCCTGCAACCCGCGCCGCCGCAGCAATCCCAGCAACGCCATGCCGAGCACCAGCAGCACGCCGCCGAGGAGAGCGCAGTGAACCAAACCATCTCAATCGAAGATTTCAACAAGATCGACCTGCGCGTGGCGCGCATCCTGGACGCGCAGCAGGTCGAAGGCGCGGACAAACTGCTAAAGCTCACGCTCGATATCGGCGACGGGACGCGCACCGTCTTTGCCGGTATCAAGTCGGCATATGCGCCCGAGAGCTTAAAGGGGCGCCACACGGTGATGGTCGCGAATCTCGCGCCGCGCAAGATGCGCTTCGGCGTGTCGGAGGGAATGGTGCTGGCCGCCTCGGGCGAAGGTCCGGGCATATTCCTCATTGCACCCGACGAAGGGGCGCTGCCCGGCATGCGCGTAAAATAATGACGTCGCGGCCCCGCGCCGCAAATCGGGCGACGCCCTGAGATGGAGAATTCCGGTCGCACGCTGGTGTGCAGCGTCGTGTTCCTCGACATCGCGGAATACTCGAAGAAGCCGGTGGCGGAGCAACTGCAGCTAAAGCAGTCGTTCAACGGCATCTTGGCCAACGCGCTCGATCAGGTTCCGGTGCGGGACAGAATCATCCTCGATACGGGCGACGGCGCCTCGATCGCCTTCCTCGGCGATCCGGAAGACGCCCTGTTCTCAGCCATGTCCATTCGCGATTCGGCCGGCGCGTTGCCGGTGCGCCTGGGCGTCAACCTCGGTCCGGTGCGGCTGCTGAAGGACCTGAACGGTCAGATGAATATCATCGGCGACGGGATAAACGTCGCGCAACGCGTCATGGGCTTTGCGCGGCCCGGACAGCTGCTCGTGTCGCGCTCCTTCTACGAAGTGGTGTCGCGCCTTTCGCGCGACTACGAGAAACTGTTCTTTCACGAGGGCTCGCGAACCGACAAGCACGTTCGCGCGCACGAGGTCTATTCCGTCGGCTCTGGCATCCCGGCCGGACGCCGCGTGGTCGACACCGTAGCGCGCCTGCGCGAGAACGGCGCAGGCGCCGGCTGGCTGGCGGCCACGGGGCCGCTGGGGCTTAACCGCGCGGCGCTGCTGGCCGCGTCGCTCGTGTTCGTCGCACTGGTCGGCATCGGCCTGACCTTGCGCGGCAGGCTCGAGCGCGAGACGGCCTCCGCCGCGCTGCCTGCCCAGCAGGCGCTGGCGGCCCCCGCGGCGGCGAATCCGGCGCCGGCACCGGCGCTCAAGCCGATCCGCGCCGAGGCCAAGCGCGAGCACAAGAACCCCGTGGCGACGGCGCCCCGGCTTGGTACGATTCGGCTCGCGATCGCTCCCTGGGGTCGGGTAATCGTCGACGGCAAGGAGCGCGGCGTGAGCCCGCCGCTGAGGCAGATCGAAGTTCCGCTCGGCCCGCACACGGTGGAGATCCGCAATACCACGTTCCCCAGCCACGTGGCGAACGTTGAGGTCAGGGCGGGCGAGCCGGTCAGAATAAGGCACCGCTTCCAGTGAAAGGCGCGATGGCTAGGGGGAGTGTCGCACGAGTGATTGGAACCGCGTTCGCCTTGGCCGCGGCCGCGACGCTCGCGGCTTGCTCCTGGGCGCCGATGCGCGACCTGCAGGCCTCGGTCTCGCGTGCCTTCCACCGCGACGGCGAGACGGCGCTCGCGACCGGCATAAGGAAATACGACGACGGCGCGTACACGGAAGCGAGCGGGGACTTACGCACCGCACTCGAGCTCGGACTGTGGGACTCTGACCGGGTGCGCGCGCACAAGTACCTCGCATTCATCTACTGCGCCTCGGGTGACGAGCGCCGCTGTCGCGCCGAGTTCCGGCTGGCGCTGGATATCGACCCGCAGATGCAGCTTTCCCCGGCCGAGGCGGGGCACCCGATCTGGGGCCCCGTGTTCCGCTCGGTGAAGGCTGGGCGCTGAGCGCACGCAGGATGGTGCCGGAGATGGAACCGAGAACCGTCGGCCGCTACGAGCTCGTCTCGGAGCTCGGGCGCGGCGCGATGGGGGTCGTGTACAAGGCCACCGACCCGGTCCTCGGCCGCTCGGTCGCGATCAAGACGATCAACATGTCGCTCGAGCGCGACGGCATCGAGAACTACGAGGCACGCTTCTACCAGGAGGCGCGTGCCGCGGGCGGGCTCAGCCACCCCAGTATCGTTACCATCTACGACGTCGGCAAGAACGGCGATATCGCCTACATGGCGATGGAGTTCGTCGAGGGCGTCGAGTTGCGCGCGCTTCTCTCGTCGGGGCGTCCGCTCCCCGTTGCGCAGGCGATATCGATCGCGGCCCAGGTCGCAGAAGGGCTCGCCTACGCGCACGAGCGCGGCATCGTTCATCGCGATATCAAGCCGCCCAACATCTTGGTGACGCCGGGCGGCAATGTGAAGATCGCCGACTTCGGCATCGCGCGCATGCGCGCGTCCGAATCGCTGACGCAAACCGGGATGATGCTTGGCTCGCCGAAGTACATGTCGCCCGAGCACGTCCTGGGCAAGCGCGCCGATCAGCGCGGCGACCTCTTCTCGCTCGGCATCATCCTGTACGAGATGCTCACCGGAACGGCCCCCTTCGGCGGCGAGAGTGTCACGGCGCTCATGTACCAGATCGTCAATCTCTCTCCACCCGCGCCGAGCCTGCGCAACCGCGAGGTTCCCGAGCTGCTCGACTACGTCGTGGCCAAGATGCTCGCGAAGTCGCTCGAAGAACGCTACCAGAGCGCAGCCGAGCTGGCGTCCGACCTGCGCGAATGCGAGCGCCAGCTTGCGTCGCCTGGGGCCGATACGGCGCAGCGCGAACTGTTCTCCGCCGGGCTGAGCGCGCGCTCCGGAAACACGATCGCCGATCCTGGCGCGAAGACGCTCGCCCACGCCCATACCTTCGACCGCACGCGTCTCGACGACCAGTCGACGCTGCCGCTCGACAAGCCAGCAGGGCACCACCTGGCACGAGGCTTCGATTCTTTCGAGGCGACGCAGCGCCTCGCCGCGCTTACCGGCGCGGAGGCGCCAGACGCCGGCGCGGACGCGGCATTGACCGCGACGCAGATGATCGACTCGGTTCCGACGCCCCCGAAGCGTGGCTGGCGCCGGCGCGACTGGCTGGTAGTCAGCGGCGCCGCGATCCTTGGCGCGCTCGTGGCGCGCCGAATTGTGCGCGGCGTGAAGCGCTAGCGGCGCGCGCGAGCCACTAAATCGCGGCTCGCAAGGCCCGTCGGAACGCTATCTTGTTGCATGGCGCCGCCCCACGCCCACGGAGAAATCTTTTTCATAACAGCCTGTTAGAATTGCGCGTCACGCATCGGCAGCAGACGTGCATTTAGATTCCCTCGACGCCACGCTGGGCCTGGCCTTGCTCTGGGTATGCCTCGGCCTGGCAGGCCTGCTGGCGCCCGCGAGCATTCGCCTCATCAGCCGGGTGCTGTTTCCGATCGGCGCGCTTACCGGCCTCGCGCTCGCCGCAGTCGCGCTGCCGGCGATCTTCGAGCCGGCGCTGGCGCGAACGCTTCCGCTGGGCCTGCCCGACCTGCCGTTTCACGCCCGCCTGGACGCGCTGTCCGCGTTCTTCCTGCTGCTGCTCGGCGCGGTGTCGGCCGGCGTGTCGCTGTTCGCCTGCGGCTACTTCCGCAAGGGCGAAGGCACTCCCCCCGGCCTGCAAGGCCTGTACTACCACCTGTTCCTCGCCAGCATGGCGCTGCTGCTGCTGGCCGACGACGCCTACTTCTTCATGGTTTGCTGGGAGTCGATGGCGCTTTCGTCCTACTTCCTGGTTACCAGCGATCATCGACACGCCGAGATCCGTCGCGCCGGCTACCTCTATCTTCTGATGGCGCACCTCGGCGCGATCGCGATCCTGCTCTGCTTCGGCGCGCTGCAAGGCGGCAGCGGCGAATACACCTTTCAGGCCATGCGGCAAATCGCGCCGTCCTCGGGCTGGGCGACCGTCGCGTTCCTTCTGGCGCTGGTCGGATTCGGGGGCAAGGCGGGAATCCTGCCGCTGCACGCCTGGTTGCCCGAAGCGCACCCCGCCGCGCCCTCCCCGGTTTCGGCTTTGATGAGCGCGGTGATGCTGAAGACCGCGATCTACGGCATGCTTCGCGTCACCCTCGACCTGATTGGCTTTCCGTTGTGGTGGTGGGGCGTGGTCGCGCTCGCCGCAGGCCTGCTGTCCGCGCTGTTTGGCGCGGTCTACGCTGCGGTGCAGACCGACATGAAGCGCCTGCTTGCCTACTCGTCGATCGAAAACATCGGGTTTATCGTCGCCGGTTTCGGGCTGACTCTGCTGTTTCGCGGTTTCGCCATGAACGCGCTCGCCGCGCTGGCGCTCACCGCGACGCTGTATCACTGCCTCAATCACGCTTTCTTCAAGAGCCTGCTATTTCTCGCCACCGGCTCGGTGCTGCACTCGACCAGCGAACGCAGCCTCGGCCGCCTGGGTGGACTTATCCACCGCATGCCCTGGGTCGCCTGGACCGCGCTCATCGGCACGGTCGCGATTGCCGGGCTGCCGCCGCTCAACGGCTTTGTATCCGAATGGCTGCTGCTGCAGGCCTTCCTGTTCAGCCCCGCCCTGCCGCATTCCTACCTCAACATGCTGGTGCCGATCGCCGCAGCATCGATTGCCCTCACCGCGGCGCTGTCGGGCTACGTAATGGTCAAGTTCTACGGCGTGATCTTCCTCGGCCAGCCGCGCGAGCCCAAGCTCGCCGATGCGCGCGATGCCGGATCGTGGGAACGGCTCGGCCTGCTCTGGCTCGCGGCCGCCTGCGTGCTGCTCGGATTGCTGCCGGCGATCGTGATCGGCATGCTCGATCCGATCACGCGCGCGCTCGCCGGCAGCGGGATCGCCAGCCTGGCACAGGGCTGGCTGTTCCTTGCGCCAATCGAGCCGCAGCGCGCGAGCTACAGTCCGATCCTGTTCTTCGTGCTCACCGCGCTGCTTGTGGCGCTCGCCTGGCTCGCGGTGCGGATGTTCTATCACGGGCGCGTGCGCCGCAGCCGGCCGTGGGATTGCGGGTTCGCGGGTCTGGACGCGCGCATGCAGGACACCGCGGAGGGCTTCGGCCAGCCGGTGCGCCACGTGTTCGAGCCGTTCTTTCGCATCGAGCAATCGCTGCCCGCGCCGCTGGACGCGCGGCCGCGCTACAGGGAGGTGGTCGACGACCGGCTCTGGCACTGGCTTTACCTGCCGCTCGCGCGCGGAGTCGAGAAGTTGACCGCGCTGATCACCGTACTGCAGCGCGGGCGCATCTCCGTATACCTGATGTACAGCTTCGTCACATTGCTCCTGCTGCTGTTTTTCGTCCAATGATCAATCTGGCCGGCATTGCGGCGCAGTTCACCGAGCTGATGCTCGCGATCCTGCTCGCGCCGCTGCTCACCGGATGGGTCAACCAGTGCCGCGCCTGGCTGCAGAACCGTAGCGCGCCGGGTCTGTTGCAGCCTTACCGCAACCTGAACAAGCTGTTCCAGAAAGAAGTCGTGCTGGCGCACGGCGCCAGCCCGCTGTTCCGCTTCGCGCCGTACCTGATCTTCGGCAGCCTCGCGCTCGCCGCGGCTATCGTGCCGACGCTGGACATCGATCTGCCGCTGAATGCCGCGGCGGACGCGATCGCGCTCGTCGGCCTGCTCGCGCTGGCGCGGCTGTTCGTTTCCCTCGCCGGAATGGATATCGGCACCGCATTCGGCTCGCTCGGCGCGCGGCGCGAGATGATGGTCGGCTTTCTCGCCGAGCCCGCGCTCCTGATGGTGCTGTTCACCGCCTCGCTGATCTCGGGCTCGACCTCGCTCTCGACCATCGTGCACACGCTCGCGCACAAGGAATTCGTGATCTACCCGAGCATGGCATTCGCCGGCGTCGCGTTCACCATGGTGTCGCTGGCCGAGAATGCGCGCATCCCGGTCGACAATCCGGCCACCCACCTCGAGCTGACGATGATCCACGAGGCGATGGTGCTCGAGTACTCGGGACGCCACCTCGCGATGATCGAGTGGGCCGCCAGCCTGAAGCTGTTCGTGTATTCCTGCATGGGGCTAGCGCTGTTCTTTCCCTTCGGCATCGCCGAGAGCGGGGACTGGCTCGGAATCATCCTCGCTCTTCCTGCGCTGCTGGTGAAGCTCGTGCTCGGGGGCGCGGCGCTCGCGCTGATCGAGATCATGAGCGCCAAGATGCGCATCTTCCGGGCGCCCGAATTCCTCGGCAGCGCGTTTCTGTTCGCGGTGCTCGCGATGCTGGTGCACGTGCTGCTCGAGAGCTGAGATGCTCGCCCACTACGGCCCCCAGCTGGTGAATCTTTTCGCTGCCGTGCTGCTGCTGCTCGCCTTCGCAATGCTCGCCCAGCGCAGGATGCTGTCGCTGATCAACCTGTTCGCGGCGCAGGGCTTCGTGCTGTTCCTCACCACCGGCCTGGTGGCGGCGCTTACGGGACAGCATCATCTGTACTGGTCGGCGCTGCTGACGCTGGCGTTGAAAGTGATCCTGTTGCCCTGGATTCTGCATCGGATGATCCGCAAGCTGAATATCAAGTGGGACGTCGAGACCCTCATCAATATTCCGACCACGATGCTGGTAGGCATCGTTCTGGTCGTGCTGGCATTCAACCTCGCGCTGCCGATCTCCCAGCTCGCCGGTACGGTCACCCGCTCGACGCTCGGCATCGCGCTCGCGAGCGTCTTGCTCTCGTTCCTGATGATGATCACGCGCTCGAAGGCGATACCGCAGGTCATCGGCTTCCTTGCGATGGAGAACGGCCTGTTCTTCGCCGCCACCGGTGCCGTGTACGGGATGCCCATGGTGGTCGAACTCGGTGTCGCGCTCGACGTCCTGGTTGGCGCGCTGATCCTCGGCATATTTATCTTCCAGATCCGCGAGCGCTTTGACTCGCTCGACACGCGCCACCTGGAGAGGCTGAAGGAACACTGATGATCGAGATGCTCGCACTCCTGGGCTCGCCGCTGGCTGGCGCGCTCGTACTGGCCCTGTACGGCCATCGCGAGCGCGCGGCCGAAGTCAACGCGTTCTTCAGCACGCTTACCTTCGCTGCCGCTGCCGCGCTCACGGCGCGCATCGTTGCGCACGGACCGCTGCGCGCGCTGCACGAGCAGTTCTTCGTCGACCCCCTTAACGTGTTTCTGGTCGCGCTGACGGCCTTCGTCGGCATGACCACGGCGCTGTTCTCGCGCCCCTACATGCGCATCGAGCGCGATCATGGGCGTGTTTCGGCTGCCGGACTTCGGCTGTATCACAGCATGTACCAGATGTTCAGTTTCACGATGCTGCTGGTACTCACCACCAACAACCTGGGCATCATGTGGGTGGCTATGGAGGCCGCCACGCTGACCACGGTGCTGCTGGTCGCGCTGTACCGCACTCCCGCCTCACTCGAGGCGGCCTGGAAATATTTCATCCTTTGCGGCGTGGGCATCGCGCAGGCGCTGTTCGGCACCATCCTGGTGTATTTCGCGGCCGAACGGGTACTGGGCCCCGGCGTCGGCTCCCTGCTGTGGACTCACCTCGACGCGGTGAAGGCCAGCCTCGAGCCGACCGTCATGTCGATCGCGTTCGTATTTCTGCTGGTCGGCTACGGTACCAAGGTCGGGCTGGTTCCGCTGCACAACTGGCTGCCTGATGCCCATGCCGAAGGCCCTACGCCCGTGTCGGCGGTGCTCTCCGGGCTGCTGCTGAACGTCGCGCTGTACGCCTTGATCCGCTGCAAGGTGATCACGGACGGATCCCTGCACCAGGCCGGCAGGCTGCCGTTCGCCGGCTCGCTGATGATGGGCTTTGGCCTGCTGTCGGTGGTGGTGGGTGCGTTCTTTCTCTCGCGCCAGCGCGACATCAAGCGCATGTTCGCCTATTCCTCGATCGAGCACATGGGCCTGATTGCCTTTGCGTTCGGCATGGGAGGCCCGGTGGCCAGCTTCGCCGGGCTGCTTCACATGACGATGCATTCGCTAACCAAGAGCGCGATCTTCTTCGCCGTCGGTCACGCCACCCAGAAGACCGGCACGCAGCTGATGGAGAACATCCGCGGCCTGATGCGGGTCAGTCCCACCGTCGGCTGGGGGCTGATGCTGGGCACTGTCGCGATCCTCGGCATGCCGCCGTTCGGCGTGTTCGCGAGCGAGTTCCTGATCCTCACCCAGACGATCGCGATGCGACCGTGGGCCGCCCCGATCCTTGTCGGCGCGCTCGGCATCGCGTTTGCGGCTATCTTCGGCAAGGTGCAGCCGATGGTCTTCGGCGAATCCACCGCCAAGCGGTTGCCCCATCCGCCGGCGCTGCTGCCCGTATTTGCGCATCTGGGCATCGTGCTGCTGCTCGGGCTTTACATGCCTCCCTATCTCGCCGCCTGGTACCGCCAGGCCGCGCGCCTGATCGGATAACCATGGAACCCGAGCTGCCCGGAGTCCGGTTCGAGCCGCTCGGCGGAAGCGTCGTCGCATGGCGGGCGGTCGTGGACGCGCAGCTATGGCTGCGCGCCGGCGAGGATATCGCCGCCCGGGGCGGCCGCCTGGCCGCGATGTGGGCGAGCGACGACAGCGATCGTGGGGCGGGCCTGTGCGTGCGTGCCCTGCTGGTCTCGTTCGAGGGGCTGATATGCCTCGAGCTGCGCGTTCCGGAGCACGACGCGAGCTTTCCGGACCTGTCGGACAGTTTTCCCTGCGCGAACCGCATGCAGCGGGCGGTTTACGATCTGTACGGAGTTCGCGCGCTCACGGGCGACGGCACTGCGGCGGATTCCCGACCCTGGCTGCGCCACGGCGCCTGGCCGACGGACATCTTCCCGCTGCGCCGGAACATAGCCGCCGGCACGCGCTGGCCGGCACAGCCGGATTCCTACCGGTTCGTCACGGTCGAAGGCGACGGCGTACACGAGATTCCGGTTGGTCCGGTGCACGCGGGCACAATCGAGCCCGGTCATTTCCGCTTCTCGGTCGTCGGCGAGCGCGTGCTGCGGCTCGAGCAAAGGCTCGGCTACAAGCACAAGGGCATCGAGAAGCGCTTCGAGCAGATGTCTCTCACTGACGCGATCCGCCTCGCCGGCCGCGTCTCGGGAGACAGCACGGTCGCGTACGCCTGGGCCTATGCCATGGCGCTGGAGTCGATCAGCGGCGCGCAGCCTGGCGAGCGGGCGCTGCGCCTGCGGGCCCTGCTGCTCGAGCGCGAGCGCATCGCCAATCACTTGGGCGACCTCGGTTACCTCGGCAACGACGGCGGACTGGCCTTCGGCCTGGCCCAATTTTCCCGACTCAAGGAGGATGTACTGCGCGTGAACGCGCGCCTGTTCGGTCACCGCTACCTCATGGACCGGATCGTGCCCGGCGGAGTCGCGGTGGACGTCGACCCTGCTGCCATCGCCTTGCTGCTGGACGAGGCGGACCGGATCGAACGCGAGGTCCGCGCGCTGCGCGCAATCTACGACGACCACGCGGGCCTGCAGGACCGGTTCATGGCCTGCGGCCGGCTCGCGCCGGATACCGCCGCTCGCCTGGGCGTGGTCGGACTGGCGGCACGCGCCTGCGGAATCGCGCTCGATGCCCGCGCGCACCCGGGCTACGCACCCTACGCCGAGCTTCAGCCCAAAGTAATAACCGACCGCGCGGGCGACGTGGCGGCTCGAGTCAACGTGCGCTTCGAGGAACTGTTCGAATCGCTGCGGCTCGAGCGCCGCATCCTGCGCCACCTGCCGGGTGGCGACTGCGTCGCGCCTCTTGCCGTCGCCCCCGAGGGTGGCTTCGGCTTGGGCTGGGTCGAAGGCTGGCGCGGCGAGGTGTTCGTCGCGCTCGAGGCGGGCGCCACGGGCACGGTGCGGCGCTGCCACCCGCACGATCCGTCATGGCAGAACTGGCCCGCGCTCGAGCACGCGATCCTGGGCAACATCGTTCCCGACTTTCCCTTGATCAACAAGTCGTTCAACCTCTCCTACGCCGGACAGGACCTCTGAGGATGCACAAGCTGCTGCGGCAGATCGTGAAAGTCGGCATCAAGACCGAGGCCGCCCCGCAGGCCGACGACTCGCTGCGGCAGATTGCGGACCGCCTGAACCAGGAAGTGCTGCGCCTGCTTGGCCGCGCGCTCGCCATCCGGCACGTCGATGCGGGATCGTGCAACGGGTGCGAGCTTGAGATTCACGGCCTCGCCAACCCCTACTACAACATCGAAGGCCTCGGAATCCGCTTCGTTGCAAGCCCGCGGCACGCCGACATGCTGATGGTAACCGGCCCGGTCTCGCGCAACATGGAAGAGGCCCTGCGCCGAACCTACGAAGCGACGCCCGAGCCCAAGCTGGTGCTGGCGATAGGGGACTGCGGCTGCAGCGGCGGCATCTTCGGCGACGGTTACGCCAGCTGCGGGCGCGTCGCAAACGTGATTCCGGTCGACGTCGCCGTGCCTGGCTGCCCTCCGCCGCCCGCGGCAATCATGCAGGGCATTCTGACCGCCGTACGGGCGCCCGCCCGGGATTTCAGGTAGGCGTAGCCCTCGCGCGGTGTGAACCGGATCTTCCGCCGCGTCAGCGCCCGCCGCAGCTCGCCGGCATCGCGACGTTTGGATATCCGTGACAGCGCCAGCTCACTTTGCCGCCCGCGAGCACCGGAGCGAGGCCAATCTCGATCGCGTTCTTCTCGTTCCAGCCTCGGATCTCGCCACCGTCCTGAACCACCCACTTGAGCTCGCCGTGCTTTGGATCCGACTGCGGCGCCAGTTTTATCCCTTTGCCGGCGCCTGAGAGATTGCCCGCCTTCTCCGCCGCCGCGGCAACCTGCTGCTGCGCCGGCGCCGCACCGGCGATTAGGGCCTGGGCGGCCGCTTTCGTCTCCGAGCTCTCCATCTGCGGCAGCACGACCGCCACCACGATGAACCCGACCAGCGCCAATCCCGCCACTACCAACAACAAGATCCGCATCGCTTCCCCCTGAGTTTTTGCCCCGACGCCCTCGTTGTGACTGTATCACGTGGCCAACGGACCTACACCATCCCGGGCGAAGGCGGGAGAATGCGCCTTATGATCACGCGTCGCCTGCTGATCCACGGGCTGGTACAGGGCGTCGGGTACCGTGCCGCCATGCGCGCCGAAGCGGAACGGCTGGGGCTGACCGGCTGGGTTCGCAACCGCGCGGACGGCAGCGTCGAGGCGGTCGTTCATGGGCCGGCCGAGATGCTCGAGCGCCTCATCGGCTGGGCGCGCAGCGGACCTCCGGCCGCCCGCGTAGGCACGGTTCGGGTCTGCACCGCGCGAGTCGGGCCGGAACACCGCTTCGTGCGATTCGAGCTGCTGCCGACGGAATGACTGCTCAGGGCGCCTTGCGCCGCTTGAGCGCATTCACGACCGAGAACTCCCAGGGCCGGCAGGCGACCAGCAGCGCCATTCCGATCCGCCTGCCCGCCGGTCCAGATGCGTCTAGGTCGGCGAATTCATTGCATTCGGCAACCACGCGCTCCAGCCTGCGCTTGAGCACGGCCGCCGATTCCGCCGACATCTCGCGCGACTCGAAGCGCAGCAATTCGAGCGGCGCATCGAACCGGCCCCGCAGGAATTCCTGGGTCACACGTCGGCCGTAGGCCTTCTTGACCGGGCCGCCCGCGCGCCAGCGAAAGTCCTGCGGCACGCGCAGCCGCACCCGCTCCCCCGCTCCCCAGTCGATGAGCTTCAATCGCGCCAGGCGGGCTAATGCGAGGGTCAGCTCCGCCTTTGAAATTGCGAAGTCCGAGACGATGTCCGCGAACCGCCAGCCGTTGTGGATCAGCCAGAAAACCGACAAGAGCCGCTCGTCTTTCGCCAGCGCCGCCTCCTGCTCGACGCTCATCTCGCTGGGACCCTGGTCGGCGCCGCGGCTCATCCTTGCAACCTCGTAGAGATCGAGCTCCAGTACCGCCAGGATTTCGTCCAACCGCGCCAGGGTGAAGGTACCGCGCGAGAACATGCGCTTGACGCTGGGCTCGGACAAGCCCACTTCACGGGCGAGCTGCGCATACGTCATGCCGCGCGCGCGCACGCACTTCTTCAACGCGTCGACGAATCGCGCTCTCGACGGCATGGGACCCAGAGTATCACAATCCAATACCATCTCCGCTCGTATTGCAATCTTGCCAAGCTCTGACGAGCATTTGCCGGCACGCATTGCGCAAAGGAGGGGGGGATGATCGCAACGATTGCTCTGCCCGGTATTCCGGGAGCCGACGTGCCGCGCCGCCGCCGCGTGTGCGTGCGATCGGCGGACGATCTGCGCCAGGCAATGCAGCACGCACGTCACAGCGCCTTGACGCTCGATGCTTCCGGGCTTGACCGCGTCCTGCGCCTCGACACCGCGCGCGAGCTGCTCGAAGTACAGGCCGCCGCCCCTTGGTCGGCGCTGGTCGATTACCTCGGTGCCACGGCTCCCGAGCTTTCGGCACTAACCGCCGACCCGGGGCTTCCCGCTACCGTGGAGCAAAGCGTAAGCGCGAACGTTGCCGGCCCGGATGGGCGCCCGATCTGCGTGCACGTCGAAGCGCTGACGCTGGTGACCGCGGACGGTGAGCTGCGGCGCGCGAGCCGGGACGCGCACCGCGAGCTGTTCGCGCTTGCCGTCGGAGGACAGGGCGTGATCGCCGTACCCTACAGTGTGACGCTACGCGTCGGGTCGCTGCGCCAGAGTTGCGGCTCGCCCCGGTCCGATTTGCGACTTGAAGGCTATGCGCCCCTGCGGCGGAGCGAGACCGACCTGACGCTGCTCCTGCCGCCCGAGCGTCTCGACGCGCGGCTGACGCTGCTGCGCGAAAAAGCCGCCGAGTGGCGAGTTCCGATAGTGGGCGCCGCAGCGCGCCGAACCCTCCCGGAAGAAGAAACGTTCCTGCGCTGGGCGCGCCGGGAGTACGCTGAAGTTAGACTTGGCTTCGCGACGCAGTCCGCGCTCGGCGCTCGGGTACGCGTCGCGCAGGCGCGTCGCGAGCTGATCGAGACTGCACTTGCACAGGGGGGCTCGCTTCCGCCTGCCGGCATTTTCGACGTCTCGCCTGGGCGCACCGATGCCTGCTACCCGCAGCTCAGGTCGTTCCTGGGCGAGAAGCGGCGGCACGATCCGGCGGACCGTCTGTACAACCCCTGGTATCGCCGTGCCCGGGGTCTGCTAAGCCGCGACCCGGTGACCGTACGCTGGGGATGAGGATCAGGCCGCGACGCCGTTCGCGTAGACAACGTGCACGTTCTCCGGCGCGAGCCAGCGCGACAACTGCTCCAGCAGTTCGGCGTCGAGGTGCACACGCCAATTCTCCCCAAGGGCGACATCGCACGACGCCGATCCGTTCACGTAGTGCACGAACACCGAGCAGGCCCCGCCACCCGCACCCCGGTAGGGCGAAAGCAGCTCTGCCAGGCGCCTGGCGTCCGCCTGACCGTTCATGTCGAGGTGCAGGCGGGCCGCAAAGCGCTCCCGCACCTCCGCCAAATTCAGCAGTTCCTCCGCACTCACCCGAAAACCGCCCGAGAATTCGTCGCGTTGCACCTTGCCCTGCACCACCAGCAGCGCATCCTCTTTGAGCTTTTCGCGATGCTTCTCGACCAGTTCGTTGAACACCGTGACTTCGAGCTGCGCGCTGCCGTCGTCCAGTACCACGACCATCATCCGCCCGCGCCGCGTCATCTGGTTGCGCGCCGAGGCGACAATTCCCGCTAACCAAGGACGGCCGTCGGTGGGCCGCAGCTTCGCCAGCGCCAGGCGCGGGAAGTTCGCGAGCTCGCGCTCGTAGACGGAAAAGAGATGGCCCGAGAGGCAAAAGCCCAGCGCGGTCTTCTCTTCCATCAGCTTCTGCTTCTCGTCCCAGGGCGTCGACGAGACGAGTGCGAGCGCCCCGCCGTGAGCCGACTCGGCGTCGCCGAACAGGCTGACCTGGGCCGCCTGCCTCTCGGCCTGCTCCGCCGCCTCCATCGCCCGGCCCACCGTCGCGAGCAAGCTGGCACGGTTCGGCTCCATCGAATCAAACGCGCCGGCTCGCACCAATGCCTCGATCGCGCGCCGGTTCACCAGGCGCTTGTCGACCCGCCGGCAGAAATCGAACAAGTCGAGGAAGGCCCCCGATTTGCGCGCCTCCATGATCGCCTGCACCGCCGACTCTCCCGTACCGCGCACGGCGCCCAGGCCGTAACGGATCGTCCGGCCGTCCACCGGCACGAAGCGGTAAGAGGCGGCATTCACGTCCGGCGCGAGTATGCGCAGGCCGTTCTCCAGACAATCCATGTGAATCCCGCGTACCTTGTCGGTGTCGTCCATCACGGCCGAGAAGTTGGCCGCCATGAAGGCCGCCGGGTGGTGCCTCTTCATGTACGCGGTCTGATATGCAATCAGCGCGTAGGCAGCGGCATGCGACTTGTTGAATCCGTAGCCGGCGAACTTCTCCATAAGGTCGAACAGCTGCGTTGCCTTGCCCTTCGACAGGCCATTGCGCTCCGCTCCCGAGACGAAGACATCGCGGTGCTCGGCCATCTCGTCGGCCTTCTTCTTGCCCATCGCACGCCGCAGCAGGTCGGCTGCGCCCAGGGTGTAGCCGCCGATGACCTGGGCGATCTGCATGACCTGCTCCTGGTAGACCATGATCCCGTAGGTCGGCCCGAGAATCGGTTCCAGGCGCGGGTCCAGATATTCGACCCGCTGCTGGCCGTGCTTGCGCGCGATGAAGTCGGGGATCAGATCCATCGGCCCCGGCCGGTACAGCGCTACGAGGGCGATGATGTCCTCGAAACGGTCGGGCCGGGCGCGCTTGATCAGATCGCGCATGCCGCGCGATTCGAGCTGGAACACCGCGGTCGTGTTGCCCGAGGACAGCAGCGCATACGCTTCCGGATCGTCGAGCGGGATCCGGTGGAGCGAGAATTCCGACGTTCCGAGCCCACGCACGAAGCGCTCGGCCCAGTCGAGTATCGTCAGCGTGGTCAAGCCGAGAAAATCGAACTTGACCAGGCCCACGGCCTCGACGTCGTCCTTGTCGAGTTGCGATATGACGTTGGTCGTGCCCTCCGCGGCGTAAAGCGGGCAGAAGTCCGTCAACTTGCCGGGCGCTATCAGCACGCCGCCGGCGTGCATGCCCACGTTGCGCGTGAGTCCTTCGAGCTTTTCGGCCAACTCGAGCAGTTCCCTGACCTCGTCTTCCTTTTGTTCGCGCTCGGCCAGCAAGGGCTCGATTTCGCGTGCGTCCTGCAGCGTGATGGTCTTGCCCGGCTGGAACGGAATCAGCTTCGCGATCTGGTCGCAGAAGTTGTAGCCCAGATCCAGCACCCGGCCCGTGTCGCGCACGACGGCGCGTGCAGCCATGGTGCCGAAGGTGGCGATCTGCGACACGCTGGCCTCGCCATAGCGCTGGCGGACGTAGTTGATCACCTTGTCGCGCCCGTCCTGGCAGAAGTCGATATCGAAGTCGGGCATCGACACGCGCTCCGGGTTGAGGAAGCGCTCGAACAGGAGTTCGTACTTGAGCGGGTCGAGGTCCGTGATGCCGAGCGAGTAGGCGACCAGCGATCCCGCCCCCGAGCCCCGACCGGGCCCCACAGGAACACCATTTGTTTTCGCCCAGTTGATGAAATCGGCGACGATGAGAAAGTAGCCCGCGAAGCCCATCTGCACGACGGTCGCAATCTCGAACTCGAGCCGGCCGCGGTAGCGCGGCGCCTGGCGCTCACGCTCATCCGGATCCGGAAGCAGCTTCTCCAGACGGCCCGCGAGGCCGCTCCGAGCCTGCTGCGCGAGGTAGTCGTCCAGCGTCACTCCCGGCGGGGTCGGGAACGCGGGCAGACGGCTCTTGCCGAGCTCGATCTCCAGATTGCAGCGACGCGCGATTTCGACCGAATTCTCGAGCGCCTGCGGGATGTCGGCGAACAGCAGCGTCATCTCCTCCTGGGTCTTGAAGTGCTGCTCCGGGGTGAACAGGCGCGGCCGCCGTTGGTCGCCGAGGACGTAACCCTGCGCGATGCACACGCGGGCCTCGTGCGCCTTGAAATCTCCCGGGTCGAGAAACTGAACCGGATGGGTCGCAACCACCGGCAGACCGAGCTGCAACGCGAGTTCGACCGATCGCGCCACCAGTACCTCACCCTGCGGCAGGCCCGCGCGCTGCAGCTCAATGTAGTACCGGCCCGAGAAGAGCGCCTGCCAGCCGCGCGCCAGCCGTCGCGCGGCCTCGAAGTTCCCGCCAGCCAGCGCTTGGCCGACGTCGCCGGCGCCGGCCCCCGAGAGCACGATCAGGCCCTCGGTGCCGCGCTCCTCGAGCCAGGCGCGTGCGATCTCCGCACGCGCGCGGTGCTGGTTGCCGAGCCATGCCCGGGAGAGCAGCTCCGACAATCTGAGATAGCCCGCATGGGAGGCGCAAAGCATGACGACCCGATGCGGCTTGTCGCGATCGGCGTCATTCTGGATCCAGCAGTCCGCGCCTATGATCGGCTTGACGCCGGCCGCGCGCGCGGCCTTGTAGAACTTGACCATGCCGAACACGTTCGCCGCGTCGGTGATCGCCAGCGCGGGCATCCCGTCCGATGCAGCGCGCGCGACCGCGTCGTTGAGGCGGACGATTCCGTCCGTCACCGAATATTCGCTGTGCAAGCGGAGATGGACGTAGCGCGGTGCGGCCATGGATCGGAAAAATTCTAACACCGCAGTGCCTCGCGGCAACGGTTAACATCGCGGGCCTATGCCGGCCGTCGACGACACTGTTCGCAGCCGCGCCCCCGCCACAGCGGGCATGGCGCTCGCCGCGCTGCTCGCCGGGGCGACCTTCATCGCGCTTTCACCCATCTGGGTGCGGCTGTCCGAGACCGGCCCTACTGCCGCGGCGTTCTGGCGCGTCGCGCTCGCGTCCCCGGCATTATGGCTGCTGCGTCCCGGGACGCACGGCGCGACCTCGCCGCTCAGCCTGCACTGGAAGCTGCTGCTGGCCGCGGGAATTGCATTCGCGGGGGATCTCGCGGTCTGGCACACCTCGATCAAGCTCACCTCCGTCGCGAACTCGACCTTGCTCGCGAACCTGGCCTCGATCTTCGTGACGCTCGCCATGTGGCTGCTGTGGAAGCAGCGTCCGCGAGGTCTCTTCCTGGCCGGTCTGGTAACCGCGCTCGCGGGCGTCGGGATGCTGGTGGAGACCAGCGCCACCCTGTCTCCCATCGCTCTCGCCGGCGATGCGCTGGGCGTGGTAACCGCGATGTTCTATGCCTGGTACCTACTCGCGGTAAAAGAGTTGCGGGACCGCGGCGCCGCTACCGTCGAGCTGATGGCGATCACCAGCACGATCACCGCCGTGCTGCTGTTGCCCGTGGCGCTCGGCTCGGGCGAGCGGATGCTTCCCCTGACCACGCTCGGCTGGATGACGCTCATCGGCCTCGCGCTCGTGTCGCACGCGGCCGGGCAGGGGCTGATTACGTACGCGCTCGCCCACCTGCCGGCGGCATTCTCTTCGGTGAGTCTGCTGTTTCAGCCGGTCATGGCCGCGGCGTTCGCCTGGGTCCTGCTGGGCGAGGCGCTGACACCGATGCAGATCGCTGGCGGCGGCGTCGTCCTGGTCGGAATCTATCTCTCGCGCAGAGGCTCGGACTAAACGACGACGCAGTCCGGCGGTTGTCCCGGGCGGGACTCGATACGGCCTATCTCGAACACCGTCTCTCCCTCGGCCCGCAGCAGCTCGGCGGCGCGCCCGGCGTCGGCGCCGGCCACGCACACGACAAGCCCGATGCCGCAATTGAACACGCGATACATCTCGTCCTCGGCGACACCACCGCGCTCTTTCAACCACGCGAACAGCGGCGGGCGCGGCCATGAATCCCCTGTCACCACCGCGCGCGTGGCTTGCGGAAGCATTCGCGGCACGTTGCCCGTGATGCCGCCGCCGGTGATGTGGGCCATGCCCTTCACCGGCACGGCCTCGAGCAGCTTCAGGAGCGGCCTGACGTAGATCCGCGTCGGCTCGAGAACCGCGTCGGCCAGCGGGCGACCGTGGAAGTCCGACCGCAAATCCGCCTGGGCGCGCTCCAGAATCTTCCTCAGCAGCGAATAGCCGTTCGAGTGGGCGCCGCTCGACGCGAGCCCGAGCAGCGCATCGCCTGGCCGGATATGGCGCCCGTCGATGATCCGTTCCTTCTCCACTACGCCCACACAAAAACCCGCCAGGTCGTATTCGCCCGCCGGATACATGCCCGGCATCTCGGCGGTTTCGCCGCCGATCAGAGCGCAGCCCGCAAGCTCGCAGCCGCGCGCAATCCCCTTGACCACGTCTGCCGCGACGCCATGGTCGAGCTTGCCGCACGCGAAGTAGTCGAGAAAGAACAGCGGCTCGGCTCCCTGAACCAGTACGTCGTTCACGCTCATCGCCACCAGGTCGATACCTACGGTGTCGTGGCGCTGCAAGGCGAATGCGAGCTTGAGCTTCGTGCCGACGCCGTCGGTGCCGGATACCAGCACCGGGTGGCGATATTTCGCCGGGATTTCGCACAGCGCGCCGAAGCCGCCGATGCCGGCCAGCACCTCGGGACGCATGGTGCGGCGGGCAAACGGCTTGATTGCGTCGACGAGCGCATCGCCGGCGTCGATGTCGACGCCCGCATCGCGGTAGAAAAGACCGTCCGGCATAGGAGGATTCGCGCGGCGACGCGCCGCCGCTGCGTGATAAAGTTTCGCGTTTCGAGGGATTCTACCCCGCAATGGGCACACCGGTGTTCGCCAAATCCCAATTCTGGGCCTGGGCCGCCATTGCGGTCGCGGCGGTTTGGCTGGTGTGGCTGTTGTCGCCCATCCTCGCGCCGTTTCTGTTTGCCGCCATCCTGGGCTACATTCTCGACCCCCTGGTCGAGAGGCTGACTGCCCGGCGCTTTCCGCGCACACTCGCCGTCGTGCTGGTGCTGGTGCTCGCGCTTGCGCTGGTGGTGGCGCTGATGCTGGTGGTGCTGCCGCTGTTCTACAAGGAGCTGCGCCTGCTCGCGGACAAGCTGCCCGGGTTTCTGGCTTGGGTCAATCAGCACCTGGCGCCTTGGCTAAAGGCTCACCTGGGGATCGAGTTCCAGCTCGACACGGCAAGCGTGCGGGATGTCGCCTCCGAGATTTTGGCCGGCAATCAGGATGTCGCGGCCAGGCTTCTCGGTTCAATACGGATCGGCGGCATCGCGCTGTTCGCGTTCTTCGCCAACCTTCTGCTGGTGCCGGTGGTGCTGTTCTACCTGCTGCGCGACTGGGACACGTTCCTGGCGCGTGTCGACAACATGATCCCGCGCCATTTGCACGCGAAAGTGCGCCAGTTGCTGCGCGAGATGGACGCCGTGCTGGCCGAGTTTCTGCGCGGACAGGTCGTCGTCATCCTGGTCATGTGCGTCTACTACGTGACAGCGCTGTGGCTCGCGCGACTCCAGTTCGCGTTGCCGATCGGCATCATCACTGGTGTCCTGGTCTTCATTCCCTACGTCGGCGCGTTTACCGGGCTCGTGCTTGGCACGGTCGCCGCGCTGATGCAGTTCGACAGCGCGGCAGGACTTCTCTGGGTGTGGCTCGCGTTCGTGCTCGGGCAGACGCTCGAGGGCAGCGTGGTAACGCCGCTGCTCGTGGGCAAGCGAATCGGCCTGCATCCGGTCGCCGTGATATTCGCCTTGCTTGCATTCGGCCAGGTTTTCGGCTTCTTCGGCGTGCTGCTCGCGCTGCCGGCGAGCGCAGCGCTGCTGGTAGGGCTGCGTCATCTGCGCCGCGCGTATCTGGAGAGCGCTCTGTACGGCGAGGGACCGCGCTAGGGCATGCAGCAACTGCCGCTCGCCATTTCGCCGGCCCCCGCGCCCACTTTCGGCAATTTCATAGAGGGCGCGAACGCCGAGGCGCTGCTCAGGGTGCGAGAGCTCGCCGAGGGACGCCTGCGCGAGGCGATCATCTATCTGTGGGGAGAAGCGGGCAGCGGGCGCAGCCATCTGTTGCGCGCCGCCGCGGAAGCGGCCGCGCCCACGCGAGGGCTGGTGGTGGCGGACGACGTTCAGGCGCTTGACGAGCCGGCCCAGATCGCGCTTTTTAACAGCATCAACACCGCGCGCGAAGGCAGTGGCGCCGTGCTCGCGGCCGGTAACGCGGCGCCGGGGCAGCTCGCGCTGCGCGAGGACCTGCGCAGCCGGCTCGGCTGGGGGCTCGTGTACCAGCTCAGAGCCCTTAGCGACGAGGACAAGGCACGTCATCTGCGGGCAGAGGCCGAGCGGCGCGGACTGCGCCTGCCCGACGAAGTGATCCGGTACCTGCTGAGCCGCCTGCCGCGCGACCTCCCCAGCCTGAACGCGGCGCTCGAGCTGCTCGACCGCTTTTCGCTCGCGCGCCAGAGGCCGATCACGCTGCCGCTGGCGCGCGAAGCGCTCAAGGCCGATGACAGATGAGACTGGCGCTGTTCGATCTCGACAACACGCTCCTCGCCTGCGACAGTGACTACGAATGGGGACAGTTCCTGGTCGACCGCGGCGTGCTCGATCGCAAAGCCTACGAGGCGCAGAACAAGGCCTACTACGACCAGTACGTGGCTGGGACGCTCGATATCCATGAATATCTGGGATTCGCGCTGCGGCCGCTGGCGCAGCATACCGGCGAGGAGCTGGCGCGCTGGCACGCCGACTTCATGCGCTCGCGCATCGTGCCGACGATCGGCGCGCCGGCGCGCAAGCTGGTGCGAGGCCATCTCGAGGCCGGCGATCTGTGCGCGATCGTCACCGCGACCAACAGCTTCGTCACCAGACCGATCGCGACCGAGTTCGGGGTGCCGCACCTCATCGCTACGGAACCCGAGACGCGCGACGGACGGTTTACCGGCCGCGTCGCCGGCACACCCTGCTTCCGAGAGGGCAAGATCCGGCGCGTCGAGGAGTGGCTCGCGCAGCAAGGCCGTTCGCTCGCCGACTTCGTGCGCAGCACGTTCTACAGCGACTCGCACAACGACCTGCCCCTGCTCGCGCGGGTGACTCGCCCGGTGGCGGTCGACCCTGACCCCCAGCTGGCGGCAGAGGCAAGGCGGCGCGGCTGGGCCGTAATCTCCTTACGCGGGTAATATTCGGGCCTTTCATGATCAAGAGATTCATCCGCCGCGTTCTCGGCCTGGGTTCGTCGGTGCCGCTTCGAGTGCCGCGCGACAGGCACCGTCTCGCGCGCGGCGCGATCAGCCAGGGGGCCCTCAAGACCTGCGACGGTCTGCGCGCGGCGGGCTTCGCGGCGTACGTGGTCGGCGGGGCGGTCAGGGACCTGCTGCTCGGCATCGAGCCCAAGGACTTCGACGTCGCCACCGACGCTCGCCCGGAGCAGGTCAAACCACTGTTTCGCCGTGCGCTGCTGATCGGGCGGCGGTTCCGCCTGGTGCATGTCGTGGTCGGCCAGGAAACGGTCGAGGTTTCGACCTTTCGCGCGGCCGACCCCGAGACCGCAGAAAAGAACGAGCATGGGCGCGTGCTGCGCGACAACGTCTTCGGCTCGCAGGAAGAAGATGCGCGGCGGCGCGATTTCACCGTCAACGCCCTGTATTTCGATCCCGCGACCGAGGAGATCGTCGACTACCACGGCGGGCTCGCCGACCTGCGCAAGCGCGTGCTGCGCATGATCGGAGATCCCGAAACGCGCTTTCGCGAAGACCCTGTCAGGATGCTGCGCGCAGTGCGGCTCGGCGCCAAGCTGGGCCTGACGCTCGATCCAGCGACGCGCGCGCCGATCAGGGAGCTCGCGCCGCTGCTCGAGCTGGTGCCGCCGGCGCGGCTGTTCGACGAAATGCTCAAGCTCCTGCTCTCCGGCCACGCCAGCGCCTGCCTGCGGCAACTGCGGGAGGACGGGCTGCATCACGGGCTGCTGCCGCTGCTGGACGTGATCCTCGAGCAACCGCTGGGAGAGCGCTTCGTCACCCTGGCGCTCGCTCAAACCGACGAGCGGGTGCGCACGGACCGGCCGGTCTCCCCGGCGTTCCTGTTCGCGGCCCTGCTCTGGCACGAGGTGCTGGCGGCATGGAAAGCAAGGCAGGGGCGGGGCGAGCGCCCCCTGCCGGCGCTTGAGTCGGCGATGGATGACGTGCTCAATGCACAATGCGAGAAGCTCGCCATTACGCGCAAGCTCACGGCGACCATGCGCGAAGTCTGGAGCATGCAGCCGCGCTTCGAGCAGCGCTCCGGCCAGCGCCCCTATCGGCTGATCGAATCGCCGCGATTCCGGATGGGGTACGACTTCCTCGCGCTGCGTGCGGCGAGCGGAGAGGTGGGCGCGGACCTGGAGGCATGGTGGCGGGCGTTCCAGCAGGCCGATGCGGACACGCAGAAAGCGATGCTGATGCCCGAAACCGCGCTCAACAAGCGCCGGCGCCGGCGCCGCAAGAAGCCGCCCTCCGCCGGCACCGTGCAGACGCCGTGACGCGCGTTGCCGCTTACGTCGGCCTGGGCTCCAACCTCGCCCGCCCGCGCGAGCAGGTGCTCGCGGCGCTGGACGAGCTCGGGCGCTTGCCGCGTACGCGCCTGGCGAGCCGCTCGCGGCTCTACCGCAGCGCGCCGGTAGGGCATGACGCGCAACCTGACTTCGTCAACGCGGTCGCCCGGATCGACACCGAGCTGGAGGCGCCGCCCCTGCTCGCGGAGCTGCAGGCGATCGAGCTACGGCACGGGCGCGAGCGCTCCTTCCGGGACGGCCCGCGCACGCTGGATCTCGACCTTCTGCTCTACGGCGAATCGATTATTGCCTCGGCCTCGCTCACCGTTCCGCATCCGCGCATGCACCAGCGCGCATTCGTGCTGCGGCCGCTGGCCGAGATTGCCCCGACTGCGAGCGTTCCCGGCCGAGGCACCGTCGCGCAGCTGCTGCTTGCCTGTACGGGCCAGGATGTGGAGCTGATGGCGTGAGCGAGCGCTTTCGTTACCTGGTCGTGGAGGGGCCGATCGGGGCGGGCAAGACCAGCTTGGCGCGGCGCCTGGGCGAGCGACTCGGCATCGACCTGTTACTTGAGCAGCCGGCGGAGAATCCGTTCCTCGCCCGCTTCTACCAGGACATGCCGCGCTATGCTCTTCCGACGCAACTGTTTTTTTTGTTCCAGCGTGCCAAGCAGATCGAGCCGCTGGCACAGGCCGACATGTTCCGCAATCCGACCGTGTCGGACTTCCTGCTCGACAAGGACCCGCTGTTCGCGCGCATTACGCTCACGGGCGACGAGTTCGCGCTCTACCAGCGCATCTACGAGGCGCTGCGCCCGCACGCCCCGGCGCCGGACCTGGTTGTGTACCTGCAGGCGCAACCCGACGTGCTGGTCGAGCGCGTCAGGCGGCGCGCTGCACCGTTCGAGCGGGGAATCAGCGATGAATACCTCGCCCTGCTGGCCGAAAATTACACGCGATTCTTCTATCACTACGAAGCGTCGCCAGTGCTGATCGTGAATTCCGAGAATCTCAATTTCGTCGAGCGCGACGCGGACTTCGAACTCCTGGTGGAGCGGATTCGCGGCATGAAGAGCCGCCGCGAGTTCTTCAACCTCGGCTGAGATGCGCGTCGTCAACGATATCGCCGCGCTGCGCGCCCATGCCTCCGGCGCCCCGCTCGCGTTCGTGCCAACGATGGGCAACCTGCATGAAGGCCACCTGTCACTGATCCGCCTTGCCCGGCGGCAGGCGCCACGAGTGGCGGCGAGCATATTTGTCAACCGGCTTCAGTTCGCGCCGGGCGAGGACTTCGAGCGCTACCCCCGCAGCTTCGCGTCCGATTGCGAGCAGCTCGCCGCCGAAGGCGTCGAGCTCGTTTTCGCGCCTGACGAAAGGACGCTTTATCCCGAGCCCCAGCTCTACATCGTGGAGCCGCCGCCGCTCGCCAACGAACTCGAGGGAAAGTCCCGCCCGCGCTTCTTTCACGGCGTGACCACGGTAGTGCTGAAGCTGTTCAACTGCGTTCAGCCGGCCTGCGCGGTCTTCGGCAAGAAGGACTATCAGCAACTGATGATCGTGCGCGGCATGGTGCGCCAATTCAACCTGCCGATCGCGATCGTCTCCGGGGAAACCCTGCGCGAGCCGGACGGCCTGGCAATGAGCTCGCGCAACGGTTACCTCTCGGCCTCGGAGCGCGCCGAGGCGCCGCGGCTGCAGCGGGTCCTGCAGCACGTCAAGACCCGGCTACTGGCAGGAGAGCGGGACTTCGAAGCGCTCGGGGCCGAGGCGGCGCGCGCGCTCGCTACTGCGGGCTGGAAGCCGGACTACGTCGAGGTGCGTAGGCAAGCAGATCTGGCCGCGCCCGGTCGCGGCGACAATCGGCTCGTGGTACTCGGCGCCGCGCGGCTTGGCGGCACCCGCCTGATCGACAACGTCGAAGTCTGACTAGCCCGGATAGGGATCGAAGGTGATCGATTCGACCGGGCAGCCCATCGCCTTGGCAAGGCCATCCATGGCGTCGTCGGTCAGCTGCACTGGCCGGAACTCGGCGTCCCCGCCCTTGGACGAAATGAATGATTTTGCAGCATCCTCGGAATTCCAGGTGACCACCGGGTCCGGGCTTATCCCGGGTACCTGACGACATACCGGAAAGCCGTCGGCCTTATAGACAATCGCGTACATCCAGCCCCCTCTCATTGATTCTTGCGCGCGAAGCGGCCCTGCCCCGAATCTAACCGATACAAGCCCATTGTTCCACCCTCCGAGGTGCCAGCGCGGGGCCGCACGAGTGTGAATTAAGTCACGCTTGGGCGGCCCTGAATCGGACGGGAAGATAGGACAGGAGGCGAACTTCTGCGTCCGCCCCCCCCCGGTTGCTAGCTGTGACAGATTGCACAGACGACGCAACCAGCGTTTAATTGCCCCGGGAGGCTCGAGTGACGGCGTAGGTTTGCCGAACCGGGCCGAGGCGATTTGCCCCCTTTTACGGGGGCATTTTTATCAGGGAAGGAGAATCACATGAGCAACATGAACGACGTAATCGGTCTTCGCGTGCCCTACGGGAAGACAAAAACGCAGTACCAGACCGAGTTCGATCCGACAACGAATACGGTGTGGGGTTACTTCAATCCCAAAGGCGGCACGGCTTGCTTCAGTCTCGGCCTGATGAAGGACATTCTCGCCCACGATCAGCAACTGATGGCAAACAGCGGTCAGATCGAAATCGAGGGCACGATGCGCGAGGTGAACTACTACGTCACTGGTTCGCGCATTCCACGCGTATTCAACCTGGGTGGGGATCTCGCCTTGTTCGTGCTTCTAATCAAGGCGCGCGATCGCGAGGCTCTAGCGCACTACGCGAAGCTCTGCATCGACAACATGTACCCGCGCAGCCAAAGCTTCTTCAGCCCTACGCTGACGAAGATTGCGCTGGTTCAGGGCGACGCCCTGGGCGGTGGTTTCGAGTGCGCACTGGCCTCCGACCTAATTATCGCGGAGGAAAGCGCGCAACTCGGCTTTCCTGAAATCCTATTCAACCTGTTTCCCGGGATGGGCGCCTATAGTCTGCTCGCGCGTCGCATCGGCATGCGTGCGGCGGAGGAGCTCATTCTCTCCGGCAGGATTCTCACCGCGAAGCAACTACACGAGATGGGAGTAATCGACGTTCTGGTAAAGGATGGCGAGGGAGTTACGGCGGTGAACGAATGGATCGCGAAGAACGCCAAACGCAGGAATGGAGTGCAGGCCGCGTTCCGTGCGCGCCGTTGTGTGAACCCGGTGACGCGAGAGGAGTTCGACGCCATTACCAACGTGTGGGTTGACGCGGCGTTCAGGCTAGGGGACCGCGACCTGAAGATGATGGGACGGATCGTGCGTGCCCAAATGCGCCGCATGGAACAGGGCGATGTCACCGATATCGCTGCCGAGGCGCTCGCGGAAGAGCGTGCCGCGGCCGTTGGCTAAAGTCCGGTGAGGGCTAGTCGGCGATGAGAGAGGAGAACCCGCCCTCGTAGAACATCCTGCCGAACTGGTAAAAGTTGACGCGCGTGGAGTTGATGATGGACTCCTGCGCGGCCGGGTTTTCGATAGTCTTGACGAGCCGGTTAAGGCTAGCCACGTGGTCCTGGTCCATAGTCGAGTGGGAAGACAGAAACTTGAATCCACCGCCGTTGACGTCTCGTTCGATAGCGCGCGCAATTGACTCGGACACTCTGCCCGCATAGACGGAGGCAATCACTTCGAGCGCATACAACATGCCCAACACCGAGCAGGGGTGGACCCTCTCGGCGCTGAAATAGTTGAACGCGATCATGGCTTGGGCAGGGGCGCTCGGCGGATTGGCTACTGTTCCGGCGACATCGCCTCCCACCGCCTCGATGTCCTCTAGCACCCACGTTTCATGGTTTTTTTCCTCCTCGATACGCTCGTAGAGTTCGTAGCGCACGCCTCGGAAACTATCGTCGCAACGCGATGCGGCCGTCGCCATGATTGGGCAGAAATTCCACACGATGTAATAAAGGTCGTGCAAGAACGCTCGGTATTCGGCGAGTGTCAGGCCGTGATGAATCATGGTGTGCATCTTGGGGATGGTTTCTAGATCGCGCCGGCTGGAGTCCGTCAGCTCAATCAGCGTGATAAAAAAGGACATGCGGATAATTCTCCTGCGACGAAATGAAAATGATACGGCGTGGTATGGCGAGCTGATCTTAGCCCGCCGGGCAGGTCCGAATTGTAACTGCTCTCAACCCGCGGATCTTTGCCGGCTGCGCAGATAGAGTTCGAGTTCCGCCCGCGCTGCCGAAAACTCCGTCGCGAGCGAGTTGATCAGTCCGCTCGAACGCAACCTCATTTCCGCATCGGAGAGCTTCCCGAGATCGGTGCACAGTTGCGTTAGGCGATCGGTTCCCATGCTCGCCGAAGATCCCTTCACGGCGTGCAACGCCGCACGGAAGTCACTCAAATTCCGTGCCTTAAGCGCGACTTCCACCTTGGCTAGCAAAGCCGTGTTATCCGCGAGGTAGACTCCGATCAGCTTTTCGAGAAAGGCTGGCGAGGAGCCGAGTGCCTCTAGATGGGAAAGCGTATCGGCATTGACGATATTCGCAAAGGCTGGCGTGGGGGCGCCACGCGACGGCGGTTCTGCACGTGCTGGTCCGGCAGGCTCGCCCGCCCAACTCTGGATTTCCTCGAGTAGGCGCGCCGCCTCGATCGGCTTCGCGAGGAACGCGTTCGCACCGGCGTCGAGGCATTCCTGGCGCGCTTCGGGTGTGGCATCAGCGGAAAGGATCGCGATTGGCGGCTGCTCGCCCCCCTGGAACATCACTCGCATCGCCTGCAGCGCCTCCATTCCGCCCATGCGGGGCATGTTGCGGTCTAGCAGCACGACGTCAAAGCGGCTGTGCTCGACTGCGTCCAGCGCCTGCTCGCCGTCGATTACCAGAGTCACGTCATGCCCGCCACGCTCGAGAATCTTGCCAAGCACCTCGCGGTTCGTCGGATTGTCGTCTGCCACAAGTACGCGCAGCTTTCTCGCTCCCACGATTCGGCGCGCATAGTCCTGCAGCCGCACCACACCAGTACCGACCTCGTCGCCCGCGCTAACTGAATGAAGCACGTTGAAAAGCTGGCGCTTGTCAAATGGAAGCTCGAGAACGGCTGCAAAGCCAGCAGAGAGGGCGTCGAATCGCGGCGCACCCGCCTCGCGCGAGACCGCCAGAATGGTCGCTGGCGCCGGATCCGGTGCGGCGCGCCGAAAGCGCTGAGCCAGCCGCAGGTACTCTCCATGCGCGTAAATGATGGCGCTATGGTAGGGTCTTTCCACGCTAATCTCGCCTACCAGGCGCGCTACGCCTTGTTCGACTCCCGCAACTGCAACCGGAATCGCACCCCATCCGGCTAGTGCCGCCTCGAGCGCCTCGCGTTCCTCGGCCGGAAGGCCGACCAACATTACCCGCGCCCCCGCAAGTTCGCCTGCGACAACACCCGCCCGCTCGGGCTGCTTCTCCAGGTCAATCTCGAACCAGAATGTGCTGCCAAGCCCAACGGCGCTCTCGAGACCGATACGCCCGCCCATAAGCTCGACCAGCTGCTTCGCAATCGTGGTGCCCAGCCCCGTGCCGCCGAAACGGCGCGTCGTTGATTGCTCACCCTGGGCGAAACTCTCGAATATCCTGGCCTGCGCCTCTGGCGGAATGCCTATGCCAGTGTCGCGAACTGAAAATTTGAGACGCACTTTCGTGTCGGTTTCCTCTTGCGCCGAAACGTGCAACGTAACGGTTCCCTGCTCGGTGAACTTCACCGCATTGCCGGCGAGATTTATCAGGATCTGCCGCAGGTAGTGCGGGTCGCCGCGTACTGCGGGCGGCACCTCAGGCATGATCGAAACAACGAATTCGACGTTCTTCGCCACCGCCTGCGCGGCAATTATGCGACACGTGCTGTTGACCAGCGCATGCAAGTCAAAGTCAGAGTTATCGAGCGCGAGTTTGCCGGCCTCGATCTTCGAAAAATCGAGCACATCCTCTACCAGACCGAGCATTACCCGTGCCGAGCCCCGCAGCGTCTGCAGCATGTCCGCCTGCTCCCGATTCAGCGAAGTGTCCCGCAGCAGATCAGACATGCCGATGATTGCGTTCAAGGGCGTACGCATCTCGTGACTGACCACCGAGATGAACCGGCGCTTCGCCTGGTTCGCAGCTTCGGCACGCGCCAGCGCATCGAACAGCTTGGTCACCAGCGAACGAACGTAGAGACACAGTGTTATGAAGCCGAATAGCAGCCAACATCCGAACGCGAGGTGCGCACGCCAGAATTCGCTAAGCCATAGGACCGTCGAGAATCCGGCGACGCTCAAACCCAGCGAGATAACCAGATACTGCTGGCCAAATCGAAATCCGTTGGCAAGTGTCACCCATACGTAGACCAAAAACAGCGGTGCAGCGCGCTCACCCAGAAAAGCCATGTACCAAGTCAATGTCGAAAGGTCGGTAAGAAGCGCGAGCACACGCCTTGCCGGGGACGCGGCCGAAGAGTAAAGAATGAGAAGGAAGATGAGCGCGCCGATGGCGACGTAGGCGCTCTCGACGTAGAGCACCTGGGTGCCGCCGGGCTTAGCTATGTCGGGGAGAAAATAAAGGACGATCAGCACGCCAATGATGAGGCGCACGATCGCCTGCTCATGCTCGGTGTCGGGCCGATTAGCCAGTCGGGCGCGCAGACGTCCGAACAGATCAGTCAAGGTCCGCATCACGTGCCGCCCGACCCCATTGCGGGCGCGTCGCTCCACTCCCGTTGCACGCGCAGCACCTCGTCGCGCATGCCGAGGAAGGCATCTGCCAGGCGCGGGTCGAAATGCGCCCCGCGCTGGGAGCGCAGGTGCGCGAACGCGTCCTCGCTCGACCAAGCCTTCTTGTACGGCCGGATCGAGGTCAGCGCGTCATAGACGTCGGCCACGGCCACGATCCGCGCGCAAAGTACGATGTGGTCGCCGACCAGCCCGTTGGGGTAGCCCGAGCCGTCGTACTTCTCGTGATGACCGAGCGCGATCAGCGCTCCCATGCGCACGTACTTCGACGCGCTGCCCTTGAGGATCTCGTGCCCGATCACTGGATGGCGGCGCATCACCGCCCACTCGGCCTCGTCCAGCTTGCCCGCCTTGAGCAGGATCTGGTCGGGTATGCCGATCTTGCCGATGTCGTGCAGCGGGGCCGCGAGCTCGATGGTCTCGGCTTCATTGCGATCGAGCCCGATTGCGTCCGCGATAAGGCGCGAGTAGCGCGCCATGCGAATCAGGTGATAGCCGGTCTCGGCGTCGCGAAACTCGCCTGCGCGTGCCAGACGCAGCAAAGTTTCCTTCTCGCGCTCCCGTACCTCGCGCGTCGCCTCCTCGACCATGCCCTCGAGCAGGCGCTTGCGGTCCTCGAGCGCGAGCTGCTGGCGGCGCAGGGTGAGCAGATTGCGGCAGCGCGCGAGGCATTCGCGCGCGTCGATCGGCTTGGCCAGGAAGTCTGTTATTCCCGCGTCCAGCGCGGAATAGCGCACTTTGCGGTCGTCGTGCACCGTTACCATCACGATCGGCACGTGCTCGTAGCCGGGCAGGGCGCGCAGGCGCCTGACGAACTCGATGCCGTCCATATCCGGCATCATGTAGTCGACCAGCACCAGGTCCGCGATGTGCCGGGTCGCCCATACCACCGCATCGACCGGGCGCGCGAAGCCTTCCACCCCGACTCGCTCATCGAGGCTGCGCACTACCTGCTCCAGTATGGCCCGCCCGGTCGACTGGTCGTCGACCACCATGACGGTGTTTCGGGCCAACGGCAGAGCCCTGATCTGAGCCTGGGCCAAGCGGATTCCCCTCGGTATCGCGCCCAAGCCTACGCCCGGGCCCAGGGGAAGTCTAGCAAGAGGAAAACACCGTAAGGCGCGACTTTTTCAACCATTTTTGCATTCCTTCACGACCCCGATCGCACCCGAGAGCGCGCCGCGCGTGGCACAAAGCTGGTGCCGGAAGAGAGACTCGAACTCTCATGGTGTCGCCACCGGCGGATTTTGAGTCCGCTGCGTCTGCCTGTTCCGCCATTCCGGCGCGGTGGGACCGGATTATCCCGGAGATCGTCGGGGCCGCAAAGCGCCGGCCCTATAATGCGGCGCCATGCGCGTCGCCGAGTTCGACTATGCGCTGCCCGAAGAGCTCATCGCGCAGCATCCCGCGGCCGAGCGCACCCGAAGCCGCCTCCTTCACCTCGTCGGGAGCACGGGGGCGCTCGAGGACCTGCATTTCACCGACCTGCCCCGCCTGTTGCGCCCGAGCGACGTGCTGGTGCTGAACGATACCCGTGTGATCAAGGCGCGCCTCGCCGCGCGCAAGAAAACCGGCGGGCGCCTCGAGCTGTTCGTCGAGCGCGTGCTCGGCGAACGGGAGGTCCTGGCACTGATCCGCGCCAGCCACCCGCCGCGCCAGGGCAGCGAGCTCCTGATCGGCGACGGCGTGCGCGCCGAGGTGCTCGGGCGCGAGGACGACCTGTACCGCCTGCGCTTCGCCGATGCCGGCGCGGCGGACCTGCTCGAGCGTTGCGGACAGGTGCCGCTGCCGCCTTATATCGCCCACGCGCCAGACGCGGACGACGCAGAGCGGTACCAGACGGTGTACGCGGAACGCCCCGGGGCGGTCGCCGCGCCTACCGCCGGGCTGCACTTCGACCGCGCGATGCTCGAGCGCCTCGCCGCGCAGGGCGTGCGCATCGCCAGGGTCACGCTGCACGTGGGTGCAGGCACCTTCCAGCCGGTGCGTGCCGAAACGGTTGAGGCGCACCGCATGCACCGCGAGCGCTTCGAGGTGCCGCAGGCCGCGGTAGACGTGATCGAGGGCGCGCGCCGCGCGGGTGGCCGGGTGCTTGCGGCGGGCACGACCGCGCTGCGCGCGCTGGAGAGCGCCGCGCGCAGCGGTAGGCTCGAAGCCACAGCGGGGGAAACGGACTTGTTCGTATATCCGGGCTACGCGTTCCGCGTCGTCGACCGCCTGCTGACCAATTTTCATTTGCCCAAGTCCAGCCTGCTGATGCTGGTTGCCGCGTTCGCCGGCTACGCGAACATCCGCCGTGCCTATGCGCATGCGATCGAGCGTCGCTACCGCTTCTTCAGTTACGGCGACGCGATGCTGATCGAGCGGGCAGCATGAAGTTCGAGCTTGCGCATCGCGACGGTGCGGCGCGCCGCGGCCGGCTCGAGCTCGCGCACGGCCTGGTCGATACGCCCGCCTTCATGCCGGTCGGCACCTACGGCGCGGTAAAGGCCATGGCGCCGGCCGAGCTGGCCGAGATCGGCGTCCAAATCGTGCTCGGCAATACCTTCCACCTCTGGCTGCGTCCCGGGCTCGAGGTGATTGAGCGGCACGGCGGCCTGCACCGCTTCATGGGCTGGAGCGGGCCGATCCTCACCGACTCGGGCGGATTCCAGGTGTTCAGCCTCGGCGCCCTGCGCAAGATCAGCGAAGAGGGCGTGCGCTTCGCCTCGCCGATCAACGGCGACCGGCTGATGCTGACGCCCGAGGAGTCGATGCGCATCCAGCGCGTGCTCGGCTCCGACATCGCGATGATCTTCGACGACTGCACGCCCCACCCCGCGACCGAGGACGAGGCCGCGCGCTCGATGCGGCTGTCGCTGCGCTGGGCCGCGCGCTCGCGGCGCGCCTTCGAGTCCTCGCCCAACGCGCTGTTCGGCATCGTGCAGGGGGGCATGTTCGAGCCGCTGCGCGACGAATCGCTCGCCGGCCTGATCGAGATTGGCTTCGACGGCTACGCGGTCGGTGGCCTCTCGGTCGGCGAGCCCAAGGAGGAGCGCAGCCGGATCCTCGCGCACGTCGCATCGCGCCTGCCCTCAGAGCGCCCCCGCTACCTGATGGGCATGGGCACGCCCGAGGACATCGTCGAGGCCGTATCCTGCGGAATCGACATGTTCGACTGCGTGCTGCCCACGCGCAACGCGCGCAACGGCTGGCTCTTCACCCGCCACGGCGACGTCAAGATCCGCAATGCCCGCTATCGCGACGACACGCGGCCGCTGGACGAATCCTGCGGCTGCCACGCCTGCAGACGTTTCAGCCGCGCCTACCTGCATCATCTGCAACGTACCAACGAGATACTCGGCGCACGCCTCAACACGCTGCACAATCTCTACTACTACCAGACACTGATGGGCGAGCTGCGCGAGGCGATCGAAGCCGGGACGCTGACGCAGGTCGCGGCGCGCATCCTCGCGGCGCGCCGCGAGCCGATGCTATAATTCGCGGCTTTCCCCGCCAACCCAAGGAGTTAGCTGTGTCGATCTCCTCCGCCTTTGCGCAGTCTTCGGGAGGGGCCTCGGGCCAATCCGGATTGCTCGGCCTGCTGCCGATCGTCCTGATGTTCGGGCTGCTGTACTTCCTCATGATCCGCCCGCAGATGAAGCGCGCGAAGGATCAGCGCCAGATGATCGAAGGCCTGCAAAAGGGCGACGAAGTCGTCACCTCGGGCGGGGTGGTCGGAAAGATCACCAAGCTGGGGGAAGCCTACCTCACGGTCGAAATCGCCCCCAACACCGAAATCAGCGTGCAAAAGGCGGCGGTGCAGACCCTGCTGCCCAAGGGCACAATCAAGTCGCTGCAGTGACCGGCCGGCAGGAACGCGACCGGGCCTAAGTCGATGAACCGCTTCCCGCCATGGAAGTACGCGTTGATCGGCTTGACGATTGTCGTCGCGTTTCTCTACACGCTGCCGAATTTCTACGGCGAGTCGCCGGCGGTCCAGATTCTCAGTGCGAAGGCGACGGTCAAGGTCGACGACGCCCTCGTGTCGCGCATCGAGTCGGCGCTCGACTCCGCTGGCATACCGTACACGGGCACGCTGCTCGACCCGAGCAGCCTGCGGGTGCGCTTCGCCGACACCGACACGCAGCTCAAGGCGAAGGACCTTATCAGCAAGACCGTCAACCCCGATCCCTCGAACGCGTCCTACGTGGTCGCGCTCAACCTCCTCACGTCGTCGCCCTCGTGGCTGACGGCGATTCACGCGCTGCCGATGTACCTCGGCCTCGACCTGCGCGGAGGCGTGCACTTCCTGCTCCAAGTCGACATGCAGGCCGCGCTCACCAAGCGCCTGGAAGGAATCGCGGGCGAGATGCGCCGCGACCTGCGCGACAAGGATATTCGCTATCACGGCATCGCGCGCGAGGGGGACACGATACAGATCCGCTTCAGCGATCCGTCGATGCGCGCCCGTGCCGAGGAGCGCATCGCGACCACGGAACCCGACCTCTCGGTCGTCGAGCGCGACGAGGGCACCGACCTGCTGCTGGTCGCGACATTCAAGCCGAGCGCGGCAAAGGCGACCGAGGAACGCGCGATCAAGCAGAACATCACCACGCTGCACAACAGGGTCAACGAGCTCGGCGTGGCCGAGCCGATCATCCAGCAGCAGGGCGCCGATCGCGTGGTCGTGGAGCTGCCCGGCGTGCAGGACACCGCCAAAGCCAAGGAGATTCTCGGGCGCACCGCGACGCTCGAAGTGCGCCTGGTGGACGAAGACGCGATGCGCGGCGGCAGCAAGCTGGGCGACGACATCTTTCCGGAGCGCCACCGCGACGGCACCATCGAGATGGTTCCGGTGAAGAAGCAGGTCATCATCACCGGCGATCAGTTCACGGACGCACAGGCAACCTTCGACCAGGATCACCGGCCGGCGGTCTCGGTTCAGCTGAACGACGCCGGCGGCGCGATCATGCGCCAGGTCACGCGCGAGAACCTGCACCACCTGATGGCGATCGTCCTGTTCGAGAAGGGCAAGGGCGAGGCGATTTCGGTCGCCAGGATCCAGGGCGAATTCGGCAGCCGGTTCCAGATCACGGGCAACTTCAGCCCGACCGAGACCGCCGACCTGTCGCTGCTCATCCGTGCCGGCTCGCTCGCCGCGCCGATGGATATCGTGGAAGAACGCACCGTCGGCCCCAGCCTGGGCAAGGAGAACATTCAGAAGGGATTCGATTCGACCAAATGGGGCTTCAGCGCCATCGTGGTCTTCATGTCGATCTACTACTCGCTGTTCGGCATCGTCGCCGCGGTCTCGCTGGCCTGCAACCTGCTCTTCCTGGTGGCGCTGCTGTCGATGCTGCAGGCGACGCTCACCTTGCCCGGCATCGCCGCGATCGCACTCGCGCTCGGCATGGCGATCGACGCCAACGTGCTGATCAACGAGCGCATCCGCGAGGAAATCCGCGGCGGCGCCACGCCGCAGGCCGCGATTCACGCCGGCTACGAGCGTGCCTGGGGCACCATCCTGGACTCCAACATCACCACCCTGATCGCCGGCCTCGCGCTGCTGATCTTCGGCCAGGGACCGGTGCGCGGCTTCGCGGTGGTGCACTGCCTGGGAATAATGACCTCGATGTTCTCGGCCGTGACGGTGTCGCGGGGAATGGTCAATCTGATCTACGGCCATCGCCGCCGCGTCGCCAGGCTGGCGATCGGCAACACGGCCTGGAAGTAACCGGCGCGGGATAGAGCCACAGCATGGAATTCTTCAAGATCCGCCGCGTAATCCCCTTCATGCGGTATGCGTTGATCTTCAACGTCATATCGCTGCTCACCTTCCTCGCCGCGGTATTCTTCCTCGCCACCAAGGGCCTCAACTACTCGATCGAGTTCACCGGCGGCACGCTGATCGAGGTGCACTACAAGGAAAGCGTCGATACCGATGGCATCCGGCAGACGCTGGAGAAGGCGGGCTACAAGGTCGAGGTGCAGAACTTCGGCTCCTCGCGCGACGTGCTGCTGCGCATGCCGATCAAGAAGGGCCAGTCGAGCTCGGACCTGTCGCAGAAGATCGGCGCGCTGCTGCAGGCTGAGGACAAGTCTGCCGAAGTGCGCAGGGTCGAATTCGTCGGCCCTCAGGTCGGGGCGGAGCTCGCGCAGTACGGCGCCCTCGCGCTGATGGTGACCGCGATCGGCATCGTGCTCTATCTCGCGCTGCGCTTCGAGTGGAAGTTCGGGCTCTCGGCCATCATCGCCAACCTGCACGACGTGGTGATCATCCTCGGCTTCTTCTCGCTGTTCCAGTGGGAGTTTTCGCTGCCGGTGCTGGCCGCAGTGCTGGCAGTGCTCGGCTACTCGGTCAACGAGTCGGTCGTGGTGTTCGACCGGGTGCGGGAGAACTTCCGCAAAATGCGCAAGGCGCCGACGCCGGACGTGATCGACGCCGCGATCACGGGAACCATCTCGCGCACCATCATCACGCACGGCAGCACGCAGGCGATGGTCACCACCATGCTCCTGTTCGGCGGCCCGGCGCTGCATTACTTCGCCCTCGCCCTGACGATCGGGATCCTGTTCGGGATCTATTCCTCGGTGCTGGTCGCGAGCCCGCTGCTGATGTGGCTCAAGGTCACCCGGGCGCAGTTCATCAAGCCGGCCAAGAAGGACCGCCGCGACGAGCACGAAGGCGCGGTGGTCTGACCGCGCCGGTCAGATCCGCCTGGCGAGAGAGGCGGCGAGTCCGATGTAGCGCGCCGGCGTGAGCGCGAGCAGCCGCTTCTTCGCCGCCTCGGGAATCGGTAACCGACGAATGAAGGCCGCAAGCCGGCGCCGGTCAAGGCGCTTGCCGCGCGACAGCGCCTTGAGCTTCTCGTAGGCCTCCGGCACGCCGTAGCGGCGCATCACCTGCTGCACCGGCTCGGCCAGCACCTCCCAGTTGGCCTCGAGGTCCTGCGCCAGCCGCGCGGGGTCCGCCTCGAGCTTGCCCAGCCCGCGCAGGCAGGCGAGGTAGGCGAGCAGGCTGTAGCCCAGCGCGCTGCCGGTGTTCCTGAGCGCGGTCGAGTCCGACAGGTCGCGCTGCCAGCGCGATACCGGCAGCTTGTCCGAGAGGTGCCGCAGCAGCGCGTTCGCCACGCCGACGTTGCCCTCGGAATTCTCGAAGTCGATCGGATTGATCTTGTGCGGCATGGTGGACGAGCCTACCTCGCCCGCTTTCGGCCGCTGGCGGAAGTAGCCGAGCGAGATATAGCCCCACAAATCACGGTCGAGATCGAGCAGCACCGTGTTGGCGGCGGCAAAGGCGTCGAACAGCTCGGCGAACGAGTCGTGCGGCTCGATCTGGATCGTGTACGGGTTGAACTCAAGTCCGAGCCGCTCGACGAAGCGGCGGCAAAACCGCTCCCAATTGACGCCCGGGTAGGCGATCACGTGCGCGTTGTAGTTGCCCACCGCGCCGTTGATCTTGCCGAGGATGCGCACGCCCGCAATGCGCTCGCGCGCCCGGCGCAGCCGGTGCACGAAATTCGCCATCTCCTTGCCGAGCGTGGTCGGCGAGGCGGGCTGGCCGTGCGTGCGCGACAGCATCGGCAGCGAGGCGTGCCGGTGCGCGAGCGTGCGCAGCGCCGCGATCAGCTGTTCCAGCCGCGGCAGCATCACGCCGTCACGCGCCCGCGACAGCATGAGCGCATAGGCCAGGTTGTTGACGTCCTCCGAGGTGCATGCGAAATGAACGAACTCGAGCGCGCGCCGCACCTCGGGGTCGTCGCCCAGCCGGCCCCTGAGCCAGTACTCGATCGCCTTTACGTCGTGGTTGGTCTGCGCCTCGATATTCTTGATGTGCTCGGCGTCGCGCTCGGAAAAACCGGCCAGCAGGCGCTGCATCGCGCTTGCCGCATGGCGCGAGAACGGCTTCAGCTCCCGGACACCGCGTTCCGCCGCGAGCGAGCGCAGCCACGCGATCTCGACCTCCAGCCGGGCGCGTATTAGGGCCTGCTCGCTGAAATGCGCCCGCAGGGGATCCATCGTCCTGGCATACCGGCCGTCAAGCGGCGACAGCGCGGTGAGGGGAGAGGGCATTTTTTCTCGGTCGCGGGCCTTTGACGCCGTATTATAAGGCTCATGTCCAGCCGGCCTTCCCTTGCCCGCGTCGTGCGCGAGGCGCGCGCCTGCAGGCTGTGCGCCAAAGCGTTGCCGCTCGAACCGCGCCCGGTGTTCCATGTCGGCCGCAGCGCGCGCATGCTGATCGTCGGCCAGGCGCCCGGGCGCCGGGTGCACGAGACGGGCATTTCGTGGAACGATCCCTCGGGCGAAACCCTGCGCGCCTGGCTCGGCATCGAGCGCGAGGCGTTCTACGACACCGCGCGCATCGCGATCGTCGCCGCCGGACTGTGCTACCCGGGAACCGGACCCGGCGGCGATCTGCCACCGCGGCCGCAGTGCGCGCCGACCTGGCAGCCGCGCTTTCGCGCCGCGCTCCCGGCGCTGCGCCTGACGCTGCTGGTCGGCGCCCACGCCCAGGCCTACTATCTCGGCCAGCGGCGCAAGCCGACGCTCGCCGCCACGGTGCACGCTTGGCGCGAGTATCTGCCCGGGTATTTCCCGTTGCCGCACCCGAGCCCGCGCAACAGGCTGTGGCTCAGGAACAATCCCTGGTTCGAGCGCGATGTCATCCCGGCGCTGCGCCGGTGCGTTGACGGCGCATTGCGCTGAAGCGCGGCGCCGGACGGTATAATCCGCGCCCTTACCCCGCGAAGCGTCGGCATGAAACTGCTCGTCTCACTGCTCAGCCCCTACGGGCGCAAAGTACGCATCGTTATGGCCGAAAAGCGCGTCGAGTGCGAGCTCGAGCTGGTCGACGTCACCCCGGCCGAGAGCCCGCTCAACGCCTACAACCCGCTCGGCAAGATCCCGACCCTGCTGCTGGACGACGGCAGCGCGCTGTACGACTCGCGGGTAATCGTCGAGTTCCTCGACGCCGTCTCGCCGATCGGCCGCCTGATCCCGAAGGGCAACCGCGAGCGCGTCGCCGTGCTGCGCTGGGAGGCGTTGGCCGACGGCGTGCTGGACGCGGGGGTGCTGCTGCGCCAGGAGACGCTGCGGCCGAAGAAGGAGCAGAGCGCGGCCTGGATCGAGCGCCAGCGCGGCAAGGTCGAGCGCGGCGTGGCGGAAATGGCGCGCGACCTCGGCGAGCGCGAATGGTGCCACAACGAGCGCTTCACGCTGGCCGACATCGCGCTCGGGTGCTGCCTGGGCTGGCTCACGTTCCGCCATCCCGACCTCGACTGGCGCCCCAAGTACGCCAACCTCGCGCGCCACTACGACAAGCTGAGCCATCGCCCGGCGTTCGCCGAGACCGCGCCCGGTTAAGGCGCCGCGCGCGCTAAGCGATGATCGCGCCGCCCAGGCAGACCTCGCCGTCGTAGAGCACGACCGACTGGCCCGGGGTGAGTGCCCATTGCGGCGCGTCGAACTCCACCGAAATCTCGCTCCCCGCGACGCGCTTCAGCGTGCAGTCCGCGTCGGCCTGGCGGTAGCGGGTCTTGGCCCCGTGGCGCGAGCCCTCGGCCGGCGGCGCACCCGCGACCCAGCTCGCCTCGAGCGCCTCGAGCAAGGCGCGCAGCAACAGCGGGTGGTCGTGGCCCTGCACCACCGTCAGCGTGTTGGACGCCACGTCCTTGGCCGCGACGTACCACGCCTCGCCCGAGCCGCCCCTGGCGCCGCCCAGGCCGATGCCCTTGCGCTGGCCGATGGTGTAGAACGCCAGCCCGATGTGCTCGCCGATGCGCCGGCCTTCCGGCGTCACGATCGGCCCCGGCTTTTTCGGCAGGTAGCGGTTGAGGAACTCCCGGAATGGGCGCTCGCCGATGAAGCAGATTCCGGTCGAGTCCTTCTTGGCGTGGTTCGGCAGTCCCGCCTCGAGCGCCAGGCGCCGCACCTCGGGCTTTTTAAGCTCGCCGACCGGGAACAGCACGCGCGCGAGCTGCGCCTGGTTCAGGCGGTGCAGGAAGTAGCTCTGGTCCTTGTTCCGGTCCGCGCCGCGCAGCAGCTCGACCGCGCCGTTCGCGCCCCGCGTCCGGGCGTAGTGTCCGGTGGCGATGCGCGCCGCGCCGAGCCGCAGCGCGTGCTCGAGGAAGGCCCTGAACTTGATCTCGGCGTTGCACAGCACGTCCGGATTGGGGGTGCGGCCGGCGGAATACTCGCGCAGGAACTCGGCGAACACCCGGTCCTTGTACTCGGCGGCGAAATTCACCGCTTCGAGCTCGATCCCGATCGCGTCGGCGGCCGCGGCGGCGTCGATCAGGTCCTGGCGCGTCGAGCAGTACTCGTCATCGTCGTCGTCCTCCCAGTTCTTCATGAACAGGCCGACGACCCGGTAGCCCTCGCGCTTGAGCAGCAGTGCGGCGACCGAGGAATCGACGCCCCCCGACATGCCTACCACCACGCGCTCGGCCATGCCGGCGCCTCAGGCGAATTCGCGCGACAGCACGTCGAGCGGGAAGCGGGCCCCGGCCAGGTAGTCCGCGACGCAGCGCGCCACCAGCGGCGAGCGGTGCATGGCGCGCCGCGCCGCCAGCTCTGAGGGCGTGAGCCAGTGCGTGGCGACGATCTCCTTGTCCAGCCTGCGCGCGGGATCGGGCCCGCTCGCACTGCCGGCGAAGGCGAAGCGCAGAAAGGTCGTGTCCGAAGGCGCGTGGCGCCAGCGGTAGATCCCCACCAGCGCGCTCGGCTCGAGCGCGTGCGCGGTCTCCTCCAGCGTCTCGCGCACGCAGGCGTCGAGCAGCGACTCGCCCGGATCGAGGTGCCCCGCCGGCTGGTTGAGCACGCGCCGGCCGTCGGCGATCTCCTCCACCAGGAGGAACCTGCCGTCGCGCTCGATGACTGCGGCGACCGTGACGCTCGGACGCCAGACCTCGCTCATGCAGCCTTCTGCGTGTTCTTGCGGATGAACGCCGCCATGCGCGCCACCCCCTTCTCGATCGCTTCCTTGGAGGCGGCGTAGGAAAAGCGCACGTGCTGGCCCTCGCCGGGCACGCGCGAGCCGAAATGGATGTCGGCCAGCAGCGCGACGCCCGCCTCGCTCAGCAGCCGCTTCCTGAATGCTTCCGAATCCGCGGCGCCGATCATGCGACAGGCCTCGGTCACGTTCGGCCAGACGTAGAACGCCCCGCCCGGCACCAGGCAGCTGACGCCCGGGACCTCGTTCAGCAGGCGCACGATCAGGTCGCGCCGCGCGAGGAAGCTCGCCTTCATCTTTTCGGCCGCATCCTGCGGTCCGTTGATCGCCTCGACCGCCGCCCACTGCGAGATCTGCGAGGCGCAGGACTCGGTGTTGGTGATCCAGCGCGTGAACAGCGGCGCGAGCAACGGATTCGAGGCGAAGCCGATGCGCCAGCCGGTCATGGCCCAGGTCTTGGAGGCGCCGTCGGAGATGATGGTGCGCTCGAGCATGCCTGGCACCTGCGCGATCGAGAAGAACGCCTCCCCGTACACCAGCCGCGAGTAGATCTCGTCGGCGTAGACCCAGACCTGCGGGTGGCGCTTGAGGATCGCGGCGATCTGCTCCAGCTCCCCGCGCGAGAGCAGCCCGCCGGTCGGATTGTGCGGGGTGTTCAGGATCAGCAGCCTGGTCCTGGGGTTGATCAGCCGCTCCAGGTCGTCCGGGTCGAACGCGAAGCCGCGCGCCTCGTGCAGGTGGATCGGCACCGGCCGCGCCCCGCTGGCGAGAATCTGCGACTCGTAGATCGGGAACCCAGGATTGGGATAGATCACCTCGTCGCCGGCGCCGTGGTCGGTCACCGACAGGATCGCGTAGGCGATGAAGGGCTTGGCGCCGGCGGCGACCACCACGTCGGCCGGCCGGATCGGCAGCCCGCCGCGGGTGCGCGAGAGATAGGCGGCGGCGGCATCGCGCAGCTCGTCGATCCCGGCCGAAGGCGTGTAGCCGTGCTTGCCCTCGCGGATGGCGCGGATCGCCGCTTCCTGCACGTTCTGCGGCGCGGGAAAATCGGGCTGGCCGATGCAGAACGAGATGATGTCCTTGCCCTGGCGGGCGAGCTCATTCACCTCGGCGAGCACGACGAAGGCGTTCTCGGTTCCGAGGCTGCGGGCACGGCGGCTGATCTCGGGCATGGCGGCGGGCCTTGGGGCAAAATATGAATTTTAGCCGATGGCGCTATCATTGCCCGATGCTGATCAACTGTGTCGCATACCAGGACGGCAAGAAGCTGGCCGAGATCGGAAAGCGCGAAATCAGCGCCTACGTCTCGCGCCCGGACTGCTTCGTCTGGGTGGCGCTGCGCGACGCCGACGAGGCCGAGCTGAAGGAGATGAAGCAGGAGTTCGGTCTGCACGAGCTCGCGGTCGAGGACTCGCTGCACGGCCACCAGCGGCCCAAGATCGACGAATACGGCGACTCCATGTTCGCGGTGCTGCACACGGTCGAGTTCGTCGGCGAAGAGCTCAGCATCGGCGAGCTGGACGTGTTCGTCGGCCGCAATTACGTCCTGTCGGTGCGCAACCACGCGCCCAAGGGATTCCAGGACGTGCGCACGCGCTGCGAGCGCGAGCCCGAGCTGCTTCGGTTCGGCTCGGGCTACGTGCTTTACGCGCTGATGGACGCCGTGGTCGACCGCTACTTCCCCGCGCTCGATGCGCTCGAGACCAAGCTCGAGCGCATCGAGGGGGAGATCTTTGGCGGCCACCTCGCGCGCGCCAACATCGAGTCGCTGTACGCGCTGAAGCAGAACCTGATGACGCTCAAGCACGCTGCCGGCCCGCTGCTCGACGCGGTGGGCAAGCTCTACGGCGGGCGCGTGCCGCCGGCCTGCGCCGGCATGGGGCTGTATTTCCGCGACGTAAACGACCACCTGGTGCGACTGAACTCGACCATCGACTCGATCCGCGACATGGTGAGCACGGCGATGAACGTGAACGTGTCGCTCATCTCGCTGCAGGAGAACGAGGTCACCAAGCGCCTGGCGGCCTACGCCGCTCTGGTCGCCGTGCCGACGCTGATCGCCGGAATCTACGGCATGAACTTCAAGGGCATGCCGGAGCTGCAGTGGAGCTTCGGCTACCCGCTCGCGCTCGGCGCGATGGGGATCATCGACGGCTATTTCTGGTACCGGTTCCGGAAAGCGGGATGGCTCTGACCTTCAAGAAACTGCATCCGCACTTCGCTGCCGAGGCGGGCCAAATCGACCTGCGCCGGGTGAGCGAGCGCGACATCCTCGAGGAGATCCGCGCCGGCATGGACGAGTTCCGCGTGCTCGTGTTCCGTGCGCAGCAGTTCAGCGATGAGGAGCAGATTGGTTTCGCGCGCCGCTTCGACGGCGAGCTGCACGCCAAGACCGGCTCGGCGGCGCTGGGCGCCAACCGCTTCGGCAACGAGGCCTTGACCGACATCTCGAACGTGGCCGCCGACGGAAGCATCATGGCGCGCGAGGACCGCAAGCGCCAGTACGCGCTCGGCAACCGCCTGTGGCACACCGACGCATCGTTCCAGGATCCGCCGGGGCGCTACTCGATGCTGCACGCGCGCGTGGTGCCGGCCTCGGGCGCGGACACCGAGTTCGCCGACATGTGCGCAGCCTACGACGCGCTGGACGGCGCGATGCGCGCGAGGCTCGAAGGCCTGCGCGTGCACCACTCGATCGCCTACTCGCGCCAGACGCTCGGCTTCGAGTTCTCGCCCGAGGAGCAGGAGCTGCTGAAGGGCGCGGTCCATCCGCTGGTGCGGCTCAACCCGCGCAGCGGGCGCCGCGCGCTCTACCTCGCCTCGCATGCCTCGCGCATCGTCGACTGGCCGGTGCCGGAGGGACGGCTGCTGCTGCGCGAGCTCACCGAGCACGCCACCCAGCCGCAGTTCGTCTACCGCCATGCCTGGCGCGTGGGCGACCTGTTGATCTGGGACAACCGCGCCACCATGCACCGCGGGCGCCCGTTCGACGACGCGAAAGAGCGGCGCGAGCTGCGCCGCGTCACGACGCTCGATCTCGACCCCCCGCCTGCCGCCTGAGCACCCGTCCGGCGCGCGCCCCGCTCGGGCGCCCGTCGCGCCAGGCGACCTTGCCGTTGACCGTCACCAGCTCGATGCCCTCGGCCGCTGTCGCCGGGTGCTCGAAGGTCGCCGCATCGCGCACCCGCGCGGGGTCGAACAGGGTCAGGTCGGCGTAGGCGCCGGGCACGATCAGGCCGCGCCCCTCGAGGCCGAAGTTGCGCGCCGACAGGCCGGTCATCTTGTGCACCGCCTGCTCGAGGGTAAACAGGCCCTCGTCGCGCGCGTAGTGCCCCAGCACGCGCGGGAAAGTGCCCCACAGGCGCGGGTGCGGGTGGATGTCGTGCGGCAAGCCGTCCGAGCCGATCATGGTGTGCTCGAAGGCAAGCACGCGGCGCACGTCTTCCTCGCTCATCATGAAGTACACCGCGCCCGCGGGCTGCAGCCTGGCCGCGGCTTCCTTCTGCGCGCAGCCCATCGCGCGCGCGACCTCGTCCAGCGCCTGGCCGGCCAACTCGGGATGCGGCTTGGACCACGCTACGAGCGTCTTGGAGGCGCGCTCGGCCATGTCCCAGCGCAGCACGGTCGAGGAAGCAACGTAGGGGTAGGCGTCGAGCCCGACCGGCTGCGCGCGCATCGCGGCCTCGATCGCGGCCAGGCTCTGGCGCGTCTTGCCGTGGTTCGCCACCCCCGCGGCCTTGTGGTGCGAGATGAACGCGGGCGCGCCGGCCTCGCGCCCGATGCGGAAGGTCTCCTCGAGCGACTCGAGCAGGTGATCGGCCTCGTCGCGCATGTGGGTGACATAAAGCGCGCCGCGCTCGTGCAGCGGCGCGCAGAGCTCGATGACTTCTTCGGTGGGCGCGGCATTCGCCGGGGCGTAGAACAGCCCGGTCGATAGCCCGATCGCACCGGCATCGAGGCTTTGCGCGACGATCGTGCGCATGCGTGCGATCTCGCTCTTGGTCGCCGCGCGATCGAGCCGGTCCATGGTCGCCACGCGCAGCGTGCTGTGCCCGACCAGCAGCGCGGCGTTGACCGCAGCGGGGCGCGCACCGAGCTCCTCGAGGTAGTCGGCGAAGCGCGGGTAGCGGTACGAGCCGCCCGCATCGAGCAGGTCGAGCGGCGGCGGCACGCGCTCGGCGACCAGCGGCGCGAGGCTGATGCCGCAGTTGCCGCCGATCACGGTGGTCACGCCCTGACTGAGCTTGGGCGTCATCAGCGGCTCGGCCAGCAGCAGTCGGTCGTCGTGCGTATGCACGTCGATGAAGCCCGGCGCGAGCACCAGGCCCGAAGCGTCGATCTCGCGCTCCGTGCGCCAGCCATCGAGCCGGCCGAGCGCGGCGATGCGCTCGCCGCACACCGCGACGTCGGCCTCGCGTCGCGGCGCGCCGCTGCCGTCGATCAGGATCGCGTTGCGGAACAGTAGGTCGCAATTCTCGCCCGCCATGCGCTTGGCCTCCGGCTCAGTCCGCCAGCCGCAGCTCGCAGCGAAGCGCGTCCCAGCCGACCGCGACGCGCGCGTCCGCGCGCCGCTCGACCAGGCCCAGCTCGGCGAGCCGCTTCACGTCAGTATGCACGTTCTTGTAGTCGCGCTCGAGGCGCCGCGCCAGCTCGTAGACCGACAGCGGGCCCGCCGCGCGCAGGCGCGCGAGCAGCTGCCAGCGCGCCGGGCTCAGGTTCTTGAGCAGCGCCGGAAGGTCCGGCAGCGTCAGCACCGCGAGCGAAGGCGTGCGCCGGCCCTCGGCGACGCGGTTCCACGCCGCCTCGAAGCGGTCGAGCGCGTCGCCCGGCGGCCCGAGGCGCAGCTCAAGCGCCTTGGCCAAGGCTCCCTCCGGCCGCCTCGACGTCGCGCTCGAAGTCGTAGCGCAGCTGCTCGACCGAGCGGAATTCGTAAGGCAGCTCGCGCCCGCGCACGCGGCGGCGGCCGTTCGCGTACTCGACCAGCGCGCCGTAGCGCAAGCGATAGCCCAGGTCGGCGTCAAGCTCGATCTCGAGCAGCGCGCCGTCTTCCAGCAGCACTCTTTCCTGCAACGGCATATGGCCTAGGATACCATAGTCCGGGTGGGCTAGAATGGCAGCCATGGCTACCCGGGACGCCTTCTTCAACCTCTACCGCCACGGCTTCGCGCGCGTCGCGGTCGCCACGCCCGCGCTGCGCGTCGGCGACCCGGCGTACAACCTCACCGGCACGCTCGCGCTGATGCGCGAGGCGGCCAGGCGCAAGGCGCTCCTGGTGGTGTTTCCCGAGCTCGGGCTTTCGGCCTACAGCTGCGAGGATCTGTTTCATCAGCAGGCGCTGATCCGCAGCGCCGAGGACGCGCTCGCGCAGCTGATCGCGCGCAGCAAGGGCCTGCCGGTCGCGGCGCTGGTCGGCCTGCCGGTGCAGGTCGATGCGCAGCTCTACAACTGCGCCGCGCTGGTGTGCCGCGGCAGGCTGCTCGGCGTGATGCCCAAGACGCACCTGCCGAACTACCGCGAGTTCTACGAGCTGCGCCAGTTCACGCCCGGCGAGGTTTGTCTCAAGCGCGAGGTGACGCTTGCCGGCCAACAGGCGCCGTTCGGCACCGACCTCCTGTTCCGGCTCGAGCAGGACGCGCGCTTCGTGCTGTTCACCGAAATTTGCGAGGACCTGTGGGTTCCGGCGCCGCCCTCGTCCTTCGCGGCGCTCGCCGGCGCGACCGTGATCGCGAACCTCTCGGCCTCCAACGTGCTGGTGGCGAAACACGAGTACCGCGACGCGCTCGCCTCGAACCAGTCGGCGCGCTGCATCGCCGCGTACCTGTACAGCGCCGCGGGCGCGGGCGAATCGACCACCGACCTTGCCTGGGACGGCCAAGGCATGATCCACGAGAACGGCAGCCTGCTCGCACAGTCGCGTCGCTTCGCCGATGCGCCGCAGCTCACGGTGGCCGACATCGACCTGGACCGCCTCGCCGCGGACCGCATGCGCCAGAACACCTTCGCCGAGTCGGCGCGCCGCCATGCCGCCGAGGTCGGCCGGTTCCGCGAGTTCGCGCTCTCGGTGCCGCTGCCCCCAGGCCGGCTGCCGCTCGAGCGCCGCGTGGCGCGCTTCCCGTACGTGCCGAGCGACCCGGCGACGCTCGATGCGCGCTGCGAGGAGGTGTACCGCATCCAGGTGCAGGGCCTAGCCACCCGCATGCGGGCGAGCGGAACGCAAAAGCTGGTGATCGGCGTCTCGGGCGGGCTCGACTCGACCCAGGCGCTGCTCGTATGCGCGCGCGCGGTGGACGAGCTCAAGCTGCCGCGGCGCAGCATCCTCGCCTACACCATGCCGGGCTTCGCCACGTCGACCCGCACCCGCAGCCAGGCCTGGCAGCTGATGCGCGCGATCGGCGCGAGCGCCGAGGAGATCGACATCCGCCCCTCGTGCCTGCAGATGCTGAAGGACCTGCGCCATCCCTACGCGCGCGGGCGCAAGCTGTACGACATCACGTTCGAGAACGTGCAGGCCGGGGAGCGCACCAGCCACCTGTTCCGCCTGGCGAACCTGCACGGCGCGATCGTGGTCGGCACCGGCGACCTGTCGGAGCTCGCCCTGGGCTGGTGCACCTACGGAGTGGGCGACCAGATGTCGCACTACAACGTGAACGCGAGCGTTCCCAAGACGCTGATCCGCTACCTGATCGGCTGGGTGGCGAAGTCGGGCCAGTTCGAGCGCGCGGTCGGGCGTACCCTCGAGCGCGTGCTCGCCACCGAGATCAGCCCGGAGCTGGTGCCCGGCGGCAAGCGCGGCCAGCCGGCGCAGCTGAGCGAGGCGACCATCGGGCCGTACGCGCTGCAGGACTTCCACCTCTACTACACCCTGCGCTTCGGCTATGCGCCGTCCAAGGTCGCGTTCCTGGCCTGGAACGCCTGGCGCGGCAAGGACGGCTACCGCCTGGGCGAGATCCGCAAGTGGCTCGGAGTGTTCCTCAAGCGCTTCTTCCAGACCAGCCAGTTCAAGCGCAGCGCGCTGCCGAACGGGCCCAAGATCGGCTCCGGAGGATCGCTTTCGCCGCGCGGCGACTGGCGCGCGCCCTCCGACGGCGTGGCCGATGCCTGGCTGGCGGACCTCGAGCGGGTTCCAACGCGCGACTGAAGTTTGATCGGCGTCAAATCGCGGCCCTGCCATGCCGCTACACTGGGTGCATGCTTCGCGCCCCGATCCTCGCCGGAATGCGCCTGTCCCTCCTCCCTGCGTACGCGCAGCGGGCGGATGAACGCGAGCCCATCCATGGCGCGGAGCTGGCTTTTTCGCCATGAACCCCGCGCCGTTCCTCGGAATCATGACGCTGTTCAGCATCGCGCCGAGCGCGTTCGTCGCGGGCGAAGCGGGGCGCGAGCCCGAGGCGCGCATCACCTCGCTGCGCCAGCTGCGCAGGGAAGTCGAGCGCTGGGAGAGCCGCAACCATCGCCGCTGCAACAAGCAGGACGTCGACGACCTGGTCGGCTGGCTCAACAGGAATTTCTACAAGTTCGACGCCTGAAGTCCGCCGCAAAGAAAAACGGGCCGACCCAGGGAAGGGCCGGCCCGTCTTGAAGCACGGTGAAAAGGGGGGGCCGTACTTCGAGGCTTATGCTAAGGCGGTGCGCTGTCTGGCGCCTGAGTCGGCGCTGACGCCTTCCTGAAACCCGGGGATCGCGCAGCGCACCGCGTCATCGACTGTTTCCAGCAGCACGAACTCGAGCTTGGCGCGCGCCTCGGGCGGGACGTCCTCCAGGTCCTTCTCGTTGCGCCTGGGCAGCATCACGGTGCGTATCCCGGCGCGCAGCGCCGCGAGCACCTTCTCCTTCACGCCGCCGATCGGCAGCACCAGCCCCCGCAGCGAGACCTCGCCCGTCATCGCGACATCGCTCCTTACCGCCTTGCCCGAGAGCAGCGACACCAGCGCGAGGTACATCGCCACGCCGGCGCTGGGCCCGTCCTTGGGCGTTGCGCCGGCCGGAACGTGGATGTGCACGTCGATCTTGTCGAACGATTCCGCCAGGCGGCCCTTGGCCAGCGTCAGCGCGGCCTGCGCCGACTCCTTCATGACCTCGCCCAGCTGCCCGGTGAGGATCAGCTTGCCCGTGCCCGGCACCTTGGTCGCCTCGATGAACAGGATATCGCCGCCCACCGGCGTCCAGGCCAGGCCGGTCGCGACCCCGGGCACCGCGGTCATCAGCGCCGCCTCGCTTTCGAACCTGCGCGCACCGAGCATCGGCTGCAGGTCGGCGGCGTCCACCGCCACCGACTGCGCCTTGCCTTCGGCGATCCGCATCGCGACGTTGCGCAGCACCGAGCCGATCTCGCGCTCGAGATTGCGCACGCCCGCCTCGCGCGTGTAGTCGCGCACGATCGCCGCGAGCGCCGCGTCGCTTAGCGAGGCCTGCTCCGGCGTCAAGCCGTTCGCCTCCAGCTGGCGCTTGACCAGGTAGCGGCGCGCGATCTCGAGCTTCTCCTCTTCCGTGTAGCCGGGGAGCTGGATCACCTCCATGCGGTCGCGCAGCGGCCCCGGAATCGTGTCGAGCACGTTCGCGGTCGCGATGAACATCATCTTCGAAAGGTCGAAGTCGACGCCCAGGTAGTTGTCGCGGAACTTCGAGTTCTGCTCCGGGTCGAGCACCTCGAGCAGCGCCGAGGCCGGGTCGCCGTGGAAGCCCCCCAGCCCGACCTTGTCGATCTCGTCCAGCATCAGCACTCCGGCGCGCGTCTCGGCGCGGCGGATCGCCTGGATGATGTTGCCCGGCAGCGCGCCGACGTAGGTGCGCCGGTGGCCGCGGATCTCGGCCTCGTCGTGCAGCCCGCCGAGCGCCACGCGCTGGAACTTGCGCCCGGTGGCGCGCGCGATCGACTGCCCGAGCGAGGTCTTGCCCACCCCCGGCGGGCCGACGAAGCACAGGATCGGGCTCTTGCCTTCGGGGTTGAGCTTTCTCACCGCGAGGTACTCGAGGATGCGGCGCTTGACCTTCTCCAGCCCGTAGTGGTCCTCGTCGAGCACTTTCCTCGCCTCGGCGACGTCGATCGGCTTGGACGGCTCGGCCTTCCACGGCAGCTCGGTCAGCCACTCGAGGTAGGTGCGCAGCATGCCGTATTCGCCGCCGCCCTCCTGCATGCGCTGCAGGCGCTTCAGCTCCCTGTTGGCGTGCTTGGCCACGTCCTCCGGCATGCCCGCCTCGTCGAGCGCCTTCTTCAGCTCCTCGATCTCGGCCGCGCCGTCCTCGCCTTCGCCCAGCTCCTTCTGGATCTGGCGCATCTGCTCGCGCAGCACGTGCTCGCGCTGGCGCTGGTCGAAGGCCTTGCGCGTCTGGTCGCCGATCTCCTTCGACAGCTTCAGGATCTCGACCCGGTTGCCGAGCAGCGCGAGCACCTTGTCCAGGCGCGCGCGCACGCTGAAGGCCTCGAGCAGCTCCTGCTTCTGCTCCGGCTTCACGTCGAGGAAGTTCGCCACCATGTCCGCCAGCGCACCGGGCGAATCGACGCCCTGCACCACCGCGGCGAGACCCTCGGGCGCGTTCGGCAGCAGCTCGATCGCCGCCGCCGACTGCCGCTTGAGCTGCACGAAGCGCGCCTCGAGCTCGGCGCCGGACTCCTGCACCTCCTCGATCATCGCCACGCGCGCCGCGAGGAACGGCCAGCCCTCGAGGAACTCGAGCACGCGAAAGCGCGACTGGCCCTGCACCACCAGGTGGTGCGCGCCGTCCGGCGCGGTGACGTAGCGCGCGATCTGGCCCGCGGTGCCGACCCAGTGCACATCGTCCGGGCCGACCTCGTCCTTCGTCGGGTCGCGCTGGAGCACAAAGCCGGCCTGGCGCTCGCGCTTGGCGGCGTCCTGCGCCGCGGCGACCGAGCGCTCGCGCCCGATCGTGACCGGCGCGATGACGCCGGGAAACAGCACCGTGTTCCTCATCGGGATGAGGGCGATCGCATCCTCGGGCAGCGGCTTCGGCGCGCCGCTCGCGCGCTCGGGCGCAGGCGCAGCCGCAGGCGCGCCCTGCTCGCCCGAGAGCATCTGCTGGGAATTGGGCCGGAGGTTCATGCGGTCTCCTTGCGTTTGGCGAACGTGAGCGTCAACAGCCCGTTCGCGAAGCTTCTGCCGGTGAGCTCGAGCGCCTGCATCGGCAGCGCGATGCGCCGCTCGAAGCGCCCGTAGGGGATTTCCAGGCGGTGAATGCGCGCGCCGCCGTCGCAGGCGGGAAACGCGCGCAGCGCGGAAACGGTCACCGCGTCGGGCTCGATGCCGATCGCGACCGATTCGGCGCCCACGCCCGGCAGCGCGACGTGCACCCGCAGCGCCTCGCCGCTCTCGACCAGGTCGACCGGCGGCTCCCAGGCGCGCGCGGCAGTCGAAGGGCCGACGCGGAAGAACTGCCGCTGCAGGCGCTCGGCCTGCTCGAGCAGTGAAAGGGCCTCGCCCCACATCAGACTGCGTAAGTCGCGCGATCTCATGGGCCTTAGATGGCGCTGCCTTCGCCCGGATTCAAGTGAAGCCGCAAAAGGGGTGCTGCCTCAGGGCCTTACCGGCCTCAGGCGTACGAGCGCAGGCGCTCCGCCAGCTCCCTCAGCGGGCCGATGCCGCTCGACTCCGCGCGTCGACACCACTCCTGCAGGCGGCCGACGAGCTGCTCGCGCGTCGCGCTGGAGCGCCCCCAGATCGCGGCGAGCTCGCGCCGCATCGAAACCATGGTCTGCAGCGCCGGCGATTTCGGCAGCACCTCGGCCAGGGCGCTGCGCTCGGGCTCGCGCAGCGTCTTCTCGTCCCGGCCCAGCCAACGCCCCAGGCGCGCGAACATTCGGGCTTCGTCGGGCGCGCGCTCGCGCAACCTGTTCAATTCGACCGCCCAGGCCCGCCGCAACGCGCCTGCGTACTTCGCCAGCACGTCGTAGCGGTTGGCGATGACCGCCTGCAGCGTGGCCGGGTCTACCGCGGGTTTCGGCGGCGCGAAGTGCGGCCTCGGCGCGACGTGCTTCACGCGCGCCAGTCCGAGCGCCTCCAGGACGACGATGTACACCCACCCGATATCGAACTCGAACCACTTGAACGAAAGCTTGGCCGAGGTCGGAAAGGCGTGGTGGTTGTTGTGCAGCTCCTCGCCCCCGATCAGCAGGCCCAAGGGCACGATGTTTGTGCTCCAGTCCGGCGTGGGCCAGTTGCGGTAGCCCCAGAAATGACCGACGCCATTGATCACCCCTGCGGCCCAGAACGGGATCCACAGCACCTGGGTCAGAACGATCAGTGCGCCCGGCACGATGCCGAAAAGCAGCACGTCGGCCGCTCCCATCAGAACGATTCCGACCACCTGGAACCTGGAGTACAGGTTGCGCTCGAGCCAGTCGTTCGGCGTGCCGTGCCCGTAGCGTTCCAAGGTCTGCGGCTTGCGCGCCTCTTTCACGTAGAGAAACACGCCCAGCCACAGCACGCGGTTGATGCCGTAGACCTGCGGGCTGTGCGGGTCCTCCGCCGTATCGCACTTGGCGTGATGCTTGCGGTGCACCGCGACCCACTCGCGAGTCACCATCCCGGTCGTCAGCCACAGCCACAGGCGGAAGAAGTGGCTCGCCAGCGGATGCAGATCGAGCGCCCGGTGCGCCTGGTGCCGATGCAGGAAGATCGTCACCGCGACGATGGTGACGTGCGTCAGGCCAAGCGCGACCAGCGCATAGCCCCACCACGGCAGGTCGAAAATGCCCCCGAACAGTAGTGACTCCATGGCGGCTCCGCTACGATTACCCCTTGTCGGTCAGCCTAGCTGCCATCGCGGAGGGCATCTTGATCCAACTCAAAAAGCGCGCCGCGGGCGCCGTGATCTTCCGCCGCACCCCGCAAGGCGTACGCTTCCTGCTGCTGCGCGCCTACGCCAACTGGGACTTCCCCAAGGGACTGGTCGAGCCCGGCGAGGGCGAGCTCGACGCCGCCAAGCGGGAGATCGCCGAGGAAACGGGGCTGACCGAGCTGGAGTTCCCGTTCGGCGAGGCGCATTGCGAGACGCTGCCCTACGCGCACGGCAAGGTCGCGCGCTTTTACCTGGCCGAGACCGATCGGGCCGACATCACCCTGCCGATCTCGCCCGAGCTCGGCCGCCCCGAGCACCACGAGTGGCGCTGGGTGACCTACGACGAAGCCGAGGAGCTGCTGCCGCCGCGCCTCGCGCGCGTGCTCGACTGGGCGCGCGACGCGATCGGCGGCGATAGCCGCGCCTGATACAAATCGTTGCGCGCGAAACACAACGTCATCGAGCTGTCGCGAATGATCAGCCGCGCGCCGGTTCCAAGGAACCGTCGGCGCGGCCGCCGTTCTGGCGGCATCAACGTCGGCCGCAGCAGCCAGAAGCTAAACGGCAGCGCCACCACCAGGCCGAGGTACCAGGTGGCGAAGCCGAGCGCGGTCAGCGCGACGATGGTCGCAGCCCAGAGCATCATCGGCGCGAAGTCGAGGCGCACCACGTTGAAGCTCACGATCATGGCCGAGACGATGTCCATGTTGGCGCGGTCGAGCAGCATCGGCAGCGACACCGCGGAGGTGGCGAATACCAGCAGCGCCAGGCCGCCGCCCGCGGCGCCGTAGGCGAGCACGAACAGCCAGGCCTCGGGCGAGCGCGCCAGCTCGGCGGCGAATCCGGCGGCGCTCGGCACGCCGTCGGGAAAGAACAGCGCCACCACCACCACCGAGACGCGGATCCAGACCGCGAGCGACAGCGTGAGGATCAGGGCGTAGAAGCCGATCGCCGGCGCGTTCTCGCGCTAGGCGAGCAGGAAGCCGGTCATGAATGCGAGCCCGACCGCACCGGCGTAGTAGCGCGTGAGCAAGAAGCCCATCAGCGCCAGCACCGCGCCGTAGAACAGGCTCGCTGCCGGCGCCGCGCGCAGATCGCCTAGCGCCTTGCCGAGCCAGCGCCGCGGCGCGTCGCGCCCGACCGCGCGCACCCGCGGCCAGGCGAAAGGCGGCGTATCGCTCATCTAGGACAGCCTGGCCGGCAGCCAGAGCGCGATCTGCGGGAAGGCGATCAGCAGCGCGATCATCACCATCAGCGTGAGCACGAACGGCGCCGAGCCGACGATCACGTCGTAGATCTGGCCGCGCGAGCGCACGCCCTGGACGACGAACAGGTTGAAGCCCACCGGCGGCGTGATCAGCGCGGTCTCGATCAGCAGCATCATCAGCACCCCGAACCAGATCGGGTTGAAGCCGAGCGCCGTGACCAGCGGGGTGATGATCGGCACCGTCGCCACCAGCATCGAGAGCGATTCCATGAACATGCCGAGCACCAGGTAGAACAGCACGATCACGATGATCGTGCCGATGGGCGAGAGGCCGAAGCCGGTGACGTAGCCCATCACCTTGCCCGACAGCCCGATCGAGGTGATGATGAAATTCACGAAGTAGGCCGCGATCAGGATCGCCATGATCATCGCGGTGGTCTTCATCGTGCCTTCGAAGGTGTCGCGCAGCATCGCCCACGACAGCCGCCGGCGCCAGGCGGCCAGGCCGAAGGCCGCCACCACGCCCAGTCCCGCCGACTCGGTCGGCGTCGCGATGCCGCCGTAGATCGAGCCGATCACGACGATGAAGATCAATAGCGGCGGCGCCAGGTCCGGCAGCGAGCGCCAGCGCGCCTGCCAGCTCGCCTCGACCTTGTGCCCGCCCCAGCGCGGGCGGGCCAGGCAGGCGATGATCACCGTCAGCATGAACAGCAGCGTCAGCACCGCGCCCGGCAGGATGCCCGCCAGGTAGAGCTGCGGGATCGAGGTGTCGGTCAGCGCGCCGTAGACGATCATCGGAATCGAGGGCGGGATCAGGATGCCGAGCGTGCCGCCCGCGGCGATGGTGCCGAGGTAGAGGCGCTCGTTGTAGCCGTACTTGCCGATCTGCTCCACTGCCACCGTGCCGATGGTCGCGGCGGTGGCCACGCTCGAGCCCGAGACCGCGGCGAACAGGGTGCAGGTGCCGATGTTCGAATGCATCAGCCCGCCCGGCAACCACGACAGCCACTGCGTCATCGCCGCGTACATCCGCTCGGCGATGCCCGAGCGCAGCAGGATCTCGCCCAGCAGGATGAAGAGCGGGATCGCAAACAGGATGAAGTTGGTCGAGGTCGACCAGGTGATCTCGCCGATCGCCAGGCGCAGGGGCAGGAACGAGTAAGCGTAGTCGAGCACCACCCCGAGCACCAGCAGCCCCGCCGCGACCGGGATGCCGAGCGCGAGGATCGCGAGCAGGACGACGATGGCGGTCCAGACCAAGATCTTTCCTCAGGCCTTGTAGCGCTCGTGCTCGTGCAGCGCCTCGGCGAGCTCCTGCTGCGCGGTACGCGGGCCGAGCAGCCGCTGCACGTCCTCCCAGCGCCCGCGCGCGAGCAGCATCGCCGCGCGCACGAACAGCAGCAGCAGCACCGCCGAGAAGAGCACGAACCCCGCCACCCACAGCGTCTGCGGGATCGCGAGCAGCGTGCCCAGCGGAGTGAGCGAATGCGCGTCGACCTGAATCGAATTGAGCAGCACCTTGCCGCCCTGCCAGGTGGTGAAGGCGGCGAACACCATGAACGATGCGAGCGCGACCATGTCGAGCAGCGCGCACAGCCGCACCGGAAGCACGGTGTAGAGCGAGTCGATGCGCACGTGGGCGCGATCGAGCAGCGCGAGCGTGAGCGCCCAGCTGGTGCCGATCGCCAGCACGTAGCCCGAGACCTCGCTCGAGGCACCGATCGACACGCTGAACAGCTTCCTCGCCAGCACGTCGACCGCGATCATGAGCGCCGCGGCGGCGACCATCGCGCCGCCGAACCAGCAGCCGGCCCGCGCGACGAGTCGCGCGAGCCTCAGCAGGCTATCCACGGATCAGAGCTTGTCGAGCGGAATCTTCAGACCGACGACCTTGCCGACCGTGGAGTTCCACTTCTCCGCGCAGGCCTTGCCGCAGCGCTTGCCCCACTTGACCAGCACCACGTCCTGCACCAGCTCCTTCTTGCGTGCCTCGTCGGCCGGCGAGATCGGCACCAGCGTCATGTGGCCCGGCTTGCCCAGGGTGCAGGCGCCCTTGCCGGTGTTGCAGTTGACGCCCTCCTCGGTGGCCTGCGCGCCGATCGCCCACATGTCGTTCTCGAGCTGCTTGAACTCCTTGATGAAGAACCGGCGCACCGACGGCGCAAACTTGTCCCAGCTGTTCAGGTTCGCGCCCTCGTAGGCGATCGACCAGCCGACCGCGAGCGGGAAGAGGTAATTCGACACCTCCGGCCAGCCGGCGGTATTGCCCGACAGCGTCCCGGTCAGCGCGCAATCGACCACCCCGCGCTGCAGCGCCGGAACCACCTCCGGGAACGGCATGGTCACGGTTTCGGCGCCCACCGCGCTGACGAAGTCGGTCTGGGTCTTGTTGAACACCCGCACCTTCTTGCCCTTGAGGTCGGACAGGCCCGCGATCTTGTCGCGGCACCAGAACACGATCGGCGGGTTCGGATGCAGCAGCATCAGCCCGGTCTTGAACTTGTCCTTCATGTGCTCGGCCATCACCGGCTTCCACACCTCGCAGGCCTTGCGCGCGGTCTCGATGTCGTTGGTGATCCCGGCCAGGTCGCAGCCCTCGAACACCGGGTCCTCGCCCGCCATCTTGCTGATGTCCGAGGCGGCGAAGTCGGTCACTCCGAGCTGCGTCATGTGCAGGATCTGGAAGTCGTTTACCCCCAGCACGTCCATGTTGTTGTAGTCCGCGGTGATCCGGCCGCCCGAATCCTTCTCGATCTTCTCGGTCCAGAACGGCTTCTCGACGCGCTTGGTCTGCGCCAGGTTGCTGAAGTAGCCGATCACCTTGACGTTGGTCTTCGGCAGCTCGGCGCCGAGCGCCGGGCCGGCGAGCATCGCCGCGGCCGCGAGCGCGGGCGCCCAGAATGCGATCGATTTCATTTTCCCCCTCCGGTTTGAATTCGCGCAGCAGCTTAGAACGCCCGCAGGATAACGGTCAACAGCGCCAGTTGACGCGTTCACCAAGGCAGCGGATTATCGTCCGATGGCCATTGCTCAAGCAGCCCGCGCCGAGCTGTTCGATCGTAGCGACCCGCGCGCCGCGCGGCGCGCGATCCGCGCCGGCGCGCACGCCGCGCAGACCGCCGGGCTCGCGCCCGGCTACGTGCAGGGCAACGTCTGCATCCTGCCGCGCGAGTACGCGCACGACTTCTTCGTCTACTGCCAGAGGAACCCAAAGCCCTGCCCGCTGCTGGCGGCCTCGGACCCGGGCGACCCGCGCCTGCCGGGGCTGGCGGCCGACCTCGACATCCGCAGCGACGTGCCGAGCTACCGCGTGTTCCGCGACGGCGAGTACGTCGAGGACGTGCCCGACATCCGCGCGCTGTGGCGCGCCGACATGGTGGCGTTCGTGCTGGGCTGCTCGTTCTCGTTCGAGGAGGCGCTGCTCGAGGCCGGCGTGCCGCTGCGCCACATCGCCCAGGGCAGGGGCGTGCCGATGTACCTCACCAGCATCGAGACCGCGCCCGCCGGGCCGTTTCGCGGCGGCATGGTGGTATCGATGCGCCCGTTCACGCCGGCCGACGCGATCCGCGCGGTGCAGATCACCTCGCGCTTCCCGAGCGTGCACGGCGCGCCGGTGCACATCGGCAAGCCCGAGCTGCTCGGCATCGAGGACCTCGCCCGGCCCTGGGTCGGAGACCCGACCGAGGTGAAGCACGACGAGTTGCCGCTGTTCTGGGCCTGCGGCGTGACGCCCCAGTCGGCGGTGCGGCACGCGCGCCCGCCGCTGTGCATCACCCACACACCCGGGCACATGCTTATCACCGACCTCAAGAACGCGAGCCTCGCGATTCTCTAGGAGCGCAACGCCGTGCTGCATGCCAAGTGGACGATCGGCGGCGAGTACATGGAAAGCTGCAACTGCGACTACCTGTGCCCGTGCATCTACACCAACCCGCAGGGCCCGGCGACGCACGACCATTGCTATTCGCTGCAGGTCTACCGCATCGAGCGCGGGCATTGCGGCGACGTCCGGCTCGACGGGCTCGCGTTCGCGCTCGTGATCCGCTCGGGCAAGGTGATGGCCGACGGCAACTGGGCGCTGGGCGGCGTGATCGACGAGCGCGCCGACGAAGCGCAGCGCGACGCGCTCGGCGCCATCGTGAGCGGCCAGGCGGGCGGCATTCCGGCGCGCATCCGCGAGACGCTGGTGAGCGACTTCCGCGGCGTCGAGGCGCGCCCGATCGAGTTCCGCATGGACGGCATGAAACGCTCGGCCTCCATCCCCGGGCTGCTCGAGCTCGCGCTCGAGGGCGTCGCCTCGCGCGCCGGCAACGGCGAGCCGCTGTACCTCGACAACACCTCCCATCCCGCGAACCGCAGGCTCGCGCTCGCGCGCTCGAGCAAGACGCGGCTCAACGGCTTCGGCCTCGAGCTCGACATGACGGCGCGCGCAAACAACGGCCACTTCGCGCCCTTCAACTGGAAGGGTTGACTGATTCTCAGCCTGAACGATGCGCAGCTCGCCTATGGCCTGCTGCCGCTGCTCGACGGCGCCTCGCTCGCGCTGCGCGAGGGCGAGCGCATCGGCCTGATCGGCAGGAACGGCAGCGGCAAGTCCTCGCTGCTGGCGGTGATCGCGGGGCGTGCGCAGCTCGACGGCGGCGAGCTGCGCCGGCGCGACGGCCTGCGCGTGGCCCTGGTCGAGCAGGAGCCCGTCCTGCCCGCGGCGGCGAGCCTGCGCGAGAGCCTCGCCGCGCGCGGCGAACTGGAGGCGGTACGCGACGAGCGCGCGCGCTGGCGCGCCGAGGCGCGCCTGACCGAGTTCCTGCAGCGCTTCGGCGCCGACGGCGCGCTCGCGCCCGGGGAAGCCTCGGGCGGCGAGAAGAAGCGCGCCGCGCTCGCGCTCGCCTTCGCGCTCGAGCCCGACCTGGTCCTGCTCGATGAGCCGACCAACCACCTCGACATCGACGGCATCGCGCTGCTCGAGCAGGCGCTGGCCAGGGGACCGGCCGCGATCGTGGTCACCCACGACCGCTGGTTCCTCGACCGCTTCGCCACCCGCATCGTCGAGCTCGACCGCGGCGTGCTGCGCTCCTACGCGGGCAACTTCTCCGATTACGAGCGCCTGAAGGCGCTCGAGATCGCCGCCGAAGAGATCTCGAACCGCAAGTTCGACAAGTTCTGGCGCGAGGAGGAAGCCTGGATCAGGAAGGGCATCGAGGCGCGCCGCACCCGCAACGAGGGGCGCGTGCGCAGGCTCGAGCGGCTGCGCGGCGAGCGCGCCGCGCGGCGCAGCCGCATGGGCGAGGTGAAGCTCGCGATCGACGCCGGCGGGCGCAGCGGCAAGCTGGTGGCCGAGCTCGAGCGCGTCTCGAAGCGCTTCGGCGCGCGCGAGATCGTGCGCGAGCTCTCGCTCGTCATCCGCCGGGGCGACCGCATCGGCCTGATCGGCCCCAACGGCGCGGGCAAGACCACGCTGATCCGGCTCATCCTCGGCGCGCTCGCGCCCGACGCGGGCACGCTGCGCCTGGGCGCCAACGTGGTGCCGGCCTACTTCGACCAGATGCGCGCGCAGCTCGACCCGGACAAGACCGTGGCCGAGACCGTGAGCCCGGGCTCGGACTGGGTCGAGGCCGGCGGGGCGAAGAAGCACGTGCTGTCCTACCTGGCGGAGTTCCTGTTCCCGCCGCGGCGCGCGAGCTCGCCGGTGCGCATGCTCTCGGGCGGCGAGCGCAACCGCCTGCTGCTCGCGCGCCTGTTCGCGCGGCCGGCGAACGTGCTGGTGCTGGACGAGCCGACCAACGACCTCGACCTCGAGTCGCTCGAGCTGCTCGAGGCCGCGCTGCAGGACTACTCCGGAACGCTGCTGCTGGTGAGCCACGACCGCGCCTTCCTCGACAACGTGGTGACCCAGACGCTCGCGGCCGAGGGCGGCGGCGCGTGGCGCGAATACGTCGGCGGCTACAGCGACTGGCTGCGCCAGCGCCCGCAAGCGCCGCCGACGAATGAAGCACCTCGCGCTCCCGCGCGCGCGGCCCGGAGCAAGGCAAAACTCTCCTATAAAGAGGCGCGCGAGCTCGAGCGGCTGCCCGTCGAGCTCGAGGCGCTCGAAGCCGAGCAGCGCGCGCTGGCGGCCAAGATGAGCGCGGCGGACTACTACCGCCAGGCGCCGGAGGCGATGCGCGCCGACCAGCGCCGCGCCGAGGAGCTGGAAGCGCAGATCCACGAAGGCCTCGAGCGCTGGGAAGCGCTCGAGGCGAAGGCAAGGGCCGCCGCGTGCTAGCGGCCCAGCATCCGCTTCAGCTCGCCTTGCGCCATCAACCGCTCGAGGTCGTCGGCGCCGCCCACCAGCACGCCGCGCACGAACACCATCGGGAAGGTCGGCCAGCCGGTCCACATCTTGAGCGCGTTGCGCCGGCGCCAGCCGGAAAGGTAGCTGCCGTGGCCGATGTACTTGTACTCGAGCTTCGCGGCGTCGAGCAGCCGGCGCGCCTTCTTCGGGAACGGATTCTGCGCCATGCCGACCACCACGATGTCGTTCGCGGCCAGCGCCTCGATCACCTCGCGCACGAAATCGGCGTGGTAGGCGGCGACCCTGTCGCGCGCCGCGGGGTGGATATGCGCTTCGTCCAGGATGCTTCGGGGCACAGGCGCTAGTCTAGAATGTTTGCCTCATCAAAAGCGAGACTCCCATGGCGTCCACCACCACCGCAAGCGGACTGAAGATCGAGGAAGTGGTCGAAGGCAGCGGCGCCGCCGCGGCCGCCGGGCAGCACGTCACCGTGCACTACACCGGCTGGCTGACCGACGGCGTGATCAAGGGGCGCAAGTTCGACTCGAGCAAGGACCGCGGCGACCCGTTCGCCTTCCCGCTCGGCGCCGGGCACGTGATCAAGGGCTGGGACGAAGGCGTGCAGGGCATGAAGGTCGGGGGCACGCGCCTGCTTACCATACCTCCCGGCCTCGGCTACGGCAATCGCGGCGCCGGCGGCGTCATTCCGCCCAACGCCACGCTCCTGTTCGAGGTCGAGCTGCTGAAAGTCGGATAACGCGCTGCGGGCGATCCCCGACGTTCTTCAGCCGCGCTTAAGGCTGGTGCAGGACATAAGGAGTCGCCATGCTTCGCAATCCCTTCAACCGCGAAGGAACGTACCGCTTCACGCTGGCAAGCCTCGTCGCGCTCATACTGTTCGCGATGACGGGCGGCGTGATCCTCGAGCGCCAGGTGCTGGCCGCCTTCGACCCGGCGCGCGACGCGCAACTCGATCTCAGGCTCATCGCGCAGGCCGACGGCCTGATCGAGGAGCATTACGTCGACCGCAGCGCCGTGCGCCCGCAGCGCCTGACCTACGCCGCGATCAGCGGCATGGTGGACTCGCTGGGGGACACCGGCCACAGCGCGTTTCTCACGCCCGGGATGGTGCGCGCGAACAAGCAGCAGCTGCAGGGGCACTTTCCGGGCATCGGCGCCGAGGTGCGAATGCGCGACAAGCAGGTCGTGATCGTGGCCCCGCTGGACGGCTCCCCGGCGCAGAAGGCGGGGCTGCGCGCCGGCGACATCATCTTCAAGGTCGACGGACGCGACGTCGCCGGCCAGACGCTCGAGCAGGTCGTGAGCGGCATCCGCGGGCCGGCCGGAACGAAGGTGGTGCTGGCGATCCGCGATCCGGGCACCGACCACACGCGCAGCGTAGAGATCGTGCGCGCGGTGATCCACCCGCAGCTGGTCAGCTGGCATCTGGTGCCGGGCACGCGGATCGCGGACCTGCGCATCGCAGCCTTCAGCGAGGGCGCGGCGAAGCGCCTGCGCCACGCGATCGTCGAGCTGCGGGCCGCCGGCGCGAGCGCAGTCGTGCTGGACCTGCGCGACGACCCGGGCGGGCTGCTCACCCAGGCGGTGGCGGTCGCGAGCGAATTCCTGCCGCACGGCAATGTGCTGCTCGAGAAGGACTCGCGCGGCAAGCTGCGGCCCGTGGCAGTCGAGCCCGGGAAGGACCGGCTGCAGCTCCCCGTGGCGGTGCTCGTCAACGCCGGAACCGCGAGCGCGGCGGAAATCGTCGCCGGGGCCTTGCAGGACGCCAGGCGCGCGGCTGTGGTCGGCGAGAAGACCTTCGGCACCGGAACCGTGCTGCGGGAGTTCGGCCTGCCGGACGGATCGGCGCTGATGCTGGCGGTCGGGGAGTGGCTCACGCCCGACGGACACACCATCTGGCACAAGGGCATCGAGCCGAACGTGAAGGTGGCGCTCGCCACCGGCGTGGCGCCCGTCTTTCCCGAAACGCTCGCCACGCTCGATCCGGCGCGGCTCGCCGCGAGCCGCGACGCGCAGCTGCTCGAGGCGCTCGCGCTGCTGCGCTCAGGCGAACAGGCGCTGGCCGACGAATCCGCCGGGGCTCGCCCCCGGCGGACAGGCGAACAGCCCGCTGCCGACGTGGGTCGTGAACTGGTTCAGCATGTCGATCTGGGCCATGCGCGCGAAGATCCTGATGAATCCGGTGCGCGGGTCGCGCTGGTAGCACTGGAACAGCAGGCCGGCATCGAACGTGACCAGCTGCCGCCAGGGCGGCCAGCGCTCGGCGATTTTGGCCAGGCCGTTGTCGTAGGAGAAGGCGCGCCGCAGGATCTGCGCGCCGCCGTTGTTCTCCGGCGCCGACAACGCGACGTGCGAATTCTCGGCGATGAGCGGATTGCCGTCCTTGTCCACCGCCTTCAGGTCGAGCGGGTCGAATTCGTTCTTCGCCCCGAGCGGCGCGCCCGAGGCCTTGTAGCGGCCGATCGTCTCCTCCTGGAACGATATTTTCATCCGGTCCCAGTGCTCGAGCGCGATGCGGATCGGGCGCACCACCATGTAGCTGCCGTCGCGCATCCAGTCCGGGCCTTCATCGCCGACCCAGACGAACTTGCTCATCGCCGCCGGATCGCCGGTGGCGACGTTCATGGTCCCGTCCTTGAACCCCATCGGAATTCGAGGTGTTGCACCGGGCTTGAAATTTCCGGTGAACCCCATCTGCGCCCAGCGCATGGTGGCGATGCCGGAGGCCGCCTCGGCCAGGCGCCGCACCGCGGACTCCACTACCTGGGGATCGTCCGCGCAGGCCTGGAGCGACAGGTCGCCGCCGGTGCGCTCCGGGATCAGCTGATCGCCGGCGAAGCGCGGCAGGTCGACCAGGGCCTCGGGTCGCCGTTGGGCCAGACCGAACCGGTCCTCGCCGTCTTTCTCGAACAGGCTCGGACCGAAACCGAAGGTGAGCGTCAGGCGCGAGACCGCAAGCCCGACGGTCGCGCCGGATTGCACGCTCGGCTGATTCGGGTCCGCCTTCGGATCGAACTTGGCCGGAGCGGAAGTCATTTCCGCCGCGGCGTCGGTCCAGGCGCGCAGCAGCGCGACCAGGTCGTCGCGCTTGGTCGTCGCCAGATCGAAGGCGACGAAATAGGTGTTGCGCTGGGCCGGGGTCGCGATACCGCTTTGATGTTTGCCCCAGAATGGCTCGACTTCGGAAGCCGCAGCGGGCGTGCTTGCCGCAAATGCGCTCTGGGCGAGCGGCGTGGCGACTGCAGCCAGGCCGGCGCGCGCGAGGAACTGGCGCCGCGCCGCGCTGTGATTCGGATTGTCGCTATGGCTCATGGCGTGGCCACCCGCAGGGAATTGATGTCGTCCTCGACGTAGTAGAAGCTCTTGCCGTCGGGCGCCATGGCGATGCCGAACAGGTCGCCGTTGCCCGGCGGCGATTGCGCCTGGTCGGTGTTCAGCCAATGCGCGTAGATCTGTTTTCCCGCGCCCGGGTCGATTTCCACCGCCTGCCCGTTCTTGCCGTTGCACACGATCAGATGTCCTTGCGCGGTCATGACCATCGCCAGCGGCCAGGCGAGCAGGCCGTCCTTGGTCACCAGCCTTCCCTTGCCCGCGCTGGTGGTGCGCGTGCTGGCCTGCGGGATCGCGGTGATTTCGTTGTCCAGGCCGTCGGTGACGTAGAGCGTGTCGTCGGGCCCGAGCGCGAGCCCGGTGGGGCCGAACAGGAAATTGCCCAGGTCGGAGCGCTGCGAGAACCCGTCGCCGACGACGGTCTGGCTTTGCAGCACCGGGGGCTTGCCTTGCGGGATCGCCAGCTCCAGGCGCAGGACGGTCGCCTGGTGCACCATGACCGGGTAGTGGGTATGCGGATCGAGCGTGTCCGGGCTCGTCACCCCGAAGCCCGCCATGCTGATGAACAGCGTGGCGCTGTCGCCGCGGTCGATCGTGGCCATGTTGCCCCAGGGGCCGTTGATGGTGGGGCCGGCCCAGGTCGCGACATGATGGCCCTCGGCATCGAACACGAGCAGGCAGCCGTCGCCCTTGGTGCGCGTGGTGCCGTCGGTGCTGGGCGTGCTGCCGACGATGACCCAGCCGCTTCTCAGCATCGTCATCGCCGTGGTCAGGCCCACGCCGCCCGGGCAGTCCTTCAGCTTCTGCGGCACCTGGGCGAACAGCTTGGTCTGCCTGGTGCTCGGACGGTAGCGCACGATGGTCGTGCCGGTGCCCTGCAGGTTGGAGATGTTGTTGAAATTGTCGATTAGCACGTCGTCCTTCTCGATCGCGCCGGCCGACGCGGGCGCGACCACGACCGCGTAGGGATTGACGTCGCCGTTGTCCGGAATGGTCGAGGTCAGGAAGCGGTGGCGGTGGATCGTTTCCAGCAGCCCCTTGGGTGCGGCGAGGGCGGGCGCGCCGAACGCGGCGCACAGAACGATGACGGCGCTGATGCGCACGAGGTCGAGGCGGGTGTTCATGCGAGGTCCGGGGACGGGGTCAGAAGGAAATCGTGGTGCGAACGCCGAGCACGAGCTCGTTGGCGATCCGCTCGCTCGCGTTGCCGGGGCGCGGGATGCCGGCGCCGGGGTTGATCACGTACTGGATGTCGGGCTGGATCTGGATCCAGGGCTTGAGCTGATACTGGTAGGTCAGCTCGACGAATCGCTCGCTGCCGCGAATCGGGCCCGGGGTCGCGCCGAACAGCACCGCGTCGCGGTCGAGCTGCGCGGCCCGGGCGCTGACGTGGGCATAGCCGATGCCGATGCCGAAGGTGTCGGCGCTGCGGTAGCGAAAGGGGCTGTGGAACACCATTCCCGCGTTGAGGCTGAAGTCGATCAGGTTGCGGTCGCTAAGCGGCGTCCCCATCACGCGCAGGAAGACCGCCGCCGTGCGGTTGGGGTCCTGCTCGTCGCGCCACACCAGCCGGTCGGCCACCGCGTAGACGGCGTAGTCGCCGGAGTGCGGCTGCGCGAGGCCGCTGCTCGCGGGGTCGGCGAGCGACAGGCCGTTCACGTCGACGCGCATGTCGGAGAATTGCTCGGTGTCGTACCAGGCGCCGATGCGGTAGGTCCATCCGAGCGGCTGCGCCTGGCCCGGCTCGACCATGCTGCCAAGCGCCGGATAGGAGAATTGCGCCTCCGCGATGTAGAGCCGCCCGGAGCCCCAGGGAAAGCTCGTGCCGTGCGCGTTTTGCAGCTGCGGGTCGCTGCCGTTGTCGTTCCTGACCGGGTCGCCGCTGAATACGCCGGCGAGCAGGGTCACCCCGTCGACGGGCCGCGCGCTCAGCCTCGCGCCCGGCGCCGACAGCGGATAGGCGGGCCCGCCCCCGGGCAGGTCGGCCGATGGCAGCATCGGCCAGCCGAACATCGTATTCACGAAGTAGAGCGCGTTGCTGCTGACCATGAATTCCGCGTCCAGGCTTTGCTGCCCGACCTTGACGTCGAGCCGGTCCTCGTCGAGGAATTTCTGCTCGTACCACAGCTCCCACAGGCGGGTGCCGTCGTCGGCCTCGATCCCGCTCGCGGTCTGAAGGCTCTGCAGGTTGTCGGCGCTGAGATTCTTGCCGTGAATGTTCAGCAGGCTGAGGTTGAACAGGCCGCCGTAGTGGCCGAATGCGCGCTGGGTGTCGAGCTGCGCGAGGACCTGGGTCAGGCCGTCGTACTCGAAGCCTTTGCGGGTGCCGCCGGAGGTGTTGCCGAGGTATTCGCTCGTCTCCTGGATCGCCAGCGAGATGCCGCGACGGCTCAGCTCGCGCCTGAGTCCCCACATGTCGCCCAGCAGCGCGCTGCTGCGGTTGATCTCGTCGAGGAAACCGAATACTCCGCCCGCGCGCGAGGCCTGGCTCTCATCGCCCAGCACCGGAATCGTGAGCGGCGGCGGCGCGGCGCAAGCCGGATGAACGCATGCCTGCGCAAGCGCGAAAGCGAGCGCGGATTGCCAGAGCGAGGGCTTGCGCGAGCGACGGGGTTCCTGCATCGTCCGGTCCTGAAATGAGACTTATTCTCATTCCAGATCCAGGCCCATGTCAACCCTCTTCTCCTTTGCTCGACCCCGCATGCTCGGGCGGCGGGCAATGCGGCCACTGTAAACTCGCCCGATGCCGCTCGAAGCGCCGCCAGCCTCGCCGCCTTCGTTGCGCCGGGTGCTGGCCGACTTCGGCGGCGTGTACGCGGTCAACGGGCTGGTCGCGTTCATCTTCGCCGCCTCGGGTCCGGTGGCGATCATCCTCGCGGTCGGCACCCGCGGCGGGCTGTCGGAATCGGATCTCGCGTCGTGGCTGTTCGGCGCGTTCTTCTTGAACGGCCTGGTGAGCATCGCGGTGTGCTGGTGGTACCGCCAGCCCATGGTGTTCTTCTGGACCATCCCCGGCGCGGTGCTGGTCGGCCCGGCGCTCGGGCACCTGAGCTTCCAGCAGGTGATCGGCGCCTACCTCGCCACCGGCGCGCTGATGTTCGCGCTCGGCCTGTCGGGCTGGGTCAAGCGCTGCATGGACGCGGTGCCGATGCCGATCGTGATGGGAATGGTCGCCGGCGTGTTCCTGCGCTTCGGCCTGGACCTGGTCTATTCGATCCGCGACGCGTTCTGGATCGCCGCGCCGATGACGGTCGCCTTCTTCGCCCTCGCCGCGGCGCCGCGAATCGGGCGCCGCCTGCCGCCCCTGATCGGGGCCATGATCGTCGGCGGCGCGATGGTCGCGCTGCTCGGGCGCTTCGACCTGCGCGGCGGCGCGCTGCTCGCGCTGGCGCGGCCGAACTTCTATGCCCCGGTGTTCTCCTGGCAGGCGATGGTGGAGCTGGTAGTGCCGCTCGCGGTGACCGTGCTGGTGGTGCAGAACGGCCAGGGCATCGCGGTGCTGCGCGCCACGGGCCACGAGCCGCCGATCAACGCCATCACCACCGTGTGCGGCCTGGGCTCGCTGGCCACGGCCTGGGTCGGCAGCGTCTCGACCTGCCTCACCGGCCCGGTAAACGCGATCATCACCGCCTCCGGCGAGCGCCGGCGCCACTACACCGCGGGCATCCTGGTCGGCGTGCTCGCGCTCGGCTTCGGGCTGCTGTCGCCGCTGTTCACCCACCTGCTGCTCGCCACCCCGCGCCCTTTCATCGGCGCGTTGGCCGGCCTCGCCATGCTGCGCGTGCTGCAGACCTCGTTCAGCGTCTCGTTCAGCGGCAAGTTCACCCTCGGCGCGCTGGTGACCTTCCTGGTCACGGTCGCCGACGTGCCGATCTTCAACGTCGGCGCGGCGTTCTGGGGCCTGGTGTTCGGCTTCGCCGTGTCCTTGCTGCTCGAGCGCGGCGATTTCAAAAAATAGGGACAGACCCCATTTTTTCACTCTGCGAGAAAATGGGGTCTGACCCTATTTGCTGCGCCGCTCAGGCGAGGTTGCCGGCGATGTAGTGCTCGAGCTGCTGGATGATCTCCTTCTGCTCGGAGATGATGTCCTTGACCAGGTCGCCGATCGAGACCACCCCGATCATGCGCCCGCCCTCCAGCACCGGCAGGTGGCGCAGCCGGTGCTGCGTCATCAGCGCCATGCACTCCTCGTTGCTCTGGTCCGGGCGCACCGTCATGACCGGCGCGGTCATGATGTCGCGCACCAGCGTGTCCCTGGAGGAGCGCGCCATCAGCGCCACCTTGCGCGCGTAGTCGCGCTCGGAGATCACGCCGACGATTTTTTCGCCTTCGAGCACCACCAGCGCGCCGACGTTGCGCTCGGCCATCATCTTCACCGCCTCGAACACCGAGGCCTCGGGCCTGATCGTGGCCACGCGCTGGTCGGGCTTGGACTTGAGGATATGGGCGACGCTGGTCATGGGCACCCTCCATTCAGGTTCGCGGGAAAAGTGTGCGCGCGCGGTCAGCTTCCCGCAAGGGGGCACGCCCCGGCAAGGGCACCGCGGGCTCCGGTATGCTCCGCGTTTGCGCAACCCGCATCGAGGAGGGGTCATGCCGGCAGTCGTCAATCACGCCAAGCGCCAGCTGCGCGAGGGCAGGCTCGCGATCGGGGTCGGGCTGCGCCAGGCGCGCACCGTGGACAGCGCGCAGCTGTTCAAGACCGCGGGCTTCGACTGGCTGTTCATCGATTGCGAGCACGGCTCGATGAACCTCGACACCGCGGCGCAGATCTCGGCCGCCGCGCTCGCGGTCGGGATCACGCCGGTGCTGCGGGTGCCGGGACTGGAGCACCACCACGCCTCGCGCGCGCTGGACAACGGCGCGCAGGGCATCGTGTTCCCGCACATCGACACGCCGGAGCAGGCCAAGCGCGTCGCGGACCACTGCCGCTTCCCGCCCGCGGGGCGGCGCTCGATGGGCGGCGCGCTGCAGCAGACCGGCTTCGCCCCGCAGCCGGTGGGCGAGACCGCGCAGCAGGTGAACGACCAGACGCTGGTGGTGGTGATGATCGAGTCCCCGCGCGGGGTCGAGAACGCCGAGGCGATCGCCGCGGTGCCCGGCGTCGACGCGCTGCTGATCGGCACCAACGACCTGTGCTTCGAGATGGGCATCCCGGGCAAGTTCGACGACCCGCGCGTGGCCGATGCCTACACCAGGGTCATCGCGGCATGCAACAAGCACGGCAAGCACCCGGGCATGGGCGGCATGTACAGCCCCGAGCTGCTCGAGCGCCACATCGGCATGGGCGCGCGCCTGATCCTGTCGGGCTCGGATTTCTCCCTGCTCATGCAGGCCGGGACGGCGCGCGCGGCCCTGGTACGGGGATTCCAGAGGTAGGAAAGCGGTAGAACACGCGCTTCACGAACTCGGTGACCAGCACGTAGGCCGCGGTGATGCCGATCACCGTCGCCAGCACCGGCGCGGGCAGCGGCACGAAGTCGAATATCCCGGCGTACGGCAGGTAGGGCAGCGCGAGCGCGAGCAGCGCGCTGCCGAGCGCGGCCCAGCCGAGCGCCGCGCCGGGCGGGCTGCGCCAGAACGGCAGCGTGGTGCGGATGACCAGCAGCACCGCGATCTGGCTCAGCAGCGACTCGACGAACCAGCCGGTGCGGAACAGGTCCGGCACGCCGCCGATCAGCCACCACAGGGCGGCGAAGGTGACGAAATCGAACACCGTGCTGAGCACGCCGAACACCACCATGAAGCGGCGGATCGAGACGATGCTCCAGCGGTAGGGCTTGCGCAGCCACGCCTCGTCGACGCGGTCGCCGGAGATGAACACCGCCGGCAGGTCGGACAGGAAGTTGTTGAGCAGGATCTGCTTGGCGAGCAGCGGCAGGAAAGGCAGGAACAGCGACGCCGCCGCCATCGACAGCATGTTGCCGAAGGTGCCGCTGGTGGTGGCGAAGATGTACTTGACGGTGTTGGCGAAGGTCCGGCGCCCCTGCAGCACGCCGTCGTGCAGCACCGCGAGGTCGTGCTCCAGCAGCACGATGTCGGCGGTCTCCTTGGCGACGTCGGCGGCGCGCTCGACCGAGATGCCGACGTCGGCCGCGTGCAGCGCCGGCGCGTCGTTGATGCCGTCGCCCAAGAATCCGACCACGTGGCCGGTGCGGCGCAGCGCGGCGATGATGCGCTCCTTCTGGTTGGGGTCGACCTCGGCGAATACCTGCGTTGCCGGGGCGGTGCGCCACAGCGCCTCGTCGTGCATCGCGTCGAGCTGCGCCCCGGTGATCAGCGCCGCGCCGTCGAGCCCCACCGCATCGGCGACGTGCGCCGCGATATAGCGGTTGTCGCCGGTGATGATCTTCACCGCCACGCCCGCGCGCGCGAGCTCGGCCAGCACCCGCGGCGTCTGCGCGTCGGGCGGATCGAAGCACAGCAGGAACCCCGCAAGCGCGAGGTCCTTCTCGTCCTCGCGCCGGTAGGCTTCCTTTCGCGGCAGGTCGCGCACCGCCAGCGCGATCACGCGGTAGCCCTGCGCGCTCCATTCGCGAAAGCGCGCCTCGATCGCCGCGCGGCGCTCGTCCAGGCCCGCGCACACCTCGAGCACCTGCTCGACCGCGCCCTTGGTGATCAGGCGCGCTGCGCCGCCCGCGGCCGGATCTTCGACCACCACGCTCAGGCGCTTGCGCATGAAGTCGTACGGGATCTCGTCGAGCTTCTTCACCGCCCCGGCGTCGATCCCGGCGGCGCGGCCGGCGGCGACGATCGCCTCGTCGAGCGGGTTGGCGAGGCCGGTCTGGAACGCGGCGTTGAGGTACGCGTCGCGCAACACCCCCGGGCTCGCGCTTCCGGCGGCGTCGCAGGCGAGCTCGACGCGCACCACGCCCTCGGTCAGCGTGCCGGTCTTGTCGGTGCACAGCACGTCCATGCTGCCCAGATTCTCGATCGCGTTCAGGCGCCGCACGATCACACCGCGCAGCGCCATCGCGCGCGCGCCGCGCGCCAGCGTCACGCTGAGGATCGCCGGCAGCAGTTCGGGCGTGATTCCCACCGCGAGCGCGATCGCGAACAGCAGCGCTTCGAGCGTCGGGCGGTGGAACAGCACGTTCACCGCGAATACCGCGACCACCATCACCGCCGCGACGCGCGTGAGCAGATAGCCGAACTGGCGCAGACCGCGCTCGAAGTCTGTTTCGGGAACGCGCCGCCGCAGACTGTCGGCGATCGCGCCGACCTCGGTCGCGCGTCCGGTGCGCACGATCAGCGCGCGCGCGGTTCCGCTGCGCACCGAGGTGCCCATGAACACGCAGTTCGCGCGCCCGGCCAGGCCCGCCCCCGCGGCGCTCTGCCCGGGCTGCTTCTCCACCGGCAGGCTCTCGCCGGTGAGCAGTGCCTGGTTGACGAAGAAGTCCTTCGCTTCGAGCAGCACGCCGTCCCCCGGCACCAGGCTTCCGGCAGCGAGCAGCACCACGTCGCCGGGCACCAGCGCCGCGGCCGCAACGGGCCGCGCGGCGCCCCCGCGCAGGCACTCGGTCTGCAGCGCGATGCGCGCGCGCAGCCGGCGCACCGCGGCCGAGGCGCGGTATTCCTGCGCCGCGCCGAGGGCCGCGCTGCCTGCCACGATCGCGAGGATGATCGAAGCCTCGAGCCAGTCGCGCACCACGAGCGAGACCGCCGCGGCGAACACCAGGATCAGCACCAGCGGGCTGCGGAACTGGCCCGCCAGCACGCGCAGCGCGCTCAGCGCGCGCTCCTGCCTGAGCAGGTTCGCACCGTAGCGCTCGAGGCGTGCGGCGGCCTCGGCCTCGGCCAGGCCCTGCGCGCCGGAGCCGAGACGCGCCAGCAGCTCCACCGCCGGCAGCTGCCAGTAGCGCTCGATCCGGGGCGGGTCGGCTTCGCGCATCGTCAAGTGCGACGATGCTACCCCGATTTGCCAAACCGGCGAAACGACAATACGGTTGCGTCTTTCGCAGCCGGAGGCGGACGAAAGTGAATCCGACGAAGTACGTGAAGATGCCGGGCAAGCTGGTGCTGGTCGGCTTCGGCTCGGTCGGCCAGGGCGTGCTGCCGCTGCTGCTGCGGCACCTCAAGATCGCGCGCTCGCAGGTGCTGGTGATCACCGGCGACGAGCGCGGCGCAAGCGAGGCCACGCGCTACGGCGTGACCTTCATGGTCAACCCGCTCACGCGCGGCAACATCCGCGCCGTGCTCGAGCCGATCCTCAAGCCGGGCGACTTCCTGCTCAACGTCTCGGTCGACGTCTCGAGCGTCAACCTGATCGAGCTGTGCCAGGCCAAGGGCGTGCTGTACCTCGACACCTGCATCGAGCCCTGGGCCGGCGGCTACGTCGACCGGCGCCTTTCGCCCTCGCAGCGCTCGAACTACGCGCTGCGCGAAGCGGCGCTGGCGCTCAACAACAAGCAGCGCAACGGCCCCACCGCGGTGCTCACCCACGGCGCCAACCCCGGGCTGGTGTCGCACTTCGTCAAGCGCGCGCTGCTCGACATCGCGCGCGACACGAAGGTGAGGGTCGCGCGCCCGAACAGCCGCGAGAAGTGGGCCGAGCTGGCCGAGAAGCTCGGCGTCAAGGTGATCCACATCGCCGAGCGCGACACGCAGAAGGCGGTGCCCGACAAGCGCCGCGGAGAATTCGTCAACACCTGGTCGGTGGAGGGCTTCGCCGGCGAGGGCTGCCAGCCGGCCGAGCTCGGCTGGGGCAGCCACGAGAAGGAATTCCCGGCCGACGGCGGGCGCCACAAGTTCGGCTCGGGCTGCGCGATCTACCTGCAGCGCCCCGGCGCCTCGACCCGGGTGCGTACCTGGACCCCGCTCGAGGGCCCGTTCCACGGCTTCCTGGTCACCCACAGCGAGTCGATCTCGATCTCCGACTACTTCACGCTCAAGAGCGGCAAGAAGCTGCGCTACCGGCCCACGGTGCACTATGCCTACCACCCCTGCGACGACGCGGTGCTGTCGCTGCACGAGCTGGCGGGCAGGAACTGGAAGCTGCAGGAGCGCCAGCGCGTGCTGATGCGCGAGATCACCGACGGCGTGGACGAGCTCGGGGTGCTGCTGATGGGCCACGCCAAGGGCGCCTACTGGTTCGGCTCGCAGCTCTCGGTGCAGGAGGCGAGGCGACTTGCGCCGCACAACAACGCCACCACGCTGCAGGTCTGCATCGCGATCCTGGGCGGCATCGTCTGGGCGGTGGAGAACCCGCGCTGCGGCGTGGTCGACCCGGACGAGCTCGACTACCAGCGCGTGCTCGAGATCGCCGCGCCCTACCTCGGCAGGCTGAGCGGCGCGTACAGCCAGTGGACCCCGCTGGTCGACCGCGGGCTGCTGTTCCCCGAGGAACTCGACGCCGAGGACCCCTGGCAGTTCAAGAACTTCCGCGTCGTCTAGACTTCGCGAGCTGCGCACCATGACAACTTTTCTGTTCGCCTTCGCGGTCTGCCTCGCCCTGTCGCTCGCCGGCTTCCTGGCCGGCGGCGGCGCGCGCCGCGCCCGCCTGCCGTGGCTCGCACTGCCGCTCGGCCTATCCCTCGCCGCAGCGGCGATCTACGCCACGCAATCGGCGCCAAAACCGGAGCCCGCGGTCGAATCGTCCGCGGCGCCGCTGACGCCGCTGCCGGCGAGCGGCGCGCAGGCCCAGCCGCACGAAGGCGGCGACATGGGCGCCATGACGGCGAAGCTCGCGGCGCGTCTTGAACGCGAGCCGAACGACGGGCCGGGCTGGGCGCTGCTCGCGCGCGCCTATGCCTGGATGGGGCGCAACGCGGAGGCCGACGCCGCGTTCGCCAAGGCCGCCGGGCTCAAGGTCGACGACCCGAAGCTGCAGGCGGACTGGGACGCCGTGCGCGCCAAGGCGGGCGGAACGGGAGGGAACTTCGTGGCCGGAACCGTGACGATCGCGCAGGCGCTGCGGCATACGCTGCACGCCTCCGACACGGTGTACGTGTTCGCCCGATCGCCGCACGGCGGCCCGCCGCTGGCGGCCAAGCGCTTCCAGGCCTCCGAGCTGCCGGCGCCGTTCCGGCTCGACGACGGCGACGCGATGGTGCCGGGGCGCACGCTGTCGGGCGAGCCCGAGGTGCAGCTGGTCGCGCGCCTGTCCGCCAGCGGCAAAGCGACCCGCCAGCCGGGCGATATCGAGACCCCGCCCATGAGCGTCAGGCCGGGCACCGCCGGCGTCGTGCTCGAGATCGGCGCCGCGCGCAACTGACTCCCCGCTGTCTGTTCAACCCCGGGTACGCTGTGTATGCTCTGCGCTGCGTTCCTTTGTATGCCTGGGGGAGGAAACGATGCTGCGGACGATCATTCGCGCCCCGCGCGCGCTGCTGCTGGTCGGCCTGATCGCAACCCCGGCGGCGCACGCGGGCGAGGGCGCGATGAAGCCGGGGGACGACCGCTCCTTCTGACGCGCGCGCAGTGAACAAGCCGGCCGGCGAGACCTGGGATTACGTCGTCGTCGGCGCGGGCGCGGCCGGCTGCGTGCTCGCCAACCGGCTGAGCGCGTCCGGCCGCCACCGCGTGCTGCTGCTCGAGGCCGGCGGCAGCGACCGCCGGCTCTGGATCCGCATCCCCGCGGGCTTCAGCCGCACGCTGGCCGACCCGTCGCTCGGCTGGCGCTACCTAAACCAGCCCGCGGCGGGCACCGGCAACCGCGTCATCCCCTGCCCGCGCGGGCGCGTGCTCGGCGGCTCGAGCTCGATCAGCGGCCACCTGTACGTGTGCGGCCAGGCCGAGGACTACGAGGACTGGGTCACCGCGGGCGCGAGCGGCTGGGGCTGGGAGGACGTCCTGCCCTACTTCCGCCGTGCCGCCGCGCAGCTGCAGGCGCGCGAGCCGCGCGTTCGCCACCCGCTGTGCGAAGCCTTCATCGACACGCTCGGCAGGCTGGGCGTGGCGCGCAACCCGGACTACAACTCGGGTGCGCAGGAAGGCGCCGGCTACTACCAGACCATGATCCGCGACGGCCGGCGCTGGAGCGCGGCCGACGCCTACCTGCGCCCCGCGCTCAAGCGGCCCAACCTCGCGCTGCGCAAGCGCGCGCAGGTCGCGCGCGTGATGTTCGAGGGCAGGCGCGCCGCCGGCGTGTCCTACCAGTGGCGCGGCGCGCGGCGCCTGGTGCGCGCCGCGCGCGAGGTGATACTCGCCGCCGGCGCGATCAACTCGCCGCAGCTGCTGCAGCTCTCGGGCGTGGGCGACCCCGCGCACCTGCGCTCGCTCGGCATCGAGGTGGAGCACGCGCTGCCCGCGGTCGGCGTGGGGCTGACCGACCACTACGCGCTGCGCATCGCCGCGCGGGTGCGCGCAATGCGCTCCCTAAACGAGCGCGCGCACGGTGCGCGCCTCGCGCTCGAGGCGCTCAAGTACCTGGTCGCGCGGCGCGGCCTGCTCGCCGCGCCGGTGGCGCACGCCTACGGCTTCGTGCCGGCGACCGAGGACTCGCCGCGCCCCGACCTGCAGCTGCTGTTCGCGCCCGCGAGCTACGAAGGCGCACGCATGGGCCAGGCCAAGCTCGAGCGCGCGCGCGGTATGACCTGCGGCGTGACCCAGCTGCGCCCGCACAGCCGCGGCTACGTGCGCCTCGCGGTGCCGGACCCCACCGCCTCGCCCGAGATCCAGCCCAACTTCCTCGCCGACGAGCGCGACCTCGCGGCGCTGGTGACCGGCGTGCGCATCGTGCGCCTGGCCTTCGCCACCGAGCCGCTCGCGCGCTACGTCGAGCACGAGACCTGGCCCGGCTCGCAGATCCTCAGCCCGCAGCAGCTGGTCGAGTTCGTGCGCGGCAGCGGCTCGACCCTGTACCACCCGGTCGGCAGCTGCCCGATGGGGATCTGGGACCACCAGCCCCTCGATGCGAGGCTGCGCGTCAAGGGCCTCGAGGCGCTGCGCGTGATCGACGCCGCGGCGATGCCCTCGATCGTCTCGGGCAACCCCTGCGCCGCCACCGTCATGATCGCCGAGAAAGGCGCCGACCTCGTTCTGGCCGACGCCAAGTAAAACCGGGGACAGACCCCGTTTATTCGATCGTCGGCGCCACCGCGCGCGCGCTCACCCACTGCATGATCGCGGCGGCGACCTGGCTCTCGCGCCCGGCGTAGCCGTGGTAGCTGAAGGCCTGGCACGCCTCGCCGCGCGCGCCCTCGGACCCGGTCACCGTGACGAGCGGGAAGTGGTGCTCCTGCGCGATCTTCGCCACCGCGTCGTACGGCGTCACGGGGCAGGAATCGTACTTCTGGTGCACGAACAGCAGCGGCACCTTGAGCGCGCCGAAATCGAAGCGCGACAGCCCCGGTCCGCCGCGCGGCGAGTCGCGCGTGACGGTCGAGGTGAGCACGACCCCGGCAACCTTCGGCCCGAGCCTGGCCGCGAGCGACCCCGCCGAGATCGTGCCGCGGCTGGTGCCGACCAGGTAGAACTCGGCGCCGGGAAAGCGCGCGCGGAGCGCGTCGACGATCCGGCCGACGTCGGCCGCGTGCTCTTCGCTCAGCCGGAAGCGGTCGTCGGCGCAGCAGTACTGGTCGCTCGGCATGTCGACCGAGACCGCCATGTCGTCGGCGTCGACGAACTTCGCCCGGCTGCGGA
>DATIZK010000050.1:0-133260 GCA_035517095.1 Burkholderiales bacterium
GCCACGACAACGAACACGCGCGGCAGCTCGAGGCGGCGCGGCAGGGCGGCGCCGCGCCCGCCGCTCGCACCGGTCCGGCGCCGGCGACGCACAAACCCTTCGCGGCTCTCGAGTTCCTATTGAAGGACAAGAAGTAGCAGCCGACCCCCATCAACCGACCGCGACGAGACGCCATGCCCTCCTTTGACATCGTTTCCCAGGTAGACAAGCAAGAAGTGAAGAACGCGATCGAGCAGGCCAACCGCGAGATCGGCAACCGCTTCGACTTCAAGGGGTCGGACGCGAGGGTGGAGCAGAACGAGCTTCAGCTCACCGTGTTCGCCGACGACGAGTTCAAGCTCGGCCAGGTGCTGGACGTGCTGCGCGCTCGCCTGAGCAAGCGCAATGTCGACGTGAGATGCCTTGAGCTGGGCGAGCTGGAGAAGATCTCGGGCGACAAGGTCAAGCGCCCGCTCACCGTCCGCGTCGGCGTAGCGCAGGAAAAAGCGAAGTCGATCGTCAAGCTGCTGAAGGAGTCCAAGATCAAGGTGCAGGCCTCGATCCAGGGCGACGCGGTGCGCGTTTCCGGCGCCAAGAAGGACGACCTGCAGGCGGCGATTCAGCAGGTGCGCAAGGCGGTGAGCGACGTGCCGCTGCAGTACGTCAATTTCCGCGACTGAGCCCCTCGCACCAGCGCTCGTAGATCGGCTCGGCGACCCGATGCAATCCTGCGATGCGCCGATCCAGGTCGCGCAGAATTTCGTCCGGCTGCTGCACGCCCGCGCTGTCGGCGCCGGCGGCTATCTCGTCGCGCCCCGCCTCGCACCAGGCGCGCACCAGCTCGGCGGTCATCTCGACGTGGCATTGCATGCCGAAGTGGCGGCCGAGCGCAAAGGCCTGGTTGATGCAGCGGGAATTGGTCAGCAGGCGCGTTGCGCCGGGCGGAATGCTGAAGCTCTCGCCGTGCCAGTGGAAGGACTCGAACGACTGCAGCTCGCCGAACCATTCCCGCGCCAGGGCATTGTCTGCGACGCGCACCTCGCCCCAGCCGATCTCCTTCACCGCTGCGGGCTCGACCTTGCCGCCGAAGGCGCGCGCCATGAGCTGGCCGCCCAGGCAGTGACCGATCACCGGCACGTCCTTGCGCACCGCGTCGCGGATCAGCTCGATCGCGTGCGCGATCCACGGCAGGGGATCGTTGACGCTCATCGGCCCGCCCAGGAAGGCCAGGCCGCTGAACGCGCGTGCGTCGCGCGGCAGCTCTTGCCCCTGGTCGAGCGCGAGCAGCCGCGACGGAATTGAGCGCTGCTCGAGTGCGGTGGCAAAATAGCCCGGCCCCTCGATTCGGGCATGTCTGACGATCGCGACCGGTTTCATTGGAGTTGCCTTTGCAAAAGCGCCATTTTATTGGCCTCGCCGCCCTGCTCCTAGCGCTGCCCGCGGCGGCGACCGAGGTCGGCCTGGTGGGCGTGTTTCCCGGCAAGGCGGCCGTGCTGGTGATCGACGGCGGCGCGCCGACCACGCTTAGGATCGGCCGCACGGCGCAGGGCGTGAGCGTCGTCTCGGCGGACGAAGCGCAGGCGGTGATCGAAGTCGACGGCAGACGCCGCACCCTGCGGCTCGGGCAGTACGCCAGCAGCGCCGGCGACGACTCACGGCAGAAGGTGACGCTCGCCGCCGACTCGAGCGGCAACTTCTTCGCCCAGGGGCAGGTCAACGGGGGCTCGGTCCGCTTCCTGGTCGACACCGGCGCCACCATGATCGCTCTGCCGGAGAGCGTCGCCGACCGGCTCGGCGTCGACTACCGCAAGGCACCGCGCGGGATGATGCAGACCGCCGCCGGCCCGACGCTCGCCTACGAGGTCAAGCTGGACGAGGTCCGTCTGGGCGACATCAGGCTGCAGAACGTGGACGCGGTGGTGGTCCAGAACGGACTCGGCATCGCCCTGCTCGGCATGAGTTTCCTCAACCGGGTGGAGATGCAGCGCGAGGGCCAGTCGATGGTGCTGATCCGGCGCTACTGAGCCTGCCCGCTCAGGCGCCGTGCACCAGCGGCACGAATCGCACCGGCAGCACGCTCGCGCGCTCGACACGGCCGTCCGCGTGCTTGCTGATCAGCGTCAGATCCTGCGCGCCCCAGCGCGTCCCGAGCGGAATCACCATCCTGCCGCCCGGCTTGAGCTGGTCGACCAGCGCCGGCGGAACCTGCGGCGCCGCCGCCGTGACCACGATCGCGTCGAACGGCGCCTTGTCCGGCCAGCCGGCGTAGCCGTCGCCGATGCAAACCTCGACGTTGGCGTAGCCGAGCGCGGCCAGCCGCTCCGCAGCGCTACGGCCGAGCTCCGGCACCACCTCGATCGAATACACCTTGGCCACGATCTCGGCCAGGACCGCCGCCTGGTAGCCCGACCCGGTGCCGACATCCAGCACCACCTGCCCGGCACGCGGCTCGATCAGGTCGGTCGACAGCGCGACGATGTAGGGCTGCGAGATGGTCTGGCCGGCGCCGATCGAGAGCGGGAAATTGCCGTACGCGAGCGACACCTCCTCGGGCGGGACCAGGCGGTGGCGCTCGACCTTTGCGAGCGCGGCGCGGACCGCGGGCGACATGGCTTCAAGGCCGGTTTCGGCCGCGGTCTCGGCATACATGGCCTCGACCTCCGCGACCATGCGCTCGCGCTGGGCCGCGTAGGTCACGCGCGCTCAGCGCCCGGGCTTGTCGCGCTCGATGAGCGCGTAGGCGCTGTGGTTGTGGATCGACTCGAAGTTCTCCGACTCGACCACGTAGGACTCGATGCGCTCGTCCAGGTTGAGCAGCGCCGCCACGTCGCGCACCATGTCCTCGACGAACTTCGGATTGTCGTAGGCGCGCTCGGTGACGTATTTCTCGTCCGGGCGCTTGAGCAGGCCGTAGAGCTCGCTCGAGGCCTGCTTCTCGATCAGATCGACGATCTCCTCGATCCAAACGAAGTCGTTCAGGCGCGCGCTGACGGTGACGTGCGAGCGCTGGTTGTGCGCGCCGCGCGCGGAGATCTTCTTCGAGCACGGGCACAGGCTGGTCACCGGTACCAGGACTTTCATGGTGAATGTCTGCTTCTTGCTGCGGATCTCGCCGATGAAGGTGATTTCGTAGTCCATCAGGCTCTTGACCGCGGAAACCGGCGCGGCCTTCTCGATGAAGTACGGAAAGCTCATCTCGATCAGGCCTTCCTCGGCCTCGAGCCGCTCAACCATTTCCTTCAGCATCAGCTGGAAGGTTTCCACCGTGATCTCGCGCTCGTGCGCCTCGAGGATCTCCACGAAGCGCGACATGTGGGTGCCCTTGAAGTGATGCGGCAGCCCGACGTACATGTTGAACGTGGCCACGGTGTGCTGCACGTTGCCGGAGCGCTCCTGGATGCGCATCGGGTGCCGGATCGCCTTGACCCCGACCTTGTCGATCGCCAGCTTGCGGGTGTCGGCCGACGCCTGGACGTCGGGGATGTTGTACAGATCGCGTGATTTCATGGCTCCGATTATAACATCCGACTAAATTACTCGGATATTGCCTTGGCGACCGACTGCCGGATGCCTTGCGCGTCCAGGCCGACCGACGCGAGCAGCTTGGCCGGGTCGCCGTGATCGATGAAGCGGTCCGGCAAGCCCAGCAGCAGCACCCGCCGCTCGATCCCGAGCGCCGCCAGCGCCTCGCATACCGCCCCGCCGGCACCGCCCATCGCCGCGTGCTCTTCCACCGTCACGAGCAACTCGTGGCTCTCGGCCAGCCGGCGCAGGAGCTCGAGGTCGAGCGGCTTGACGAAGCGCATGTTGGCGACCGTCGCGTCGAGCGCCGCGGCGGCTTCCAGCGCGGGCCGGAGCATGCTGCCGAAAGCGAGGATCGCCACGCGCCGGCCTTCGCGCCGCAGCTCGCCCTTGCCCAGAGGCAGCGCGCTCATCTCCTTGCGCGCCTCTACCCCCGGGCCGGGGCCGCGCGGATAGCGCACCGCCGCCGGCGAATCGAGCGTGAACGCGGTGTAGAGCATCTGCCGGCACTCGTCCTCGTCGGAGGGCGCCATCAGCGTCAGGTTGGGCACCGTGCGCAGGTAGGCGTAGTCGAACGCGCCGTTGTGCGTCGCGCCGTCGCCGCCGACCAGCCCACCGCGGTCGAGGGCGAATACCACCGGCAGGTTCTGGATCGCCACGTCGTGGATCAGCTGATCGTAGCCGCGCTGCAGAAAGGTCGAGTAGATCGCCACCACCGGTTTGACGCCCTCGCAGGAGAGGCCCGCGGCGAAGGTGACCGCGTGCTGCTCGGCGATGCCGACGTCGAAATAGCGCTGCGGAAACTTGTCCGAGAACTTCACCATGCCGGAGCCCTCGCGCATCGCCGGCGTGATCGCCACCAGCCGTGGGTCGAGCTCGGCCATGTCGCATAGCCAGTCGCCGAACACCTGGCTGTAGCTGGGCCGGCCGCCGGGGGACTGCTTGATGCCCTCGGCGGGATCGAACTTGCCGGGGCCGTGGTAGGCGATCGGATCGTCCTCGGCGAGCTTGTAGCCCTGCCCCTTGCGCGTCACCACGTGCAGGAACTGCGGCCCTTTTAGCTTGGCGATGTTGGCCAGGGTCGGGATAAGCGCGTCGAGATCGTGGCCGTCGATCGGGCCGATGTAGTTGAAACCGAACTCTTCGAACAGGGTCGAGGGCGTCACCATGCCCTTGAAGTGTTCTTCCGCCCGGCGCGCGAGCTCCCACACCCCGGGCACGCGCTTGAGCAGATGCTCGCTCGCGCGCCGGGCGGTGGAGTAGAGGCGCCCCGACAAGAGCCGCGCGAGGTAGTTCGTGAGCGCGCCCACCGGCGGCGAAATCGACATCTCGTTGTCGTTCAGGATTACCAGCAGGTCGACGTCCATCGCACCGGCGTTGTTCATCGCCTCGTAGGCCATTCCCGCCGACATCGCACCGTCGCCGATGACCGCGATCGCGCGGCGCTGCTCGCCCTTCATCTTGGCCGCGGTCGCCATGCCGAGCGCGGCCGAAATGGAGGTCGAGGAATGCGCCGTGCCGAAGGTGTCGTAGGGCGACTCGCTGCGGCGCGGGAAGCCCGAGATGCCGCCCAGCATCCTGAGCTGCGCCATGGCCTCGCGCCGCCCGGTGAGGATCTTGTGCGCGTAAGTCTGGTGGCCGACGTCCCACACGATGCGATCCTCGGGCGTGTCGAACACGTAGTGCAGCGCGATCGTGAGCTCGACCGTGCCCAGGTTGGAGGACAGGTGCCCGCCCGTGGCCGAGACCGAGTCGAGCACGAAGGCGCGCAGCTCGTCGGCCAGCTGCTTGAGCTGCTTGCGCTCCAGCTGTCGCAGGGCGGCGGGATCGTCGATCGTCCTGAGCAGCTCGTACATGGCGGGATTGTAGCCCTGCAGCTGCGCGTCCCCACCCTCGTGCGGCAATGAGTCCGGCGCACCGGTGATGGCGGACATCAGAATTTCCTCAGCACGATGTAGTCCGCCAGCTCGCCCAGGCGGCGCGCGCGCGCGCCGAAATCCGACAGCGCCGCGTGGGCATCGTGCCGCAGCGTCTCGGCGAACTCGCGCGCGCCGCCGACGCCCATGGTCGAAACGTAGGTCGGCTTGCCCTGCCTGGCGTCCTTGCCCGCGGTCTTGCCCAGCGTCGCGGTGCTCGCCTCGGCGTCCAGCACGTCGTCCACCACCTGGAACGCGAGCCCGACGCACTTCGCGTAGTGATCGAGCTTCGCCTCGCGCGCCCGGCCCAGCGACTGGCCGCAGGCGGCGCCGATCGCGACCGCGGCGCGGATCAGGGCGCCCGTCTTGCAGATGTGCATCAGCTCGAGCTCGGGCGGGGTGAGCGATCTCCCGGTCGATTCGAGGTCGATCGCCTGACCACCCGCCATGCCGCGCGAGCCGGCGGCATGGGCCAGCGCGCGCACCATCGCGAGCTGAGCCGCCGGGTCATCCGCCAGCCGGTGCTCCGCCAGCAGCTGGAAGGCGAGCGCCTGCAGCGCGTCGCCCGCAAGCAGCGCGGTCGCCTGGTCGTACTCGACGTGCAGCGTCGGCTTGCCGCGCCTGAGCACGTCGTCGTCCATGCACGGCAGATCGTCGTGCGCCAGCGAGTAGGCGTGGATCATCTCCACCGCCGCGGCGGCGATCTCGAGCCGCTCCGGGCTCGCGTCCGAGACCGCGCCGGCGGCGAAAGCGAGCAGCGGCCGCACCCGCTTGCCGCCGCCGAGGCTGGCGTAGCGCATGGCGGCGTGCAATCGGCTGGGCACGACCTGCGGCGCCGGAAGCAGGCGCGCCAGCGCCGCCTCCATGCGCGCCTGGACGGCGCCCAGCCAGGACTGGAAGTTCGGTTCAGTCGTCGTCACTTTGCCCGGCCCCGGCCGCGGCGAGCGGCTTGAGCACCTCGCCTTCGAGCACTTTGACCTGCTGCTGCGCGGCCTCGAGCCGCTGCTGGCAAAAGCGCGCGAGCTCCAGGCCGCGCTTGTGCGCGGCAAGCGCCTGCTCCAGGCTGAGGTTGCCGCCCTCCATGCGGGCGACGACGCGCTCGAGCTCGGCCAGCGCCTTCTCGAAACTAAGCTCGGACGGGGCTTCGGCGGCGGAACTTTGCCGGGGAGACTTGCTCATAGAGAGCGAAACCTTAGCCGACCGGGCGCTGGCTGGTCAAACCCGGTCTGCGCTAGAATTCCGCGCCCTAATTCGGGGGAGCCCGATGTCCGATTTCGCCGCAGTTCGCCACCTCAGGCGGGCAAAAACCCAGCTACCCCTGGCGTGGTACTTCGACCCCGAGGTCTTCGCCCTGGAGCAGAAGCTGGTGCTCGGGGCGGGGCCGAACTACGTCGGACACGAGCTGATGGTGCCCGATCCGGGGGACTACCGCACGCTGGCGCAGCTGGACCACGCCAAGATGCTGGTGCGTAACGAAGCCGGCGTCGAGCTGCTGTCGAACGTCTGCCGCCACCGCCAGTCGATCATGCTCGAAGGCTCCGGGCACGCCGAAAACATCGTTTGCCCGCTGCACCGCTGGACCTACGACCTGCGCGGCGAGCTGCTCGGCGCGCCGCAGTTCGGCGAAACGCCCTGCCTCGCGCTCGCCTCGACCCCGCTCAAGAACTGGCAGGGGCTGCTGTTCGCCGGCCCGCGCGACCCGCGCCGCGAACTGGCCGCGCTCCCGGTCGCGGCGGATTTCGACTTCTCCGGCTACAGGCTCGACCGGGTGCTGATCGAGGATCACCCGGTCAACTGGAAGATCTTCCTCGAGCTCTACCTGGAGCTGTACCACGTCGAGCCGTTCCATCCCGGGCTGTCCAACTACGCCGACCTGCACGACTTCCGCATCGAGTACGGCGAGAATTGGTCGGTGCAGATCATGGGCGCCAAGTCCGGCCTGGCGGCGCCGGGAACACCCGCTTACCGCAGCTGGCAGCAGGCCTGCCTCGAGCGCCTCGCGGGCCGCGCGCCGAAACAGGGCGCGCTGTGGATGACCTACTATCCCGACGTGATGCTCGAGTGGTACCCGAATGCGCTCGTGGTCTCGACCATCCTGGCGCGCGGGCCGGGTCAGACCCGCAACGTGGTCGAGTTCTACTACCCGGAGGAAATCGCGCTGTTCGAGCGCGAGTTCGTGCAGGCGCAACAGGCGGCCTACCTCGAGACCGCGGCCGAGGACGGCGAGCTGTGCGCCCGCGTCGCGCGCGGGCGGCGCGCGCTCTATGAGCAGGGGCAGGACGACGCCGGCCCCTACCAGTCGCCGCTGGAGGACACGCTGCTGCACTTCCATGAATGGCTGCGCGCGCGCCTGGGGCGCCCGGCAGCGGCATAGCATGGCGCACGACACGCTCGTCTCGAGCGCCGAGCTGGCGCGCCACCCGGAGTGGCGCCTGTTCGACTGCCGCCACGACCTGGCCAGGCCCTATCTGGGCGAGCAGCAGTACGCCCACGCGCACCTGCGCGGCGCGCTGTTCGCGCACCTCGACCGCGACCTGTCGGCCGCCCCGAACGGGCGCAACGGGCGCCACCCGCTGCCGGACCCTGCGGCGTTCGCCGCCTGGCTCGGACGCCAGGGCCTGCGGCGCGGCGACCAGGTGGTCGCCTACGACGCCAACAACGGCGCCACGGCGTCACGCCTGTGGTGGATGCTGCGCTGGGTCGGGCACGACGCCGCGGCGGTGCTCGACGGCGGGCTCGCCAAGTGGCTGGCGGAGGAACGCGAAGTCACCGCCGAAGTGCCCTCCTTCCCCGCCACCGAGTACGTCGCCCGCCCGCGCCCGCAGATGAACGCCGAGGTGGATGTGGTCGAGCGCCAACTCGGCGCGGCCCACACGCTGCTGCTCGACGCGCGAGCGCCGGCGCGCTATCTCGGCGAGTCCGAGCCGATCGACCCGGTCGCCGGCCGCATCCCGGGCGCGCGCAACCGGTTCATCGCCGAAAACCTCGCGCCCGACGGCACCTTCAAGCAGCCCGGTGCGCTGAACAGTGAGCTGCGCGCGCTGCTCGGCGGGCGCGACCCGGCCGAGGTGGTGCATTACTGCGGCTCGGGCGTCGCCGCCTGCCATAACCTGCTCGCGATGGAAGTCGCCGGCCTGCCCGGCTCGCGCATCTACGCCGGCTCGTGGAGCGAATGGATCGCCGATCCGCGCCGGCCGCAGGCGAAAGGCCCCGCATAGCCGCCGACGCGCTGCTGGTCGGGCATTTCCTGCTCGCCACCTTCATCACCGGCGGCCTGCTGCTGACCTGGCTGGGCGCCGCCGCCGGCTGGCGCTGGGTGCGAAACCTCTGGTTCCGCCTGCTTCACCTCGCGGCGATCGCGATCGTCGCGCTCGAGGGGCTCGCGGGCGTCGCCTGTCCGCTCACCGTGTGGGAGGACCTGCTGCGCGGCGGCCTGCAGCCGCGCTCCTTCGTCGGCCGCTGGGTGCAGACTCTGCTGTACTACGACGCGCCCGAGCGGCTGTTCAGCGCGCTGTACGTGTTCTGGGCGCTGGCGACGCTCGTCACGCTGTGGCTCGTTCCGCCCAGGAGAAGAGTTGCCTGAAAACCTCCTCGCGCACCGGCGTGCGCGACAGCACCAGGTCGTGCAGCCCGCCCGGGAACGCGAGCACGCTCACCTGGGCGCCGAGCGTGCGGCTCCAGCGCGCGATGTCGCGCCAGTCGAGCACGATGTCGGCCTCGTCCGAGTGCATCGACAGCACCGGCAGCTCGAGCGACAGTCCGGCGCGCACCCTCGCCTGCGCGTCGACCATCGCCGCGAGCCAGCCGAAGTACGTCGGAAAGCCGTGCTCCGGCTTCAGGCGCAGGTCGAAATCCCATTCCCCGCCGAAGTTGCGGTGCAGGCTGCGCACGTACTCGGGGCGCAGCGCGCGCGGGCTCGCGAGGTAGGGCTTGTGGCGCCCGAGCGCGACCGCCAGGCGCAGCTGCAGCCGCTCGAGAGGGCCGACATTGAAGTCGAAGAACGGGCTGTTGAGCCACAGCGCGCGCAGCTGCGCGCGGCGCTCGCCCTCGGCGGCGTAGAGCGAGCACACCAGGCCGCCGGTCGAATGCCCGGCGAGCAGCGCCGGTTGCCCGATCTCCTCGAGCGCGCGCGTGATTTCGGGGTAGTACTCGTCGATGCGCCTGCAAAAGCACGGGTGCTGGTGCGCGCGCAGCGAGCGCCCGTGCCTGCGCAGGTCGAGCGCGTGGAAGGCGTAGCCCTCCTGCGCGAAGCGCAGCGCCATGTGGCGCTGGAAGAAGTAATCGACGAAGCCGTGCACGTAGAGCACCGCGCCGCGCGGCGCGTCGCCGGCAGGCAGGCGCACCAGCGTGGCGACGACCTCGCCCTCGTAGTCGGGAGGGAGCTCGAGCGTCTTCGCCTCAAAGCCCTCGAGCAGCGGATCGGGGCGCCAGTCACTCATGTTGCGCCAGCGCCCATTCGACGTGCTCGCGTACCAGCGGCGACGGGTGATCCGCGCGCGCGCGCAGCGCCGCGCGGACTTCGGGCGAGTGCGGCGCGTTGCCCAGCCCGACCGCGAGGTTGCGCAGCCAGCGTTCGTAGCCGATGCGGCGGATCGCCGAGCCGCGCAGGCGCGCGTCGAACTGCTCCTCGCTCCAGCCGAACAGCTCGACCAGCGTCGCGCTGTCCAGCCCGTTGCGCACGCGGAAATCGTCCTCCGCCGTGGGCCGGGCGAATCCGTTCCAGGGACAAACCAACTGGCAGTCGTCGCAGCCGTAGACCCGGTTGCCGATCGCCGAGCGCAGCTCGCGCGGGATTGCACCCTTGTGCTCGATCGTGAGGTAGGAGATGCAACGCCGCGCATCGAGCCGGTAGGGCGCGCGGATGGCCCGGGTCGGGCAGACATCGATGCACTTGGTGCAGCGGCCGCAGTGCTCGCCCGCCGGCGCGTCGGCGGGCAGCGGCAGGTCGCAGTAGATCTCGCCCAGGAAAAACCACGATCCGGCGTCGCGCGACAGCAGCAGGGTGTGCTTGCCGCGCCAGCCGATGCCCGCCCGCGCCGCCAGCTCGACTTCCATCACCGGCGCCGAGTCCGCGAACACGCGGTGGCCGAAAGCGCCGGTCTCGGCCTGCACGCGGTCGCACAGTTTCTGCAGCCGGGCGCGCAGCAGCTTGTGATAGTCGCGCCCGCGCGCGTAGCGCGCGACGTAGGCGCGCCGGCCGTCGCCCAGCGCCGCCCATTCGTCCTGTGCGGCGGGCGCGTAGTCCATGCGGCAGCTGATCACGCGCTGCGTTCCCGGCACCAGCTCGGCCGGCCGCGCGCGCAGCGCGCCGTGGCGCGCCATATAATCCATGTCGCCCTGCCATCCCATGCGCAGCCATTGCGCGAGCCGCGCTTCGGCGGGCGCGAGATCGGTGTCGGAGATGCCGACCGCCTGGAAGCCGAGCTCAGCGCCCCATCGCTTGATTTTCGCCGCGAGCGCGCCGTAGTCCATAGGTCGGATACTAGATGAGCGAGCCGCTTTTCCTGCCGGACGAAGCTGCGACCCGAAGGCTCGGGGCGGCGCTTGCCGCGGGCATCGCCCCGGGGCGCGTGATCTTCCTCAGCGGCGAGCTGGGAACGGGAAAAACTACGCTGGTTCAAGGACTTCTTCGCGCACTGGGGTTTGCCGGAAGGGTCAAGAGCCCAACCTATTCTTTGGTTGAACTTTATAAGCTTTCGAGCTTAAACTTGTATCACTTTGATTTCTATCGTTTCGAACGCCGATCTGAATGGGCGGACTCAGGATTCCGGGAATACTTCAGCCAGGATTCGGCGTGCGTGGTCGAGTGGCCCGAGCGGGTCACGGGGCTGCTCGCGCCGCCCGACCTCGAGCTGCGGCTGGAGTTTTCCGGCCCGGGGCGGCGCGCGCGGCTGACGGCGCCGACGGCTGCCGGCCGCGACTGGCTCGCCGCTGCCTTGAAGCGCTGGTCGCAGGCCTGATCGCGCTGCTGCTGCTTTACTTCGCGCCGCCCGCCTTCGCCCAGGAGCAGATCGTCGCCGCGCGCCTGTGGCCGGCGCCCGACTACACGCGCCTGACGCTGGAAACGAAGCACCCGATCAAGTTCAAGCTATTCAGCGTCAAGCAGCCGGAGCGCCTGGTGCTCGACCTCGAGGGCGTCGATCTCGGCCCGGCGCTGCAGGAGCTGCAAAGCAAGGTCAGCGCGGACGACCCCTACATCCAGAGCCTGCGCGTCGCGCGCAACCGCGCGGACGTGGTGCGCGTCGTGCTCGACCTCAAGACGGAGGTCAAGCCGCAGATCTTCGCCCTCAAGCCGATCGCCGAATACGGCGACCGGCTGGTGCTCGACGTCTATCCCGTGCACCCGAAGGACCCGCTGCTGGCGCTGATCGAGTCGGACGGCAAGCTCGTGCCGGCCGGTCCCGGCAACGGCTCCTCCGAGCCGGCGGTCACCCGGCTCGCGACCATCGTCATCGATCCCGGGCACGGGGGCGAAGATCCGGGCGCGAAGGGACGCCACGGCACCTACGAGAAGAACGTGACCCTGATGATCGCGCGCAAGCTGAAGAAGCTGATCGACGCCGAGGCCGACATGCGCGCGATGCTCACGCGCAACGGCGACTACTACCTGCCCCTCGCCGCGCGGGTCGAGAAGGCGCAGCGCGTGAATGCCGACCTGTTCGTCTCGATCCACGCCGACGCAGACCCCAACATGCGGCCCGGCGCCCGCGGCTCGTCGGTGTACGCGCTGTCGCAGCGGCGCGCGACCTCGGAAGCGGCGCGCTGGCTGGCCAAAAGCGAGAACGACGCCGACCTGATCGGCGGGGTGAGCCTGAACTACAAGGACAGCTACCTGCGCAAGACGCTGCTGGATCTTTCGCAGACGGCGACCATCGACTACAGCCTGAAGCTGGGCGCCTCGGTGCTGTCGGAGCTCGGGCGCGTCAATCCGCTGCACCGGGGACACGTCGAGCAGGCGAGCTTTGCGGTGCTCACCGCGCCCGACATTCCGTCGATCCTGATCGAGACCGACTTCATCTCCAATCCGAAGGAGGAACAGCGGCTAAAGGACAGCGCCTACCAGGACAAGATCGCGCGCGCGATCCTGGCCGGGATCAAGGACTACCTCGCCAAGCACCCGCCGCGTGCGCAGTCTCCCCTGACGGCGCTGCGCTGATTCAGGCCGAGGTCTACGCGCGCCGCTGGCGCAGCCATTGGAACGCGATCGGCAGCAGCGACAGGGCGATGACACCCAGGAGCGCGAGCGTGAGGTTGTCCTTGACCAGCGGCAGGTTGCCGAAGAAATAGCCGGCCGCGGTAAGCGACACCACCCACAACAGCGCGCCGCCGATGCTGAAGGCGAGAAAGCGCAAGTAGGCCATGCGTCCGACGCCGGCGACGAACGGCACGTAGGTGCGCACGATCGGCACGAACCTGGCGATCACCACCGCCTTGCCGCCGTGGTGCTCGTAGAACGCCTCGGTGCGCGTCAGGTAGCGGCGGTTGAACCAGCGCGCCTCGCTCGAGCGGAACACGCGCGGGCCGATCCAGCGCCCGATCCAGTAGTTCACGTTGTCGCCGCACAGGGCCGCCGCGACCAGCGTCGCGGCGACCGCGCGCGCGTCGATGCCGCCCGTCGCAGCGACCGCGCCGGCGACGAACAGCAGCGAGTCGCCCGGCAGGAACGGCGTCACCACGAGCCCGGTCTCGCAGAACACGACCGCGAACAGGAGCGCGTAGACCCAGGCCCCGTGCTGCGCGAGGAAGGCGGCCAGATGGCGGTCGAGGTGGACCGCGATGTCCCACAGTGCGGCGATGATATCCATCGCCCGATTGTAGCCGCCGCGGCGGGTATAATCGCGCTCGATCCCCGCTGCGCCGCAATGACCAGCCCCGTCCTATCGTCGCCGAGCGTCGCACGCGTTCGCGCCGCGCTCGCCGCGGCCGGCAACGATACGCCGATCATCGAGCTCGCCGATGCTGCGCGCAGCGCGAAGGCCGCGGCCGAATTCCTCGGCTGCAGCGTCGCGCAGATCGCGAACTCGCTCGTTTTTCGCGCGCAGCGCTCGGGCGCGCCGCTGCTGGTGATGGCGAGCGGCGCGCATCGCGTCGACACCGCCAGGCTCGCCGCGCTCGCCGGCGAGCCGGTCGAGATGGCGCGCGCGGCGTTCGTGCGCGAGCACACCGGCTTCGCGATCGGCGGCGTGGCGCCGGTGGGCCATCCCGCGCCGCTGCGCACGCTGATCGATCTCGCCCTCGCGCGGCACGCGCGCATCTGGGCCGCCGCAGGCCATCCCAACACGGTGTTCGAGCTCAGCTTCGAGACGCTGCAGCGCCTGACGCGCGGCACGCCGGCCGAGCTGGCCGAGCGCGCGCCGGCCTGAGATGAGCGCGATACGCGTACTGCCCGAGCTGCTTGTCAGCCAGATCGCGGCCGGCGAGGTGGTCGAGCGGCCGGCGTCGGTGCTGAAGGAGCTGATCGAAAACAGCCTGGATGCCGGCGCGAGCGAGCTCGGCGTGACGCTCGCCGAGGGCGGCGCGCGGCGGGTGCAGGTAGACGACGACGGCGGCGGGATCGCGCGCGAGGACCTCGCGCTTTGCCTTGCGCGCCACGCGACCAGCAAGATCGGCACGCTCGAAGATCTGGAAGCCGTGGCCTCGCTCGGCTTCCGCGGCGAGGCGCTCGCCTCGATCGCGTCGGTGGCGCGAGTCGAGGTCGTGTCGCGCGCGCGCGACGCGCGCCACGCATACTCGATCCGGGCCGAAGGCGGCGCGCCCGGCCCGGTCGAGCCCGCCGCGCGCGCGGCCGGCACCAGCGTCTCGGTCGGCGAGCTGTATTTCAACACTCCCGCGCGGCGCAAGTTCCTGCGCACCGAGGCGACCGAGTTCGGCCACTGCGAAGAAGTGTTCCGCCGCGCCGCGCTGGCGCGCCCGGACCTGGCCTGGAGCCTGCGGCACAACGGGCGCGTCAGCGCCGTGCTCAAGCCCCAGGCGCTGCCCGAGCGCGCTGCCGCGTTGCTCGGCAAAGAGTTCTGCGCCGGCGCGCTCGCGGTCGAGGCGCAGGCCGGGACGCTGCGCCTGCACGGGCTCGCGGGCGGCCCGCAGGCCGCGCGCGCGCGCGCCGACAGCCAGTATTTCTTCGTCAACGGACGCTACGTGCGCGACCGGCTGCTTGCCCACGCCGCGCGCGAGGCCTATGCCGAGCTGCTGCACGGCGAGCGCCAGCCGGCCTACGTTCTGTTCCTCGAGCTCGAGCCGCGCGCGGTCGACGTGAACGTGCACCCGGCGAAAACAGAAGTGCGCTTTCGCGACGCGCGCAGCGTGCACCAGTTCGTGCTGCATGCGCTCAGGCGCGCGTTGTCGCCCGGCGCCGCAGCGGCGCCCGTGTCCTATGCCGCGCTCGCGCCGGCGTCGGGTGTCCCGATTCAGGCCGCGCTCGGCATCGAGCAGTCGAGCGCGGCCTATCAATCTTTCATCGCCGCCGCCGCCACACAGCCCGCGCCGCTGCCCGCCGCCGCGCCCGATGAGGCGCCGCCGCTGGGCTACGCGCTGGCGCAGCTGCACGGGGTCTACATCCTGGCGCAGAACAGCGCCGGTCTGGTGCTGGTCGACATGCATGCCGCCCACGAGCGCATCGTGTTCGAGCAGCTGAAGCGGGCGCTGGACGCCGGCGCGGTCCAGCGCCAGAGCCTGCTCGTACCGAGCGTGTTCCGGGCCGACGCGCTCGAGGTCTCGACCGCGGAAGAGAACCGCGGGGCGCTCGAGCAATTGGGGCTGGAGCTGAGCGTCGCCGGGCCGAACGAGCTCGCGGTGCGCGCCGCGCCGGTGGCGCTCGCCTCGGGCGACGTCGCGGGGCTGGCGCGCGAGGTGCTCGCCGAGCTGCGCGCCTACGGCGCGGCGCAGGCGCTCGCGGCACGGCGCGACGCGCTGCTCGGCGGCATGGCCTGCCACGCCGCGGTGCGCGCCAACCGCGGCCTGAGCCTGCCGGAGATGAACGCGCTGCTGCGCGAGATGGAGCGTACCGAGCGCTCAGGCAGCTGCAACCATGGTCGCCCGACCTGGTACCAGCTGACGCTGGCCGACCTCGACAAGCTCTTCCTGCGGGGCCGCTGATGAGACGGGTGGCGCTCGCGCTGCTGGGCCCCACGGCGAGCGGCAAGTCGGCGCTCGCGCTGCGCCTGGCCGAGCGCCTTGCGCTCGAGATCGTGAGCGTCGACTCGGGCCAGGTCTACCGCGGCATGGACATCGGCACCGCCAAGCCCTCGGCGGCCGAGCGGCGGCGCGTGCCGCACCACCTGATCGACATCGTCGACCCGAGCGAGAGCTACTCCGCGGGGCGCTTTCGCGCCGACGCGATCGACGCCGTGAGCGCGGTGCTCGCCCGCGGCCGGCTGCCGCTGCTGGTAGGCGGCACGATGCTGTACTACCGCGCGCTGGCGCAAGGCATCGACGCGCTTCCCGCGGCCGATCCCGCGCTGCGCGCCGCGATCGCGCGCGAGGCGAGCCGCGCCGGCTGGCCGGCGCTGCACGCCGAGCTCGCCCGGATCGACCCGCAAATCGCGCGCCGGGTCGAGCCGAACGATGCGCAGCGCATCCAGCGCGCGCTCGAGGTCTACCGCGCCAGCGGCCGGCCGCTGTCCGAGCTGCACACCGCGCCGCGCCAGCGCCCGCCCTTCGCGCTGGCAAGCTGTGCGCTCGTCCCCGCGGATCGCGCCCTGCTCCACCGGCGCATCGCCGAGCGACTGGACCGGATGCTCGAGCTCGGCCTGGTCGACGAGCTGCGCGCGCTGCGCCGGCGCCATGGCCTGAACCCCGCCCTGCCCAGCATGCGCAGCGTCGGCTATCGCCAGGCCTGGGGCTTCCTGGAGGGCGCGTACGGCGAGCGCGAAATGCGCGATAGGGCGCTCGCGGCGACGCGCCAGCTCGCCAAGCGCCAGCTCACCTGGCTGCGTTCGATGTCGTTCGACGCCGTGCTCGACCCGTTCGAGCGCGGCGCGTCGGAGCGCTGGTGCGAGCTGGCGCAGTCGCTCGCGCGCGAGGCGCGCGCCGATCGCCGCCGCGCTCGTCAGCGAGCCTTAAGGATGGGTTAAGCGCGCCGCGCGACGATCCTGTCCGTACTGCGCACCGAGTGTGCGTTCAGCGGACAAGGAGAGATCGTCATGAAGTCAAAGGCAACTGTCATCGCTCTCGCCGCAGCGGGGTTGCTGTCGCTCGGCGCCTGGGGCGAAATGCACATCGAGTCGCCGTGGACCCCGGCCCACGCCGGCACCCCCGTCGCCGCACAGGCACCGGCGCCGGCCATGGTGCAGCTGCCGAACTTCACCTCGATCGTCGACGCCAACCGCGGCGCGGTGGTGAACATCACGGTGACCGAGAACGAGAAGACCTCGGCGCAATCGCCGTTCCCCGATTTCGGCGGCGACGACCCGTTCTCGCAGTTCTTCCGCCAGTTCAAGATCCCGCAGCACGAGCAGCCGATGCGCGGCCTGGGCTCGGGATTCATCGTGCGCTCCGATGGAGTGATCATGACCAACGCGCACGTCGTCGACGGCGCGAGCAACGTCACGGTCAAGCTGTCCGACCGGCGCGAGTTCAAGGCCAAGGTGATCGGGGTCGACAAGCAGACCGACATCGCGGTGCTCAAGATCGACGCCAAGGACTTGCCGACGGTCAAGCTGGGCGACTCCAAGACGGTGCGGGTAGGCCAATGGGTGCTGGCGATCGGCTCGCCCTACGGCTTCGAGAACACGGTCACCGCAGGCATCGTCAGCGCGACCTCGCGCGCGCTGCCCGACGGCACCTACACGCCGTTCATCCAGACCGACGCTCCGATCAACCCCGGCAATTCCGGCGGACCGCTGTTCAACATGAGCGGCGAGGTGATCGGCATCAACTCGCAGATCTACTCGCAGACCGGCGGCTACCAGGGGCTTTCGTTCGCGATCCCGATCGATCTCGCCTCGCAGATCGAGCAGCAGCTGCTGGCGCACGGCAAGGTCGAGCGCGGCCGCATCGGCGTCACGATCCAGGACGTGAGTCAGGGACTGGCGCAGTCCTTCGGCCTCGACAAGCCCTCCGGTGCGCTGATTTCGTCGGTCGAGAAGGGCAGCCCCGCGGACAAGGCCGGGCTGGAATCGGGCGACGTCATCCTCAGCATGAACGGCCAGCCGATCGAGCGCTCGAACGAGCTTCCGCCGATGGTCGCGGCCGTCAAGCCGGGCCGCAAGGCCACCTTCGAGATCTGGCGCAAGGGCCAGCGCAAGGAAATTAGCGTCACGGTGGGCGAGTTCAAGGGCAACAAGGTCGCGAGCGCCGCGGGCAGCGGCGAAGGCAACGGCCGGCTCGGCCTCGCGGTACGCCCGCTTACCAAGGACGAAGACCAGCAGGCGCAGATCGACGGCGGGCTGCTGGTCGAGGACGCCGGCGGCCCGGCCGCGGCGGCCGGGATCCAGCAGGGCGACGTTATCCTGGCCGTCAACGGCAGCCCGGTGAAGAGCGTGTCGCAGCTGCGCGCGCTGATCGCCAGGGCGGGCAAGCACGTCGCGCTGCTTATCCAGCGCAACGACGCGAAGATCTTCGTTCCGGTGGACCTCGGCTGAGTCCCCACCGGCGAAGGGCGGGCGGCGCCGGCTTCTCCCCCCAACCCCCTGCCGGCGCCGCCCCGCTTTCCCTTTCCCTCCCCCTGTGAAAGGAGACCCGCATGACCAAGACCGCAAGCGCAATATTCGCCAGCTTCCTGTGCACCGGCGTGGCGCACGCCGCCATGCAGAATTCGGACGCGCTGCCCCCGCTGCAGACCCGGGGCGAGTTAGCCTGGGTCTCCGGCGGCATCGGCGAGTCGCAGGCCAAGGCGTTCGAGCACGCCTCGGCGCGCTACCCGCTTACCCTGGAATTCATCGTCAAGCCCGAGCGCAAGGGCGCAAGGGCGGAATTCACCGCCGCGGTGCCGGTGAAAGTCACCGACCAGCACGGCAAGGAGCTGCTTAGCGCGACTTCGCAGGGCCCGTTCATGCTGCTCAGGCTGCCGCACGGGCGCTACACGGTGATCGCCGAGCGCCACGGCAGGAAGATCGAGCGCCACGTCGTCGTCGGGCAGGGCCACCACCGGATCGTATTCGAATGGACGGCTGCCTGATCACGACCGCGCCGCATCGCTAGAATAGCCGCTGCACGCGGACTCGGAGGCGGGCAGATGCGGCTGCTGCTGGTGGAAGACGATCGCATGATCGGCGAGAGCGTGCAAAAGGGCCTGCGCCTGGACGGCTTCTCGGTCGACTGGGTGCAGGACGGCAGCGCCGCCGAGCTCGCGCTCGGGACCGAGCGCTATGACTGCGTGCTGCTCGACCTCGGGCTGCCGAAGAAGGATGGCATGGACGTGCTGCGCGGCATGCGCAACGCCCGCAATCCCGCGCCGGTGGTGGTGATCACCGCGCGCGACGCCGTGCCCGAGCGCATCAAAGGCCTGGACGCCGGCGCCGACGACTACGTGCTCAAGCCGTTCGACCTGGACGAGCTCGCGGCGCGCGTGCGGGCGGTGGTGCGCAGGCGCGACGGCCGCGCCGAGCCGGTCATCGAGTACCTCGAGCTGGCGCTCAATCCGGCTACCCACCAGGCGACCTACCGCGATCAGCCGCTCGCGCTTTCGGCGCGCGAGTTCGCGGTGCTCGAGGCGCTGGTGTCGCGCCCGGGCGCGATCCTGTCGCGCGCGCAGCTCGAGGAGCGCATCTACGGCTGGGGCGAAGAGGTCGAATCGAACGCGGTGGAGGTGTTCATTCACAGCCTGCGCCGCAAGCTCGGCGCAGAGTTCATTCGCACCGTGCGCGGCGCAGGCTACATGGTGCCCAAGGGGTGATGACCCCTTCGATCAGGCGCAGGCTGCTGGTCTGGCTGCTGGGCAGCGCCACGCTCGCGGTCGCCGCGGGCGCGGTGTCGACCTACCTGGTCGCGCGCAAGCAGGCGAACGAGCTGGCCGATTACCAGTTGCAGCAGATGGCGCTGTCGTTCCGCGACCACGCGCTCGCGAGCGGCCTGATCCCGCACGAGGACGAGGACGGACCGGGGCTCGAAGTGCTGGTCCAGATCTGGAACCAGGAAGGTGTGCGGCTCTACCTTTCGCATCCCAGGTCCGGCATCCCGGACCGCGCCCAGCTCGGCTTCGCCGACGTCGCCTCGCGCCAGGGCCGCTGGCGCGTGTACTCGGTGCAGGTGCGCGACCATGTGATCCAGGTCGCGCAGCCCTACTCGGTGCGAAACCGCATCGCCGCCAGCGTCGCGCTGCGCACCGCATGGCCGCTCGCGGCGGTGCTGCCCCTGCTAGGTCTGCTGATCTGGTTCACCGTCGGCCGCGGCCTCTCGCCGCTCGAGCGTCTGGCGCGCGACGTCAGGCGCCGTTCGCCCGACGCGCTCGATGCGCTGCCGCAGCTCGGCTTGCCGCAAGAAGTCCAGCCGCTGGTGCAGTCGCTGAACGATCTGCTGCAGCGGCTGGAGCGCGCGCTGCAGACCCAGCGCGCGTTCGTCGCCGACGCGGCACACGAGCTGCGCACGCCGCTCACCGCGCTGCGCCTGCAGGCGCAGGTCGCCGAGCGCGCCACCGACCGGGCCGAGCGCAGCGAGGCGCTCGGCATGCTGAAGCAGGGCGTCGAACGTGCCAGCCACGTCGTGCAGCAGCTGCTGACGCTCGCGCGCGAGGAGGACCCGCCCGCGAGCGCGCCAGCCAGGGTGCAACTGGACGAGCTCGCGCGCGACGTCGTCGCCCAATACATGCCTCTGGCGCACAGGCGCGGGATCGACCTGGGCCTGGCGCAGGCGGAGCCGGTGGCGGCTGCGGGCGTCGGCGCGGCGTTGAGGACCCTGCTGTCCAACCTGATCGACAATGCGGTTCGCTACACGCCGGCGCAGGGCCGCGTGGACGTCGCGGCGTTCCGCGACGGCGCGCAAGCCGCGCTCGAAGTAACCGACAGCGGGCCGGGAATTCCGCCGGAGGAGCGGACGCGGGTGTTCGACCGCTTCTACCGCCGCGCCGGAGAAGCGAGCGACGGCAGCGGGCTGGGGCTGGCGATCGTCAAGCAGATCGTGACGCGCCACGGCGGAACCATCGCGCTCGAGGACGCTGGCGGCGCCGGCGGTCTCAAGGTTGCGGTGCGCCTTCCCCTCGCCCCGGCGCCCTAGTCGCCGAGCGCGACGCCTTCGCGGCGCGGGTCGGCGCCTCCGCGCCAGCCGCCCGGCACCCGCTCGATGCCCTGCACCCCGCTCGTGAGGCGCGCGAAATCGAGCACGTGGCCGCGCTCGGCGAGCGCGCGGTCCAGGTCCTGGACCTTGCTGTCGCGCTCGAGCAGGGTCGGGCCGTTTGTGCTGCCGAAATTCGGCGCCGCGATCGCTGCCTGGATGTCGAATCCCCAGTCGAGCGCCGCGACCAGGGTCTTGGCGACGTAATCGACGATCGCCGCCCCGCCCGGGGAGCCGAGCAGCATGCGCAGCCCGCCGTCGCGCTCGAACACCAGCGTGGGCGCCATCGTGCTGCGCGGGCGCTTGCCCGGCTCGACGCGGTTGGCCGCCGGCAGCCCCTGCGCCTGCGGTTCGAAGGAGAAGTCCGTCAGCTCGTTGTTGAGCAGCAAGCCGCGCACCATGATGCGCGCGCCGAATGCGTTCTCGATCGTGGTGGTCATCGCCAGCGCGTCGCCGCGGCGGTCGACGATCGCGACGTGGCTGGTGCCGTGGCGCTCGCTGTCCGGCACGTCAGCGGCGAGCGGCGCGAGCGCCGGCTCGCCGGGCCGCGCGACGCCCATCGAGCGCTCACCGATCAGGCGCGCGCGCTGCGCGAGGTACGCGGGATCGAGCAGCCCTTTCACCGGCACGCGCACGAAGGCTGGGTCGGCGATGTAGCGCGCGCGGTCGGCGTAGGCCAGGCGCGAAGCCTCGCTGAAGTAGTGCACCGCCGGCGCCGACAGCGGCGGCGCGCGCTCGAACGCCGTACGCTGGAGGATGCCAAGCAGCTCGAGCAGCGTCACCCCTCCGGAGCTGGGCGGACCCATGCCGCAAATGCGCACCCTGCGGTAGGCACCGCAGACCGGGTCGCGCTCGAGCGCGGCATAGGCCGCGAGGTCGCTCACGGCGAGATCGCCGCCGCGCGCGCGTACCGCGCGCACGATGTCCTCGGCGAGCGGCCCGGAATACAGTGCGTCCGCGCCGCGCTCGGCGATCGCGCGCAGGGTCGCCGCGTACGCCCGGTTGACCAGTCTCGCGCCTTGCGCCAGAGCGTGTCCGTCGGCCCGGTAGTACAAGGCGCGTGCGTTGGCGTCCCGGCGCAGGAAGCGATCGCGCTCGAGCAGCCGGTGCAGCCGCGGCGAGACCTCGAATCCGCGCTCGGCCAGCCGGATCGCCGGCTCGAACAGGCGCGCCCAGGGCAGGCGGCCGTGGCGCCGGTGCGCGAGCTCGAGCATGCGCAGCACGCCCGGCACGCCGACCGACTTGCCGCTGGTCACCGCGTCGTAGAACTGGAGCGGCTGGCCGTTCGCGTCGAGGAAGCGATCCGGTCGCGCCGCCTGCGGCGCGCTCTCCCTGCCGTCGTAGCTGCGCAGGCGCCGCTCGGCGCCCGACCAGTAAAGCAGGAACGCGCCGCCGCCCAGGCCGGAGGACTGCGGCTCGACCAGGCCGAGGACCATCTGTACCGCGATCGCGGCGTCGAGCGCGCTGCCGCCTCGGTGCAGAATTTCCAGCCCCGCCTGCGCCGCGAGCGGATTCGCCGCGGCGACCATCTCGTGCGCGGCGAAGACCGCGTGCTTCTCGGTCCATCCGCTCGGCGCCTCGGGTTGCGGCTGCGCGGCCGCCGCGCCGCAGTAGAGCAGGACCGCCGGCGCGATGGTCCAGACGAAATTCTTCATCGCATTTCGCCGATCCGGCGCCCGAAGGCCTCGACCTGCTCCCAGTCGGTGAACTCGACCACGCTCTCCGGATCGGTCGGCCCCTTGGTGAGCAGCATGATGAAGCGAATGATCTGGCGGTCCCAGAAGCCGTAGCGCGGGTAGTCGAGCATGCCGGCGAACACCGCCAGCTGCCGCGGCCGCCAGCCGATCTGGCGCAGGAACTTCCTGACGTAGGGATTCGTCTCCGGCGTGCTCTTGTTCGGCTTGCGCGCGACGATGTTGACCGAGAAGAACGCGCTCGGCTTGCGCTCGAGAACGGCGCGCTGCGCGCGCATGAAGCGCGCGACCCCGGGGCGGTGCTTGCCGTAGCGGATGCTGGCGCCGATGACGACCGTGTCGAACGGCTCGAGCTCGAGGGCTCCGTGCGCGCCGAGCTCGGCCAGCGTGACCTCGTGCCCGGCCTGCTCGACGACCTGCCGCAGGCGCCGGCAGATCTTCAGCGTGTGCCCGTCAACAGTCGAATAGAGGAGGAGGATCTTGCTCATGCTTGAAAAAAAGCAAAAGGGCAGCCGCGGCTGCCCTTTCGCACCTAACTGTCCAGCGCGCGATCAAACCATCAGGGGCACGATCAGCAGCGCGACGATATTGATGATCTTGATCAGCGGGTTGACGGCCGGGCCGGCGGTGTCCTTGTAGGGATCGCCGACCGTGTCGCCGGTCACTGCCGCCTTGTGCGCGTCGGAGCCCTTGCCGCCGAAGTTGCCGTCCTCGATGTATTTCTTGGCATTGTCCCAGGCGCCGCCGCCGGTAGTCATCGAAATGGCGACGAACAGGCCGGTGACGATGGTGCCCATCAGCACGCCGCCCAGCGCCTGCGGGCCGAGGATCAGCCCGACCACGATCGGGATCAGCACCGGCAGCAGCGAAGGCACGACCATCTCCTTGATCGCTGCGCGGGTGAGCATGTCGACCGCGCGCGAATAATCCGGCTTGGCCGTGCCCTGCATGATGCCCGGGATCTCCTTGAACTGGCGCCGCACCTCGACCACCACCGCGCCCGCGGCGCGACCCACCGCTTCCATCGCCATGGCGCCGAACAGGTACGGCACCATGCCGCCGATGAACAGGCCGATGATCACCATATGGTTGGACAGGTCGAAGCTGAGCGAATGACCCGCCTTGTCGAGCGCATGCGTGTAGTCGGCGAACAGCACCAGCGCGGCCAGGCCGGCGGAGCCGATCGCGTAGCCCTTGGTCACCGCCTTGGTCGTGTTGCCGACCGCGTCGAGCGGGTCGGTGATCGCGCGCACCGTCGCCGGCAGGTCGGCCATCTCGGCGATGCCGCCCGCGTTGTCGGTGATCGGGCCGTAGGCGTCGAGCGCGACGATGATCCCGGTCATGGAGAGCATGGAAGTCGCGGCGATGGCGATGCCGTACAGCCCCGCGAGCCAATACGAGGCAAAGATCGCGACGCACACCGCCAGCACCGGCCAGGCGGTGGCCTTCATCGACACGCCCAGGCCGGCGATGATGTTGGTGGCGTGGCCGGTGGTCGAAGCCTCGGCGATATGCCGCACGGGCGTGAACTCGGTGCCGGTGTAGTACTCCGTGATCCACACCATGAATCCGGTGAGCACCAGACCCACCGCGGCAGCGCCCCACAGATGCCAGACGGTGATCATTTTCAGCCCGCCGGCGATCTCGAACGGCACCTCGGCTACGATCTCTCCCATCAGCCACTGCGTGATCGGATAGAACGCGATCAGCGCCAGGATGCCGGCCACCCACAAGCCCTTGTACAGCGCGGGCATGACGTTGCGGTCGCCCGGCTTCGCCTTCACGAACCAGGTGCCGACGATGGAAGCGATGATCGAGAAGCCGCCGATCGCGAGCGGATAGATCGCCGCGTTCGGGCTCGTGGTATGCACCAGCAGCGCGCCGAGCAGCATGGTCGCCACCAGCGTCACGGCGTAGGTCTCGAACAGGTCGGCTGCCATGCCGGCGCAGTCGCCGACGTTGTCGCCGACGTTGTCCGCGATCACCGCCGGATTGCGCGGATCGTCCTCCGGAATGCCGGCCTCGACCTTGCCGACCAGGTCGGCGCCGACGTCCGCGCCCTTGGTGAAGATGCCGCCCCCCAGCCGGGCGAAGATCGAAATCAGCGAGCCGCCGAAACCAAGCCCGACCAGTGGATGGATGATGTGGTCGAGCGAATTCTTGTCCGCGGCATTGCTGTAGAGCAGCGTGAAATAGCCGGTGATGCCGAGCAGGCCAAGGCCCACCACCAGCAGGCCGGTGATCGCGCCGCCGCGAAAGGCGACGTTCAGTGCCTCGTTCAGACCGGTGCGCGCGGCCTCCGCGGTGCGCACGTTGGCGCGCACCGAGATGTTCATGCCGATGATTCCGCACAGGCCCGAGAGCAGCGCGCCGATGGCGAAGCCCACGGCGGTGGTCCAGCCGATCCGCGGCACAAAGCCGATCACCAGGAACAGGATGACGCCAACGATGGCGATCGTGGTGTACTGGCGCTTCAGGTAGGCCGTCGCGCCCTGCTTGATCGCCGCGGCGATCTCGCGCATGCGCTCGTTACCGTCAGGTTGAGCAAGAATCCATTTGCTGGAGAACGCTCCGTAGCCAAGCGCGATAATGGCGCAGACCAGCGCGAAGATGATCCCCCCGGACATGGTTTACTCCCCCTTCATTTGATTGTTGGGCTCGCGGGCGGAGGCGCCCGCAGGAAAGGCGCGGATTTTAGCAGAAAAGCCGCGCCGGCCGCCGCGCGGCTAACCCTTGAAGGCGCTCTGCAGCCGCTTGCGCACCGGCGCGTTGCGCAGCCTGACGTACTCCGGCAGCCCGTGGCGGTAGGGCGGCGGCAGCTCCCCCACCACCAGCGGCGCAAGGTAGCGCCTGCACGCCGCGGTGATCTGAAAACCGTCCGTGCTGACGAACTCGCGCGGCACGCGCCGCTCCTGGTTGGCGACATTGTCGAGCGGCGCGACGCCGATCTTCCAGCGGTAAGGCCGGTCCGAGGTGCGAAGGATGACCGGCATCACCGCGTTGCGCCCCTCGAGCGCGAGCTTCACGGCCGCCTGGCCCACGCGGTAGGCCTGCTCGACGTCGGTCTTGGAAGCGATGTGGCGCGCCGCGCGCTGCAGGTAGTCGGCCACGGCCCAGTGCGGTTTGTAGCCCAGTCGCTCCTGGACCATCTGCGCGATGACGGGCGCGACGCCGCCGAGCTGCTTGTGGCCGAAAGCGTCGACCGAGCCCGCCTCGGCGAGGAACTTGCCCTGTTGATCCTTGACGCCTTCGGACACCGCGACCACACAGTAGCCGACGCTCTCGACGGTCTGCTTCACGCGCGCGAGGAAGGCCGCCTCGTCGAACGGCAGCTCGGGAAACAGCAGCAGGTGCGGCGGCTCGCCCGGGCGCTCGGCCGCTAGGCCGCAGGCGGCGGTGATCCAGCCGGCGTGGCGCCCCATCACCTCCAGCACGAACACGCGGGTCGAGGTGCTCGCCATCGAGGCCACGTCGAGTCCGGCCTCGCGGATCGAGGTCGCGACGTACTTCGCCACCGAGCCGAAACCGGGGCAGCAATCGGTGCCGACCAGGTCGTTGTCGATGGTCTTGGGCACTCCGATCGCGCTCAGGGGATAGCCCATCGCGGCGCTGATCTGCGACAGCTTCAAGGTGGTGTCGGCGGAATCGTTGCCACCGTTGTAGAAGAACCAGCCGATGTCGTGCGCGCGCAGCACCTCCACCAGGCGCTCGTACTTGGCGCGGTCCTCCTGCGGGCTCTTGAGCTTGTAGCGGCACGAGCCGAAGGCGGCGCCCGGAGTGTGCTTCAGGGCGCGCACCGCTGCGGCGCTCTCCCTGGAGGTGTCGATCAGCTCCTCGTTCAGCGCGCCGAGGATGCCGTTGCGCGCGGCGTAGAGCTTGCCGATACGGGCTTTGGCGCGGCGCGCGGCCTCTATCACGCCGCAGGCCGAGGCGTTGATGACGGCGGTGGCGCCGCCGGACTGGGCGTAAAGGGCGTTGCGCAACTTGGCTCGGCTCATGGTTTTCCTCCGTCTCTTCCATTGAGTACGGCAAACGCGCGGTCGCGGATCTGCTCGACCGACCCGCTGCCCGAGATGCGGCACAAGCGCGGCGCGCGCGCGTCGCCCGAAGCGGCCCACGCGGCGTAGTACTCGAGCAGCGGCCGGGTCTGCACCTTGTACACCTCGAGGCGCTTGCGCACGGTTTCCGCCTTGTCGTCGTCGCGCAGGATCAGCGGCTCGCCGGTCACGTCGTCCCTGCCCTCGACTTTCGGCGGGTTGAACTTGACGTGGTAGGTTCGGCCCGAGCCGGGGTGCACCCGGCGCCCGCTCATGCGCAAGATGATCTCCTCGTCCGGAACGTCGATCTCGAGCACGCAGTCGATCGGCACGCCGGCGCGCTTCATCGCCTCGGCCTGTGCGATGGTGCGCGGAAAGCCGTCGAACAGGTAGCCCTTGGCGCAGTCCGGCTGCCTCAGCCGCTGCTTGACCAGGTCGATCACGATCCGGTCGGGCACCAGCTGCCCGCCATCCATCAGCTTTTTCGCCTCGAGGCCCTGCGCGGTGCCGGCTTTGGCCGCCGCGCGCAGCATGTCGCCGGTCGAGATCTGCGCGATGCCGTAGCGCGCCATGATGTAGCCGGCCTGCGTTCCCTTGCCTGCGCCCGGCGGCCCCAGCAGGATCAAGCGCATGTCTGAAATTCCGTGGCGGTGTGAGACTTCAAGCGCTGCGCGCGAGCGCCCTTTTCCGGCGCCGGAAACGCCGCTGACCTTAGCCGGATTCGCCAGTGCGGTCAAACAGCGCGCGCACCGTTTCCAGGTCCTGCGGCGTGTCGACGCCCGGGGGAACGTCGTGGCGCGAGACGCTCACCGCGATGCGGTAGCCGTGCCACAGCACGCGCAGCTGCTCCAGCGACTCGAACTGTTCGAGCGGCGACGGCGCAAGGCCCGCGTAGTGCCTCAGAAACCCCGCGCGGTAGCAGTAGATGCCCAGGTGGCGGTAGCACGGCAGCCCGGCGGGCGGCTCGCGCCCGCCCGCTGCGTACGCGTCGCGCGCGTAGGGGATCGGGGCGCGGCTGAAGTAGAGTGCGCGCCCTTGCGCGTCGAGCACGACCTTGACCACGTTGGGATTGAAGACCGACGCCGCGTCGCGGATCGGATGGCAGGCGGTGGACACGCTCGCCTCGGCGTCGCGCCCGAGCGCCGCCGCGACCTCGCCTATCAGCGCAGGCGCGATCAGCGGCTCGTCGCCCTGCACGTTGACCACCAGCATCCGCTCGCTCAATCCCATCGCCAGCGCGGCCTCGGCGATGCGGTCGGTCCCGGAGAGGTGATCGGAACGCGTCATGCGGGCCTCGAAGCCCTGCGCGCGAACCGCGTGCGCGATGCGCTCGTCGTCGGTGGCAACGCACACCCGCTCGGCGCCGCTCGCCTGCGCCCGCTCGCACACGCGCACCACCATGGGCTTGCCGCCGAGGTCGGCCAGCGCCTTGCCGGCAAAGCGCGTCGAAGCGTAGCGCGCAGGAATGATGACGCAGAAGCCTGCCATGGCGCGGCCGGCGGCGCGTCAGCCGGCGACTTCTTCGGCCGGGTCGAGCTTGCGCGCGTCGTCCTCGAGCATCACCGGGATGCCGTCCTTGATCGGATAGGCGAGCCGGTCGGCTTTGCAGATCAGCTCGCCCGGCTCCTTGCGGTACACGAGCGCGCCCTTGCACAGCGGGCAGACGAGGATTTCGAGCAGTCGTGGATCAACGGCGGTGCTCACCAAGCTTCTCCAGGAGCCAGTTACCGAATGCGGGATCGAGGACCGCGCTCACCGGGAACACCCAGTGCTGCGGCTTCGCGAAGCGCCTGCATTTTACCGCGTCCTTCTCGGTCATCACGACGGGCAGCGCATCGCCGAACTCGAGGTCGGCGGCGCGGAACGGGTGGTGGTCCGGAAACGGGTGCGGCACCACCTTCAGGCCGAGGCGCAGCAGGTGGCGAAAGAAGCGGTTCGGGTCGCCGATGCCGGCCACCGCGTGCACCCGCTGCCCGGCGAAGCTCTCCACGGGCCGGCGCTCGCGCGCGTCGGCCAGGCAGTTGAGCAGCTTGCCTTCGAGGCGCATCGCGTAGCCGCGCACGGCGTCGGTGCCATGCGCCACGACCGCATCGACCGAGCGCAGGCGCGTGCGCGGCTCGCGCAGTGGACCGGCGGGAAGCAGCAAGCCGTTGCCGAAGCCTCGCTCGTCCACCACGCAGATCTCGAGCTCGCGCGCGAGGCGGTAGTGCTGCAGCCCGTCGTCGAGCACGATGATGTCGACGTCGGGGTGCTGGTGGCGCAAGGCCTGGCATACGCGCACCCTGTCCGGGCCGACCCAGACCGTGCAGCCGCTGCGCCGGGCGAGCACGATCGGCTCGTCGCCGACCTCGCTCGGCTCGGAGGCGATGCTTGCCTCGCGCGGCGCCTCCAGGCGCGCGCCGTAGCCGCGCGTCACGATGCCCGGCGTCCAGCCGTGATCCTTGAGGAACTCCGCCAGCCACAGCGCCAGCGGCGTCTTGCCGCTGCCGCCCGCGATCAGGTTGCCGACCACGATCACGGGCACGCCCGCAGCGTGGCTCTCGAGTATCCGCAGCCGGTAGAGCAGCCGGCGCACGAACACCGCAACGCCGAACGCCAGACTGACCGGCCACAGCAGCCACGCCAGCGCGCCGCGGTGGCTCCAGTGCCGGCTCAGGGTCTGCGCGCCGATGCGGTTACCCGCCCGGGCCGCTCTGGGTGGTGAAGGTGATCTGCGTCAGGCCGGCAACCCGGGCGGCCTCCATGACGCGGATCACCGACTGGTGGGTCGCCTTGGCGTCGGCGCTGATCACGACCACCGGCTGCTTGAGCGTGGCACCGGCGCGCCGCAGGGCATCGGCGAACTGCTCGACGCCGGAGAACACGACCGGCGTCTGGTCGATGACGTAGTTCCCCTGCGCGTCCACCAGCACCGAGATCTCGTTCGGGCGATTCGGCTGCTTTTCCGAGTTCGCCGTCGGCAGATCGATCTTGAGCTCGGTGTACTTGGAATAGGTGGTGGTGATCATGAGGAAGATCAGGATCACCATCATCACGTCGATCAGCGGAACCAGGTTGATCTCCGGCTCCTCCTTCGCCCGGCCGCGCTGGAAGTTCATGCCCTCTCGCCGTGGACGATGTCCACCAGCTTGGCCGCCGACTGCTCCATGCGCACCACGAACCCGTCGACCTTGTTCTTGAAGTGGCGGTAGAAGATGAGCGACGGAACCGAGATGCCGATGCCGAACGCGGTGTTGTACAGCGCCACCGAGATCCCGTGCGCAAGCTGCTGCGGGTTGGTCCCGGTCGGGGACTGCGAGCCGAAGATCTCGATCATCCCGATCACGGTGCCGAACAGGCCCAGCAGCGGCGCCGCGCTGGCGATGGTGCCGAGGGTGGTGAGGAAGCGCTCCAGCTCGTGCCCCACGGCGCGCCCCGTCTCCTCGATCGCCTCTTTCATGACGTAGCGCGAGCTCTTCGCGTTGCGCACCCCGGCGGCCAGCACCTGGCCGAGCGGCGAATCGCTGGCGAGCTTGTCGATCACGTCGTCCGACAGCCCCTGGCGCCGGTAGACCGCGACCACCTGCTCGAACAGGCTGGGCGGGATGATGCGGCCGTCGCGCAGGGAAATCGAGCGCTCGATGATCAGGGCTACCGCGATGACGGAGGCCAGCAGCAGAAACCAGATCGGCCAGCCTGCGTCGTGGATGATCGCGAACACCCCTGCTCCTCGCTTGTGGTCAGGCTCCGGAGCGCGAACTTTAGCCAAACCATCGCGCTGCGGCAAGTTGATGATGCAGCGCGAAAACATCCCTTTGTGTGGGCGCGCGGCGACAATTCTCGCGCGATCTTCGGGCCATCGCTGCGCATGAAGTCGGCCGCCTGATCTCGTTATCCACAAAAGCTGTGGATAAGTTTGTGGATTGTCGTTGCACAGTTGATCGCATGAGTCTTGCAACGAACGCAAAGTCGGGGGCGATCAATTTTTGAGCAGCGATTTTCGTTCCAATTACAGCGCGTTACGCGACAGAATCGGCCTCCGTGCGATCGCGCGGCCGCGCGGCGGCAGAACATCGCGTGCATGTGGATAGGTGTAAGCTGGCGCTAACCTCCCCAACCGCCCAGATGCCGACGCCAAACGGCGAGTTTGCCGCCATCGCGGGCGCCCTGCAGGCGCCCGTCAGCGTGTCGCAGCTGCTGCGCAGCGTGCGCGACGCGCTCGAGCGCCGCTTTGCCCTCATGTGGGTCGCGGGCGAGATCTCGAATTTCACCCGCGCCGCATCCGGGCACTGGTATTTCACGCTCAAGGACGACGAAGCGCAGGTCGACTGCGTGATGTTCCGCGGCCGCGCCGCGCATCTGGACTGGACGCCGAAGGAAGGCGCGCGGGTCGAGGCACGCGTGCTGGTGACGCTGTACGAGCCGCGCGGGCGCTTCCAGCTCAACGTCGAGACCATGCGCCACGCCGGGCTGGGACCGCTGTACGAGCGCTTCCTGCGCCTGAAGGAGCAGCTCGCGCGCGAGGGCCTGTTCGAGCCTGCGGCGAAGCGCGAGCCGCCGGCGCATCCGCGCGCGGTAGGGGTGCTCACCTCGCTTGCCGCCGCGGCGCTGCGCGACGTGCTGACCACGCTCGCGCGGCGCAACCCGTCGCTGCCGGTGATCGTTTATCCGGTGCCGGTCCAGGGCGAGGGCGCGGCCGAGCGCATCGCCGCGATGCTGCGCACCGCCAACGCGCGCGCCGAGTGCGACGTGCTGCTGCTGGTGCGCGGCGGCGGCTCGCTCGAGGACCTGTGGCAGTTCAACGAGCAGGCCGTGGCGCGCGCGATCCGCGCTTCGCGCATCCCGGTGGTGGTGGGGGTGGGGCACGAAACCGACTTCACGATCGCCGATTTCGCGGCCGACCGGCGCGCGCCGACCCCGACTGCGGCGGCCGAGCTGGTGAGCGCGCCGCGCGCCGAGCTGCTGGCGCGCGTGGCCGAACTCGCGCTGCGCGCCGGGCGCGAGTCGCTGCGCCGCATCGGCTACGCCATGCAGGCGGTCGACGGCCTCGCGCGCCGGCTGGTGCACCCCGCGGACCGGATCCGCGCCTCGCGCCAGCTCGTCGCGCAGCTCGGCGCGCGCCTGGCCTCGGCCAACGCGAGGCAGCTGGATGGCGCCGCCGCGCGCCTGGAGCGGCTGCGTACCGCGCTCACCGGCCTCGACCCGGGAGCGGTGCTGGCGCGCGGCTACAGCATCACCCGCAACGCCGCGGGCGAGGTGCTGCGCGACGCCGCGCGCGTGGCCGAAGGCGAGCGCCTCACCACCACGCTGTCCAGGGGCTGGATCGAGAGCGAGGCGCGGCGCAAGGGCTCCTGAGCGCTCAGCGTGCGCCGATCAGGCGCGCGGCGCGCGCGACGTCCTTCTTCCTGACCCAGAAGATCGCGCCGTAGCGCCCCTTGCCGGCGGTCACGGCGTCGAGCGCGACCAGGCCGATGCGTGCCTGCGCGAGCTTGCCGAGAATGCCGGTCAGCGCCCCGACCCGGTCGTCGCCCTGCACCAGGAACCCGGTCTTGCGCTCCGAGACCTTGAGCCCCGCCTGCTTCGCCGCGCGGCGGAACGCCGCGCTGTTCTCCGGCACGAAGTCGACCTGCGCCCCGCCACGCTGCGGGAAACCGGTGAACGCAAGCAGGTTCACGCCGGCCGAGCGCATCGCCTCGAGCAGCTTGGCGCCCGCTCCGGCGCGATTCGGCACCTTGGTCGAGAAATAGTCCACTTTGCGAATTCGTGCTGCCATGGCTCCTCCTTGCTCGCCTGTCGCCCGCATCCGGCGGGCCGCTCGTATCGTAACTCCGATTCGGGGCCGCGATGCGATAATGCCGGCGCGCCGCAACGCGAAGCCCGCAGACATGGGACACCGACTGACGAAGATCGCGACCCGCACCGGGGACGCCGGCGAAACCGGCCTCGGCGACGGCGCGCGCGTGCCCAAGGACGACCCCCGGGTCCAGGCGCTGGGCGACATCGACGAGCTCAATTCCGCGCTCGGCGTGGTGCTGGCCGAAGAGCTGCCCGACGCGCTGCGCGCGGCGCTGGAGCAGATCCAGCACGACCTGTTCGACCTCGGCGGCGAAACGAGCATTCCCGGCCATGCGATGGTCGGCGAGGCGCACGTTGCAAGGCTGGACGCCTGGCTGGAAGCATGGAACGCCGGGCTGCCGCCGCTCAAGGAATTCATTCTGCCGGGCGGCTCGCGTGCCGCGGCGGCCGCGCACCTTGCGCGCGCGGTGTGCCGGCGCGCCGAGCGCAGCCTGGTTGCGCTCGGCCGGCGCGAGACGGTCGGCGAGCGCGCGCGCCAGTACCTCAATCGGCTCTCGGACCTGCTGTTCGTCGCCGGGCGCGCGCTCAACCGCCACGCCGGGCGCGGCGACGTGCAGTGGCGCCATCAGAAGAAGAGGGCCTGAATGGCGGGCGCCGCGGACCCGCTCGCCGCGCTGCTTGCGGCGTGCGGGCAGGGCGACCGGCAGGCATTTTCGCGCCTGTACCGGGACAGTTCGGCGAAACTGTTCGGGGTCGCGCTGCGTATATTGAGGAGGCAGGACTGGGCGGAGGAAGTGCTGCAGGACTGCTATGTCAGCATCTGGCAGCACGCGCGTGAATACCATCCCGGGCTGTCCGCGCCGATGACCTGGATGACCAGCATCGTGCGCAATCGCTGTCTGGACCGGCTGCGCAAGCCCAGGCTGGAAGTGAGTGACGGTGACGGCGAGATGATCGATAACACAATCAGCGACCGGCCGGGACCCCTCGACACGCTCGAGCGGAGCAAGGATGCGCAGGCGCTCGCACGCTGCCTGAAGGCGCTCGAGGCGCGGCAACGCCAGGCGATCGCGCTCGCTTTCTACGACGGCCTGTCGCACACAGAACTGGCGAGCCACCTGCGCCAGCCGCTCGGGACGGTCAAGACCTGGGTGCGCCGCGGCCTGCTGCGGCTGAAGGCCTGCCTCGGCGACGCCGTATAGGCGGACGGAGAACGAGTGCGCTACCGCGACAAACCGGAGCTGCAGGACAGACTGGCAGCCGAGTACGCGCTCGGCACGCTGCGCGGGCCGGCGCGCGCGCGCTTCCGGCGCTGGCTCGAGCAGGACGCCGCGCTCGCGCGCCGCGCCGAGGACTGGGCTGCGCGGCTCGATCCTCTGGCGCAGACGGTGCGGCCGGTGCGTCCTCCCGCGCGGCTGTGGCGCGCGATCGAGGCGCGCCTGGGCGCGGCGCCGGCCGGCGCCGGCCTGTGGCACAGCCTCGCGTTCTGGCGCGGCCTCGGGCTGGTTGCGAGCGGCGCCGCGGCCGGCCTGCTGTTCGTCATGGTCGCGCTCGCGCCCGGCGCGCCGCAACCGGCGCCGGCGCCGATCGTGCTGCGCGTGCCGTCGAACGAGATGCCCGCAACCTACCTCGCGGTGCTTTCGGATCCCAAGACGCACAAGCCGATGCTGGTCGCGGCGGCGAGCCGCACCTCGGACCAGCTCTGGGTCAAGACGCTCGATCCCTCGATCAACGTGCCAGACAGGAGTCTCGAGCTGTGGGCCATCATGCCCGCGGGACAGCCGCCGAAGTCGCTCGGCATGGTAGGCAGGGGCGACAAGACGATGCTGCCGCTGCACGCGGTGGCGGATCGATCGCTCGGCGACGTCCCGATGCTCGCGGTGAGCCTCGAGCCGATGGGCGGCTCGCCCACCGGCGCGCCGACCGGACCGGTGATGTACAGCGGTCCGTGCGTCAAGGTCTGGTGAGGCGCAGGATAACGCGATAAGCGCTCGCCGAGCGCGCGGCGAGCGCGCGGCGAGCCAGTACAATAGCTTCACCATGCGCACATCGGCGCCCGCGGTGAAGGCCCTCGTGTTCGACGTCTTCGGCACCGTGGTCGACTGGCGCGGATCGGTCATTGCCGAAGGCCGCCGTCTCGGGCGCAGGCACAAGCTGAGCGTCGACTGGTCCGCTTTCGCCGACGCCTGGCGCGCCGGTTACCGTCCGGCGATGGCCAGGGTGCGCGCCGGCGAGCTGCCGTGGACCACGATCGATGCGCTGCACCGCGTGATCCTCGACGGGCTGCTCGCGCAGTTCGGCATCGCGGGGCTGTCGCCGGCCGAGATCGAGCAGTTCAACCGCGCCTGGCACCGCCTCAAGCCCTGGCGCGACGCGCGCGGCGGGCTGCGCCGCTTGAAGCGCAAGTACGTCATCGCACCGCTGTCCAACGGCAATGTCGCCCTGCTCACCAACATGGCGAAGTCGGCCGGCCTGCCGTGGGACTGCATCCTGTCGGCCGAGCTGTTTCACCACTACAAGCCCGACCCCGAGACGTACCGCGGCGCGGCGAGCCTGCTCGGGCTGGCGCCCGACGAAGTCATGATGGTCGCGGCGCACAAGGACGACTTGTTCGCGGCCAAGGGCTGCGGCCTGCGCACCGGGTTCGTGGCGCGCCCGCTCGAGCGCGGCCCGAACGCGCGTGCCGACGTCTCTCCCGAGCCCGCCTTCGACCTCAACGCGAGCGACTTCAACGACCTCGCCGATCAGCTGGGGGCCTAGGGGGCATGTCAAGCGCCGACAAGGCCGCTCCCCGCCACCGCATCCTGATCGTGGACGACGAGGAAGCGACGCGGCTGCTGCTGGCGCGCATCCTGACGACGGAACTGCGGCTCGAAGTGCAGCTCGCCGGCACCTGCGAGCAGGCGCTGCGCCTGGCCGAGGAATACGCCTACGACGCGATCCTGCTCGACCTGCTGATGCCCGGCATCGGCGGGCTCGCGGTGCTGAAGGAGATCAGGGCCCACCCGCCGAACATGGCGACGCCGGTCGTCATCGTGACGGTGGTGTCGGACCCCAAGACGCGGGAGCAGTGCATGAAAGCGGGCGCCAATGCTTACCTGGTGAAGCCGATCGAGCGCGGCGCGCTCGCGGCCGCCGTCAAGGCACAGATCGACGGGCGCAAGCGCGGCGCGCGCACGAAGCACTGACCGATAACCGAAGGAGGGCACGCATGGCCGAGATCAGGATCTACAACCCGGACAGCCTCGGCAAGCCTCTCGGGCAGTACTCGCACGTGACGCGGGTCAAGGCTGCCGAATATCTGTTCATCGCCGGCATGCTGGCCGCGGACCGCGATGGAAAAATGGTGGGCGGAGGCGATTTCGAAGCGCAGTGCGCACAGGTCTTTCGCAATATCGAAGCGGCGCTGGGCTCGGCGGGCGCCGGCTGGGGCAACGTGGTCCAATTCACGACCTACCTGGCGCACGCGCAGGACATCGCGAAGTTCATGTCCTTTCGCCTGCGCGAGTTCCCGCGCATGTTCCCGGACGGCGCCTTCCCGCCCAACACCCTGCTGGTGATCGACCGCCTCGTCGCCGAACCGTTCCTGGTCGAGGTGCAGACCGTGGCGGCGCTCTGAGCGCCGCGCTAGCCGCTAACCGTGCGCACGCGCGTAAGGTAGTCATCGAGCTGCCGCGCGAGATCGTCCAGGGCGCGCGCGTCGCCGCCTTTGGCCGAGCGCTCGATCTCGCGCCCGAGATCGGAAACCCGCTCGAAGCCGTAGCTCGTGCCGCTGCCGGTGAGGTTGTGGCCGACCGACGCCGCGGCGGCAAGGTCGCCGGTGGCGGCGGCCGCGCGCAGCTTGCGCGCGTGCGCGCGGCAGTTGGCGAGGAAGGTCGGCACCAGGTCCGCCAGCCCCGGATCCACCGTCACCACTATCTCCTTTTCGCTCATGGCGCGGCGCGCCAGACGCCTGCCGCGCTGAGCACTTCATCCAGCTCGATTCTATTTGGGGTGCCCAACGCTTCTATGCACATTGCCTAGCCGCCTCCAACGGTGAGCTGGTCGCCATGCTCTCGAGGCGCCATTCTAATGACTTTGGTCCGGCTGCGACGCGCCGGACGCCGCCTCGCCCGGCGCGCCCGGCGCGACCGGCTTGATGCGAATCGGCAGCGTCACCTTGAATTCCGTTCGTCCCGGTTTTGATTCGACGTCGATCCGGCCGTGATGGCGGTTGACGACGATGTTGTAGGCGATGTGCAGACCCAGTCCCGTGCCGACGCCCTGCGGCTTGGTCGTGAAGAATGGATCGAAGATGCGCGCGGCAATCTCGCCGGGAATGCCTGGGCCGTTGTCGACGATCCGGATCTCGACTCCGTTGCCGACTCGACGTACCCGGAGATCGAGCACCCCATGGCCGTCGAGGGCTTGAATGGCGTTGTCGATGAGGTTGGTCCACACCTGGTTCAGCTCGCTGCCGTAGGCCTCGATACTCGGCAATCCGTCCTCGAAGTCGCGCACCACTTCGATACCGTTCTTGAGCTTGTGACGGAGCATGACGAGCGTGTCTTCCAGACCCACGCGAACATCGGTGTCCTGAACCGGGGCCTGATCGAGATAGGCATACGATTTCACTGCGCGCACGATTTCCGAGATCGCCTGCGCGCTGCTGCGGATCTCGGCCAAGAGCTGTTGCACGGCGAAGCCGGCTCCCAGCCATTGCAGCAGCGGCCTCACGTGGCCCGCGGCGAACGCGCCGGCCAGCGGGCGCAGGCGCTCGACGCTCCAGCCGAAGGCGGCCAGCGCTGGCGCGATCTCCGCGGCGTCGTCGATACCGAGCGCCTCGAGCTCGTCGATCAGCCGCACTTCGTTCCGCGCGGATGCCGCGTCGGCCGTCCGCGCCGGACCCCAGGTCTCGATCCCGGCCTCGAGCTCGGCCAGCCGCGCCTGTTCGTCCGCACTGAGGCTCAGCGTCTGCAGTTCGACGGTGCGTCGCCGCCAGGTCTCGAATGCCTCGCGCAGGTGCTGCGTGCCGCGCTGGATCGCCGCCGCCGGATTGTTCAGCTCGTGCGCAAGCCCCGCGGCGAGCGTGCCCAGCGAGGCGAGCTTGCCGCTCTGCATCAGCGAGGCCTCGGTGCTGCGCAAGCGGCTCGCCACCGTACGCAACACCGTCATCGCCGTCGACGGATTCGTCTCGAGGACGGTCCGGAACGCCTCCGGGCTGATCTCCAGCAACTCGCTGGGTCGCAGCGCGCGAGCCGACGCGCTGCGCGGCGTACGCTCCAGCAGCGACATTTCGCCCACGGCTTCCCCCGTCTTGCGCGTCGCCAGCACCACCTCGCGCACGCCGTCACGCTTGGTGATCTCGATTTCGCCGGAAAGCACGATGTACAGCGAATCGCCCGGAGTGCCCTCCTCGATCACGATCTCGCCCGACTCGACATGAACACTGCGCGACGACCGGCACAGCTGCGCCACGTCCGTCAGGGTCAGGTCGGCAAAGAACGGCAGCTTGCGAACGAACTCCTGCAGCGAACGCAATTCAGCCGCGGGACGGCCCACCGCTCAGGACCCGGTTGGCGGCAGCGGGCGCTGTGCGGGCGACGGGCCGCGCAAGTGCTGGTGCACGAACTGTACGGCCATCGCTCCCTCCCCCACCGCCGAGGCGATCCGCTTGGTCGACTGGTGCCGCAAATCCCCGGCGACGAACACGCCCGGAACGCTGGTCTCCAGCCAGTACGGGTCCCGCTCGGCCAGCCAGCCATGCGGTCGCTTACCCCCCTCGCGTGCGAGGTCCACCCCCGACAAGACGAAACCGCCCGCATCGAGTTGAACCGCGCCATTGAGCCATGCCGTGCGCGGGGCCGCGCCGATGAACACGAACATGGCGCGCGCCGGCAGGCGCTCGACGCTACCGGTCCCGAGGTCGCGAATCGACGCTGCTTCGAGACTCTGTTCGCCGTGCACTTCGCTGACTGCCACCCGTGTGCGCACGCTGATGTTCTCGACCTCGCCGATGCGCTCGACCAGGTATTGCGACATGGTCTCGGCGAGGGAAGCGCCACGCACAAGCAGCGTGAGCGAGCGGGCGAAGCGCGCAAGGTAAAGGGCCCCCTGCCCGGCCGAATTCCCGCCCCCGACCACGAACACGTCCTGCCCCTTGATGGTGAGCGCCTCGGTGATCGCGGCGCCGTAGTACAGGCCCGCGCCGGCGAGCGTGCCCGCGCCTGGCACATCGAGAAGTCGATACGAAACTCCGGTGGCGACGAGCAAGGCCTGCGTCGTCACGGTCGACCCGTTGCTCAGCGTCACGATGTGATAGCCGTTGTGCGTGGCAAGACCGACTGCCTCCATCGGCGCGAGGATCTCTGCGCCGAAGCGGCGAGCCTGCGCGACGGCGCGGCGCGCCAAATCGCCGCCGCTGAGCCCGGCCGGAAAGCCGAGGTAATTCTCGATGCTCGAGCTGGTACCCGCCTGGCCTCCCGGCGCCTCGCGTTCGATCAGCAGCGTGCGCAGGCCCTCCGATGCCCCGTAGACGGCAGCCGCCAGCCCGGCCGGCCCGGCCCCGACGATGACCAGATCGTAGGCGTTCGCCGCAGCCTGCGTGTGCAGCCCCAGACGCTCGGCGATTGCGGGGATCGACGGCCGCGACAGGCTGCTGCCGTCGGCGAACACCACCAGCGGCAGCGGCGCGTCGGTCGGCCCTGCCAGCGCGCGCAGCTCGGCGGCCTCGGGGTCGGCCTCGATGTCCAGCCAGCGATACGGGATCAGATTGCGGGCGAGAAAGTCGCGAACGCGGTGGCCATCGGCCGACCAGCGATGGCCGATGACGCGCACGCCTTCGAACGCCGGCTGGAAGTTGGCGCGCCAGTCGTCGAGCAGGTCGTCCAGGACCGGATAAAGAAGCTCCTCCGGCGGATGCCAGGGCTTCATCAGGTAATGATCGAGCCTGACCTCGTTGATGGCGCGGATCGCGGCGTCCGTATCCGCGTAGGCGGTGAGCAGCGCGCGCTTGGCCGTCGGATACAACGCCATTGCCTCGCGCAGGAATGCGATACCGGACATGCCCGGCATGCGCTGATCGACGAGCAGCAGCGCAACCGGTTCATTGTGCAGCTTGAGCTCGCGCAGCGCCTCCAGCGCCTCGCCCCCCGACGCGGCGCGCAGCACGCGATAGTCCGATGCATAGCGATGCCGCAGATCGCGCGCCACCGCCGCGAGCACCGACGGCTCGTCGTCGACGGCGAGGATCACCGGCTTGACCATGCTCACGCCTGCGCCACGCTGGCGGCGCTCCCCATGCCGAGGAGGTCGCGCAGCCTCGCGGCCTCGCTTCGGCTCTCGTCTGATTTTTGCGGCCTGCCGGATTGCTCGTACATGGTCGCGGCGAGCTCCAGTGCTCCGGCCAGATAGGGGCGCATGCCGAGCCTGCGGAAGTACTCGATCACCGACTCCAGCAATGGCGCGGCTTCATCGTTGCGTCCGAGCTTGATGAGCGCGCTGGCGAGGTGCTTGGAGATGGTCGCAGCGCCGAATTCGTCCTGCGAGCTGCGTGCGTTGCTCAGCGCAATCCGCAGCGATTCGAGCGCTGCGGGCGACCCTCGCTCGAACTCGACGCGGGCGGCGCTGGCCCTGATCTGGTTGATGTAGCCGGAAAATCCCGGGGAGTTCACCTGGTCTCCGATCTCGAGCGATTTCGCGTACTGAGACGCAGCCTCGTCGAGCCGCTGCTGCTCGAACTGGCCGTTGCCGACGCTGAAGTGCCCGGCGCAGGCGCACTCGAAGCCTTTCGCGCTGAAGGCCATGTCGGCGCCGATGCGCGCGTGCTCCAGTCCCTTCTCGACCTCGCCCATCGTATAGTAGACCTCGCTGACGCCGATGTGGATGTCGGCCTCCTTGACCGGGGAACCGGCGCGCGGCGCGATCTGGAGCGCCTTCGCGATGTCGGCGCGCGCGGCGGAGAAATTGCCCAGCCGCGCCTGCGCGATGGCGCGAAAGACGATCGCATGCCCCAGTATGTCGTACGCCTGCTGCTTCTCGGCCAGCGCGATCACTTCCTCCAGCGCCTTGGGCGCGGCCGCCGGATCGCGGTCGATCAGCCACCAGGTCGTGACGAACAGCGGCAGGAGCATGAGCTGCTCGTCGCCGACTTCGGTCGCGAGCTTGCGGCTCTCCTCGATGTACGGGAAGCTGCGCGACGGGTAGCCGGTCACCAGGTAGATGTTGCCCGTCCACGACAGCGCCCGCGCGAGCCGATGCTTGTCGTCGGCGGCGCGCGAGCGCGCCACCGCGTCGGCCAGCCGATCGAGCACGCCGTCGTATTGATTCAGGCGGTGCCGCACCACGACCCAATCGAAAATCGCGTCGACGACTTCGGCGGTCGGAGCGTCGGGCATACGGCCGAGCAGCGCCAGGACGCGGTCGCGATGCCCGAGTTCCTCGCGCAGCGCATAGAGCTTCAGTGCGCTCGCTGCGGCCCGCCGCGAGTAATCCAGTGCGCGCTTGAGATCATCGGCCTCGGCGAAATGATGGGCCAGCATCGGCGCGAACTCGTCGCGGCGTTCGGCAAACAGCGTTTCGAGCGCGACACCGGTGCGTTCGTGCAGCTCGCGTCGACGGGCCCGCAGCAGAAGGCCGTAAGCGGCTTCGCAGGTCATCGCGTGCTTGAAGCTGTATTCCCGCTCCGGATTCCGCGCGCGCTCGCGAACGATCTGTTCCATCGACAAGGTGCCGATGTGAGGCTCGATGTGCTCGACGCGCTCGGAGGGCGGCGCCGCGTGGCATACCGTCTCGAGCACGCGGTGCATGAACACCCGGCCGATCACGGCCGCGGTCTGGGCCACGCGCTTGGTCGTCTCCGGCAGATGATCGATGCGTGCGCTCAGCACGCCGGCCAGCGTCTCCGGGATATTGGCGTCGACGATCTCGCGTGTAGCGCGCCAGCGCCCGCCGTCGCGCACGACCTGCCCGCAGTCGATCAATGAACGCAGCACTTCCTCCAGATAGAAGGGGTTGCCGTCGGAGCGCTCGATGATCCTCGCCTTGACGGGCGCGGGCAGGTCATCGATCGGCAATAGATTGCCCAGCAGCGCGCCGGCCTGCGCGGAATCGAGCGGTTCGAGATCGATGCGTGCGAACGAGCTGCCGAGGCTGGCCTGGAGGCGGTCGACGAGCGACCAGCTCGCGGCGCCGCGGTCCGGACGCATCACGCACACCATCAGCAGCGGCTCGACGCTGGCCAGCGTCGCGACCTGGGCGATCAATTCCAGCGTCGCGCTATCCGACCAGTGAAGGTCGTCCAGCACCAGCGCGTGCGGCCGAATGCCGTCGGCGGAATGGATGGCCGCGCGAATCGCCCCGATCACGGCCCCCGCGACGCCGTTGGCGACGTCGATGCGTGCCACGCGGCTGAGCGCCGTCCGGCTCTCTTCGGTATCCACCGCCAGCAGAGTCTCGTAGTAGGCCAGGTTGCCGGCAGGCAGGCGGGAGCGCGCGACGTAGTCGCTCAGCTTCTGCCGTACTGCCGGCGCCTCGTCCATGTCGGACGCGCCCACGATCTGGCGGCCGAGCTGCCGCCAAGGGTGATAAGGCATCGACTGGCCGTAGGAGATCGCGCGCGATTCGTACCATGTGATCCGTGCGTCGGGCTGCGCGTCGCGCAGGGCCCGCAGCTCGGCCACCAGGCGCGATTTGCCCAGCCCGGCCTCGCCGGTGATCACGACGACGGAGCCCGCGCCCTGAAGGAGCGCCGCGAGCCGGTCGCGCAACAGGCCGAGCTCGCGCTCGCGCCCCACCAGCGACGACGCCAATCCCTCGATTCCGCGCGCCTTGCCCGGGACCGCGCGCAGGCCGAGAACCTCGAACGACTCGACCGGCGCCTGCTTGCCCTTCATCTCGATCCGGCCGCGCGGCTTGAAATCGAACAGGCTGACCACGAGCCGGTGCGTGTCCGCGCTGATCAGCACGGTCCCCGGATCGGCTGCCGACTGAAGCCTCGCGGCGAGGTTGGCCGCGTCGCCCATGGCGGTGTACTCGTTGCGGATCGCGTCACCGACGACGGCGAGAACGGCGATTCCCGTGTTGATCCCGACGCGCAGATCGAAGTCGACCCCGTGGCGCTGCTTCACCTCGCGCGCGTAGGCGCGCGCGGCGTCCTGGATCTCCAGGCCGGCGCGCACGGCTCGGTCCGCATCGTCCTCGTGCGCGACGGGGGCGCCGAACAGCGCCAGCACCGCATCCCCCATCAAGCGCGACACGGTGCCGCCGTACTTCGCGACGGCCGCGTTCATGAAGCCGAACGCGCCGTTCATGATCGACGTCCAGTCCTCCGGATCGAGCCGCTCCGCGATTGACGTCGAGTGCGCGACGTCGGCGAACAGGAAGGTCGCGAACTTGCGCTCGCCGGCAATCGGCGGCGCCGGGTCGAGGGCGAAGCCGCAATTGCCGCAGAACTTCTGGCCCTCGTCGGCGCGGGCACGGCAATTCGGACACGTCGGCATCGGCTGCGACCTCGCTGGGGAGGGTCCAACGATCGGGCCGTCTCAATGCGCCCCGACCAATTGCCAGCCCCGCGTCAGAGTCTACACTCCCGAAATCGTCACGGACAATTGCGCCCGGGCGGGCCGGCGTGTGGCGGGAATCCAACAGACTTTGTCGGCCCGCTGGGCAGTTTGCCCGGCAACCGGCCGGGCGGGGGACACGCAGGAATGCGCGTCGGCGGAGGATTTGTCAGGGACCGTCAGCGCTGCGGCCTGGCACGGGGCTTGCAGAGGAATAGGCATGACCAAGCCGGGCAAAAACTACACCGTTCTGATCGTCGACGATCACGAGCCGACCAGGCTCCTCGTCGGGCGCATCTTGACCCAGGAACTCGGCGTGCGCGTCGTCCTGGCCGGGACCTGCGAGCAGGCGCTTCACCTGGCGAGCGAGACGGTCTACGACGTGATCGTGCTGGACCTGCTGATGCCGGGCGTGGGCGGCTTCGGGGTGCTCAAGCGGCTGCGCATGGAATCAGCCAACCGCGCTACCCCGGTAGTGGTGCTGTCGGTGATGGCGGACGAAGAATCGATTCTGCGCTGCAAGGTCCTGGGCGCGAACACTTTCGTCGCCAAGCCGGTCGAGCGCGCACGGGTGGCCGAAGCGGTCGGCGAGCTGCTGCCCGCCTCCAGCGCGCGCATACACGCGAGCAGCTGGCAGCACCCCGAAAAACGCCTCTGAGTCGGTTGCGCGCACAGGCGGCGCGGGCCGCACGGCTCGCGCTGCTTGCGTGCGTCCTTGCACTTGCCGCGTGCGGCAGGTCACCGCAGCTCGCGAAGCTCGCGCCCGACGACGTGGTGCTCGCCTTCGGCGACAGCCTGACCTACGGCACCGGTGCAAGCGAGCAGGAGGGCTACCCCGCCCAGCTCGGCCAGATGATCGGGCGCCGCGTCGTTCAGTCCGGCGTCCCGGGCGAAGTGACTTCGCAGGCGCTCGCGCGCTTGCCCGGCGAGCTCGACGAATATTCTCCGCGCCTGCTGTTGCTATGCACAGGCGGCAACGATTTCCTGCATCGGCTGGGCAAGCAGCAGGCCGCCGCGAACCTTCGCGCGATGGTGCGCCTCGCCAAGGCACGCAATATCGACGTCGTGCTCATCGGCACGCCGGAGCCCAGCCTGACGCTGTCGCCGCCATCGTTCTACGGCGATATCGCGGCCGAGTTTCACATTCCTTACGAAGGCAGCGTCATCGGCGAGGTGCTGCGCAAGCCGGAGCTGAAGTCGGACCCGGTTCATCCCAACGCGAGCGGCTATCGGATCGTCGCCGAGCGGCTGGCCGTGCTTCTCAGGAAGAGCGGTGCGCTCTAGGGGTTGAATTTCGGCCGGCGCAGGCTGTCCAAGCCGCATCGGAACGAAGGAGGCCGACTTGCAAGCACGAGCCATTTCTTTCGCGATCGTGATCGTGATGGCGCTCCTTGCCGCCGCAACGCCCGCCTGGGCGGCGGAGGTTTCCGTGCTGAAGCCCGCGAGCGAGGAGACGATCCACAGCAACCAGGGCAAGCTCACGGTGAAGCTGCGCCGGGCACAGGGCGTGCCGGGCGGCGGGATGCGGCTGGTGCTCGACGGGATCCCGCTGCCGCATATCTACCGCAGCGACACGATCGAGCTGCAGGGCATCGATCGCGGCACGCATACGCTGCAAGCCGTGCTGCTGGACCCGAAGGGTGAGCGGATCGCGGCCTCGGCGCCGATAACCTTCTACCTGTGGCGCGCCTCGCGCCTGTTGCCCGATCGCAAGTGAAGCGGGGACTCCGCGAGGCGCGCCAGATCCTCCGGTCGGTCGACGTCCCACAGCGTTCGCAGCCGGCGCCAGCGCCATCCCAGGAGGTCGAGCGCTTCGGCGGTGCGCGCAAATACGTCGGGGCCGCTCCAGGCGATATGCTCGAACAGGCGCGGCGACACGTGCCGCAGCCCGATCAGCGGATAGCCTCCGTCCTCGGCCGGCGCGAGCACCGCGTCGCAGCCGCCGGCGAGCGCACGCGCCGCGCGACGCAGGTCGCGCGCTTCGAGCACCGGGCAGTCGCTGCCGACCAGGATCACCGCGCGATGGGCCCGCAGCCCGCCCTCGAGCGCGCGCAGCATGCGCTCGCCCAGGTCGCGTCCGCGCTGTCCGCGCAGGGCCACACCCCACTCGCGCGCACATTGCAGGAAGAACGCCTGGCGCGCGCGCGGCGTACCGTGCAGCTCGACCGGCCCGCAGCGCGATGCTTGCGCGACGCGCAGCGTGCGGCGCACGAGGCGTCGCTGCAGGCGCGCCGCACCCCATTCGCCCAGGCGCGGCGCGAGCCGCGTCTTCACTTGCCCGGGCTGCGGCGCGCGCGCGAAGACGATGACCGCCGCGCCGGCGCGCATCAGCGGTAGCGCTCGGCGAGGCGCGCCGGGTCGGCGCCCAGGAAGTAGGCCAACCGCAGGCGCCACATGAGCACCACGGTGCGCAGCGCGCCGCGTGCCTCCCAGCGCCGCGCGGAGGCGAGCACGCGCGCGCGCAGGCAGGCGGGGCGGCCGGCGCGGCGCAGCCTGGACGAGAGCTCGACGTCCTCCATCAGGGGGATCTCGGCGTAGCCGCCCAGGCGCTCGAACAGCTCGCGCCGCACGAACAGCGCCTGGTCGCCGGTGGCGATTCCAGTCAGGCGCGAGCGCAGGTTCATCATCCCGCCGACCAGGCCGAGCAGCGCGCGCGAGCTGTCGAGCCTCACGTCGAAGCGGCCCCAGGGCCGCGCGGCGAGCGCCTCCAGCACCATGCCGTCCGCGCCCTGCGGCAGGCGCACGTCAGCGTGCAGGAACACGAGCGCATCGCCCGCCGCGTCGCGCGCCCCCGCGTTCATCTGCCGCGCACGCCCGCACGGCGCCGCGAGCACCCGGTCCGCTCGCGGCCGCGCGAGCTCGGGCGTGCCGTCGTCGCTGCCGCCGTCGACCACGATCAGCTCATGGCCGCGCGCGCGCAGCGGTGCCAGGGCATCGAGGCAGGCAAGGATGCCCTGCGCCTCGTTCAGCGTCGGCACGACAACGCTGATTCGCCCCGACATCAACCTCTCATCCAGGCGTGCAGCCGCTCGAGCGCTCGTAGCGTGCGCTGCGGGGCATGCGCCTTCTTCCACACGCCTGCCGCGTACTTGTTCGCTTCGGCCATAGTCGGGTAGATGTGGATCGTCGCGAGGATCTTGTTCAGCCCGAGGCCGTGGCGCATCGCGGCGACGAACTCCGCGATCAGTTCGCCGGCCTGCGCGCCGACGATGGTCACGCCGAGGATGCGGTCCCTGCCCGGCGCGGTCAGCACCTTGACCACGCCGTGCGCCTCCTCGTCCGCGATCGCGCGGTCGAGATCGTCGATGCCGTAGGTCGAAACCTCGTAGCGCACGCCGCGCTCCTGCGCCTCGGTCTCGTTCAGGCCGACGCGCGCCACCTCGGGATCGGTGAAGGTGGCGCAGGGAATGACCGAGTAGTCGGCGCGGAACTTCCACAGGCTGCCGAACAGGCCGTTCACCGTCGCGTACCAGGCCTGATGCGCCGCGGTGTGGGTGAACTGGAACGGGCCGGCGACATCGCCGCAGGCATAGATGTTCGGATACGGCGTCTGCAAAAACTCGTTGGTCTGCACCGTGCGCTCCCGGGTGACGGGCACGCCCAGCGTCTCGAGGCCGTAGCCCTCCGTGTTCGCCACCCGCCCTACGGCGCACAGCAGCGCGTCGAAGGCGATGCGCACCTCGCCGCCGGCATGCTCGGCGATCAGGACCTTCTCGCCGTTGTCGACCTGGAACGACTTGGCCTTGTGCCCGACCAGGACTTCGATCCCCTCCGCGCGGAACTTGTTCATCACCATCTCGGAGATCTCGGGATCCTCGCGCACCATGACGCGCGGCATCATCTCGACCTGCGTCACTTTCGTGCCGAAGCGGGCGAAGCACTGCGCGAGCTCGCAGCCGGTCGCCCCGCCTCCGAGCACCACCAGGCGGCGCGGCAGCTCGCGCAGCCCCCACACCGTGTCGGACGTGAGGCAGCCGACTTGCTCGATGCCGGGAATCGGCGGCACGAAGGGGCGCGCGCCGGCGGCGATCACGATCGCGCGGGTGGTGAGGCGGCGCGTCCCGCCGCCCGCGAGCGTCACCTCCACTTCCCAGGGCGAGACGATCTTCGCTTCGCCCTGCAGGCACTCGACGCCCAGCTCGGTATAGCGCGCCACCGAGTCGTGCGGCGCGACCGCGCGCACCACGCGCTGCACGCGCTCCATCACGTCGGCGAAATCGAACTCGACGCTTGCCGTCTTGAGGCCGTATTGCGGCGCGCGCCGGATCTCCGCCAATACCCGCGCCGACTTGATCAGCGCCTTGGACGGCACGCAGCCGGTGTTCAGGCAGTCGCCGCCCATGCGCCGCTTCTCGACCAGGGTCACCTTCGCGCGCACCGCGGCGGCGATGTAGGCGCTGACCAGCCCGGCCGAGCCGGCGCCGATCACCACCAGGTTGCGCTCGAAACGCGCCGGGCGCTTCCAGCGCGCGTAGACGCGCCGCGCCCTGACGATGTCGAGCACCTTCTTCGCCAGCAGCGGGAACAGACCGAGCAGGGCGAAGGCGCCGAGCAGGCCGGGCGAAAGAATCCCCGCCGGCGACTCGATCGCCGCCAGCTGGGTGCCCGCGTTCACGTACACGATTGTGCCCGCCAGCATGCCAAGCTGGCTCACCCAATAGAAGGTCGCGGTCCGGATCGGCGTCAGGCCGAGCGCCAGGTTGATGACGAAGAACGGCACCACCGGGATCAGGCGCAGGGTGAACAGGTAGAACGCGCCCTCGCGCTCGATGCCCTCGTCCACCTTGCGCAGGGCGTGGCCGAAGCGCCGCCGGACCCAATCGCGCAGCAGGAAGCGGCTGGCGAGGAAAGCGAGCGTCGCGCCGATGCTGGAAGCGAAGGACACTAGCACGCTGCCCCACAGCAGGCCGAAGATCGCCCCCGCGACGAGCGTCATGAGCGCGGCGCCCGGCAGCGAAAGGCCGGTGACGGCGACGTAGACGAGGAAGAATCCGAGATCGGTCTGCCAGGCGTGCGAGGCGTAATACCCGAGGATCGCGCCCTGCTGCGCCTTGAGGTACTCGAAGCTCAGGTAGCGCTGTCCCCCGGCGGCGAAGAACGCCGCCACCAGCACGCCGATGAGCGCCGCGACGGCGACCCGCAAGCGGCTCACGCCGCCATCTCCAGCGGGCGAAGCGCCTGCTGCGGCGCGTAGCGAGGGCCGTGCACGATGCGCTCGTAATAAGAGCGGTGGGCGTCGGATCCGGGCGGCCAATGCGCAAGGAACGCGCGCTGCCAGGCCTGCGCATCGTACTCGAGCGCCACCGCCTCGAGCGTCAGCTGCCCCGCGCGCGCGCGGTAAAGCGCCCGCGCGCCCGGCCTGGTCGAGATTCGCGTCGCCACGCCGAAGCGCGTGCCGGCGAAATTCGGCATTCCGGCCGCGCCGTTGTTGATGATCGCGCAGCCCCCGCCCAGCCGCTGCAGCACCGGCAGGCAGCTGTGGCTGGAGGCGAACACGCGCACGCGGGCGCGCGCGCAGGCTTCGAGCGCGGCCCGCGCGCCGTCCGCGCGCGCGAGCAGCTCCTGCGAGAAGCCCCAGCCGGCAAGCGAGTCGGCGTCACCGTGCACCACCCCCACTCGCTCGGGGCCGACCTGGGCCACCAGATGCATCGGCAGCGCGGCGAGCGCCGCGGTCGCCTCGGGCAGGCGACGCGCAGTCTCGCGCAGGCGCTCGATGATGCGGTTCGAGCGCGCCACGTCATCGTCGCCGACCCAGTCGGGGTAGCCGCAGCCGCAGCCCGCGCCCCGCGCGGGACTGGCGAGCTCGGTTTCGACGTTGCCGCGCGTGGCGCAATGCTCGAGCACACTGCCGTTCACGCGCGCGAAATCGTCGGCGTCGATGTCGAACCAGTGAAAGTCGCCGTTGAACACGAGCGCTTTGGGTCCGGGCTCGCGCCGGTACAGCTCCAGCAGGCGCTCGAGCGCGAACAGGTTGCCGTACAGGCCGCCCGCGACCCACAGCGTATCGACCCGCAGCGCGGCGGGCGCGGCGAGCGCCTGCACGCCGTAGCGGTACCCGACCGGACAGGTCCTCCCCGGCAGCGGCTCAGTCATGCAGCGCGCCGCCGCAGGACGAGCCCTGGCCCGCCGTGCAGCCGTAGCAATGGTCGCGCACCGCGATCGGGTTGCCGCGCAGATCGCGCCCGATCAGGTCGGAAAGCTGGGGTCGCGGCCTGCCCTCCTGGCGCAGCGGCAGGTCGAGCATCTGGTTGAAATCGCAGTCGTAGACCTGCCCGCGCCAGTCGACCGAGATCAGGGAGCGGCACATGACGGACTCCAGGTTCTGGCTGCGGTGCGCGCCGTGCAGCAGCTTCATGTAGTCGTTGAACTGCCCCTTCGACACCAGCGTCGAGCCGAAGCGCTGGATCGGCATGTTGGCGATCACGTACAGGCGCGTGAACACGATCCCGTAGCGCTCGCCCAGCTCGCGCCGGTAGTCGGCCTCGAGCGGCGCCTGGCGCGGCGGCAGCACGGCGCCCTGGGGGTTGTATACCAGGCTCAGCTCGAGGCCGCTGCCGTGCCTGCCGTAGCCGAGCGCATTCAGGCGCGCAAGCGCGCGCAGGCTGCGCTCGAACACGCCGCTGCCGCGCTGCCGGTCGACGTTCGCCTCCTGGTAGCAGGGCAGCGACGCGATCACCTCGACGCGCTGCCCGGCGAGGAACTCGGCCAGACCCTCCTGGCCGGGCTCATCGAGGATGGTGAGATTGCAGCGGTCCATGACGTGCACCCCGAGCTCGCGTGCGCGCAGCACCAGCGCGCGAAAATGAGGATTGAGCTCGGGCGCGCCGCCGGTCAGGTCGAGCTTCTTGACCCCCGCGACCTCGATGAACGCGAGCACGTCGGTGATCGTCTGAGCGGACATCTGCTCGCTGCGGCCGGGTCCGGCGTTGACGTGGCAGTGCACACAGCTCTGGTTGCAGCGGTAGCCCAGGTTCACCTGCAGCGTCTCGAGCCGGCTGCGCCGCAGCGCCGGGAACCCGTAGCGCCGCATCAGAGGGAGGGTGGCGTGCATGGTGGCGTCCTCGTCGGTATCGCTCAGACTGAGTCGCGCGAGCGCGCCCGGCCTTACAGCCCCGCCCCGCCCCGGGGCCCGCTCACAGGGTGTCGATGCTGCGCTGCGACTTCTCGTCCAGCAGCTCGAGCAGGCGCATGCTGGTGGCGCGCAGGCGCTGCGACAGCATGAGCACCAGCTCCATCAGGATCTTGGCCCCCAGCATCGGCTGCTCGACGATGATGCGCGCCAGGCGCTCGCGATCGAGCACCGCGATCAGGGTGGGCTCGATCGCCATGCAGGTCGCAAAGCGCGGCTCGCCGTCGATCATCGACATCTCGCCCAGCGTGCGGCCCGGCTCGACTTCGGAGATCACCTGCGGCGTGTTCCAGCGGTCGCGCTTCTGCACTTCTACCTTGCCTTCGATGATCATCAGCATGAAATCGCCGCCCTCGCCCTCGCGCATGATCTCGACCCCCACTTCGGCGCGGTAGACGTCCATGAAATGCGCCAGCAGCCGCACTTCGCCGGGCGAGAAATTCTCCAGCAGCCGGCAGCGGGGAATAAGGGCGTGGATCCGGTCGGCGAACTTCGACGCGTCCCCCAGCGGCTCGAGGTGGGCGAGCAGCTGGGAGCGATCAGTGGTCGCGCCGGCAATGGCCATCGGCCCATTATGCCGAAAAGCTCAGGCGATGAGCCACAGCACCGTGGCGAGCCAACCGAGCACCGCCGCGGTCAGCGCCGGATCGCGCAGCAGCTCGGACGAGGGATCGCCGCCGCCGCCGCGGTAGCGCAGGCGGAAAAGATAACGCAGCGTGCCGAGCAGGACCCAGGGCACGGTCAGTACCAGCCGGCTGGTGCCATGCAGCTCGGCCGTCTCCGGCGCAAGGGTATAGAACACGTAGGCGACGATCATCCCGATCGCGCACAGCGTTATCGCGCCGTCCAGGAAGCGGGTGCTGTAGGCGGCCAGCACCGCGCGGTGCTGTCCGGCGTCGCCGGCCAGCCGCTCGAGCTCCGCGCGGCGCTTGGCGAAGCCCAGAAAAAGGGTCAGCAGCATGCCGCAGGCGAGCAGCCAGTTCGAGGGTACGATGCCGATGCCGGCCGTACCGGCGAGCAGCCGCAGCATGAACCCGGAAGCGAGCGCCAGCACGTCGATCACCGGCACGTGCTTCAGCCCGAGCGTATACGCCGCGTTCAGCGCGAGGTAGCCCGCCACCGCCGCGGCCACGCCGAGCGAGGTAAGCGACGCCGCACCAAGCCCGGCCAGAGCGAGCAGCACGGCCAGCGTCAGGGCCTCGGAAACCCTCACCGCGCCCCTTGCGACCGGGCGCGTGCGCTTGTCCGGATGACCGCGGTCCTGCTCGGCGTCGATGCAGTCGTTGAACGCGTACACCGCGCTCGAGGCCATGCAGAAGGCGGCGAAGGCCGACAGCGCCAGGACCACCGTGTGCGGGTCGTCCCAGCCGTGGCCGAACACGAGCCCGGCGAGCACGAATCCGTTCTTGACCCACTGCTGCGGCCGCAGCAGGCGCACCAGCTCGCGCGCGCGCATCACCTTCAGTTCCTCCAGCCGCAGTCGCCGCTGCCGAAGTAGCGCTCGCAAAAATAGCAGCGCCCCGGCGGCAGCCAGCGCGGCCGGCTGTAGTAGTGCTCGCGCACGTAGCTGAGCACCCCCGCGCGGTACGCGCTGTAGTCGAAGCCCTGCCCCAGCACCGCGTAGAAGGTGACGCCGCGGACCTCGAACCGGTGCACCTGCACGCCGCGGAAGTAAGGCCGGTACTCGTCCATCGGCGGCGGCGAGGGCCGCAGCACCAGGATGTCGGCACCATCCAGCTTGCGGAAATCGGTCAGGATGTCGTCGTGGCGCGCATGCGACGAGCCCGGGCCGAACACGATCACCCTGCGGCCCGCGTAGTACTCGTAGCCCGCGGCCGCGGCGTAGCTGCTCGCCGCAAGGCGGTAGCGGCCGAGGTACGGCGTCACCTGCTCGAGCAGCGCGCGCGTGTCGGCGAACGCGACGATGCGCGGATACATGCGCGTCCAGCCCTGCCAGGTCTGCATCGGCAGGCCGGCGATCACGATGATCGCGAGCGCGTGCAGCGCGGCGAACCAGCCGAAAAAGCGCGCGCTCGAGGCGAGCGGCCGGCGCTCGGGCAGCAGCGCAAGGCTCGCGATCAGCGGCGGCAGGAACGACAGCAGCCAGTGCAGACCCACTTGCTTGCGCAACGAGACCAGGACGAAGAACGCCAGCGGGACGGCCCAGGCCAGCACCAGCGCCCGCCCCTGCGGCAGCGCCGCGCTCGCGCGCAGCTGCGCGCGCTCCTTCCACGCCCGGTACAGCAGCGGCGCCGCGAGATAGGCGAGCGAGAGCGCGTAAAGCGCGGGCGTGAGCAGCGACCAGGCCGCGTCGGACTGCCGGTTGACCGCGTTGAACATCAGGTTGCACCAGCAGGCTTCGTAGTTCCAGTACAGGTTCTCCAGCGCGAACGGCAACGCGGCGAGAAAGACCAGCAGCGGGCCCGACCAGCGCCGCGCCGCGCCGGGCGACGCGAGCGCCCAGGCGAAATAACCCAGCCCGAGCAGCACCGCGAAATATTTCGACAGGAACGCGAGGCCGAGGAACGCGCCCGAGGCGAGGAAGATCCAGGCCGCGCCGCGCTGCGCCGCGCGCGCGAACAAGAGCACCGACAGCGTCGAGAAGAAGATCAGCGGCGTGTCGGTCGTGATCAGGACGTTGACGAAGTTCAGCGGCACGAGCAGCACGCACAGCGCGGCGAGGTTCGCGCTGTCCTCGTCGCGGCCGAACCAGCCGCGCAGCGCCGCGCGCAGCATCAGCGCCAGCGCGGGCGGCAGCAGCGTCACCGGCAGGCGCAGCGCCCATTCGGCGTCGGACCAATGCAGGACCAGCGCCAGCAGCCAGCCGACCATCGGCGGATGGTCGTAGAAGCCGAGGTCGGGGTGGCGGCCCCAGAGCACGAAGTACGCCTCGTCGCCGGTGAGGGGCAATACCGCCGAGAGCCAGAAGCGGAACGCGAGCGTGGCGACGAGCGCGATGCCGAGCCAGCGTCTGGTGGTCAATTGCATCGGGGGAGCCGGGCGCGCGCGGAAAGCGGCGATTATAGTCGCCGCCGCGCGCGCCTCAGGCCGCTGCGGCGCGAACCAGCAGCGATAGGCCCGCTATCACCAGCAGCAGGTAGACCACGCGCACCACCGCCGCGGCCGGGACCGCCGCGTGCAGCCGGTTGCCGATCAGCACGCCGGCGATCACGGCCGGCGCGAGCAGCAGCGCGCATGCGACGAGGCCATCCTGAGACAGCAGCCCGGTGGCGCCGAACAGCACCACCCGCACGAGCGACGACGCCATGATCGTCGCCGCGTTGGTCGCGCGCAGCTCGCCCTTGTCGCGGATGCGGCCGCTGTTGAAGATCGCGAACAGGACGCCGCCGGTGCCGAACATCGCCGACAGCGCGCCGCCGGCGAGGCCGATCGGGCCGCACCAGGCGCGCGCGAGCGCGGGCGGGACGCCGCGCCGCGTCAGCCCGTAGGCGGCGTAGGCGAGCACGAACAGGCCCAGGCCCGCAAGCAGGCGCTGCTCGGAGACTCTGATCAGCAGCGTCAGCCCGAGGACCATGCCCGCGAGCATGAACGCCGCCAGCCAGCCGATCTCGTCGAAGCGGATGCCGCGCCGCAAGCGCGCGCCGAACAGCGCGAAGGCCGTGAGGTCGAGCAGCAGCATCAGCGGCACCGCGAACTTGAGCGGCAGCATCTGCGCCAGCAGCGGCATCGAGAGCACGGTCGAGCCGAACCCGGTCATGCCGTACACGACGTAGGCCCCGAGCACGATCAGCGCCGCGGCGCCGATCACCTCGGGCGAGAGCGCCGGCAGGGCTCAGTCCTCGGTTGCGGCGGCGGCGCGCAGCGCGCTCGCCTCGCGCCGCTGCGCGACCGCCTGCGCCAGCTCGGCGAGCAGCGTCACCGACGCTTCCCATCCCAGGCAGGCGTCGGTGATGCTCTGGCCGAAGGTCAGCGCCCGGCCCGGCTCGAGATCCTGGCGTCCCTCGACCAGGTTCGATTCGACCATCACGCCGATGATGCGCCCGTCGCCCGACGCGATCTGCGCCCCGGCCTCGGCGCAGACCTCGCGCTGGCGCCGGTAGTCCTTGCGGCTGTTGGCATGCGAGCAATCGATCATCAGGCGCTCGGCAAGGCCCGCGTTGCGCAGCTCCTCGCATGCGCCGGCGAGGCTCTTGGCGTCGTAGTTGGGCTGCCGCCCGCCGCGCAGGATGATGTGGCAGTCGTCGTTGCCGCGCGTCTCGACGATCGAAACCTGCCCGCTCTTGTGCACCGACAGGAAGTGGTGCTTCTGCCGCGCCGCGAGGATGGCGTCGACCGCGATGCGGACGTTGCCGTCGGTTCCGTTCTTGAACCCGACCGCAGCCGACAGCCCCGAGGCGAGCTCGCGGTGCACCTGCGATTCGGTGGTGCGCGCGCCGATCGCGCCCCACGACACCAGGTCGCCGATGTACTGGGGCGAGATCACGTCCAGGAACTCGCAGCCCGCCGGAACGCCGGCCTGGTTGATGCGCAGCAGCAGGTCGCGCGCAATGCGCAGGCCCTCGTTGATGCGAAAGCTGCCGTTGAGGTAGGGGTCGTTGATCAGCCCCTTCCAGCCCACGGTGGTGCGCGGCTTCTCGAAATAGACCCGCATCAGCAGCTCGAGCTCGCCCGCGAAGCGCTTGCGCTCGCCGGCCAGGCGCTCGGCGTAGGCGAGCGCCGCGGCCGGGTCGTGGATCGAGCACGGCCCGATCACCACCAGCAGGCGGTCGGAGCGCCCGTGCAGGATGTCGCGCACGCAGCGCCGCGTGTCGGCGATCAGCGTCTCGACCGGAGTGCCCTGGATCGGGAAGAAGCGGATCAGGTGCTCCGGCGGCGGCAGCGGGACGATGTTCTCGATCCGCTCGTCGTCGGTGAGCGAGGTTCTGTCGAGCGGCGCTGAGGCCGGGTAGCTGTCGGTGGGCATGGTCATGGTGGCGTCATCGGTTGGGGGCAAAAAAAAACCGCCAGGCTTGCGGGCACTGGCGGTTTTTCAGAATTCGTCGGGATGCGGCTAGCCGTTCCCTTCCGCCAGTGGGCGTGGGAAGAAGAAGAAAAAGCCGTAGAACCAGCGCTTCATCGCATCGACCTCTGCCACGATTGAATCATGCGGGGGCGTATTTGGCAACTTTTCGGCATTTGGACGCGCGCGGCGTTAGCACTCGCGTTCGACGGCTGCCATCGGTTGGCCCGACTATTGCTTCGGAATCAGTCGTCGTGTTAGGTTTTTCGTGCAGGCATGCCGCCGAAAACGAGGAGCCAGAACAATGTCGGCAAACGTCGCAATTCCGGTCGCGGGCTTCAAGGACGTCTACAGCGTCGCGGACGTCGACAAGGCCCTGCAGGAGCTCACCCCATCGGCGAGCGAGGCGCTGCGCGCGCTGTACGAGAAGATGCTGCGCATGGGCGGCCAGCGCTTCACGGTCAAGCCCTCGTCGATGCCGCAGATGGACGAGCTGTTCGACGAGCTGCCGAACTTCGGCGAGGTGCTGGAGGACATCCGCAAGCACCTTGCGCTGTGCATCGACTCGCAGGATTCGGTCGAGCTGCCGCCCATCCTGCTGCTGGGCGAGCCGGGAATCGGCAAGACGCACTTCGCCCGGCGCATCGCGGCGCTGCTCGGCACCGGATTCGGCTTCGTGCCGATGAGCTCGCTCACCGCGGGCTGGATCCTCTCGGGCGCCTCGTCGCAGTGGAAAAACGCCAAGCCGGGCAAGGTATTCGACACCTTCCTGCACGGCGAGTACGCCAATCCGGTGATGGTGGTCGACGAGCTCGACAAGGCGGCCGAGGGCGGCCAGTACGATCCGCTGGGCGCGCTCTATGCGCTGCTCGAAGCCAATACGGCGATGCAGTTCGTGGACGAGTTCGTCGAGATACCGATCGATGCTTCCGGTGCGGTGTGGTTCGCCACCGCGAACGACGCGGCGCGCATCCCGGAGCCGATCCTGAACCGCATGAACGTATACCAGATCGATCCGCCGCACGCCGACGCGGCGGCGCGCATCGCGCTCGCGATCTACCGCGAGATCCGCGCCGCGCACGACTGGGGGCGCCAGTTTCCGGAAGCGCCCTCGCAGCAGGTTCTGGCAAAGCTCGCCGAGCTCACGCCGCGCGAGATGCGGCGCGCGGTGCAGCTCGGTTTCGGCAACGCCAAGCTCGCGGGCCGCGCCGAGGTGAGCCCGGACGACATCCAGGACGGGCGCGCGGCGCGCCGGGCGCGGATCGGGTTCTAGGCGCTAGGCCCGAGCCAGAAACCGGCCGCAGGCGATCACCGAGACCCAGAGCGCGAGCGACAGGGCGGCGCCAGCGCGTGCCTGCCACGGGGGCGGCGTGTCGAGGTCCCACGCGGCCGAGCCGCGGAACACGCCGGCGTAGAAGATCACCGCGTTCACGCCGGCGGCAAAAATCAGCGCCATCTTGAGCCCGAACAGCGGGCTGCCGATCAGCTCCCCGGCACGGGCGAGGAACATCAGCAGGCCACTCGGCACGATCAGCAGGAAGCTCGCCGCGCTCCACGGCAGCAGGTGCGCCGCGAGCCGCCGCACCGGCAGCGCGCGCGACAGGCCGAGCAGGCGCAAATCGAACACCGCGATCGATCCCACCAGCAGCGCCACGCCGACCAGGTGAACGCTCGCCACTGCGGCGTGCAGCGCGCTCGAGCCGCGCAGCGCCACGGCGAGCGGCGAAGCCGCGAGCGCCGCGGCCGGGGTCACAGCCTCTGCTCGACCCAGCCCTGCACCGAGCGCAGCGCCTCGGGCAGCTTGGCAGGCTCGACGCCCCCGGCCTGCGCCATGTCGGGGCGACCGCCGCCCTTGCCGCCCACCTGCAGGGCGACGAAGTTGACCAGTTCGCCGGCCTTGAGCTTGGAGGTCAGGTCGGCGGTGACGCCCGCGATAAGCGCCACCTTGCCCTCGGCCACCGCGCCGAGAACGATCGCCGCGCTCTTGAGCTGCTGCTTGAGCCGGTCCACGGCCTCGCGCAGGGTCTTCGCGTCCGCTCCGTCCAGCGTCGCCGCGAGCACGCGCGCGCCCTTGACTTCGACCGCCTGGCCTGCGAGATCGGTGCCCTGGCCCAAGGCGAGCTTCGACTTGAGCCGCGCCAGCTCGCGCTCGAGCGACCTTGCGTGCTCCTGCAGCTGCGCGACCTTCGCCTCGACATCGTCGACGGGAGCGCGCAGCGCGGCCGCCGTCTGGCGCAGCTTCGCCTCCTGAGCCTGCACCCAGGCGAGCGCGCCCTCGCCGGTCTTCGCCTCGACCCGGCGCACGCCGGCCGCGACCGCGGACTGGTCGACGATCTTGAACAAGCCGATGTCGCCCGTGCGCGCCACGTGGGTTCCGCCGCAGAACTCGCGCGAGGAGCCGATGTCGAGCACGCGCACCTCGTCGCCGTACTTCTCGCCGAACAGCATCATCGCGCCCGAACGCTTCGCCTCCTCGATCGGCATGATTTGCGCCCTGGTCGGCGTGTTGCGCAGGATCTCGGCGTTGACGCGCGCCTCGACCTCGCGCATCTCCTCCTCGCTCATCGGCTTGTCGTGCGCGAAGTCGAAGCGGGTCTTGTCGGCGTCGACCAGCGATCCCTTCTGCTGCACGTGCGGGCCCAGCACCTCGCGCAGCGCCTTGTGCATGAGGTGGGTGACCGAGTGGTTGCGCATGGTGCGCCCGCGCAGCGCGACGTCGACGCGCGCGTCCAGCGCGTCGCCGACCTTGAGCGTTCCGGTGCGCAGCGCGCCGTGATGGCCGAACACCTCGGCCTGGATCTTCTGCGTGTCCGCGACCTCGAAGGTGCCCGAGGCCGCCACCAGCGCGCCGCGGTCGCCGACCTGCCCGCCCGACTCGGCGTAGAACGGCGTCTGGTCGAGCACCACGGTGCCGTGCTCGCCGCTCTTGAGCGCCGGCACCTGCGAGCCCTCGTGGTACAGCGCGACCACCTTCGCCGGCACGCTCAGGCTGTCGTAGCCGCGGAACTCGGTCTTGCCGCCGGCGTAATCGAGCCCCGCGGCCATCGAGAAGCGGCTTGCGGCTCGCGCGCGTTCGCGCTGCTGGGCCATCGCCGCCTCGAATCCGGCGATATCGATCTGCACCCCGCGCTCGCGGCAGATGTCGGCCGTCAGGTCCACCGGGAAGCCGAAGGTGTCGTACAGCTTGAACACCGTCTCGCCGTCGAGCATCGGCCCTTCGCCCGCGAGCGCCGCCTCGAGCAGCTGCATGCCGTGGTGCAGGGTCTCGGCGAAGCGCTCTTCCTCCTGCTTCAGCACCTGCGCCACGCGCGCTTTGGCGGCGGTGAGCTCCGGATAGGCCGCGCCCATCGCGCGATCGAGGTCCTCCACGAGGCGGTAGAAGAACGGCTGCTGCTGCCCGAGCTTGTAGCCGTGGCGGATCGCGCGGCGCACGATCCGGCGCAGCACGTAGCCGCGCCCCTCGTTGCCCGGGATGACGCCGTCCACGATCAGGAAGCTGCAGGCGCGGATATGATCGGCGATCACGTTGAGCGACGGATTCTTCAAGTCCCTGGCGCCGGTCTCGCGCGCGGCCGCCCGGATCAGGTCCTGGAACAGGTCGATTTCGTAGTTCGAGTGCACGCCCTGCAGCACCGCCGCGATGCGCTCCAGGCCCATGCCGGTGTCGACCGAGGGCTTGGGCAGCGGGTGCATGACGCCCGCGTCGTCGCGGTTGAACTGCATGAAGACCAGGTTCCAGATCTCGATGTAGCGGTCGCCCTCGGCGTCGGCCGATCCCGGCGGCCCGCCGGGGATGCCCTCGCCGTGGTCGTAGAAGATCTCGCTGCAGGGACCGCAGGGGCCGGTCTCGGCCATCTGCCAGAAGTTGTCCGACTGGTACCTCTGCCCGCCGGGCCTGTCGCCGATGCGGATGCAGCGCTGCTTCGGTACCCCGATCTCGCGCGTCCACAGCTCGTAGGCCTCGTCGTCGTTGTGGTAGACCGTGGTCCAGAGCTTCTCGGGCGGCAGCTTGTAGACCTTGGTCAGCAGGTCCCAGGCGAAATGGATCGCGTCCTGCTTGAAATAGTCGCCGAAGGAGAAGTTGCCCAGCATCTCGAAGAAGGTGTGGTGGCGCGCGGTGTAGCCGACGTTCTCCAGGTCGTTGTGCTTGCCGCCCGCGCGCACGCAGCGCTGCGAGGTCGTGGCGCGGCGGTAGGGGCGGCGCTCCCGGCCCAGGAACACGTCCTTGAACTGCACCATGCCGGAGTTGGTGAACAGCAGCGTCGGGTCGTTGCCCGGCACCAGCGGGCTCGAGGCCACGACGGCGTGGCCCTTGGACTTGAAATACTCGAGGAAGCTGGAGCGGATCTGGCTTGATTTCATGGTCCCGGTGCTGGGCGAAAGTGCTTGATTTTACAGCAAGCCTCAGCGGGTCTTGAGGTAGCCCCCCGCCGCCAGTTCCTGCATCGACGCGCGCGTGAACTCGGCGCGCGGCGCGTTGCCGCCGATGACGAACATCAGAACCGAATACTTGCGCTTGCTGCCCCGCGTGACGTTCATGAAGCGGCGCGAGACGCCGGCCGGGAAGGAGATGACGTCGAGCGGCATCAGGTCGACGTGCTCGATGCGCCCCTTTTCGTTCTCCCAGCTCGCGCGCCAGGTGCCGGTCATGGCGATGAAGGTCTCGTTGGTGTCGTGGTTGTGGAACATCGGCCCGCGCCCGGGCAGCGCGCGGCAATACCCCAGGTTGAAACCCTCCGAGATCTTGATCGCCGCCAGGCGCGAGGCCTTGTCGCCCACCGGCGAGGTGACCGCGCCGCGGTTCTCGCCCTTGGGCGGTTGGAAGCCGATCACGTTGTACAGGATCCGCTCGCAGCCCGGGTAGCGGCTGTCGGGCAAGCCGCCGTCGAAGCCCTTCAGTTCGTCGAAGCGCGCCACGCGCTTGAGCATGTCCTTGCGCGAGACGCGCGTCCGGCGCAGCTGTTCACGGTATTGCATGCGATTCATCTCCTCATGATGTGGTGGCTCGTTTTCTGCCGAGCAGCCGGCCGAGCACCGTCGGCGCGCCGAGCAGCAGGCTGTCGACCGCGTGTTCGATCAGGGCCGGAAGGTCCTCGTGCACACGGCTGCGGTAGACGAACTTCCTGACGCAGTAGTAGAAGATCCCGCCGTGCAAATCCCACGCCAGCTCCATCTCGAACGGCGAGATCGGGGCGCGCCGGCTGGCGCGCAGGCCCAGCTCAAGCCTGAGCTCGGCGCAGATGCGCCGCAGCAGCTGCTTTTCCAGCATGTCGATGTAGCGCCGGTTGAAGCCGGTGCCGGCGAGGCCTGCGTACATGTAGAGCCGGATCCACTCCGGGCGGAACACGACCGCGGTGTAGCGCCGGTAGAACTCGATCAGGCGCGCGCGCAGCGGCCGCGAGCGGTCTTCGAGCAGCTTGCGCCAGGCCGGGTCCCAGCGGCCGAGAAACACCTCGCGGTAGACGCGCTCGAGCAAGGCGCGCTTGGAGGGAAAGTAGCGGTACAGCAGCGGCTGCGTAATGCCCAGGCGGCGCGACAGCTCGCGCGTCTGGCCGGAGAAGCCGACGTCGGAGAAGAAGCCGATCGCCTCGCTCACGATCAGCTTCTCCCGCTCGCCCGGCCGCAGGCGGCGCGAGGGCGGCTTCGGTTTTGCGCGATTCGTGCCCATGCGTGTAGATTATCGCCTGATCACCAGCGGCGCGGCACGAAAGGCGACGGGCAAGGAAATGAAACTCGGCTATTTCACCATGCCGCTGCATCCGCCGCAGCGCAGCTACGTCCAGACCCTGAAGGAGGACCGCGAGGCGATCCTGCTCGCCGACCGGCTCGGCTTTTGCGAGGCCTTCGTCGGCGAGCACGTCACCGACATCGCCGAGTCGGTCACCTGCTGCGCCGCCTTCCTCGCCAGCCTCGCGCACGACACCCGGCGGATTAGGCTCGGCACCGGCACCCTCAACCTGCCCAACGGTCACCCGGCCCAGCTCGCCGCCACCGTGTCGATGCTCGACAACATGCTCGAAGGCCGCCTCATCCTCGGCATCAGCCCCGGCGGGCTGCCCTCTGACTGGGAGGTGTTCGGCAACATGGGCGCCGACCGCACCGCCATGTTCGTCGAGTGCATCGACCACATGATCGCGATCTGGAGCGGCGAGCCGCCCTACAACCTCAAGGGCAAGTTCTGGAACATCTCCACCGAGAACACGATGATTCCCGAGATCGGTCAGGGAATCATTCCCAAGCCGTTCCAGAAGCCGCACCCGCCGATCGTCGTCACCGCGGTCGAACCTTTCTCGAAGGGCGTCGTCGAGGCCGCCAAGCGCGGCTGGGACCCGATCTCGGCCAACTTCCTCCTGCCGCAGTGGGTCAGGTCGCACTGGCCCAAGTACGCCGAGGGCTGCGCCGCCGCCGGGCGCAGGGCGGACCCTGCCAACTGGCGCGTGGCGAAGACCGTGTTCGTGGCCGACGACGCGGCCAGCGCGCGCGAATACGGCTTCGGCCCGGGCAGCCCCTACCGCTTCTATTACCGGCAGCTCTTGCTCAAGCTCACGCGCGCCGGGCGCATCAACCTGTTCAAGCCGTCCAGGGACACGCCCGACCAGCACGTGACGCTCGACGCGGTGCTCGACAGCCTGATGATCGCCGGCACCCCGGACAAGGTGGCCGACGAGCTGCTCGCCCTGCGCGAGACCACGGGCGATTTCGGCACCCTGCTTTACTGCGGCATCGACTGGGCCGACGCGAAGCTCGCGCGCCGCTCGATGCAGCTGATGGCGGAGAAAGTGATGCCCGCAGTCAACCGCGCGACAGGAGGCTGACGATGGCCCAAGGCAAGCTGCCGCGCGAGCGGGTCGCGTACTCGGCGATCGTCGACCGGGCGCCGCTCAAGCTGCCCGGAGGCGCGCGCATGGCGGTGTGGACCATCGTCAACGTCGAGGAGTGGTCGATCGAGCGCAGCATGCCGCGCACCGTGCTGCCCCCGCCGATGGGCCAACCGCTGCAGCCCGACCTGCCGAACTGGGCCTGGCACGAGTACGGCATGCGCGTCGGCTTCTGGCGCCTGGTCGAGACGCTGGCGCGCAGCCGGGTGACCCCGACCATGGCGGTCAACGGCTCGGTGCTGAAGAGTTATCCGCGCATCGCCCAAGCCGCGCGCGATGCGAGCTGGGAGTTCATGGGGCACGGCTACCTGCAGGGCCCGATGCACCACCTGAGCGACCAGCGCGCCGCGATCCGCGACACGATCGAGGTGATCCGTTCGTTCACCGGCAAGGCGCCGCGCGGCTGGGAAAGCCCGGGGCTGACCGAAACTTACGACACGATCGACTTCCTGCACGAAGAGGGCATCGAGTACGTCGCCGACTGGGTGCTGGACGACCAGCCGGTCGAGATCCGCACCTCCCGGGGCCACATCGTGTCGGTCCCTTACACGCTCGAAGTGAACGACATCCCGATGATGGCGCTGCAGCACCACAGCGCGGACGAAATGTTCAAGCGCGGCGCGGCGCAGTTCGACCGGCTGTACGAGGAAAGCGAGACCATCATGCGCGTGATGGCGATCAGCGTGCACCCCTACATCACGGGCGTGGCGCACCGCATCGGCTGGCTGGAAAAGCTCTACCAGCACATCCAGGCCCGGCCTGGCGTGCTGCTGTGGACCGGGGAGCAGATCCTGGACTGGTATCTGACCCAGGACCGATGATTTGCTGATACACTTTTCTCAAAGTCCCGTACGCCACAAGAGGACACACCTGAAAGACACCATTTGGAGGAGGGCTCGGAAATGATCAAGCGTCGTTCATTCATGCGCGCCTCGCTGGCCTCGGGCGTCATCGCCATTGCGCTCGTGTCCGGCTCGCTCGTATCTACCGCGGCGCAGGCCGCTAAGCCGATCAAGATCGGCTTTAGCATGGCGCTCACCGGCGGCCTCGCCGGCGCCGGCAAAGCGGCCCTGATCGCGATGGAGATCTGGCGCGACGACATCAACAAGAAGGGCGGGCTGCTCGGCCGGCCGGTGGAACTCGTCTACTACGACGACGCCACCAACCCTGCCACAGTTCCCGGCATCTACACCAAGCTGCTCGACGTGGACAAGGTCGACCTGGTGGTGTCGAGCTACGGCACGAACGAGATTGCGCCGGCAATGCCGATCGTGATGCGCAAGAAGCTCGTGTTCCCCTCGCTGTTCGGGCTGGCGGTGAACGACGAGTTCAACTACGACCGCTACTTCCAGATCATGCCGGCCGGCCCCGAGCCGAAGCTCGACTGGTCGAGAGGCTACTTCCAGCTGGCGAAGGAGCAGACTCCGCGGCCGAAGACGGTCGCGATCATCGCTGCGGACGCGGAATTCGCGCTCAACGCCGCCGCCGGCGCGCGCGCGAACGCGAAAGCGCTTGGCTTCGATGTCGTCTACGACAAGACGTTCCCGCCGTCGACCACGGACTACACGCCGATCGTGCGCGCGATCCAGGCGGCGAACCCCGACATCGTTTACGTCGCGACCTATCCGCCGCAGTCGGTGGGCATGGTCAAGGCGGCGCACGAAGTCGGGCTCAAGGTGAAGATGTTCGGCGGCTGCATGGTCGGCCTGCAGTTTGCGGCGATCCAGCAGAACCTCGGCCCCCTGCTCGACAACATCGTCAACTACCACTTCTGGGTGCCGGCGCCGACCCTCGACTTCCCCGGCATCAACGAGTTCCTGAAGAAATACGAGGAGGCCGCGAAGGGCAAGGGCGTCGATCCGCTCGGCCAGTACCTGCCGCCCTACGCCTACGCCTACATGCAGGTGCTGGGGGATTCGGTCGAGGCGACCAAGGGCCTCAACCAGGCGAAGCTCGCCGCCTACATGCACAGCCACACCTTCGACACGGTGGTCGGCAAGGTGAAATTCGCCAAGAGCGGCGAGTGGGCCAAGACCAGGGTGCTGCAGGTGCAATTCCGCAACGTGAAGCCGAATGACCTGGAGCAGTTCCGCGACCCCGGGACGCAGGTCGTCCTCTATCCACCCCAGTGGAAATCGGGAAAGATGGCGTATCCCTACAGCGAGTAAGCCGTAACAGGCAGGACCCCGCGCGACGGTGCTTTCGGTCGATCTCCTTTCAAACGCCCTCGTCGCGGGGGTCCTGATCGGCGGCTTCTACGCCGCCGTGTCGATCGGGCTGGCCATCACTTTCGGCCAGCTCGACATCGTCAATATCGCGCACCCGGCTTTCGTCGTCGTCGGCTCGTACATCGCCTGGATCCTGAATTCGCGTCTGGGCTGGGATCCTGTGCTGGTGGGAATCCTGGCCGCGCCGGTGTTCTACTTCGTCGGCGTCCTGATCTACCGGGTGTACTACCTCGCGTTCGAGCGCACGGGCCAGGAGTCGCTTTCGGGCCTGGCGTTCTTTTTCGGCGTCATGTTCATCGTCGAAGTTTCGCTCGTGCTCGTATACGGCGTCGATTACCGGCTGGTGTCCGCCGCCTATCTGGAGAAGAACTTCAACCTCGGTTTCGTCGGGCTGCCGCTGCGCCTCGTGGTGCCCTTCCTGGTGGCGAGCGTGATGACCGCGGCAGTATGGCTCTATCTCTCGCGCACTTTCACCGGGCGCGCGATCCTTGCCGTGGCGCAGGACCGGCTCGCGCTGCAGCTGATGGGCGCCGACCCGGTTCGCGTCAAGCAGTTCGCTTTCGGCCTGGCGATCGCGACCACCTCCGTTGCCGGCTCGCTGCTGATCATGATCGGACCGGTCGAGCCCTCGCTCGGGCGCGCCTACATCGGGCGCGCGTTCGCGATCGTCGTCCTGGGCGGCATGGGAAGCATCCCGGGCATGGTTATCGCGGCGCTGCTGATCGGAGTGGTCGAATCCTTCGTCAGTACCTTCGCTGGCCCGTCCTGGGCGCCGGCGGTCTCTTTCGGCGTGCTGCTTCTCACCCTGGCCGTGCGACCTTCCGGCCTGTTCGGTCGCAGCTAGGAGGCGCGCTGCAATGTTCCGCAACAGGGCGGACTTCATCTTCTGGGGCGCGCTGGCCGCGGTGCTGCTCGCGGGCCTCGCGTTCACCCGGATAATCACCAACGAGTACTACTACACCGCTGCCTACGCGATTCTGCAGGCGACGGTCATGGCGCTGGCGTGGAACATCCTGGGCGGCTTCACGGGCTACGTGAACTTCGGCAGTGCGGGCTTCTTCGGCATCGGCGCCTACACCAGCATCGCGCTGGGCAAGGCTTTCGGCCAGACCCTCGGGCTGCCGGTCATGATCGCCGCCGCCGCGCTCATCTGCGGCCTTATCGGTCTTTCGCTCGGCTACCTCACGCTGCGCCTCAAGGGCGTGTATTTCTCCATCGCCACGCTCGCCATGGCGATCGTGTTCGAGACCCTGATGAACAACTGGTCCTACGCCGGTGGCGCGCGCGGGGCCTACATCCTCACCCCCGACAGCCACCTTTGGTTCAACAGCTACATCCAGATGCTGTTCATGCTGATGCTGCTGCTGACGCTCGGCTCGATCACCGTCTCGCGCGCGCTGAACGCCTCGCGCCTGGGACGAGGGCTCGCCGCGATCCGCGACGACGAGGTCGCCGCGGAGTGTGCCGGCGTGCCGACGCTCAAGCTCAAGCTCATCTCGGCCACCCTGATGGGGGCCATGATGGGCGTGGCGGGCGCGCCCTACCCCTACTTCGTGACTTTCGTCGACCCGGCTTCGGCCTTCAGCCTGTTCGTCGCGGTCAACGCGATCGCGATGCCGATGATCGGCGGCACCGCGCACTGGATCGGCCCCGTGATCGGGGCGCTGCTGGTAGGCACCGTGCAGCAGGTGATCACCGTGACCGTCTCCTCGGAGCTAAACGTTCTGTTCGTGGGCATCATGCTGGTCGTGTTCATCAGCCTGGCGCCGCAGGGCATCGTCGGCCTGGTGCAGAAGGTCCGCGCGAGGCGTGCACGGTGAGCGGACCGGTACTGACGGTAAGCGGCGTCAGCAAGCGCTTCGGTGGCTTCGTCGCGCTGCAGAACGTCGACGTGCACGTGAACGCCGGCGAGCGCCTGGGGCTGATCGGGCCGAACGGCTCGGGCAAGACCACGCTCATCAACTGCATTTCGGGCGCGCTGTTCAACGACGGGGGCTCGATCGTGTTCGAGGGGCGCGACATCACGCGCATGCCCCCGCACCAGCGCACCCGCCTCGGAGTGGCGCGCAGCTTCCAGATCCCGAAACCCTTCCGCAGCATGTCGGTGCTGGAGAACCTGCGCGTGCCGCTCGAGTACGCGGCCTGGTCGCGCTCCGAGCACCGCCATATCACGGACGAGGCGATGGCCGTGCTGGAGCAGATCGGCCTCAAGGGACGCGCGCACGAGAACTCGGCCGGGCTGACCCAGGTCGACATGCGAAAACTGGAGCTCGCGCGCGCGCTGGCGGCGAAGCCGCGCCTGCTGGTCTCGGACGAGGCGATGGCGGGACTGTCGAGCGCGGAGGTGGACGAGATCCTCGAGATCCTGCTCGCGCTCAACCGGCGCGGGGTGGCGGTGATCATGATCGAGCACATCATGCGCGCCGTGATGCGCTTCTCCGAGCGCGTCGTGGTGCTCGACGCCGGGCAGAAGATCGCCGAGGGCACGCCGGCGGAGATCGTGCGCAACCCGCAGGTGGAGCGGGCCTACCTTGGCGAATAGGCTCGTTGCGGACGGGATCGAAGCCGGCTACGGCGCGGTGCGGGTGCTGCACGGCCTGTCGATCCGGGTCGAGCAGGGCGAGGGCGTGGTGCTGCTGGGCTCGAATGGCAACGGCAAGAGCACGCTGATCAAGTGCATCATGGGCATCGTGCGGCCGACCGCCGGCACGATCAGCCTCGAGCGCGACGGCGAGCGCATCGACCTGGTGGGCAGGAGCCCGCAGCAGGTGGTCGAGCTCGGCATCGCCCTGGTGCCCGAGGGCAGACGCCTGTTCCCGACGCTGACGGTGGAGGAAAACCTGATTCTGGGCGCCTACCGCCGGGGCGCGCGCGCCAAGCTCGCGTCCAATCTGGAGTTCGTCTACGAGGTCTTCCCTGCCCTCCGGCAGCGCCGCGCCCAGAGCGCGGGCAGCATGAGCGGGGGCGAGCAGCAGATGGTGGCGGTCGCGCGCGCTCTGATGTCCGAGCCCCACATGCTGCTGGTGGACGAGCCGTCGGTCGGCCTGTCGCCGCTGCTGGTGCACCACGTGATAAGCAAGATCAAGGAGCTGAAGGAGCTGCGCAGTCTCACTGTGCTTATGGCGGAGCAGAACTTCAACCAGGCGATCAGAATGGCCGACCGCGGCTACATCATCGTCCACGGCCAGATCGAGTTCGAAGGTGAGAACGCGCTCGCGCTGCAGAACAACGACATGATCAAGCAGTACTATCTCGGGATCTAGCGGCACGCTGCGGCGCGCCGCAGGAGTTCCTCCAGGTTCGCCGCGGACGGCGCGCGCCGGCCTTGCTCGATCTCGTGCACCATCGCCGTCGCGGCCTCGCACCAGGGCGTGGCGACGCCATGCGCGCGGCCCTTGCTCGTCACCAGGCCGCTGAAATAGTCGACTTCGGTGCGGCGACCGCGTAGCACGTCCTGCAGCAGGGAGGTGGCCGCGTCGGCGCTGACGCGCGAGGCGCGCTCGGCCAGGCCGCGCTCGAAGGCGTCCGAGCGCCCTGCCGCACCGTCGAGCACTTGACGCGCGCTGAAGTCCCCCATGACGCGCTCGAACGGGTGACCCTCGGCCGCAGCGACTCGCAGCACCTCGGCCGCGATCTGCGCGATCGCGCGCCGCGCCGCGGCGTCGGCGAGCATTTCGGCCGAGCGCAGGCCGCCGATGCCGGAAACCGGGTTGAGCGCGGTGTTCGTGAGCAGCTTGGTCCAGCGCTCGTGCATCAGGTCGTCGATCACCTCGGCCGGCCATACCGCATCCAGCAACGCCGCCACCCGCCGCGCCAGCGCCCCTGGCGGGCGCAGGTACTCTCCCACGTACAGCCCCGGCAGGCGCACGCCCGCCGCGGCGCGACTGACCGATGCGGTTGCCGTTACCAAGCCGGGCTGCAGCAGCACCGCGTTGACCAGCACCACGCCGCCGAGCACCCGGGCCGCGCCGGCGCGGGAGGCGATCCGCTCCTCGTTGATCGAGTTCTGCAGACTCACCAGCGGCGCGTCCGCGGCCAGGTGCGGCAGCACGCGCTCGAGTGCCGCCTCGGTGTCGTAGGATTTCACCGCCAGCAGGCACAGCTCCGCGCGCCCGCTCAACTCCTCGGGCGCGAGCACCGGCGGACGGTGCCGCTCAATGCTGCCATCGAGATTGGCGATGCGCAGGCCGTCGCGCGCCACCGCCTCGCGCTGCGCGGGCCAGGGCTCGACCGCGATCACGTCGTGACCCGCGCTGTGCAGGCGACCGGCAGCCTGGGCGCCGATCGCGCCTATGCCGTAGACCATTATCCCGCCGGACATCTCAGAACGCTCCGCCTTTCCTGCGACTGTCGACGATGCCCTGTGCGCGCATGCTGATCTGGCTCTGGACGCGAATGTTGAGCAGCGCGGGCCGTCCCGCCGCCAGCGCGCGCTCGAGCGCCGGGGCGAGCTCGCCGGGACGCTCGACCAGCTCGCCGTGCGCGCCGAGGCCCTCGGCCACGAGATCGTATCGCGTCGGCGCGAGGTCGGTGACGACAGGCTTGCCGTACAGCCCGAGCTGGATGTTCTTGTCGATGCCCCAGGCCGCGTCGTTGCCGAGCAGCACCACGATATCCAGGCCATGACGCACCGCGGTGTCGAGCTCCATGCCGTTGAAGCCGAACGAGCCATCGCCCGTGATGCAGAACACGCGGCTGCCTGGACGCGCGAGCTTGGCCGCAATCGCGGTCGGCACGGCTTGGCCGAGCATTCCCAGGTTGGGCAGGTAGTACCAGGAGCGCGGCTGCAGCGCCGGCAGATAGGCGCGGCCGTAGTAGGCGTAGTCGCCGCCGTCGAACACCAGCACGTCGTCAGGCCGCAGGATCGCAGCGAGCGTCTTGTGCACGAACATCGAGCGCAGCGGCGCCTCTTCGGTCGCGAAGGCCTCGATGCGCGCGCGCTCGGCCGCGCGTGCCGCGCGCAGGCGCTCGAGCCACGGCCGCTCGGGCCAGGCTTGCGCCGCCGCCGCGGCAGCGAGCTGCTGCGCAACCGGGCCGACGTCGCCGACGATGCCAACGTCGACGCCGCGGTTGCGCCCGACCTGAACGCCGCTCGGCTCGACCTGGATCAGCTTCGCGCTTTGCGCCAGGATCGGCGGCAGGCCGTAGCCGACGGTGAAATCGAGCATCTTGCCCAGCAGCAGCACCGCGTCGGCCTCGCGGATCAGGTTCGCCGGCTGGTGCTGCGACAGGTCGAAGAAGCCGAAGCAGTAGGGATGCTGGTCGGAAACGATGCCGCGCGCGGCCTCTTCGGTCATGAGCGGCAGCTTGGTCGTCTCGATCAGCCGCTCCAGCGCCGCGCCCCAATCGCCATAGGCGGCCGCCGTGCCGGCGACGATCAGCGGCCGCTCGGCTGCGCGCAGCAGCCGCAGCGCCTGGTCGATCTGCGCCGGCGCGGCGAGCCGCGGCGCCTGCGGCCGGTAGGCGGCGGCGCCGTAGAAGCGCGTTTCGGATTCCTCGACGCGCTGGGTCTGAACATCGATCGGCACGGTCAGGTGGACCGGCCCGCGCCGCCCGTCGAAAGCGGTGCGCGCCGCGTTCGCCACCAGGTCCGGGATGCGCCGCGCGTCGTGCACCAGCCAGGCGCCCTTGGTGGCGGGGCGCGCCAGCCCGACCTGGTCGATCTCCTGCATGATGCCGCGGTGGTAGTCGCGCAACGCGGCCGAGCCGGCGATGTTGAGCAGCGGGCTCTCGGAGGACAGCGCGTTGACCAGGCCGGGGAGCGCGTTCGCGTGTCCCGGGGTGGTAAAAGCGCACACTCCCAGCCGACCGGTGATCCTCGCCCAGGCGTCGGCCATGTGCACCGCGGCCTGCTCGTGGCGGCAGTCGATCAGCCTGAAGCCTTCGTCGGCCAGCAGGTCGAGCAGGGGCAGGATATGGTCGCCCGCGAGGGTGAAGATCGTGTCGACGCCCTCCTCGCGCAGGGCGCGGGTCAGCAAATGTGAGCCAGTCGTGGTCATGTGCGGAACGCGCTAGAATCCGCCTCAAGCGGGTTCATCCGCTCAAGGACGAGGGAGATATGCCGATTTTCAATAACTATTTTGTCGCTCACGTAGTTGTCCCTTCGGTGCTCGTGTTCGTCCTGCTCGTTGGGGTCGTGGGGATCCTTCTCGGCCTGGGATTGATGGCCCGCAACGAATCGGTCCTGCGGCTGCTCGAGCGCCTGAACCGCTGGATCTCGCTCAGGCGCGCGCTCAAACCGCTCGAGGTCCCGCGCGAGATCGAGCAGGGCGTGCGCAAGCATCCGCGCGGACTTGGAATCGTGGTGCTGATCGGCGCCGCATTCTCGCTCTACTTCCTGCTGCTGCGGGTCGGCGCGTCGGATTTCACCGCGCTCCTCACCGCCCGATCCGCGCAAGGCGCGCTGCTGTGGTTCGCGAACAGCGTGCGCTGGGCGCTGATCGCCGCGAACGTCGTCGCGCTGGCGATCGGCATCGTGCTCGCTTTCTTCCCGCAGATGATGGGCCCACTGGCCGCCGGCGCCAACCGCTGGGTTTCCTCGCGCCGGCTGACCATGAAGGCCGATGAGATGGATCTCACGCTCGACCGGGCGGTGCGCGCCTACCCGCGCCTCGCGGGCGTGCTCATCGCGATCGGCGCGCTGGTGCCGGCAATCGGCGCCTCGCTGATGCTGTTCGGCGGCCGCTGACGCCGCACGCAGCGGCATTCAGCGCAGCTTCGAGTAGGCGGTCGGGGCGAGGATCTGGTTCTCGATCCTGGCCACGATCTGCCCGCCCTTCTCCGTTTCGGCGCGCGCCGCGAGCCATTCCGGGTCGCCCGCGAAGGCGTTCCAGCGCCGCTCGCGCTCGGCCAGGCTGTCCCATTCGAGCAGGTAGTGCAGCGCCTGATGGTCCGCGCCGATCAGCGTGGTCCAGAAACCGACCGGGCGGATGCCGTGCTTGTCCCACAGCTTGAGCGTGACCGTCTCGAAGCGGCGGTTCAGGTCGGGCAGCCGGCCCGGGACGCAATGGTAGACGCGCAGTTCATGGATCACGGGCTCTCCTTTATTTGAGCTTCAACTCGATGTCGCGCAGCACCGGATCATCGGCGCGTGCGACTTCGTTTTCGATCAGCGCCCCGCAGCCGGGACAGAAGAACTGCCGGAACACCGGCCGGTCGTCGATATAGCGGCGCCAGTCGCCGATGTTCGGGTTGGCTGCGGCGATCTCGCGTTCCATGGCCACGCAGCCGTCCTTGTAGTTGTCGCGCAGGGCGCCCAGGTCCGCGGCGCACTTGGCACAGGCGTAGCGCAGGCCGCCGGCCTCGCGCCGCAGGTCCAGGTTCTCGCTCGCGCGCGCCGCCAACTTGCCCGCCAGGACCTTGGCCGGGGCGCCCTTGCGCCGGCGCCCGGCGCGCTGCTCGGCGCGCAGCTGGCGCGTGGTCTCGAGATCGAGCGCGCCGTGCTCCCCGATCACCACGCCGTAAATTTCGCGTGCCGCGTCGCGCGAAACGGCCCGATTCTCGACCACGTCTTCGCGCACCCGCTCCGGGTCGCGCTCGAAGGGGTCGCCGTAGCCTCCGGCGGCCGACCAAAGCACCGCATAGACGTCGTGCGCCTCCTGACTGAAATTCTCCTGGCGCAGCTGCAGAACCTCGTCGCGGCCCGTCAGCTCGCCGATGTCGGCCACCATCTCGCGCCGCTCGAGGCGCTTCTTCACGTCGGTCGCGCGGCGGAACTTGTACGCGTTCACGCTGCCCGGGTAGCCGCCCATCATCCCGGGCGAAGTCGGCGTCGCGTTGCCCGAGGAAAGGGTGTCGTGCGTGATGCGCCCGGTGCGGTGCGGAACGAAGCAGGACTCGGCCGACATCCCGCCGCGCCACTTGCCCGCACCGCCGGAATCGACCACTTCCTTGCGGTAGAGGAACAGCAGCGGAAAAGTCTGCTCGGTGTGCTCCACGTTCGGCAGCTTGCAGATCGGCGTGCGCGACTGGCCGCCGGTATTGATCCCGTCACCGTTCGAGAACGCCCCGATTGCGCCGCCGATCGGATCCACCAGAATGTAGCCGTAGCGCTCGCCCCACTGGTCGGTGCCGCGGAAGATCGTCGCCGGCCACTGGCTGGTGCCGCCGATGCACATGATGTCCTTGCGCATCTCGGCGTCGCCGTAGATCATCTTCGAGAGCACGTTGTAGGCCGGATAGAGCGAGATCTCCATCGCCTGCACCGGCGCGGTCGACACCGAGGCGGGAAAATTGGCGCAGTTGAAGCTGCCCGGCGTCGGGTCGAACTCGACATGGCGCAGCGCCCCGCCGATGCAGAAGTACTGGTCCCAGCACAATAGCTGGTTGAGCGCCACCATGATCGAGCCGCGCCAGCCCGAATAGGTGGCGTTCATCGCCCCGTCCTGCGGCGCCGTGCCGTCGTTGTCGAAGATCAGCCGGTCGCCCTTCTTCGTCAGCGTCAGGCACACGCGGTGCGTGCGCCGGTCGCCTGGGCGGCAGCACTCGACGTAGGCGCGCTCGCGCCACACCCCGTCGGGCAGGCGCTCGAGCTTGGCGAGGAACGAGGTCTCGGCGTTGTCCATGATCTTCTTCATCACGCCCTTGACCACGTCGGCGCCGTAGCGCCGGATCAGCGCCAGCACGCGGTCGCGCGCGGTCAGGTTGCCGGCGAGCTGGGCGCGGAAGTCGAGCGCGACCGCTTCCGGCTTGCGCGAGGCGCGCAGGTAGAGCTCCTCGATGTCGCGCCGGATCTCGTTGTTTTCGACGATCTTGACCGGCGGGATGAGGATTCCCTCCTCGAAGGCGTTTTCCGCCGAGCCGCAGAACGAGGACGGCGTGATGCCGCCGATATCGTACTGGTGCAGGCAGTTGGTGACCCAGCAGAAAAGCTCGCCCTTCCAGAACACGGGGCAGATCAGCATCACGTCCTGCTGGTGGGCGGCCCCGACCCAGGGATCGTTGGCGAGGAACATGTCTCCGTCGCGGATGCCGGGATTGTCGCTGCGGTACTCGAGGATCCACTTCACCTGGGTGTCGGTGACGCCGGACATGTACTGCATGTAGGGACCGAAATATACGAACTCGCCGTCCTCGGCCAGGATCGACGGGTTTAGGTCGAGCGCGTACATCGCCACCGGCGAGCCGGACAGGCGCTGGATGGTGGCGCCGTGCTCTTCGTTCACGTGCCACAGGCTGTGGCGCACCACCTCGTAGGTGATCGGGTCGATGTGCCGCGCGCGCCTGGTGTGCAGCTTGAGCTTTTTCGAAATCGCGAGCGTCTTCGGCGGCACGTAGCCCATGCCCTTGCCGTCGAACGCGGCGCCCCTCATCTCGCTCACTCTCGGCATGGCGGCCCCTATTTCCCGAACTCCATCTCGAAGTTGCCGAACGCGTCCACGCGCAGCCGGCGCCCGGGGTAGATCACGATCGTGGTGTCGGTGGTCTCGACCACGCCCGGGCCGGCGATGCGATTGCCGGGCTTGAGCCGCGCGCCGTCGTAGATCGGCGTGGGCGCGACGTGCCTGAAGTCGGGCCAGTAGATGTCGCGCCGGCCGCGCAAGGCCTGCGGCGCGATGCGCGCGCTCAAGGTCTTCGCGCGCGGCAGCTTCGGCCGCGGCGTGGCCGCGCTCGCGCGCAGGCGCAGGGTGACGATCTCGAGCCGCGCGCCGCCGTAAGACGAACCCTTGCCGTAGAGCTGCTCGTAGCGCGCGTAGAAGCGCGCCGCGAGCCTGGCCCCGAAGTCGCCTTTCAGGCGGCCCTCGGGCAGCAGCACCTCGACCTCGTTGATCTGGCCGCGGTGGCGCATGTCGAGCGAAAAGGCGAGCCGGCGCCGGGAGCGCACGACGCCGTCTTGGTCCATCTGCGCCTGCGCGCGGCGCTCGAGCTGCTCGAGCGCGCGGTTGACGCGCGCGGCGCTGAAGGGGCTCGCCTGGATGTCGGTCTGCTCGTGCACGTGCAGCACGTCGGCCGAGGCGGCGCCGAAAGCGCACCAGGTCGATGCGATCTCCTTTTGCGGAATGATCACCTTCTTCACCCCCAGCTCGGCGCCGAACACGCCGGCATGCGCGGGGCCTGCGCCGCCGAAGGCGAACAGGGTGAACTCGCGCGGGTCGAAGCCCTTCTCGATCGTCATCTTGCGGATGATGTCGGCCATCTTGAATTCCGCCACCCGCGCGATCCCGCTCGCGGTCTCGTGCAGCGACAGGCCCAGGCCGTCGGCGACCTTCTGCACGGCGGCCAGCGCTTTGGCACGCTCGAGCCGCATGCGTCCGCCGAGAAAGTTGTCCGGATTGATGTAGCCGAGCACCACGTCGGCGTCCGTCACAGTCGGCATCTCGCCGCCCTTGCCGTAGCACGCGGGCCCCGGGTCGGCGCCGGCCGATTCGGGACCGACCTGCAGCGTACGCGTGGCGGGCTCAACGCGCGCGAGCGAGCCGCCGCCGGAGCCGATCGCCTGGATGTCCACCTTGGGCAGGAAGTACTCGTACTGCACGACGTTCGAAACGAACGAATACTGCGGCCGGCCGCCGTGCACGATGCCGACGTCGAACGAGGTGCCTCCCATGTCGGTGGTGATGATGTTCCCGATCCCCATCAGCGAGCCGAGGTAGACCGATCCGGTGACGCCGGACACCGGGCCGGAGTCGAGCGTCAGCAGCGGCGAACCCATCGCCTTGTCGACCGAGATCGAGCCGCCGCCGCAGTGCGCGATCTGCAGCGGCTGGCGGTAGCCGGCGCCCTTTAAGCGCTTGGCGAGATTCGCCAGGTAGTGCGCCATCACGGGGCCGATGTAGCCGTTTAGCACGGTGGCGGCGGTGCGCTCGTATTCGCCCCACTTGGGCGCGATTTCCACCGAGCAGGACACGAACAGCTTCGGCGCGATGCGGCGCACGATCTCCTTTACGCGCAGCTCGTGCGCAGGATGGCGGAAAGACCACAGGAAGCACACCGCGATCGCTTCCACGCCCTGCGCCACCAGGCGCAGGATCGCCGCCTCGGCCTGCTCTTCGTTTAGCGGCACCACCACTTCGCCGAAGCAATCCACGCGCTCGGAAACGCCCTCGATCAGGCGCTTGGGCACGATCGGCTCCGGCTTCTGGCTCTCCGGGAAGTGCACCACCTTCCTCAGCTCGCGCGAGCTGACCCCGCGCGAGCCGCGCATGATGTGCATCACGTCCTCGTGGCCCTTGGTGGTGATCAGCCCGATCTTCGCGCCCTTGCGCTGGATCAGCGCATTGGTGCCGACCGTGGTGCCGTGGGTGAGGACGCGGATCCGGGCGCAGAAATCCTCGAACGAGAGCCCGAGCCGCTCGGCCGCCACGCCTAGCGCGGCCAGCATGCCTTCGGCGAAATTGCCCGGCGTCGAGGGCGCCTTGGTCGCGGTAATGCGCCCTTTGCGGTCCAGCACCACGCAGTCGGTGAACGTGCCGCCGATGTCCACCCCGACCAGATAGGGCCCCACGTCGTCTCCCGGATGTTTTATGCGATGCTAGATGATCGAGCGATCACTACGCAACCGCGCAGTTCGGCGCGGCGTGCGTCGTTTCGCATCCGCCATGGCCTCCAGCACCGCACACACGGACGCGGTGTCCTGCTTGCCGCGGCCTGCGGCGAGGGCGGCAGTGTAGAGCGGCGCCGAGGCGAGGAACAGCGGCGTCGGACAGCCCACGGAGCGCGCGAAGTCGGCGATGATCGCCATGTCCTTTTGCCACACCTCGACCTTCATGGTCGCGTCCGAATAGTCGCCTGCAACCATCATCGGTCCGCGCAGCTGGAACATGCGCGAGCTGCCCGCGCCGTCGCCCACCACCTTGCAGACCAGCGCCGGGTCTAGCCCGGCCTTCATCCCCAGCACCAGCGCCTCTGCCGCCGAGACGTTGTGGATCGCCACCAGCAGATTGGCGACGAATTTCATCTTCGAGCCGGCGCCGAATGCGCCGACGTCATAGTGCGCACGCGCAAAACCGTCGAATACCGCGGCGCAGCGCCGCAGCGCGGCACGCGGCCCGCTGGCGTAGACCGCGAGGTCCCGGCTGCGCGCCTGGGCGCCGGTGCCCGAGAGCGGGCAGTCGAGCAGCGTCGCGCCGGCGGCGCCGAGCACGCGCCGCGCGCGCTCCTTGTCCGCGATCGGCAGGGTGCTGGTTTCGATCACCAGCAGACCGCGCCGCGCGGCCGCAGCGAGCTCTCGCGCTACGCGTTCCAGCGCGGCGACCGACGGCAGCGAAGTGATGATAACCTCGCAGCGCCGCGCCAGCTCGCCGTTCGAGCGCGCCGCGCGCCCGCCTGCGCGCGCGAGCGCTCTTCGCGCGCGCGGCACCGGGTCGTAGCCCGCCACATTGAACCCCGCGCGCACCAGGTTCGTTCCGATCGCCGACCCCATGATGCCGAGCCCCGCCACGCCGATGCTTTGTTTCACCGTCTCCTCCCCGATTGCCGGATGGCCTTAGAATAGCGCGATGCCGCTCAGCCATATCGAGCACATGCTGATCCAGACCGCAGACATCGCGGCCACGCGCGACTGGTACGTGCGCGTGCTGGGCTTCCGCGTCGGCCCCAATCCGGACTTCAAGTTCCCGGTGTGCTGGCTCTACCTCGGCGACAAGGACGTGATCCACATCACCGAGGGCGGCGGCGCGGTGTCCGAGAACCGCAAGCGCTACGTGGGCCAGGAATCCGCGGCGATCCAGGGCAGCGGCGTCATCGACCACGTCGCGTTCCGCTGCACCGGGCTCAAGCAGATGCTCGAGCACCTCACTGCGCTCGATGTGCCGTTCAAGCGCCGGCAGGTGAACGATCAGGGGTTGTACCAGCTCTTCCTGTTCGACCCGAACGGCGTCAAGGTGGAGCTCAACTTCGCCCACAGCGAAGCGCGCGGCATCCGTCCCGAGCTGATGGCCTCCGATCTGCCGGGCTAGACCTTTCCCAGCGCGCGCAGCACGCGTTCGGGCGTGCAGGGCTGCACCGTCACGCGCGCACCGAGGGGCGCGAGGGCGTCGTTGATCGCGTTCATCACCGCCGCCGGCGCGCCCGCGGTGCCGGCCTCGCCGACGCCCTTGGCGCCGAGCTCGGAGCCGCGCGTGGGCGTCGAGACGTGCGCCACCACGATGTCCGGCAGCTCGCCCGCCATCGGCACCAGGTAGTCGGCCAGATTGGCGTTCAAGAGCTGCCCGTTGTCGTCGTACAGGCAGTGCTCCCACAGCGCGGCGCCGATGCCCTGCACGATTCCGCCGCGGATCTGCTCGTCGACCAGCATCGGATTGATTACCGTGCCGCAATCCTCGACGCACCAGTGCTTTAGCAGTGTCACGAAGCCGGTCTCGGGGTCGACCTCGACCAGCGAGGCCTGCATGCCGTTGGTGAAGGTAAAGCCGTACTCGCGCGGCGTGTAGTGGCGCGTGACGGTGAGCTCGGCCTGGAACTTCACCGGCAGCGTATCGGGACGGAAATAGCCCACGCGCCCGAGCTCGGCCAGCGCCAGCTTCTGCTCGCCGCTCGCCCGGCCCACGATCGCGTCGCCGGCGACGTCCAGCGTCGACTTGTCCTGGTTCAGCATCGCCGCCGCGACATCCAGGATGTTCGAGCGCAATGCCTTGCCCGCCTGCAACACCGCCTCGCCGCCGATGCCGGCGCCGCGCGAGGCCCAGGTCCCGCCCCCATAAGGCGTGGTGGCGGTGTCGCCGGTGATCACGCGCACCTTGTCCATCGACACGCCGACCGCGGTGGCGGCGATCTGCGCGAAGATGCCCTCGCTGCCCTGCCCTTGCTCTGTGACGCTCACCATCACCGTGACCATGCCGGTCGGCTCGAGGCGGATCGTGGCACCGTCCTGCGCCGAGATGCGCGCGCCACCGACGCCGTAGAACGCGGGCGAGGGGTTGGTGACCTCGATCATCGCCGCCAGGCCGATGCCGCGGCAGACGCCCTTCTTCCTCAGCGCCTGCTGCTCGGCGCGCAGGCCCTTGTAGTCCATCAGCTCGAGCAGGCGGTCGAGCGTCCTGTGGTGCGACAGGCGCTCGAACTTGAGGCCCGAGGGAAAGCTGTAGGGATAGGCGTCGTCGGCGATCAGGTTGCGGCGCCGGAAATCGGCCGGGTCCATTCCCAGCCTGGCCGCGGCCAGATCGACGATGCCTTCGGTCAGCGCGACCGCGATCGGGTGGCCAACCGCGCGGTACTGGCAGGTCACGTTCTTGTTGGTGAAAACCACGTTCATCAGCGCGCGGTAGTGCTGGTGCTTGTAGGGCCCGCCGACCAAGTTGACGACCTGGTTGCCCTCGATGCCGCTGGTGCGCGGATAGACCGAGTAGGGGCCGATGCCGGTCAGGTCGTCCAGCTCGAAGGCGAGGATGTCGCCATCCCGGCTGACCGCCAGGCGCACCTTGGCGCGGTGCTCGCGCGCGTGGATGTCGGTCAGGAAGGATTCGAGCCGGTCGGCGACGAACTTGACCGGCCGGCGCAGCATTACCGACAGCGCGGCGGTCGCCATCTCGTCCGGGTAGACGTGAACCTTGATGCCGTAGGAGCCGCCGACGTCCTTGCAGATGACGCGTACGCTGGCCTCGGGGATGCCGAGGTGGCGCGAAAAGATGTCCTGCATCATGTGCGGCGCCTGCGTGGCCTGGTAGACCGTGAGCGAATGCTCCGCCGCGTTGTAGTCGGCCAGGATCGAGCGCGTCTCGAGGCAAACGCCGGTGTGGCGGCCGAAGTCGTAGGTCTCTTCCACCACCAGGTCGGCCTTGGCAAACGCCGCGTCGACTTCGCCTGCGTTCAGCTCGCGCCGGAAGCAGATGTTGTCGCCCAGCTCCGGATGGATCACGTGGTCGCCGCGCAGCGCCGCTTCCATGTCGGTGACCACCGGCAGCTCCTGCCACTCGGCCTCCACGTGCGAGAGCGCGTCCTCGGCCTGCGCGCGCGTCTCGGCGACGATCGCCGCCATCGCCTCGCCCTGCCAGCAGGCGCGCTCGATCGCGATCGCGTGCTGCGGAGGGGACTTGATGCCCTTCAGGTGCGCGAGCACCCCGACCCAGGGGGTGCAGAACTCGGCCAGCGCGCGACCGTCGACCGTCGCGATCACGCCGGGCTGCGCACCCGCCTTCGACAGATCGAGCTTCTTCAGTTTCGCGTGCGCGTAGGGGCTGCGAAAGTAGACCGCATGGGCCAGGCGCGGAAAGCGCAGGTCGTCGACGTAGGCTCCGCGCCCTTGCAGCAGGCGCCTGGCGTTCGGGCGCGGCTCGCTCCTGCCGATATAACCCGTCTTGACCGAAGGAAGCTTCTCGGGTGCGTTCATCGCTTCGCTCCCCCGCGTCGCGCTTCGAGCACCGCCTCGACCGCGTCGACGATCGAGTGGTAGCCGGTGCAGCGGCAGTAGTTGCCCGAAAGGTGCTCGCGTATCTGCTCGCGCGTCGCCTGGGGCCGCCTGTGCACCAGGTCGAGCGCAGCCATCAGCATGCCCGGGGTGCAAAAGCCGCATTGCAGTGCGTTGCGCTCGTGAAAGGCGCCTTGCAGCGCGGCAAGCTCGCCCGAATCGGACAGGCCTTCGATGGTGTCGACCCGGCGCCCGTTCGCCTGCACCGCGAGCATGAGGCAGCCGCGCAGGATTTCGCCGTCCACGCGCAGCGTGCACGCCCCGCACACCCCATGCTCGCAGGCGGTGTGCGAGCCGGTCAGACCCATCTCCTCGCGCAGGAAGTCCACGAGATGCTGGCGCGCCGGCACGCGCCGCGTGACCGGGATGCCGTTGAGCACGAAGCTGGTTTCGATTTCGGTCGCCGGCGCCTGGCTCATCGCTGCTCCATGATCATTGCACCAGCGCCGCGAGCACGCGGCCGGTGAGAACGCGCGCCAAGTGCAGCTTGGTCGCGGCCGTATGGTAGAGATCGGGCGACGGGTCGAGGTCCTCGCCGAGCGCCGCCTGCGCGGCGGCGAGCGCTTGCGGGCCGTAGGCCTTGCCCTCGAGCGCCGCCGCCGCGCGCCGTGCGCGCACCGCAGTCGCACCGACCCCCAGGTAGGCCAGCCGCAGGTCGGATATCGTGCCGCGCACTATACGCCCGTGTGCGGCGACGCCGACGATCGCGTAGTCGCCTTGCCGGCGCGCGAGCTCGAGGAAGGCCGAACGATAGCCGGGCGCGCTCAAGGGAAACTCCGCCGCCAGCAGCAGCTCGTCGGGGCCAAGCGCGGTGCTGTACAGCGCGCGGAAGAAGTCGCGTGCCGCGACGCGCCGCTCGCCGCCCGCGCCGGCGATGACGAGCGTGGCGTCGAGCGCGAGCGCGCAGGCAGGGTATTCCGCCGCGGGATCGGCCAGCGCGAGCGACCCGCCCAGGGTTCCCGCGTTGCGGATTGCGACGTGCGCCACATGCGCCACCGCCTGGGCGAGCAGCGGCAGGTGCCGCGCAACCTCGGCCGAGCGCTCGATTTCGCAGTGCCGCGTCAGGGCGCCGATGCACAGAGCGCCGTTGCGAACCCGGATGCCCGACAGTTCCCCGAGGCCGGTAATGTCGACCAGCAGCTCGGGCGACGACAGCCGCATGTTGAGCGAAGCGAGCAGGCTCTGGCCGCCGGCGAGCACGCGTGCAGCCTCCCCGTGGCGCGCGAGCAGCTCGAGCGCCTCCCGGAGCGAATCCGGGCGCGCATAGGCAAACGACGGCGCTTTCATGCGGGACCTTCCTCCCCTCGCTGTCAGCCGATTATAACGACGCGGCGGATCACCTCGTGCGAAAAGCCGCGGCTCTGCAGGAAGCGGGCGCGCCTGGCGCGCTCCTCGAGCGTCGTGGCGGGAAGGGCATATTTGCGCCGCAGGATTTCGCGCGCGCGCCCGATTTCATCCGCGCTCGCGCCGGCAGTTGCGCTCGCCGCCGTATGTTCGGCGACACCCTTGGCGCGCAGGTCGTGCACGATGCGCGCCACGCCGTACTTGCGCGCAAGCCGGTGCGCCCGGGCCTCGGCATAGCGCTCGTCGGAAAGCTGCTTGTTGTGCGCCAGCTCGTCTAGCAGGCGCTCGAGCGCGGCGGCCGACTCGGCCCGCGGCGCGAGCTTGCGTGCGAGCTCGGCCCGAGAATGCTCGCGCCGCGCCAGCAGGCGCAGCGCGCGTGCCTTGAGCTGCGCCGGCGAGTCCGGCTCGTCAGCCCCGTTTGCGCGCGGGCGCAGGGGCGGACTCCTGCTCGGCTTCCTCGTTGGCGGCGGGCACGACCGGCAGCGGCAGCGCCACGCCGGCGGCCTCGCGCACCTTGATCTCGATCTCGCGTGCGAGCTCGGGATTCTCCTTCAGGAACTCGCGCGCATTGTCCTTGCCCTGACCCAGACGGTCGCCCTTGTAGGTGTACCAGGCGCCCGTCTTCTCGACGATGCCTTGCTGGACGCCGAGCTCGAGAATCTCGCCCTCGCGCGAAATGCCGGTGCCGTACATGATGTCGAACTCGGCCTGGCGGAACGGCGGCGCGACCTTGTTCTTGACTACCTTGACGCGCGTCTCCGAGCCGACCACCTCGTCGCCCTTCTTGATCGAGCCGATGCGCCGGATGTCCATCCGCACCGAGGCGTAGAACTTGAGCGCGTTGCCGCCAGTGGTGGTCTCCGGGTTGCCGAACATGACGCCGATCTTCATCCGGATCTGGTTGATGAAGATCACCAGCGTGTTGGTGCGCTTGATGTTGGCAGTGAGCTTGCGCAGCGCCTGGCTCATGAGGCGCGCCTGCAGGCCCATCTGCGGCTCGCCCATCTCGCCCTCGATCTCGGCCTTGGGCGTGAGCGCCGCGACCGAGTCGACCACGATCACGTCCACCGCGCCCGAGCGCACCAGCATGTCGGCGATCTCGAGCGCCTGTTCGCCGGTGTCGGGCTGCGAAATCAGCAGCTCGTCGATGTCGACCCCGAGCTTGGCCGCGTACTGCGGGTCGAGCGCGTTTTCGGCGTCGATGAAAGCCGCCGTGCCGCCCATCTTCTGCGCCTCGGCCACCACTTGCAGCGTGAGCGTGGTCTTGCCCGAGGATTCCGGGCCGTAGATCTCGACCACCCGGCCGCGCGGCAGGCCGCCCACGCCGAGCGCCAGGTCCAGGCCGAGCGATCCGGTCGAGACCACCTGCACGTCCTTGATCGCCTCGGAATCCATGCGCATCACGGAGCCCTTGCCGAACTGCTTCTCGATCTGGGATAGCGCCGCGGCCAGCGCCTTCGCTTTGTTCTCGTCCATCGTGTACCTCTTCTTGTGTGCGCCGGCATCTACGGCGGGCAATCCCGGGCCGGCACCGAGTACTGTATAAACGTCCATGCATTGTAGCGGTTGACGGCGGCGTGTCAACGGCGGCGGTGTAACATTGGCCATTCCTCAATCGGCACAATTAGTTGGGAGACGGACGATGGCGAAACTCGCATTTCTCGGCCTGGGCGTGATGGGCTATCCGATGGCAGGCCACCTGCTGAAGAAGGGCGGCCACGAAGTGACGGTGTACAACCGCACCGCCTCCAAGTCCGCGCAGTGGGCGAAGGAATACGGCGGCAAGACCGCCCCCACCCCGCGCGAGGCGGCCAAGGACTGCGACCTGGTGCTGATGTGCGTCGGCAACGACGACGACGTGCGCGCGGTGGTGTTCGGCGGCGAAGGCGCCCTGGCGGGGATGAAGAAGGGCGCGATCCTGGTCGACCACACCACGGCATCGGCCGTCATCGCGCGCGAGCTCGAGGCCAAGTGCAAGGAAAAGGGCATCGGCTTCGTCGACGCGCCGGTCTCGGGCGGGCAGGCCGGCGCGGTCAACGGCCAGCTCGGCATCATGTGCGGCGGCGACGGGGCGACCTTCGCCAGGGCCAAGCCGGTGCTCGACCTGTACGCCAAGATGTGCGCCCTGATCGGTCCCGCGGGCAGCGGGCAGCTCACCAAGATGGTGAACCAGATCGCGATCGTCGGCATCCTGCAGGGCCTCTCGGAAGCGCTCAACTTCGGCAAGAACGCCGGCCTCGACATGGAGAGGGTTGTCGGCGTCATTTCCAAGGGCGCGGCGCAGTCCTGGCAGCTGGAGAACCGCTGGAAGACCATGGTCGAGGGCAAGTTCGAGGGCTTCGGCTTCGCCAGCGACTGGATGCGCAAGGACCTCAACATCGCGCTCGCGGAGGCAAAGAAGAACGGCTCGTTCATGCCGGGCACGGCGCTTATCGAGCAGTACTACGGCCGCATCAACGCCCGCGGCGGCGGCCGCTGGGACAACACCGCTCTCATCAGCCTGCTCGCGAAGTAGCGCCGGGCGCGGCGGCGGCCCCGCGCAACGGCAGGGTCACGCGAAAGCACGCGCCCGGGCCCGCGCCGGGCACCAGCGCGAGCGTGCCGCCCAGGCGGCGCATGATCTGCCCGCTGATGGCGAGCCCGAGACCGGCGCCGCTCGCGCCGGTCTGGGTGTGCGCCCAGCCGCGCACGAACTTGGAGAAGATCCGCTCGCGCTCGTCGGCGCGGATGCCTGGCCCATTGTCGGCGACCTCGACCTCATAGTCACCGTCGCGCACCGCGCTGCGGATCGTCACCTGCGGCGCGTCGCTGGTGTTGTACTTGATCGCGTTCGAGATCAGGTTGATGAAAACCTGGCACAGCCGATCCTCGTCCGCCTCCACGGTTACGCCGCGCGCCCGCGCCGCGCTTTGCAGCCGCACGCGCGTCCCGGCGAGCCCCTGGCAGCTGCGGACCGCGCGCTCGAGCGCCACCTCCGGATCGATCGCGACGCGCGGCCAGGGCGCCTCGCCGTGCTCGAGCAGGCTCAGATCAAGGGTGCTGTCCAGCAGGCGCGTGAGGCGCACGCCCTCGTCGTGGATGATGCGCACGTAGCGCTGCGCAAGGTCCGGGTCCAGCCCGGGCGTCTCCAGCAGGATCTGCGCGAACGAGCGGATCGAGGTCATCGGGGTGCGCACCTCATGGCTCACCTGGCTCAGGAAATCGTCCTTCTCCTGGTCAAGGCGCCGCAGCCGCACGTTGGCGTCGCGCAGCTGGCTTGCCGCCGCCTCGAGCTGGCTCGACTTCTCCTGCAGCTGCCGGCTGTGCTCGCGCACGCGGCGCGTGTCGTCGGCCATCTGCATCAGCTCGTCCAGGCTGATCGTCTCCAGGCTCACCGCCTCGGAGATCATCGCGCGCGCGGAGGCCGCGCCGATGCTGCTCGCGAGCTTGCGCTCGAGCTGGGTAATGAAGGCATCGTTGGCGATCGGCGGGCCGTGCTCCAGGCCCTGCTCGCGCGCGGCGCGCTCGAACAGGCGCCGAGTCTCGTCGGCGCCGAGGATGCGCTCGGCCAGCACGCGCAGGTCCTCGGCCGCCGCGGCGCGCCGAATCAGCCCGGAGGCCGCTTCCGCCGGGGTGCGGAACACGTCGACGAACAGCGCCGCCTGCAGCCGCTCGATCGGCCGCGGCTCGCGCGCGAGCGACCCCAGCACGAACAGCAGCGTGTTCAGCGACAGGCTCCAGAACAGCGAGTGCACCAGCGGGTCCAGCCCCGCCAGCCCGAACAGCGCCTGCGGCCGCAGCAGCGCCACGCCGAAAGGACCGTCGCGCAGCAGCTCGGGCGAGAACACCACGCCGCCGCCTAGGCTGGGCAGGAAGAGCGTGTAGGCCCATAGCGCCGCCCCCGTCGCGAGGCCTGCCATCGCCCCGCTCGCGTTCGCGTTGCGCCAGAACAGGCCACCCACGAGACTCGGCACGAACTGCGCCACGCCGGCGAATGAGATCAGGCCGATAGCGGCGAGCGCCCCGCCCGTGCCGCTGAAGCGAAAGTACAGGAAGCCAAGCACCATCAGCACGCAGATGCTCACGCGCCGGCTCCGCAGCAGGAAGCTGCGCACCTCGCCGCTGGCGTTCAGCCGTACCCAGCGGAAGCGCATCGCGAGCGGCATGACGAGATGGTTCGAGACCATCGTCGAGAGCGCGATGCAGGCGACGATGACCATTGAGGTCGCCGAGGAGAAGCCGCCGAGGAAGGCAAGCAGCGCCACCGCGTTGTGCCCCGCCCACATCGGCAGGGTGAGCACGAACATGTCCGGGTTGGATCCCTTGGGAAGCAGGCTCAAACCGCTGATGGCGATCGGCAGCACGAACAGCGTGATCAGGAACAGGTACAGCGGGAACAGCCACGACGCGGTGCGCAAGTGGCGCTCGTCGGCGTTCTCCACCACCGTGACCTGGAACTGGCGCGGCAGGCACACGACCGCCACGCCCGAGAGGAAGGTGATCGCCACCCAGCGCACGCCGAACGCGTCCGGCCCGTGCAGCAGCGCCGGCGCCGCGCGCGAGAAGCTGTCCGCGATGCCGTCGCAGATGCCGAACACGACCAGCACCCCGACCGCGAGCAGCGCCACCAGCTTCACTACCGCCTCCAGCGCGATCGCGGCGACCACGCCGTGGTGCTGCTCCTTGGCGTCGACGTTGCGCGTGCCGAACAGGATGGTGAACAGCGCCATGCCGGCGGCGATCCAGAACGCGGCATGGAAATTGGTCCCCGCGGTCGGCAGGCCGGAGGGGTTCTCGGGACCGGCGCTGCTGATGACCTGGATGCTCGTGGTCACGGCGCGCAGCTGCAGCGCGATGTAAGGCGTAACCCCGATTACCGCGATCGCGGTCGCCAGCGCCGCCAGCGGCGCGTTCTTGCCGTAGCGGGACGAGATCATGTCCGCGATCGAGGTCACGCCGTGCAGGTGCCCGATACGCACCAGCTTGCGCAGCAGCAGCCACCAGCCGACGAACACTAGCGTCGGCCCGAGGTAGATCGTGGCGAACTCCAGCCCGCCGCGCGCCGCCGAGCCCACCGCGCCGAAGAAGGTCCACGACGTGCAGTAGATCGAGATCGACAGCGTGTAGACCACCGGCGACTGCAGCCAGCCGAGGCGTCCGGCGCGCGCGCGCTGGTCGCCGACGAACGCCACCGCGAACAGCAGCGCGACGTACACCAGCGCGATCGGCAGGACGAGGTTCGCCGAGAGCATCAGCTGCGGGGCGGGTCCTCGGGGTTTGCCTGCGGCGCGAGCGCGCGCGCGAGCAGCGCCGCGGAGAGGACGAGCCCGAGCCACACGGCGAACAGGTACAACACCACCAGCGGCACGCCGGCGACATCCACAGCTGCCGCGAACGGCACGATCACCGGCGGCAGCAGCAGGAACAGGCCTACAAGCGGCAGCACGCGCGCGGCGTCTCGCGCGCGCGAGACGCGTTCGGGCGGGATCGGCGTCTGCTCGCGCGCCACCGCTCGCCCCGTCAGCGCCGCCCGAGGCGGCGTACGGCCTCGACCACCTCGGTGTTGGAGAACGGCTTGGTCATGAACCCTTCGACGCCGATCTGCTCGGCGAGGCGCCGGTCCTGCGGCTGCCCCTTGGCCGTAAGCACGATGACCGGCAGCGAGCGCAGCACCGAGTCGGTCTTGACGAGCTTGAGCACCTCGAAGCCGTTGCGCTTGGGCAGCATGAGGTCGAGGATCATCAAGTCCGGCGGGGCGCTGCGCAGGCAGCGCATTGCCTCTTCCCCGTCGAGCGCCGCGATCACCTCGAAGCCGTCGCCGCTGAGCACGAAGCTCAGCGCCTCGACGATGTTCGGATCGTCCTCCGCGATCAGCACCCGAGTCACGTTTCCCCTCCTGCGGCGAGTCTAGCGGTTTCGTCCCTACAGGGACAGCGCGCCTCAACTGCCGATGACCGCGTCCTCCTGCCGGTACGCGCAGTCGGCGCGCACGCAGACGCGGCAGTTCGCCCCCACCGGCGCGGCGGGCGCCGTCGAGGCGAGGTCGAGCCCGTCGCCGTACACGGTCTGGTCGGCAAGCAGCGCGTCGCAAGCGAGCATTACCGACACGAGCCGCCTCGGCATCGGAAAGGCAGCTGCGCGCTTGTCCAGTGCGCGCGCGACGAACAAGAACCGCGCACCGTCGGGAAACTCGGCCAGCTGGCGCACTATCGTGCCGGGCGACTGCAGCGCCTGGTACACCGCCCACAGCGGGCAGGCGCCGCCGTGGCGCGGCAGGGGCAGCCGCGGCAGCGGGAAGCGCTTGCTCGTGAACCCGGCGCCGTCGACGCGCATCAGGCCGAAAGCAACGCCCTCGGCTCCGGGGCGGCGCAGGGTGACGAGCCGGTGGCAGACCTGCTCGACGCTCGCTTCGAACTGCCGCCCGAGCGTGTCGACGTCGTAGCGCAGGCGGCGCGCCGCGGCGAGGAAGGGCTCGTAGGGCATCAGCACCGCAGCGGCGAGATACGACTCGAGCGCGCGCCGCGCGCGGCGCCGCGCCGCGTCACTGGTGAGCAGCGGCGAGGCCTGCACCTGCTGCGCGAGCGGCCCCTCGGGGAGCGCCGCCTCGACGGCCCGGCGCGCCTGCTCCAAGCGTGACGCGCCGGGCCGCGGCGGCTCGACGCGGATCGCCTCCGCGGCCTGCTCGAGCGCGGGAAAGTGGTTGCCGCGGTCGAACAGGAAGTCCTCCACCTCGTCGGCGGGCGAGCCCGGGCGCGTGCCCGCGCGCGCGGACGCGAAGAACCCCGCGAGCGCCTGCGCCACGTCGGCCAGCCGCCGGCTCTCGCTGCCGACGATCGACACGAAACGGCGATGCGGATCGGGCACGACGCCGCCCGCGCTCTCGAGGATCTCGGCGGAGGACCGGATCGCGGTCGCGCGCGTGAGCAGATCGTGCACGGTGTCGGCGAGGAAGGGATCCTGGTGCAGGCGATCGGTGAGCGCGCTCACGGCGTGCCCGCGTTCGAGCCAGGCGCGATGCAGCGCGACCAGTGCCCGCGCCCAGCCCGGGTGGCGGCCGGCGAGGTCAGCGGCCGCGTCGGAGTCGAGCCGCAGCGCGACGAGCAGCGGCTCCGAGGCAAGCTCGCCGAGGTCCGCGAGCAACCTGCGCTCGGCGGCGCCGTCGAGCTCGTCGATGGCGAGGCCGAGCGCCTCGGCGATGCGCTTGAGCAGGCTGCCGCCGATGTTGCGCTTGCCCGCCTCGATCAGGTTCAGGTACGAGGCCGAGATTCCGAGCCTCGCCGAAAGCGCCGCCTGCGTGATCCCGAGCGCGCGCCGGCGATCGCGGATCTTGGGCCCGATAAGCGGCATCCTGTTCATCGCGGTCCCAGCCGGCGATATTGCAGCGCAAGGTCGAATATCGACGAAATTTGCAGCATGGGTGTCAAGGATACACAAAAAATCCCAATGCGCTCAGTGCACTATTGTCTTATTGACAGCTCTCGCCGAGGATTCTCGACGCAGTTTTCCACATGGAGGAGACGACTCATGACCGACAAACTGAAGAATTCCCGCCGCCGGCAGATGCTCAAGGCCGGCACCCTGGTTGGCGCCGGCCTTGCCGCGCCGTCGCTGCTGCTGCCGCGCCGCGGCTGGGCGGCGAGCCACGCACCGCTCGGAACCTGGCCCGCCGGGTCCGAGGGCGACACGGTGTACATCGGCGCCACGGTGCCGCGCACCGGCGCCTACGCGGTGCAGGGCGAGGACGAGCTGAAGGGCATGGAGCTTGCCGTCGAGCACATCAACGAGGGGCATCCTCTGATCCGCAAGATCGCGCCCAGGTCCAAGAAGGGCGTGCTCGGCAAGGAAGTCAAGCTGCTGGTCTCCGACTCCGGCGCCAAGCCGAACAACGCGGTGCAGGACCAGCAGCGCTTCATCACCGAGAACAAGATCGTGCTGATGACCGGCTCGACCTCGAGCGCGGTCGCGGTCGCCCTGAACAAGCTCGCCCAGCGCGAGAAGGTGCTCTACGCGGTCGCGATCTCCGGCTCGAACGACACCACGGGCAAGGACTGCGCACGCTACAGCTTCCGCCAGTGCTTCTACGGCGAGACCGCGGCCAATGCGATTGGCCCGGTGCTGCTCAAGGCCTACGGCAAGGACAGGAAGGCGGCGTTCATGACGCCGGACTACACCTACGGCCACACGGTCACCAAGTCGGTCAACGACTACCTGTCGAAGAACGGGGGCTGGACCATGGTGACCAACCAGGTCTCGCCGCTCGGCACGTCCGACTTCAGCTCCTACCTGACGAACATAGCCAACTCCGGTGCGGAATTCATCATCAACGTGAACTGGGGACGCGACGCGGTGCTGTCGATCCAGCAGGCCAAGCAGTTCGGCCTCACTCCGAAGATGGGGATGGTGATCCCCTACCAGATCCCGTTCCTCGCCAAGGAAGTGGGCCCGGCGCTGACCGAAGGCGTGTACGCCGCGACGGACTTCTGGTGGACGCTGGAGGACAAGTACCCGCTCGCCAAGATGTTCGTCGAGGCGTTCGACAAGAAATACGGCTACAAGCCCGAGTGGGGCGCCAACAATGCCTATATGCAGTTCGCCATCTGGGCGCGCATGGTCGAGGAGGCCCGCAGCTTCTACCCGCCGGACGTGATCAAGGCCTACGAGAAGGGCGAAACCTTCGAGTCCACCGTCGGCCCGGTGCACTTCCGCGCCGCCGACCACCAGCTGGTGCGTCCGGTGATCATCGTGCGCGGCAAGAAGCCGAGCGACATGAGGAGCAAGGAGGACTACTGGGAGGTCACCGAGGTCGTGCCCGGCGAGCCCCTCATGCAGGCGCCCGACGCGTTTGGTTGCAAGCTCGGCGACTACACCTAGAATAGGGTCCGACGAGGGCGTCAGCGCCGCCGCCGGCAACCGCCGGCTGCGGCGCCTGTGCGCGCCTGCACTGCATGATCACATGGTCTAACTTCTTCTCGCAGCTCTTCAACGGCCTGGCGCTGGGGGCGCTGCTCGCGCTTATCAGCTCCGGGCTGACGATCATCTACGGCACGCTCGGCGTGCTGAACCTGGCGCACGGGGCCATGTTCATGCTCGGCGGCTATGCCGGGTACGTCGCCTACCAGTACACCGGTTCCTACGTCGCCGCAGTGATCGCGGGGACGCTATTCCTGCTCCTCGTGGGCGTGGTGATGGAGCGGCTCATCATGCGCTACTTCTACAAGCGCCCGCCCGAGGACCAGCTGCTGGTGACTTTCGGCCTGGCCATCTGCTTCGTCGAGATCGTGCGCTTCTTCTTCTCCAGCCTGTCGAAGACTGTGCCGGCGCCGAAGGTCTTCTCGGGCATCACCAACCTGGGCTTCATGTTCTACCCGACCTACCGCCTGGCGGTCGTCGGCATCGTCGCGCTCGCGCTGATTGCGCTGTTTCTGATCCTGTACCGCACCCGGCTCGGCCTCATCGTGCGCGCCGGCATCGAGGACTCGGTCATGGTCGACTCCCTCGGCATCAACGTCGACCGCGTGTTCATGCTGGTGTTCGGCATCGGCGCCATGGCGGCCGGCTTCGCGGGCATCGTAAACGCACCGGTGGTCTCGCTCGCGCCGGACATGGGCGAGGCGATCCTGGTGCAGACCTTCGTCGTGGTGGTGATCGGCGGCGTCGGCTCGTTCCCCGGCGCCGTGCTGGGCGGGCTGATCGCAGGCGAGATCATCAGCATCACCTCGATGTTCAACCCGGGCTACGCCTACGTCATGCTGTTCGCGGCGATGACGCTCGTCCTGATGGTGCGCCCGCACGGCCTGCTGGGCGTGAAGGGACGCGAATGAACGCCGACCGCCTGGGCAACACGCAGCGCCCCCTGCTGGTCGAAACGCTTACCGCGGCCGCGCTGATCGCCGCGCCGTTTCTGCTGCCCTATCTCGACGCGGCGCCCGACACGGTCAACCGGATCCTGGTCTGGGGCATGTTCGGGGTCGGCTTCGACATCCTGTTCGGCTACACCGGACTGCTGTCATTCGGACAGTCGGCGCTGTACGGCACGGGCGGCATGGTCTCCGCTTACCTGCTCACGCGGGCGGGGTTCCCGCACGTGGTGACGGCGCTGCTCATCGGCACGCTCGCCGCCGCCGCGGTCGGCTACCTGGTCGGACTGATCGCGCTGCGCCGCACCGGGATCTACTTCGCCATGATTACGGTGGCGATCGCGGAGGTGTTCTTCTTCGTCGAGTTCAATCCGCTGTCGCACTGGACCGGCGGCGAAAACGGCCTTCCCGGCGTCCCGGCGCCGAAGCTCTACCTCGGTTTCACCACCATTCATTTCAACACCGGCTGGTCGCTCTACCCGTTCCTCGCGTTCTGCTACTTCGTCGGCATCGTGATCGCGCTGCGCATCGTGCGCTCGCCGGTCGGCGCGATCCTGCGCGCGATCCGCGAGAACCCGCTGCGCGCGGCCGCGGTGGGCCACAACATCCACGGCTACAAGCTCGCCGCGTTCGTCGTCGCCGCGGCCTACGCGGGCTTCGCCGGCGGCCTGCTCGGCGTGATGCAGGGCTTCATGCCGCCCGACGCGTTCATGTTCGACACCTCGGGGCAGCTCGTGATGCAGACCGCAATCGGCGGCATCGGCACGCTGTTCGGCCCGCTGCTGGGGGCGGGCGTGTGGCTCTTCCTGCAGGACTTCCTTCAGGCCACGCTCAAGCTCGGGGCGACCTGGAAGCTGGTGCTCGGGCTGATCTTCGTGCTGCTGGTGTTCTTTCTGCGCAACGGCCTGATCGGCGGCATCCGCGTTCTCCACGGCCTCGCGACCGGGCGGACGGCGCCCGCGCAACCGAAGGCGGAAGCGCCGGCATCCGACGAGACGGCCGACGAGGCGCCGGGCGACACGGCGGCCGCGCCACGTGCCGAACCGGCGACTGCGGTGACCCTGGCGCGGCACCACGCCTCGCGCAGATTCACCGGGCCCATCCTGCGCACGCAGGGCCTGAGCAAGAACTACGGCGGCATCGCGGCCAACGTCGACATCGACTTCAGCGTCGAGCAGGGCGAGCTGCGCGGCATCATCGGGCCGAACGGCGCCGGCAAGTCCACCTTCTTCAAGATGCTGACCTGCGAGGTGCCGCCCAGCTCGGGCCGCATCACCTTCGAGGGCCGCGACATCACCGGCTTGAGCGTCACCGACGTCTGCCAGCTCGGGCTCACCAAGAGTTACCAGGTCAACCAGCTGTTCAACCGCCTGACGGTGCGAGAGAACCTGATCATCTCCGCGCTCGCCGAGCTGCGCGGCAAGTTCAGGCTCGACATGCTGCGCAGCCTGGCGCGCATCCCGGGACTGGAGGCACAGGTCGAGCACACGCTCGCGCTGGTGAACCTGACCGGGCGGCTGAACACGCCGGTGTCGCAGCTCGCCTACGGCGAAAAGCGCAGGCTCGAAGTCGGACTCGCGCTCGCGTCCTCTCCCAGCCTGCTGCTGCTGGACGAGCCGCTCGCGGGCATGAGTCCCCGCGAAAGGGTCGAAACGGTCAGGCTGCTCAAGTCGATCGGCCGCGGGCGCACGATGATCATCATCGACCACGACATGGCCTCGCTGTTCGAGCTCGCCGAGCGCGTCACCGTGCTTTACGAAGGGCGCGTACTGACCGAAGGCACGCCGGACCAGGTGAAAGCCAACGCGGAAGTGCAGGAAGCCTACCTCGGGGGCGTGCACGAGGAGCTCGTGTCGTGAGCTTGCTCGAAGTCAAGGGCCTCAACAGCTACTACGGCGATTCGCACATCCTGTTTGACGTCGCGCTGCGCGTCGAGAAGAACGAGGTCGTGGCGCTGCTCGGGCGCAACGGCGCCGGCAAGAGCACCACCCTGAAAAGCCTGATGGGCGTGGTGACGCCGCGCGCGGGCTCGGTGCTGCTGGACGGGACGGAAATGGCCGGCAGGAAGAGCCACGCCATCGCGCGCGCCGGGATGCAGCTGGTGCACGAGGAGCGACGCATATTCGGCAGCCTGGACGTCGAGGAGAACCTGGTCCTCGCCGCGCTCACCGCGCAGAACAAATGGTCGCTCGAGCGCATCTACGCGATGTTCCCCCGTCTCAGGGAGCGGCGCCACAGCCGCGGTACCGACCTCTCGGGCGGCGAGCAGCAGATGCTCGCGATCGCGCGCGCCCTGGTGCGCGATCCGAAGATCATCCTGCTCGACGAGCCGTTCGAAGGTCTCGCGCCGGCGATCGTGCGCAACCTGATGAGCGCCTGCCGCGAGCTCGCCGCGGCGGGCCAGACCATCGTGCTGGTCGAGCAGAACATCGCCGCGACCCTCGCGCTCGCGCAGCGCGTCTACATCCTCAACAACGGGCACATCGTCTACGAGGGCACGACCCAAGAGGTCAAGGCGCAGCCCGCTATCCTGCAGCGCTACCTCGGCGTCTAGACGGCGGACGCGCCCCCCGACCGGACCGGCTCAGCGCGCGCGCCGCAGCCTGAGCGTCGCCACGGGTCCGAGCGCGGCGCCCAGTCCCAGCGTGGCCCAGGCGATGCCCCAGGCGCGCGGATCGGCGACCTCCCTGGCGCCGCCGGCGAGGTCGAGCGCCCAGCCGAACACCACCGGGCTGACCACTCCGGCGCCGAAGCCGATCGCCGAGCGGACGGAAAACGCGACGCCCACCTGGTGCGGCGGCACGCTCTCGGCCAGCAGCGTCGAGTGGGTGGACGAATCGGCGATGGCGGAGAAGTTGTAGACGCAGGCGAGCAACACCAGCAGTGCCGCGGGCGCGTTGACCAGCCAGCCGATCGAGAACGAAAGCACGAGGCTCACGCACGACCAGAGCAGGATCGTCTCGGTGCGGCCCCAGCGGTCGGCCATGGTGCCGCCGAGGATGCTGCCGCCGATATTCGCCACGTAGGTCACCGCCGCCAGCGCGAGTGCCGCGGTCGCGGCGGCCTGCGCGCCGTCCCCGCCCGCAGTGAGAGCCGCGGTGAGGAAGGCAGGCAGCCAGGCCCACAGCCCGAGCAGCTCCCAGTTGTGGCAGGTGTAGCCCAGGATCGAGAGCATGCCGCGCCGGTTGCCGAACACCGCCGGCAACGCCGCGAGCACGCCCTCGCCCGCCGGGCGCCGATGCACCACGTTCGGCGTCGAGCGAACGGCGATGAGCGCCATGATCCAGGCCAGCAGCGGCAGCACAGCGACTGCGCCGATCGCCGTGCGCCAGCCGGCGAAGCCGAGAACCAGGCTCGACAGCCCGAGGCAAAGCGCATAACCCGCGCTCGAGGCCCCTATCACGAAGCCCATCGCGCGCCCGCGCCGCTCGTGCGCGACATGCTCGTTCACCAGCCCGAGCACCGGGGTATAGGTCCCGCCCTGGCACAGCCCGGTGAGCAGGTGAAGCCAGTAGGCCGACCAAAAACCATGCGCGAAGGCGACGAACAGGATCGGCGCCACCCACGCCGCCACGCCGGTCACGAGGTAGGCGCGGCGGGCACCGTAGTGGTCGGCGATGAAACCGACCACGAACAGCGACACCAGGTAACCGAGGTGGAACGCCGACTGAATCAGGCCCGCCTCGCGCCCCGACAGGCCCCAGGCCTGCTGCGTGAGCGGAAGAACCGCAGAGTAGGCGACGAACCAGCTCGCTGCCAGCATGCGGCTCGCGCACAGCAGGGCGAGCCAGCCGCCGCGCCCCGGGGCGAAGCTCACCCGCTCAGGCGCCGAGCGCCAGTCTTACCGGGATGCGCCTTGCGCCAAAAGGTTTGCCGAACTTTCCGTAGCGGCCGGCGAGCCGGTGGCCACAAAACCCGCATGCGCCCTCGTCCGTCAGGTGGTAGGCGCGGATCTCGTACCAGTCGCGCGCGATCACCGCCTCCCCGCACGCGGGGCAGCAGGTGCTGCCACCCTCTTCGTCGTGGACGTTTCCAGTGTACACGTAGCGTAACCCGGCGCGCAGCGCAGTTTCGCGCGCACGCCTGAGCGTCGCCGCCGGGGTCGCTGGAACGTCGCGCATCTTCCAGTCGGGGTGGAAGGCGGTGAAATGCAGCGGTACGTCGCGGCCGAGGTGGTCTCGGATCCACTTGCACTCGGCTTCGATCTCGGGCTCGGAATCGTTCTTGCCGGGGATCAGCAGCGTCGTGATCTCGGTCCAGACGTCGGTTTCCTTCGCCAGGTAGACGAGCGTGTCGAGCACCGGTTGCAGGTGCGCGCCCGTGAGCTTGAAGTAGAACTCTTCGGTGAAAGCCTTCAGGTCGACGTTCGCAGCGTCCATCTTGGCGTAGAACTCGCGCCGCGGCTCGGGATGAATGTAGCCCGCGGTCACCGCAACGGTCTTCACGCCCTTCGCGTGGCAGGCGTCCGCCACGTCGAGCGCGTACTCGGCGAAGATCACCGGGTCGTTGTAGGTGAAGGCGACGCTTCTGCAGCCCAGGCGCAGCGCCGAATCGGCGATCATCTGCGGCGTGGCCTGGTCCATCAGGGTGTCCATCTCGCGCGACTTGGAGATGTCCCAGTTCTGGCAGAACTTGCACGCCAGGTTGCAGCCCGCGGTGCCGAACGACAGCACGCTCGAGCCGGGGTAGAACTGGTTCAGCGGCTTCTTCTCGATCGGATCGACGCAGAAGCCCGACGAGCGACCGTAGGTGGTTAGCACCATCCTGCCGCCCTGCATCTTGCGCACGAAGCACGCACCGCGCTGGCCCTCGTGCAGCTTGCAGTCGCGCGGGCACAGGTCGCACTGGATGCGCCCGTCGTCGAGTGCGTGCCACCAGCGACCGGGATGGCTGGATTCCGGAATCATGCTAGTCGGCGAAGTCGGCTTCGCGCCATTTCACGACCTGGTAGCGCCAGACATTGCACTGCACGAGCGGCGTGTCCGGGGACAGCCCCGCCTTGCGCTTGAGCTCGTGCATGAAGCGGCGCCGGTCGGGCAGGCTGTCCCACACTTGCGGCAGGAAGGTGCCGCGCCGGCCGCGGTGCTCGAGGATCACCCCGTCCACCCCGGGTCGCAGCCGCCCGAGCAGGTCGATGTCGTCGCCGAATTCGGCCTTCTCCGGGGTCGAGAGCAGCGACACCTCGGCCGCGACGCGCGGCCACTCCTGCAACGTGAGCGGAGCGAAACGCGCATCGCGGAACGCCGCGTGCTCGGCATTCGCCGCGACGTCATGTCCAAGCGGCCGGTGCGCCTGCAGGCTGCCGATGCAGCCGCGCAGCGCGCCGTCAATGGTGAGCGTGACGAAGCTCGCCCCCGGCTGCGCCAGCCAGGCGGGATGGTCGAGCCGCGGCGCCGCCGCCTGGCCGAGTTGGCGGCCGATCGCCCCGCGCGCGATCCCGAGCAGCGTGCGCCCCTGCTCGTCCCGGGACGGCGCCCCGCCCGGCTCGTAGAGCGCGAACGACGAGTAGCCGACCACGCGCGCGCGGTCGCCCGCGGTATCGCCGGAATTGCACGCCGCAAGCAGCCGGATCGACAGGCCCTTGGCGCGTGCCACGCGCAGCAGGCCGTTGAGCGGCGTCGCGCCGCAGGCCTGCTCGTGGTTCAGGTCAGAAGCGAGCGAGGCGATGCGCGCCAGCGTCGCCGCGTCGATTCGCTTGGCCTCCTGGTAGCTGTGGTAGTGCGACAAGTCAGTGCTCAGCACGAACAGCGTCTCGTGCCCGCCCCACAGTTGCTCGACGACTTGCGCCACCTCAGCCACGCTGGCGTCGCCAACCGCCAAGGGCACGAGCGAAAAGCTGCCGAGGACATTTTGCAGGAAGGGTAGTTGTACCTCGAGCGAGTGCTCCATGGCGTGGGCCGCGGGGCTGGTCACCACCTGCGGCAGGCCGGCGAGCGCCCGCACCCCCTCCGCGTCTACCGGGATGCTGCCCAGCGGAGTCTGGAACGCGTCCACGCCAGGCAGCGCGAGGCCGCGCACCGGAACGCGGTGCACGGGCCCGAGCAGCACCACTCGCGTCACGACGCCGCGGGCGGCTGCAAGCTCGGAGTAAGCGCGCCCCGCCACCGCGCCCGAATACACGTAGCCGGCGTGCGGAACGATGAGCGCCTTCGGAATTTCGCTGGTTTCGTCCGCGCTCGCGGCGAGGAACCCGCCGAGTTGCGCAGCAAGGGCCTGCGGGTTGCCGGGATAGAAGGCACCCGCGACGGCGGGGGGTCGGATGGTAGCCATGGAGCCTACATGGGGGCGTTGCCACGCCAGTTCTAGACCCGGGCCGCCGCTCCGTCAAGCCATTCGACCACGCCCTGAAGCGCGCGCAGCACGGACTGGCGCCGCACCTTCTCCCGGTTGCCGGTGAAATGGCGCGTTTCGCTGCGCACCGCGCCGCTGCGGTCGGCCCAGGCGAAGCAGACCATCCCGACCGGCTTGGCCGGGGTGCCGCCGCTAGGCCCGGCTATACCGGTGACCGCGAGCGAGAGCGTGCCCCGGCTCGCGGCGAGGGCGCCGAGCGCCATTTCGCGCGCGGTCTCCTCGCTCACCGCCCCGTAATGCGCGAGCGTCTCGGCGCGCACCCCGATCAGCTCCCGCTTGGCCTCGTTGGAGTAGGTCACAAAGCCGCGCTCGAACCACTCGGAGCTGCCCGCGACCGAGGTCACGACCTGCGCTACCCAGCCGCCGGTGCACGATTCGGCGCTCACCAAGCGCTCGCCGCGCTCCTTGAGCCGGCTCCCGGCCAGGGCTCCCAGGGTGTAAAGCGGATCGGCCGGCATTACGTCAGCAGCCTGTGCGCGATCGCAAGCACGACGAGCGTGTACCCTGCCGCGAGCACGTCGTCGAACATGACCCCGAAGCCGCCCTTGAAGCGGCGCTCGAAATAGCGGATGGGCGGCGGCTTGACCACGTCGAAGGCGCGGAACACGAAGAACGCCGCGATCTGCCAGCCGAGCTGCTGCGGGATGACCGCGAGCACGGCGAGCATCGCGACCACTTCGTCCCACACCATCGCGCCGTGGTCGGCGATGCCCAGGTGGCGGCCGGTCACCGAGCAGGCCCAGACCCCGGCGGCGAAGAAGAACGCGACCAGGATCCAGAACGCCGGCACGGGGAAGGCGTCGCCAAGCAACCACCAGAGCGGGAACGCGAGCAGCGTGCCAAAGGTCCCCGGCGCGACGCGCGCCAGCCCGACGCCGAATCCGAACGCAAGGAAGTGCGCCGGATGCGCCAACACGAAGCTGGGCCGGGGACGAAAGTTCATCATGCGCGGAAGTGGTCGAATCCGGCAGCCTGGGGCATGGCGCGGCCGGCGGCGTCGAGCAGCTCGAGCAGCACCCCGCCGGCGTGAATCGTGCCGACGCGGGTAAGGGCGATGCGAAGCTCGGCCGCGAGTGCGGCCAGCTCGGCGCGCTTGCCAGGCTCCGCCGTGAATAGCAGCTCGTAATCGTCGCCGCCCGAGAGCACGCACTCGGCTTCCAGCTGCGAATCGGCGAGAGCCGCCAGAGCTGCCGGTCGCGGCAAGCTGGCGTAATGAACCCGCGCGCTCACCGCAGAGCGCTCGAGCACGTGCCGCAGGTCGCCGGCGAAGCCGTCCGAGACGTCGATCGCGCTGCTGGCGAGGCCGCGCAGGCGCTCGCCGAGCGCCACACGCGGCTCAGGCTCGTTCAGGCGCCGCGCGGCCTGTGCCGCATCCTGCCGTGCAAGCTTCACTTGGCCCCGGCCGTGCGCCAGCGCCAGCGCCGCGCCACCGAGCTCGCCGGAAACCCAGATATCATCGCCCGGGCGCGCCCCCGAGCGCAGCAGGGCGCGCCCCTCTGGAACCTCGCCCAGGATGGTGATCGCGATCGCCAGGCTTCCGCGCGTGGTGTCGCCGCCGATCAGCTCGACCTCGTAACGCTCGGCAAGCGCGTACAACCCGGCGCTAAACGCAGCCAACCAGGCTTCGTCCGCCTGCGGCAGCGCGAGCGCGAGCGTCGCCCAGCGTGGTGTCGCGCCCATCGCAGCCATGTCCGACAGGTTCACCGCCAGCGCCTTGTGGCCGAGAAGGCGCGGATCGGCTCCCACGACGAAGTGGCGGCCCTCCAGCAACATGTCGGTGGAAACCGCCAGCGCCATGCCGGGCTCGGGCTTCACCAGCGCGGCGTCGTCGCCGACCCCGAGCAGCGCGCTGCGCGCGGGACGGTCGAAATAGCGCCGGATCAGCTCGAACTCGGAGAGCATCGCGCCGTGCTCAGGCGGTCTGCCGCGCCCGCGCCACCTCGACCGGCCTAAGGGTTGCGGCGAGCCGCTCCAGAACCCCGTTAACGAACCGATGTCCCTCCGCGCCGCCGAAGCTCTTGCCGAGCTCGATCGCCTCGTTCACCACCACCTTGAACGGCGTCTCGGGATGCGCCGCCAGCTCGAGCGCGCCGATATACAGGATCGCGCGCTCTACCGGCGAGAGCTGGCCGAAGGACCGTCCGCTGACGCAGGGCAGCAGCAGCGCCTCGAGCTCCGCGGCGCGACTTAGCACGCCCCCGACCAGCGACTCCGCCAGCGCCCTATCGCAGCGATCGTAGCCCTCGAGCGACTTGGCCTGCTCGAGGATCTCGCGCGCGCCGCCTCCCGCAAGCTGCCAGGTATAGAGCGCCTGCAGGGCGATCTCGCGCGCGCGGCGCCGGTAGGTCCTCATCGCCAGCGCTCCGTGAGCGCGCCGCGCAGGCGCGCCATCTCCACCGCGACGCGCACGGCCTCGGCCCCCTTGTCTGCGCGCGCCAGCGCCTGCGTCTCGTCGTCGGTGGTGAGGATGCCATTCGCTACCGGTATGCCGAACTCGAGCGCGACGTCCATGACGCCGCGCGCCGATTCATTGGCAACCACCTCAAAATGGTAGGTATCCCCGCGCACCACCGCGCCGATCGCCACCAGTGCGTCGAAGCGGCCCGACTGCGCCATCCACTGCAGCGCGAGCGGGATCTCAAGTGCCCCCGCCACGCTCGTGCGCATGACGTCCTCGGCGCTCACGCCCAGGACGGCGAGCTCGGCGTCGGCTCGCGCGACCAGCTGCGCAACAATCTCCTGGTTGAAACGGCTGGCGACGATGCCGATGCGCAGGCCCGCGCCGCTGAGCGGTTCGGCCACGACTCAGCCCCCGCGCCGCGGCAAGTCGGCGTAGCCCGTGACCTCGAGCCCGAATCCCGCCATGCTCGGCATCTTGCGCGGCGCTGCCATCAGGCGCATCTTGCCGACGCCGAGATCGCGCAGGATCTGCGCCCCGATGCCGTAAGTGCGCAGGTCCGTGCTGCGCAGGTCTCGGCGCGGTGCCTTTTCCTCGGGCCGCGCCTCGCCCAGGCGCTCCTCCAGGCCGTCGTCGGATTGCGCGCAGTTCAGCAGCACCACGACGCCAGCGTCCGAGGCGGCGATCGCTGTCAGCGCCTCGGGGATGCTCCACGAGTGCGCGCCCGGGCCGGAATCCAGCAGATCGACGATGGAAAGCGGCTCGTGCACGCGCACCAGCGCCTCCGAATCCGCGCGAATCTCGCCGCGCAGCAGCGCTAGGTGGGTGCCGCCGGTCGGAACGTCGCGATACGCCACTAGGCGGAAGCGTCCCCACGCGGTTACGATCTCGCGCTCGACGGAGCGTCGCACCAGCGACTCGTTCGCTCCGCGGTACTCGATCAAGTCCGCGATGGTGCCGATCTTCAGCTTGTGCGCCGAGGCGAACTCGATCAGCTGCGGCAGACGCGCCATCGTGCCGTCGTCGTTCATCACTTCGCAGATCACCGCGGCCGGCGTAAGGCCGGCGAGCTGCGCCAGATCGCATCCGGCCTCGGTATGTCCCGCCCGGACCAGCACGCCGCCGGGCTGCGCCACGACCGGAAAGATATGGCCGGGCTGCACGATGTCGGCCGGCTTGGCGTCCCGCGCCACCGCGGCGCGCACGGTTCGCGCCCGATCGTGCGCCGAGATGCCGGTCGTAACGCCGTCGGCGGCCTCGATCGAAACGGTGAAATTGGTGCCCATCGAGGAGCGGTTATCGTGCACCATCGGCGGCAGGTCGAGCTGGCGGCGTCGCTCCTCGGTCAGCGTCAGGCATACCAGGCCGCGCGCATGCTTGGCCATGAAATTGATCGCTTGCGGGGTGACGTGCTCGGCCGCGATGACGAGGTCGCCCTCGTCTTCGCGGTCCTCCTCGTCGACCAGGATGACCATGTGGCCCGCCCTGAGCTCCGCGACGATCTCGGGGGTGGGGCTGATGGTGGTGATCTCGCGTCGCATGTGCGGATTATAGTGCCGTCCGGAAACGAAAACGGGGCGCCTTTGCGCCCCGTACGACGGACTGCGGCGTCGCGCCTACTCTTGCGCGTCCGCCTCCGCCTCCGTGGCGGCGCGGGCGGCGATCTTCTCGCGGATTCGCGCCGACTTGCCGGAACGCTCGCGCAAGTAATAGAGCTTGGCGCGCCGAACATCGCCCTTGCGCTTTACCTCGATCGAGGCGATCAGCGGCGAGTGGGTCTGGAAGGTTCGCTCGACGCCTTCGCCCGAGGAGATCTTGCGCACGATGAAAGAGGAATTCAGGCCGCGGTTGCGCTTGCCGATCACCACGCCTTCGAAGGCCTGCACGCGCTTGCGCTCACCCTCGACGACGTTGACGTTCACCACCACGGTGTCGCCCGGCGAGAAGTCCGGGATCTTCCTGCCGAGGCGCTCGATTTCTTCCTGCTCGATTTTCTGGATAAGGTTCATGGTTAAGCTCCGTTTCTCCGCTCCTGCCGGAATTCGTCCAGCAGCTTGCGTTCCTCGTCGTTCAATTCCCGCGCCGCGAGCAAATCCGGCCGCCTGAGCCAGGTCCGTCCCAGCGCCTGCTTCAACCTCCAGCGCCGGATCTGCTCATGATGCCCGGACAGCAGCACCTCCGGCACGCGCTCACCGGCATAGACCTCCGGTCGCGTGTACTGCGGGCAATCGAGCAGTCCGCGCGCAAAGGACTCCTCAACCGCCGATTCCTCGTCGCCGAGCGCTCCCGGCAACTGCCTCACCACCGCGTCGATCAACGCCATCGCCGCCAGCTCGCCGCCCGACAGGACGAAGTCCCCGAGCGAAAGCTCTTCGTCGACGCGGCGCGCAAGCAGCCTTTCGTCGACACCCTCGTAGCGGCCGCACAGCAAGGTCAGCGCCCGCTCCTGCGACAGCTCGATCACCCTGCGGTGCTCGAGCCGCCTGCCCTGCGGCGAAAGGAAGATTACCCGGCCTTTCGCCTCGCCCTGCGACGCGGCGACCGCGTCGAGCGCCTTGTCCAGGGGCTCGGCCAGCATCACCATGCCCGGCCCGCCGCCATACGGACGATCATCCACCGTCCGGTAACTGTCCGCGCTGAATTCGCGCGGGTTCCACGTCTCCAGCTGCCACAGGCCCCGCTCCCTGGCGCGGCGCGTAATGCCCGACTGCGTCACCGCCACCAGCGCCTCGGGGAACAGCGTCACCACGTCGAAGCGGATTACCACTCGGCGCCCCACTCCACTTCGATGCGCCTGCCCTCGAGATCGACTTTTCTCACCACCGCCGGCACGAAGGGCAGCAGACGCATGCTCTTGTCGCCCGCCAGTTCCATCACGTCGTGGGCGCCGTTCGAGAACAGCCCCTGCACGACCCCCAGCACCGACCCTTGCGCGTTTACTACCTCGAGCCCCACCAGATCGGCCCAGTAATACTGCCCTGCCGCCGGATCCGCCAGCGCCGCGCGCGGCAGCGTGACCTTGCTGCCCTTCAGCGCCAGCGCCTGCTCGCGTGTCTCGATTCCCTCGAGCTTGGCAAGCAGGTTGCCGGTATGAACCCGGCTCTGCTCGATCCTGTACGTCGCATCCCCGACCCGCCATGCCGCGTGCGCTTCGAGCGCGCCCGGCTCGGCACTGTAGGGCACCACCCGAATCCAGCCGCGCACGCCGTAGTTGCCGGCGACACGGCCCATTTCAATCAGTTGCTCAGGCGGCTTTCTTGCCAAACTGCTTTACGAGCCGCACCACCGTGGGCGAAAGCTGCGCCCCCTTGCCCTGCCAGTGCTTCACGCGCTCCACATTCACGCGCAGGGCCTCGCGGCCCTCGGGCGCCTTGGGATCGTAGAAACCCACGCGCTCGATGAAGCGCCCGTCGCGCGACCGGCGCGAATCGGCCACCACCATGTGGTAAAAGGGCCGCTTGTTGGCGCCGCCGCGCGCCAGTCGAATCACCACCATTGGGTATCCCCGTCGAACTGCGAAAAGGCGCGGATTATACGGCGAAAATCAGAGTTTTGTGAAGCCCGGCGCGCGGCTGGCGCAAAGCCGCTGCCTAGCGCATCCCGGGTAGCGCGCCCTTCATGTTGCGCATTATGCGCGCGAGATTGCCGCCCTTCATCATCTTCATCATCTTCTGCATCTGCTCGAACTGGTTCAGAAGGCGGTTCACCTCCTGCACCGAGACCCCGGCGCCGGCGGCGATTCGACGCTTGCGGGAGGCCTTGAGCAGTTCGGGCTTGGCACGCTCCTGAGGCGTCATCGAGTTGATGATGCCCTCGATGCGGCGCATCTGGCGGTCGTCCGGCAGCTGCGCCGGGTTGACCTGTCCCGTGAGCTGAGCGGGCAGCTTGTCCATCAACGCCGACAGGCCTCCCATCTTCTTCATCTGCTGTATCTGCGCCTTGAAATCCTCCAGATCGAAGCCCTTGCCCTTCTTGATCTTGTCTGCGACGCGTTTGGCCTCGTCAAGGTCGACGCCCTTGCGCGCTTCTTCGACCAGCGAAACGATATCGCCCATGCCGAGAATCCGCGACGCCATGCGCTCCGGGTAGAACGGCTCCAGCCCCGCGAGCTTCTCGCCTACGCCGACGAACTTCACCGGCCTGCCCGTCACCTGCCGCACCGAGAGCGCCGCGCCACCGCGCGCATCGCCGTCCAGCTTGGTCAGAATCACGCCGGTTAGCGGCAGCGCGTCGTTGAATGCCTTGGCGACGTTCACCGCGTCCTGCCCCTGCATCGCGTCGACGACGAACAGCGTCTCTACCGGGTTCAGGATGGCGCGCAGCGCAACGATCTCCTTCATCATTGCTTCGTCGATGGCCAGGCGTCCTGCTGTGTCGACGATCAGCACGTCGTAGTAGTGGGTCTTCGCGTGCTCGAGCGCACGGCGCGCGATGGCCGTCGGCGCCTCGGACGGCGATGTCGCCAGGAAGTCCGCCTGCGCCTGTGCCGCGACCGTTTCGAGCTGGTCGATTGCCGCCGGCCGGTAAACGTCGCTGGAAACGACCAGGACCTTCTTCTTCTGTTCCTTCAGCAAGCGGGCGAGCTTGCCAGTGGTCGTGGTCTTGCCGGACCCCTGAAGCCCTGCCATCAATATCACTGCGGGCGGCTGCGCGGCCAGATTGAGCCCGACGTTGGCGTCGCCCATCAGGTGGGTCAGCTCGCGGTGCACCACGCCTACCAGCGCCTGGCCCGGAGTCAGGCTGCCGATCACGTCCTGGCCGAGCGCCTTCTCGCGCACGGCCGCGATGAAGTCCCTGACCACCGGCACCGCGCAGTCGGCCTCGAGCAAGGCGACGCGGACCTCGCGCAGGGCGTCCTGGATGTTGGACTCGGTGAGGCGGGCCTCGCCGCGCAGCGTCTTGACGATGCGCCCGAGCCGCGTTGTTAGGTTGTCGAGCATTCGATGGCTGCGCCGGGAGAGGGGGCGCCGCGGCTACGCGGCACGCGGTGATAAACTGAAACGATGCCGTACATTCTACTGCACGCGCTGACCTGCGCCGTGTACGCCGGGCTCGCGCTGCACTTCTGGAGAACGCGCTGGTCGGCCAGGCCGGCGCCGGCCGCGCGCGAACGGGCGGGCGGCCTGAGGGGCTGGGAACGGGCAGCGCTGCTGCTGCCGCTCGTGCTGCACGGCTGGCTGCTGTACGCCGACGTCGTGGCGCCCGCCCAGCCGCGCTTCGGCTTCGCCCACGCGCTGTCGGCGATGCTCTGGCTGGCGGTCCTGTTCTACTGGGTCGAAAGCTTCTTCTACAATCTCGAAGGCATGCAGGCTCCGGTGCTCGCGCTCGCCGCGCTCACGGCCCCGCTGCCGGCCTTTTTTCCCGGCTACGCGACGACGCACGCGGCTTCGCTCGAGTTCAAGCTCCACCTGGTGCTCGCGATGCTAGCCTATAGCCTGTTCACCATCGCCATCCTGCACGCGCTGCTGATGGCGGTGCTGGAGCGCCGCCTGCACGGCGCGCGCAAGGGGCCAATTGCGATCGGCGAGCCGCTCGGACCGTTGCGCGGCCCGTTCGCCTCGCTGCCGCCCTTGTTGACGCTCGAGCGGCTGCTGTTCCGCCTCATCGGCGCGGCGTTTGCGCTGCTCACCTTGACGCTCGCGACCGGGATCATCTTTTCCGAGTCGCTGTTCGGCCGGCCGATCCGGTTCGACCACAAGTCCGTGTTCGCGGTTGTGTCCTGGCTCACCTTCGCCGCGCTCCTGATCGGACGTCACTACTACGGCTGGCGCGGCCGTACTGCGCTGCGCTGGACGCTCGCCGGCTTCGTGCTGCTGCTGCTGGCCTACGTCGGCAGTCGGTTCGTGCTCGAGGTCGTGCTGGGCCGCGGCGCGACCTAGCGCGCCGATGGAAGACATCCCCTTATCGGCGGAGCTCGCGGTACTGGTCGTGCTGCTGGTGCTGTCGGCGTTCTTTTCGATCGCCGAAACCACAATGATGGCGCTGAACCGCTACCGCCTGAAGCACCTCGTGGCGCAAGGCCACGGCGGGGCGCGGCGCGCCTCGGCGCTGCTCAAGCGCACCGACAGGCTGCTGGGCGGCATTCTCATCGGCAACACCCTCGCGATCACCGGCGCGACGACCGTCGCCAGCGTGGTGGCGGTGCGGCTGCTGGGCGAGGACAAGCTCACCTACGCCGTGAGCACGTTCGTGATCTCATTCCTGATCATCGTCTTCTCCGAAATCACGCCCAAGGTGGTAGGCGCCACTTATCCGGAGCGCATCGGGCTGCCGCTCGCGTATGTGATCGGGCCGGTGCAGCGGCTGCTCGATCCAGTCGTGTGGTTCGTCAACCTGTTCGTCCGTCCGCTGCTGCTGCTGCTGGGCGTTCGGCCCGAGGAGGATGTGCAGGTGCAGAAGCTCTCGCCGGAGGAAATCCGCACCTTGGTGCTCGAGTCCTCGAGCTTCATGCCCAAGAAGCACGTCAGCATCCTGCTCAACCTGTTCGACCTGGGCAGCATCACGGTGCAGGACATCATGGTGCCGCGCGCGCGCATCGAATCGGTCAAGCTCGACGACGACATGGAAACGATCAAGCGGCAGATGGCCACCGCCTATCATCGCCGGCTACCCGTGTTCCGCTCCAGCCAGGGAGACGTCGCGGGCGTATTGCACCTGCGCAAGGTGCTTGGTCCGCTGGACGCGGGCGCATTCGACAAGGCGGCGCTCGAAGAGCTGGTCGCCGAACCCTACTTCGTCCCCGCAGCGACGCCGGTATTCACGCAGCTGCAGTACTTCCAGGAAAAACGGGAGAACATCGCGCTGGTGGTCGACGAGTACGGCGAGCTGATGGGGCTGGTGACGCTCGGCGACATCATCGAAGAGATCATCGGCAAGTTCACCACTACGGTTCCTTCCGCGGCGCCCGCGCTGCGCTGGGACGAAGACGGCAGCGCGGCGGCCGACGGCGCAATGCCGGTGCGCGAGATAAATCGCGCACTGGGACTGAGCCTCCCCACGGACGGGCCCAAGACGCTCAACGGCCTGATCCTGGAGCATCTGCAGGATATCCCGGAAGCCGACGTCTCGATCAAGATCTCAGGGGTGCCGATGGAGATCGTTCACTCGCAGGGACGGGCCGTGAAGGCGGTGCGAATCTTCCGCCCGACGCAAGCGACCGCAGCCTCCGAGGACCCTGTTTGAGGCCGCCCGCACAAGGTCTTGCAAACAGTGGTTCTGGGGTGTGAAAACATTGATTTGTCAGCCTCTTAGCGCGGAAACCTGAGGCTTTACAAAAATGCGGCCCCAAGGCATTATCGACCGCTAACTGGTGAGCCTCATACCAACCATGGCCCGAGCGCAGGCCACAGCTCAGTCAATACCGTCCGCAAGCGGGCTGGCCGGGCTCGCGCGCGCGCTGGTTCAACATGGCCAGCTCGAGGAATCCGAAGCCGAGGCCCTGGCGCGCGACGCGCACCGGGCGGGCGTTACCTTCGTCGAGCAGTTGGTCAAGAGCGGGCGCGCGCGCGCGGCGGACGTGGCTCGGTTCGCGTCCTCGACCTTCGGCTACCCGTTGCTCGATCTGGCGGCGTACGACCATAGCTACCTGCCGCGCGGCGCGATCGACGCCAAGATGATCCAGGCTGCGCGCGTCGTGCCGCTGTTCGTACGCGGCAAGCACCTCGCGCTCGCGGTATCCGACCCCACCCGCACCGACGTGATTCACGACGTGAAGTTCCATTCGGGCCTCACGGTCGATCCAGTCGTGGTGGAGGACGACAAGCTCAGCCTGCTGATCGAAGCAGCGGCCAGGAAAGAGGAACAGGCACTGGACGCTTTCATCGACGACCACTTCGATTTCGAGTTTACCGAGGAGGAAGCCGCGAGCGAGACAGCGGCCGGGACGGCCGAAGTAGACGACGCACCGGTAGTGAAATTCATTCAGAAAATGATGGTCGACGCCATCATCGCCGGCGCTTCCGATATTCACTTCGAGCCCTACGAAAAGAGCTACCGGGTCCGCTTTCGCGTCGACGGCGAGCTGCGCGAGGTGGCGAGCCCGCCGCTGGCGATACGGGAAAAGGTCTCGGCGCGTATCAAAGTGCTGTCGCGGCTCGACATATCCGAGAAGCGGGCGCCCCAGGACGGGCGGCTCAAGCTCGCCGTGTCCAAGTCGCGCGCGATCGATTTCAGGGTTTCGACGCTGCCGACCCTGTTCGGCGAGAAGATCTGTATGCGCATCCTCGATCCTTCGGCCGCGATGGTAGGCATCGACGCGCTCGGCTATGAGCTCGAGCAGAAGCAGGCGCTGCTGGAGGCGATCGGCCGGCCCCACGGGATGGTGCTGGTGACCGGCCCGACTGGGAGCGGCAAGACCGTGTCGCTGTACACCTGCCTCGGCCTGCTCAACCGGCCCGAAACCAACATTTCGACGGTAGAAGATCCAGTCGAGATCAACCTTCCCGGGGTCAACCAGGCAAACGTCAACGACAAAGCGGGTCTCAGTTTCGCCGTCGCATTGAGGTCATTCCTGCGCCAGGACCCCGATGTGATTATGGTCGGGGAGATCCGCGACCTGGAAACCGCCGATATTGCAGTCAAGGCAGCCCAGACGGGTCACTTGGTGCTTGCGAGCCTGCACACTAATGACGCCCCCGCCACCCTCGCCCGCCTGATCAACATGGGCGTTGCGCCGTTCAACATCGCCTCCAGCGTGAACCTGATCACGGCGCAACGGCTCGCCCGCAGGCTATGCTCTTGCAAGCGGCCGGCCGACATTCCGGTCGAGGCGCTGCTCGAGGCCGGGTTCACCGAGGCAGACCTCGAGGGCGGCTGGCAGGCCTACGCGCCGACAGGATGCGAGCATTGCAACGGAAAGGGCTACAAGGGTCGGGTGGGGATCTATCAGGTAATGCCGCTATCGGAGGAAATGCGCCGCATCATCATGAAGGGCGGCGACGCGATCGATGTCGCGGAACGGGCGCGGGCCGAAGGTGTGCTCGACCTGCGCCAGTCGGGTTTGCGCAAGGTGCGTCAGGGCATGACCTCGCTGGAGGAAGTCATGGCCTGTACCAACGAATGACGATGCCGCAGGGGCTGCGGCGAGGCTTCTAAGGGAGTTTCTATGGCGACGGCAGCGGCGGCTAAGGGTCCCAAAGAGTTCATCTTCAATTGGGAAGGCAAGGATAAGAGCGGCAAGATCGTGCGCGGGGAAATGCGCGCGACAGGCGCGACCATGGTGAACGCCACCCTGCGCCGCCAGGGCATCCTGGTGCAGAAGGTGAAGAAGCAGAGCTTGGGTCGCGGCGGCAAGGTGACCGACAAGGACATCACGCTCTTCACCCGTCAGCTGGCAACCATGATGAAGGCCGGCGTGCCGCTTTTGCAGTCATTTGACATCGTCGGCAAGGGCGCGAGCAATCCCGCCGTGTCGAAGCTTCTGATGGAGGTCAAGACCGAAGTCGAAACCGGATCGTCGCTCGCCGCCGCGTTCAGGAAGTATCCGCTTTACTTCGACGCCCTGTTCTGCAACCTGGTCCAGGCGGGTGAGCAGGCCGGGATTCTGGAGAGCCTGCTGGATCGCCTTGCCACATACAAGGAAAAGATCCTCGCCATCAAGTCGAAGATCAAATCGGCGCTGTTCTACCCGATCGCGATCATCGTGGTTGCTTTCCTGATCACGGCGATCATCATGATTTTCGTCATCCCTTCGTTCAAGCAGGTGTTCACCAGCTTCGGTGCCGATCTTCCCGCGCCGACGCTGTTCGTCATGGCGGTTTCAGATGCGTTCGTCGCTTACTGGTACATCATATTCGGCGTTATTGGCGGAGGCCTGTACGCGTTCTTCACCGCGTGGAAGCGTCTGTTGCCGGTGCAGATTTTCATGGATCGGTTGATGCTGCGCGTGCCGGTGTTCGGATCGCTGGTGCGCAAATCCACCATCGCTCGCTGGACCCGCACGCTTGCCACCATGTTCGCCGCGGGCGTGCCTCTTGTCGAGGCGCTCGACTCGGTCGGGGGCGCATCTGGCAACCACGTCTACTTGACGGCGACGAAACAGATTCAATCGGAAGTATCGACCGGCACGTCGCTCACGGTGGCAATGCAGAATTCCAACGTGTTTCCCTCGATGGTGGTCCAGATGTGCTCCATCGGCGAGGAGACGGGCTCGCTCGACGCGATGCTGGGCAAGGTGGCCGATTTCTACGAAGCCGAGGTGGATGACTCGGTCGAAGCCCTGTCATCGCTCATGGAGCCGATGATCATGGTCGTGCTCGGTACGCTGATCGGGGGCATGGTCATCTCGATGTATTTGCCGATCTTCAAGATCGGCCAGGCAGTTTGAAGATATCGGGCGAGCGATATTGATGGGTGCCCTGAGCGGGCTCGCGCAGCCGCACTTCGTGCCCTGGATCGCAGCCGTCCTTGGCCTTTGCATCGGATCGTTCCTTAACGTCGTCATCCATCGCCTACCGAAGATGATGGAGCGCGAGTGGCGCGCGCAGTGCGCCGAGATCGGGCCGCCCACTGGCACGCCAGAGGCTCCCGCCGCCGACCCGGAGCGTTTCAATCTTGTGCTGCCGCGCTCGCGCTGCCCGAAATGCGGACACGGCATTACGGCGCTCGAGAACATTCCGGTCATCAGCTGGCTGGTCCTGCGCGGAAGGTGCTCGGCCTGCGCCGCGCCGATCAGCGCGCGCTATCCGGTAGTTGAACTCGCCGCGGGTGCCGCGGCTGCCTACGCGACCTGGCGCTACGGATTCTCGCTCGCGGCGCTCGGCGCGATGGCGTTCTGCTGGGTAATGATCGCGCTAGCGTTCATCGATCTTGACACGCAGCTGCTTCCGGACGACCTCACGCTGCCCTTGCTTTGGGGCGGCCTCGCGATCAATCTCGGCGGGACTTTCGCGCCGCTGCATTCGGCGGTGATCGGCGCAATCGTGGGCTATCTCTCGCTGTGGCTCGTGTACTGGGCCTTTAAGCTCGCGACCGGCAAGGAAGGAATGGGCTTCGGCGATTTCAAGTTGTTGGCCGCAATCGGCGCATGGCTCGGCTGGCAGGCGCTGCCGCTGGTCATCCTGCTGTCCTCGGTGGTTGGGGCCGCGGCGGGAATCTCGCTCATGGTCTTCACCAGGCGCGGCCGTGACCACCCGATTCCTTTTGGGCCCTACCTCGCCGCCGCCGGACTGATCGCGCTGTTCTGGGGAGCCGAAATTACGCAACGCTGGCTGCCGCTCGCGGGTTGATGCCTCTGGTGATCGGCCTCACCGGCGGCATCGGCAGCGGCAAGAGCGCCGCCGCCGACGAGTTCGCACGGCTCGGAGCGACGGTGGTCGATACCGATGCGATCGCGCACGAACTCACACGTGCCGGCGGTGCGGCGATTTCCGGGATACGCAACCTGTTCGGCGACGACTACATCGATGCGAGCGGAGCGATGGACCGGCGCAAGATACGCGAGTTGGTGTTCGAGGATCCAGTCGCGAGACAGCGGCTGGAAGCGCTGCTGCATCCGCTCATCCGGGAGGAGTCGCAGCGGCGCATAGCCGCCGCGACGGGACCCTATGCGGTTCACGTAGTGCCCCTATTGATCGAGTCGCCTGACTATCGCCGGCGCGTAGACCGCGTACTGGTGATCGAATGCGCCGACGAGCTAAGGTTCGCGCGCGTGCGCTCGCGCAGCGGGCTCGCCGAGGACGAGGTGCGCCGCATTATCGAGGCGCAGGCGTCGCCTGCGCTGCGCAGAGCCGCGGCCGACGATCTGGTCGACAACAGCGGCAGCCTGGAAGAGCTGCGTGCGCAGATCGGCGCACTCCACCGTCGTTATCTGGCGCTTGCGGCGGCCCGGCGTTAGGTTGTAATCGACCCGTAATTCCCTCAGAATCATCAGAATTTTCCAACAACGAGGCGATCCCGGCGCAACCGTGATCACGTACGAGTATCCGCTCAACGAGCGCATCCGCACGCTTCTGCGCCTCGAAGACCTGTTCGAGCGCTCGCGTCACTTCGTCGCACGCACGGAGCAGCCCGACCACCACATGGCGCTGCTCACGCTGTTCGAGATCCTCGAGGTCGCCAGCCGCGCCGACCTGAAGTCGGATCTGCTGCAGGAGCTCGAGCGTCAGAAGCAGGTGCTGCTTTCGTTTCGCAACAACCCCGAGATCTCGGAGGATGCCTTGAGCGGGGTCCTGCGCGACATCGAACAAGCGTCGGCGGCGCTGTTCTCCATGACCGGCAAGATCGGCCAGTATCTGCGCGAGAACGAGTGGCTGATGTCGATCAAGCAACGTACCGGAATACCTGGCGGCGCCTGCGAGTTCGATCTGCCGTCCTATCACTACTGGCTGCATCGCCCGGCGGAGGAACGCATCGGACAGCTTGCCGCCTGGACCAGTCCGCTCTACCCGCTGCGGGACGGAACCGCGATCATCCTGCGCATCCTGCGGGAGTCCGGGAAGCCGCAGAGCCTCGTCGCGCAGGGTGGCATGTTCCAACAAATGCTGGGCGGCAAGACGGCGCAGATGCTTCGCGTGCGGTTGAATCCGGACATTCCCTGCGTGCCCGAGATCAGCGCCAACAAGTACGTGCTCAACATCCGCTTCCTGGCGCAGGATCGGGAGGACTCGCGGCCCAAGACGGCCGATTGGGACGTCGCCTTCGAGCTGACGTTCTGCAACCTGTAGTGGCGACGAAGGCTCCCGCCATGGTTGCCTGCCCGCGCTGCGGCGCGCTTGCCCCGTTCACGCCGCAGAACACGTGGCGCCCATTCTGCAGCGAGCGCTGCAAGCTGATCGATCTCGGCGATTGGGCCGCCGAGCGCTACCGTGTGCCCCAGGCAGCCGAGCCTTCCTCCGAGGACGAGCCGCCCGAAGCCTGAGGCCTCAGCCCCACGCACCGCGGATCATTGCGACGCCGTGCGCGCCCGCCCGCCACGCATCTTCCAGGTCGGCCAGGCTCATCCCTCCGATTGCGTAGACCGGAATGCTGGCGCCGCGGACCAGCTCGGCAAAGCGCTGCCATCCCATCGGCCTGTCAGCCGGATGCGAAGCGGTCGGCTTGACCGGTCCAAGGAGCGCGAAATCGAGCGCGAATTGCATCGCCCGCGCCAGCTGCCCGGCGTCGTGGCACGAGGCCGCGACCAGCGCCGCTGGCCGCGCGGCGAGCGACATGAGCCCCGCGGCGGTGAGATGTATCCCGTCGGCGCCGACCGAACTCGCGAGCGCCACGTCCGAATTCACCAGCGCACGGGCGCCGTAGCGGTGCGCGAGCCGGACCGCTGCGCGCGCGAACTTGGCGCGCTCGTCGGGCGCCATCGTCTTGTCGCGGATCTGGATCAGCTTCAGCCCCTTATCGAGCCGCTGCTCGAGGCGTATCAGCATCGCTTGCGCACCGAGCGTGTCGGCCGTCGTTATCGCATACTCGTGCGGCAGCGCCAGCGAAGCCAGCACAGGCGCATTCGCGGGCAGCATCGGCCGTGCGACCGGGGCGTCGGGCTGCTGCCAAGCGATCGTCTGCGCCTCTCGCGGGTGGGGATCGCCGGACCATTCGAGCACGCGGAAGAAATTCAATCGCACGGTGGCGTGCGAGTACGCGTGCACGCGCGTGATCCATGGGTACGCGCGGACGACATCGATGCCCAGCTCCTCGTGCAGCTCGCGTGCCAGCGCGCCGGCGGCCGGCTCCCCCGGCTCGATCTTGCCGCCAGGAAACTCCCAGTAGCCCGCGTAGACCTTGCCCGGCGGACGACGGGCGATTAGAAAGCTTCCGTCGGCGCGCAGAATGACCGCGGCCGCGACTTCAAGCACCCTCTTCGCTACCGCTTGCCGCGCGCCGCGCGCGTGGCCTGCCTGCCGGCCCAGTCGCGCGCGAACTGATACGCAACCCGGCCGCTCCTGGAGCCCCGCAGCAGCGCCCACTGCAGCGCCTCGTGCCGCGCCTCCTCGGCGTTCTTGTCGCTGCAGCCGAACGTCTGCAGCCAGTGCGCGACGATCGCCAGGTACTCGTCCTGATCGAAGGGATAGAACGAGACCCACAGGCCGAAACGCTCGGACAGCGAGATCTTTTCCTCGACGGTCTCGCCGGGATGGATTTCATCGTCGACGTACTTGGTTTCGAGGTTCTCCTGCATGTACTCGGGCATCAGATGACGGCGATTGGAGGTTGCGTAGATGAGCAGGTTCTCGGAGGTCGACGAGATCGAGCCGTCGAGCGCGACCTTGAGCGCGACGTAGCCGGCCTCGGCGGCCTCGAACGACAGGTCGTCACAGAACAGCATGAAGCGCTCTTTGCGGCCCGCCACTAAGTCCGTTATCGCGGGCAGGTCCATGAGATCCCACTTCTCGATTTCGATCAGGCGCAATCCGTCCCGCGCGTACTTGTTTAGCAGGCCCTTAATGATCGACGACTTGCCTGTCCCGCGCGCCCCGGTCAGCAGCACGTTGTTCGCCGGTTTGCGTTGCACGAACTGGCGCGTGTTCTGCTCGACCTTGCGAATCTGGCCGTCGATACCCTGTAGATCGGACAGGCGGATTTGGTGCACGTGACGCACCGGTTGCAGCCAGCCACCGCCGTTGAGCGGTCCGGCCTTGCGCCAGCGAAACGCGATGCTTGCATCCCAGTCGGGCACCGGTGGTAGCGGCGGCAGCAGGGCTTGCAGCTTGTCGATGAGCGCTTCGGCGCGGGCCAGCAGGCCGTCGGGGTCGGTTTTCATGAGCGGTGGCTAGGTTCGATACTCGGCATTGATCTTGACGTAGTCGAAGGACAGGTCGCAAGTCCAGACCGTGGCTGCCGCGGGGCCGCGACCGAGCACCGCTCGCACGCTGAACTCAGGTTTAGCCAGGACCGCGGCGCCCATCTCTTCACGATAGTCGGGGTGGCGCCCGCCGTTCGCCGCCACCGGCACGGCATCGAGATAAAGCTGCAAGCGCGCCGTATCGAGGTCCGCGATTCCGGCGTTGCCGATTGCGGCCAGGATGCGGCCCAGATTGGGGTCGGACGCAAAGAAGGCGGTCTTCACCAGCGGAGACTGCGCGATCGCGTAGGCTACGCGGCGGCACTCCTCGACGGAGCGACCGCCCTCGATTCGCAGCGTGATGAACTTGGTCGCGCCCTCGCCGTCGCGCACGATCGCCTGCGCGAGATGCGAGGCTACTTCGGTGATCGCACGGCCCACGGATGCCAGGTCCGCCTCGCTCTGCGCCATGACGCCCGAGGCGCCGCTCGCAACCACGACGAACGCGTCATTGGTCGAGGTGTCGCCGTCCACGGTGATGCAGTTGAACGAACTGTCGGCCACTTGACGCACCAGCGCTTCGAGCGCTAGTTGCGACACTTTCGCGTCGGTCGCGACGAACCCCAGCATCGTTGCCATGTCGGGGCGGATCATGCCGGCCCCCTTCGCGATTCCAGTCACCGTTACCTCGCCCGCGCCAAGGCGTACCCGGCGCGAGGATGCCTTCGGGACGGTATCGGTGGTCATGATCGCTTCGGCTGCCGCGGCCCAGTTACGCGCCCGTAGATCGGCTACCGCGGCCGGAAGCCCGGCGACGATGCGCTCGCTCGGCAGCGGCTCCATGATCACCCCGGTCGAGAAGGGCAGCACCTGCTGCGCCGCGCAGCCAAGCGAGCGTCCGACCGCGTCGCACACCGCGGCCGCCCGCGCCAGACCGTCTTCCCCGGTGCCGGCGTTGGCGTTGCCGGTGTTGACCACCAGGGCACGCACTTCCCCGCCGGCGGCGAGGTGGCGCTTGGCCAGGATGACGGGCGCGGCGCAGAACCGGTTCTGGGTGAACACGCCCGCGACGGTCGCTCCCGCCCCGACGCGCACCAGGAGCAGGTCACGGCGGTTGGCTTTGCGCACGCCGGCCATCGCCACGCCAAGCTCGATTCCCGCCACCGGGTGCAGCGAGGCAGGATCAGGCGGCATCAGGTTGACTGCCATTTCAATTTCAGGTCAGCTTGCCGTGACAGTGCTTGTACTTCTTGCCCGACCCGCAGGGACAAGGATCGTTGCGACCGACCTTTTGCGTCGGACGAACCATCGGCTGCGGCTTCTTGGCCGCGGCCGAGGCGAGCGCCTCGTCCTCCGCCCCGAGCTGGACGTCGTCGAGGCTGGGGTGCTGCATGCGCAGGTTCTCGACGTGCTGCTCGTCGTCGACCTCCGCCAGCGCCTCGGTGGCGCGGATTTCCACCACGGCGAGGGTCTTGGTTACTTCAAGCTTGACCGATTCGAGCATGGCGCCGAAGAGCTCGAACGCCTCGCGCTTGTATTCCTGCTTCGGGTTCTTCTGCGCGTATCCCCGCAGGTGAATGCCCTGCCGCAGATGGTCGAGCGCTGCCAGGTGCTCGCGCCAGTGACCATCGAGAATCTGCAGCATGACGTAACGCTCGTATTGCCGGAACGACGATTCGGCCCCTTCCGGTACTTTGGCCGCGTAGGCCGCGTTCGCCTTCTCGATCACGCGCTCGAGCAGCGTTTCGTCGTGCAGATCGGGGTCCTTTTCAAGCCACTGCTTGAGCGGCAGGTTGAGATTGAGCTCCGCCTTGAGCGTCGCTTCCAAGCCGGCGATGTCCCACTGCTCCTCCACGCTCTCCTCGGGAACATGGCTGCGCAGGATGTCGGTCAGCACTCCCGCCCGCAATTCCGCGATCCGCGCCGAGACGTCCTGCGACTCGAGCAGCTCGTTGCGCAGTGAATAGATCGTCTTACGCTGGTCGTTGGCGACGTCGTCGTATTCGAGCAGCTGCTTGCGGATGTCGAAGTTGCGCGCCTCGACCTTGGTTTGGGCCGATTCGATCGAGCGCGACACCATTGCGTGCTCAATCGCCTCGCCCTCGGGCATCTTGAGCATCACCATGATGCGGTTGATCCGGTCGCCGGCGAAGATCCGCAACAGCGGATCCTCGAGCGAAAGGTAAAAGCGCGACGAGCCGGGGTCGCCCTGACGCCCGGCCCGGCCGCGCAACTGGTTGTCCACCCGGCGCGACTCGTGGCGCTCGGTGCCGATGATGTGAAGTCCGCCGGCCGAGACCACGTCGTCGTGCAGCTGTTGCCACTCGGATCGCAGCTTTTCGATTCGCGGCGTCTTGTCCGGCAGGGGGATCGTCTCGTCGGCCTCGATAAGCTCGACCTGCTTGTCGACGTTGCCGCCCAGCACGATGTCGGTGCCGCGGCCGGCCATGTTGGTAGCGATGGTGACCATCTTGGGTCGTCCGGCCTGCGCCACGATCTCGGCTTCTCGCGCGTGCTGCTTCGCATTCAGCACCTGGTGCGGCAGCTTATCCTTGTTCAAAAGCGAGGACAGCAGCTCGGAGTTCTCGATCGAAGTGGTGCCGACCAGCACCGGCTGCCCGCGCGTGTAGCAGTCTCGGATGTCGTCGATGATCGCCTTGTACTTCTCCGTCGCGGTACGGTAAACCAGGTCGAGGCGGTCGTCACGGATCATGCGTTTGTGCGTCGGCACGACTACTGTCTCGAGCCCGTAGATGTCCTGGAACTCGAATGCCTCGGTATCCGCCGTTCCGGTCATTCCCGCGAGCTTGCCGTAAAGGCGGAAATAGTTCTGGAAGGTGATCGAGGCGAGCGTCTGGTTCTCGTTCTGAATCGCGACCTTTTCCTTGGCCTCCACCGCCTGGTGCAATCCGTCCGACCAGCGTCGCCCCTGCATCAGCCGGCCGGTGAACTCGTCGACGATGATCACCTCGCCGTTCTGCACCACATAGTGCTGATCACGCAAGAACAGGTGGTGCGCGCGCAGCGCGGCATACAGCTGGTGCACCAGGTTGATGTAGGCGGGCTCGTACAGGCTTGCGCCCTGCGGAAGGAGGCCGACACGCGCCAGAACCTCCTCGGCCCGGGCATGTCCCGACTCGGACAGCAGAATCTGGTGATTCTTCTCGTCGACCCAGAAGTCGCCCGGCCCATTCTCTTCTTTTTGCCGCGTGAGCAGCGGCGCGACCTCGTTCATGCGGACGTATATCTCGGTCCGGTCCTCCGCCTGTCCCGAGATAATAAGCGGGGTTCGCGCCTCGTCGATCAGGATCGAGTCCACCTCGTCGACGATCGCGTAGTGCAGGCCGCGTTGGTACCTTTCTTCGACGTGCATCGCCATGTTGTCGCGCAGATAGTCGAAGCCGAATTCGTTGTTGGTTCCGTACACGATGTCCGCGGCGTAGGCCTTGCGCTTCTCGTCCGGCTCCAGCTGCGGAATATTGACTCCCACAGTCAGCCCAAGAAAGCCGTAGAGGCGACCCATCCACGCCGCGTCGCGCTGCGCGAGGTAGTCGTTCACTGTCACGATGTGAACCACTCTGCCGCCCAGCGCGTTGAGGTAGGCCGGCAGCGTAGCAACCAGCGTCTTGCCCTCGCCGGTACGCATCTCGGCTATCTTGCCGTAGTGCAACACCATGCCGCCGATAAGCTGAACGTCGAAGTGGCGCATCCGCAGAGTGCGCTTGCCCGCCTCCCGCACTACGGCGAAGGCTTCCGGAAGCAGCCTCTCGATCGCGTCCTTGAGCGCCTCCGGCCGCTCCTCCTCGGCCGCGGCGGCCACGCTGTCGGCAACGCGCCGCCTGAATTCGTCGGTCTTGGCGCGCAGCTGGGCGTCGCTCAGCGCGGCGATTTCGGACTCGAGCGCGTTTATGCGCGCGACCTTGCGCGAGTACTGCTTGAGCAACCGCTCGTTGCGGCTGCCGAAGATCTTGGTAAGTACGTTTGGAATCATGAAGGTTGCGACCCGCCCGGCGGTCAGACGGCACGGACCGGCGCGAGGTCGGCGCCCCGCCTCGCCGAGGTCAAGCGGAAAGGGAAAATTTTAGCATGGCCGCCGCAGCGGCCCGCCCTGCGCCTAGTCTTGCGCGCGAGCTACGCGGCGCGGCTTGACGTCCGGCAGCGTCGGGTCGGTCGCCTTCAGAAAGCGGTCAGGGTTGAGCGCGACGCCCTTGTAACGAACCTCGAAATGCAGATGCGGGCCGGTGGCTCGCCCGGTCGCGCCGCTAAGGGCTATTTCGTGGCCGCGCATCACGATTTCACCGGTCCGGACCAGGATCTTCGACAGGTGCGCGTAGCGCGTCGATAAATCGTTGCCGTGGTCGATCTCCACCAGGTTCCCGTACTGGGGGTGCGGGCCCGCGTAGCTCACCACTCCGCCAGCCGCAGCGAGCACCGGGGTGCCGGTATCGACTTCGAAATCGATGCCCTCGTGCATCGCCAACTGCCCAGTGAACGGATCGATGCGCTTGCCGAAACCCGATCCGCGCGGGGCGTGCACGGGGAGCATCGTCGGCATGACCTTGCGCCGCACCACGAGGTCGCGCAGCTCGGAGTCGAGCACGCCATACATGTCGGAGCGGTTCTCCATCTGGCGCGAGAGCAAGGCGACCCTGGATGCCAGGTCGCCGAGCGAAAGATTCTGCGGCGGCATGGTCGAAACTGCGCCACCCAGCCCGGGAGGGCTGCCGAGATGCAGATCCGTCGCCTTGATGCCCCCGAGGGACGAGAGGCGTTCACCTAGCGCGTCCAGACGAGCGAGCTGCGCCTGCATCTCGCCCAATCTGACCGCCATGGCGTTCACGTTCTGTTGCACGTACTGACGCGCCTTCTCGGCCTCAGCCCGTTGCGCTGCGGCGACCAGCTTCTCGACGAACGGAATCTTGAATTCGGACGCGTAGTGCAGCGTCGTCCAGTACACCGCGCCGGTCAGCCCAAGCAGCAGCAGCAGGGCCAGCAGCAACGAAGCGATCACGTGGCGCGGCGCAATGGTCACCGACCGGGCTTTTGCCAACCGGTCGGAGATCAAGATAATCTGCACGTCCCGCTCCTCACCTCAGAACCCCCGTGCGATTTCCCAGAATCGGCCGCTACCTCTCGACCGACGGTGACCTGCAGCCCGTTATCGCCAAAGCGCTCGAAATTCGGGCTCTTGCAGCACTCTGTACCCAATTCCTCCCGCCGGAACTCGCCTCCGAGGTTCAGGCCGCGAATCTCAAGGACGGCAAACTCGTGCTTCTAGCATCCCATTCCGCCGCCGCAGCGAAGCTCCGACTGCTGTCCGAAAGTCTCGCCAAATTCCTGCTGAAACAAGGGGCAAAGGTTAATTCAGTTTCGGTGAAGGTGCAACCAACTACATCACGGAAAAAGGATGTTGCGGCGCACAATAAGACCCAGATCTCCCCCGCCGCCCTGTCCGAACTCGGCGCCTTGCACGACCGACTGCGCGACTCCCCGGCGCGCAGCGCCCTGGCTGCGATCTTGGGGCGGCATGGCGCGAAACCCGCTACATCATCGCCAGCAGGTGCTCAGCAAGAAAAAGAAGCAGGATCAGGACGACGACGAAAAGGGAATATCTGAACACGCGCCAGGCGAACAGCAGGTACTTGCGCTCGCCGCTGAGCATGTAAAGCAGCGTCGACACACCAAGCGCGATCGCCGCCAGCAGCCCGATGACCCGAAGCAGCAGCATGCCGTGCGCGAGCCGGGGGCGGGCGCGGCTACGCGAGCTGTTGCATCAGGCCCGCGACGCCCGCGGGCGCATCCTCGGCGCGCTCGAACGAGACCAACTCCCAGGCCGCCGCGTCCGCCAGCAACTCTCGCAGCAGCCGGTTGTTGAGCGCATGCCCCGACTTGTGCGCCGAAAAGGCCCCCAGCAGCGGCTTGCCGATCAGGTACAGATCGCCGATCGCGTCCAGAACCTTGTGACGGATGAATTCGTCCGCGAAGCGCAGCCCTTCCGCGTTCAAGACGCGGTATTCGTCCAGCACGACCGCGTTCTCCAGACCGCCGCCCAGGGCGAGCCCTGATTCGCGCAGGTTCTCGACTTCGTGCATGAAGCCGAAAGTCCGCGCGCGGGCTATCTCCTTCAAGTAGGAGGTCTCGGCGAAGTCGATCGTCACCGCCTGGCTGGAGCGGTCGATCACCGGATGATTGAATACGATCGAGAACGACAGCTTGAAGCCCTGATAGGGGTCGAGCCGGGCCCACTTGTCGCCGTCGCGCGCCTCGACCCGCTTCTTGACGCGCAGAAACCGCTTCGGCGCGGCCTGCCGCTCGACGCCCGCCTGCTGCACCAGCAGCGCGAAGGGCGCGGCGCTGCCGTCCATGATTGGAACTTCGGGCCCGTCGAGATCGACATAGGCGTTGTCCACGCCCAGCCCGGCAAGTGCGGACATCAAATGCTCGACGGTGGAGACCTTGACGTCGCCAAGCACCAGGCACGACGACAAACGCGTCTCGCCGACCAGGTCGGCGCGCGCCGGGATGTCGGCCGGCGAAGCGAGGTCTACGCGGCGAAAAATCACGCCGGTATCGATGCCCGCCGGGCGCAGCGTCATGGTGACCTTCTGTCCGGTATGCAGCCCGACCCCGGTGGCGCGGATGAGAGACTTCAGAGTTCGCTGGCGAAGCATCGGTAACTTATTGTCCTGGTTGTGAATTGTAGCAGACAGAGGCCGCAGCGCCGGCAAGGAGGAGTGGCGCTGCGTCCGCTGCGCCCGGGGCGCACGGCACCAAAGCGCGTCCCGCGGACCGCGCTCAGTCCGCCTGCTTGCGCAGGAACGCCGGAATGTCGTACTTGTCGACCCCGCTCTGTTGCAGCGCCTCAACCGTCGAGGCGCGGTTGCGGCGGATGACCGCGGGCACCGCATCGAGCTGATTGTAGTCGACGCCGCTGGACACCGGCTGGTTGTCGGTGCCCGTCTTCTGCGACACCACCAGCTGAGGCTTGGGCTGGCGCTGCGCTGCGTGCGCGCCCAGGCCGGTTGCCACGACGGTGACGCGCAGCTCGTCGCCCATCACCTCGTCATACACCGCGCCGAAGATGATGGTGGCGTCCTCCGCCGCGAAACTGCGGATGGTGTTCATGACCGCTTTCACCTCGCCGTGCTTGAGGCTCGAGCGGGTTGCGGTAATGTTCACCAGCACGCCGCGCGCACCGGCGAGCATCACACCCTCGAGCAACGGGCTCGCGATCGCCTGCTCCGCGGCAATGCGCGCGCGGTCGATGCCGCTGGCCATGGCCGACCCCATCATCGCCATGCCCTGTTCCGACATCACCGTGCGCACGTCCTGGAAATCGACGTTGATCAGCCCCGGGCAGTTGATGATCTCGGCGATGCCGGCCACGGCGTTGTTCAGCACGTCGTCGGCGGCACGGAAAGCGTCGTCCATCGTGACGTCTTCGCCAAGCACGTCCTCGAGCTTGTCGTTCAGGATCACGATCAGCGAATCGACGTGCTGGCTGAGCTGCTCGATCCCCTGCTCGGCCAGACGCATGCGCTTGGTGCCTTCGAATCCGAACGGCTTGGTCACCACGGCGACCGTCAGCACCCCGAGCGAGCGAGCCACCTCGGCCACCACCGGCGCGGCGCCGGTGCCCGTCCCGCCTCCCATGCCGGCAGTGATGAACACCATGTGCGCGCCGGCGATCGTCTCTTCCAGGCGCTCACGGTCCGCCAACGCCACCTCGCGCGCCTGTTCAGGCTTCGCCCCTGCACCCAGCCCGCTTACCCCGAGCTGGATCTGGTTGCGAGCGCTGTTACGCGCAAGCACCTGCGCGTCGGTGTTGACGGCGATGAACTCCACGCCTTCGACGCCCTGCTCGATCATGTGATTGACCGCGTTGCCGCCGGCGCCACCTACCCCGATCACCTTGATGACCGGCCCCGCTGCCTGGTTGTCTACGATTTCGAACATGCTGTTTTCCTCCTTGCCAAAGAAACACCTACGAAAAAATGCTCAGAAATTGCGCTGGAACCATTCACGCATCCTCGCCAGCACGGCGCGAAACGAACCGCTCTGACGCGATATGTGCCCCTGTTGCACCTGCGAGACGCCTTCGAGCAGCAGCCCGACCGCGGTCGCGTAACGCGGGTTGCGCACGACCTCCGCCAAGCTGCCCGTGTAGCGCGGGATACCGACCCGCACCGGCATGTGAAAGATCTCTTCCCCGAGCTCGACCATGCCGCGCATGACCGCGCTGCCGCCGGTGAGCACCACGCCCGAGGACAGCAGCTCCTCAAAGCCGGATTCGCGCAGCACCTGCTGCACCAGCGAGAACAGCTCCTCGACGCGCGGCTCGATCACTTCGGCGAGCGTCTGGCGCGACATCACGCGCGGGCCGCGATCGCCGATGCCCGGCACCTCGATCATCTCGTTCGGGTCGGCGAGCTGGCGCAGGGCCACCCCGTGCCGGATCTTGATGTTCTCGGCTTCGGCGGTCGGGGTCCGGAGCGCCATCGCGATGTCGTTGGTAATCTGGTCGCCCGCGATCGGGATCACGGCCGTGTGGCGGATCGCGCCATGAGTGAACACGGCGATGTCGGTGGTGCCGCCGCCGATGTCGATCAGGCACACGCCGAGATCGGTCTCGTCGTCCTGCAGCACGGCGCGCGAGGACGCGAGCGGCTGCAGGATCAGATCGTTTACCTCAAGGCCACAGCGGCGCACGCACTTGACGATGTTCTGCGCGGCCGACACCGCGCCGGTGACGATATGAACCTTCACCTCCAGGCGCACACCCGACATGCCGAGCGGTTCGCGCACGTCCTCTTGGCCGTCGATGATGAATTCCTGCCGCAGCACGTGGAGGATCTGCTGGTCGGTGGGTATATTCACTGCCTTGGCGGTGTCGATCACGCGCTCGACGTCGAGCGCCGTGACTTCCTTGTCCTTGATCGCGACCATGCCGGTCGAGTTGAAGCTGCGGATGTGGCTGCCCGCGATGCCGGCGAACGCCGAGGCGATCTTGCAATCGGCCATCAACTCGGCTTCCTCGAGCGCGCGCTGCACGGCGTTCACCGTGGACTCGATATTGACCACAACGCCCTTCTTGAGGCCCTTGGACTCATGCCCGCCCATGCCGAGGATCTCGAGCGCACCGTCCGGGCGCAGCTCGGCCACCAGCGCCACCACCTTGGAGGTGCCTATGTCCAGCCCGACGATCAGGTCCTTGCTGTCTTTCGCCATTTGGTTCAGCCCTTCATGTCCGGCACGCGCAGCGCGAAGCCGTTGGGGTAGCGCAGATCCACGTATTCGTGACGCTGTGCGATCTTGCCGAGCGTCTGCGGATACACCGCCACGAAGCGCGCCAAGCGCTGCTCCACCGGAATCTCGCCGCTGTCGCGTCCCAGCACGATGCTCAGCCCGCTTTGCAGCTTCAGTCGCCAGGCGAAGCGCGGCGTGAGGATCACGCGCACCAGCGGGTCGCCGAGCGGGGCGAGCAGCGCCGCGAAGCGCCGGTAGCGCTGCGCCACCTCGGCCTCGGTCCCGGCGGGCCCTGCGAGCTGCGGCAGTGAGGCGTCGGTCTGCGCCGAGAAGCGCTCGCCGTAGATGTCCACCAGTGCGTCGTCGCCCCAGTGCGCAAGCGCGACGTGCTCCTCGATCGAGACCTCCAGGCCGTCGGGCCAGAGCCGGCGGACGTTCACGCGCCGCACCCACGGCAGCTGCTCGATGCTCTGGCGCACCGCGCCCAGGTCGACCGAAAAGAAGTTGCCCGCGATCCGGCCCCGGGTCGCCTGCTCGATCTGCGCCGCAGAGGTGTGCGCGAGCGTGCCGCGCACCGTGATCTCGCGCAGCGGAAAGAGCGTCGAGCGCAGCAGCAGCTGCGCCCCGGCCAGCATGAAGATCAGCAGCGCGATTCCGGTCAGAATCCCCGCCACATGATTGAGCAGTCGCGGGTTATCCCACATGCGCACCCTCCAGGATCTTCAGGCACAGGTCCTCGTACGACATGCCGACGGCGCGCGCTGCGGTCGGCACCAGGCTATGCCCGGTCATGCCGGGCGAAGTGTTGACCTCGAGCAGCCATGGCCTGCCTGAGGCGTCGAGCATCAGGTCGACCCGCCCCCAGCCGCTACAACCGACCAGCCTGAAGGCCTCGAGCGACAAGGCCTTGAGCTCTTCTTCCTTTCTTGCCGGCAGGCCGCAGGGGCAGAGGTACTTGGTGTCGTCGCTGAAGTACTTGTGCTGGTAGTCGTAGTTGCCCTCGGGCGCTTCGATCCGGATCAGGGGCAGCACCGTGTCGCCGAGGATTGCGACGGTGAATTCGGGCCCATCGACGAAGGACTCCGCCAGCGCGATGTCGCGGTACTTGGTGGCCGCAAGCTCGTAGGCCGCAGGTAACTGGGCGACGGTGCTGACCTTCGTCAGGCCCAGCGTCGAGCCCTCGTTTGCGGGCTTGACGATTAGGGGCAGGCCGAGCTCGCGCGCCACTGCGTTCCAGTCGTCGCTCGCGCCGAGGATGCGGTAGCGCGGCGTCGGAAGTCCGCCCGCCAGCCAGATCATCTTCGTGCGCCACTTGTCGATGGCGACCGCGGAGCCCAGCACCCCGCTGCCCGTATAGGGGATGCCCATCACCTCGAGCGCGCCCTGCACGGTGCCGTCCTCGCCGCCGCGGCCGTGCAAGGCGATGAAACAGCGCGCGAAACCTGCGCGCTTGAGTTCGGTCAGGTCGCGCTCGGCGGGATCGAAGGCCTGCGCATCCAGTCCCTTCGCGCGCAACGCCTTCAGCACCCCCGTGCCGCTCATGAGCGAGACTTCGCGCTCGGCCGACTTGCCGCCGAGCAGGACCGCGACTTTGCCGAACTCGCGCGGCGTCATGCGACCTCCCCGACGATGCGCACCTCGGGTTGCAGCTCGATTCCGGTCTGCTCGAGCACCCGCGCGCGCACGGTCGCGATCAACCACTCGATGTCGGCGGCCTTTGCCGCGCCCTTCGGGTTGACGATGAAGTTGGCGTGCTTTTCCGATACGCGTGCGCCGCCGCGCTCGAGGCCCTTGAGGCCGCAGGCTTCGATCAGCCGCGCCGCGTGGTCCGCAATCGGGTTGCGGAACACGCTGCCCGCGTTCGGCAGTTGCAGCGGCTGCGTCGCGATGCGGCGCGACAGGAATTCCTTGATCTTCGCGCGCGAAGCCCCTCCGTCGCCCTGCGCGAGCCGGAAATAGGCCGCGACGAACCATTCATCCTGCCCCAGCCTTCCGCCCTGCCTGATGGCGCAGTGCCGGTAGGAGATCTCGAACTCGCCCTTCTCGCGGCTGTGAAGCTCACCCCCGCGGTCGATCGTGACCGCGCGCTCGACGATGTCCCAGGTCTCGCTGCCGTAGCAGCCCGCGTTCATCGCCAGCGCCCCGCCGACGCTGCCTGGCACGCCGGCCAGGAATTCGGCGCCCGCCAGGTCATTCAGCGCCGCAAAGCGCGCCACCTTGGGGCTGGCGACGCCGGCTTCGGCGTAGACGCGCCCGAGCAGCAGCTCGGGGCGCTTGACCGCCGCGTGCGTCAGCACCACCGTGCCGCGCAGGCCGCCGTCGCGCACCAGCAGATTCGACCCCAGCCCGACGAAAACGAGCGGCTCGCCCGCCGGCAGCTGGCGCAGGAACCCCGCCAGATCCTCCAGATCGGCGGGCTGGTACAGCCGCGCCGCGCGGCCACCCGCGCGCCAGCTGGTATGGCGCGCCATCGGCTCGTCGAGCCGCAGCGTGCCGCGCAGTCCCTGGAAACGGAGCGTCTCGGACATGTTCATGTCAGCTGCGCCGGCACGTTGCCGATCGAGCCGGCTCCCATGGTGAGCACCACATCGCCGTCGCGCGCAACGCGCCGGATCGCGTCGGCCATGTGCGAGATGTCGTCGACGAACACCGGCTCGACCTTGCCCGCCACGCGCACCGCGCGCGCGAGCGAGCGGCCGTCGGCGGCCACGATCGGCGCCTCGCCCGCCGGATAGACTTCCGCGAGCAGCAGCACGTCGGCGGTCGAGAGCACGCGCACGAAGTCCTCGAACAGGTCGCGCGTGCGCGTGTAGCGGTGCGGCTGGAACGCGAGCACGATGCGCCGCCCGGGAAATGCTCCGCGCGCGGCGGCGAGCGTGGCCGCCATCTCGGCCGGGTGGTGGCCGTAGTCGTCGACCAGGGTGAAGCGGCCGCCGCCCGCGAGCGCGACGTCGCCGCAGCGCTGGAAGCGCCGGCCCACGCCGCGGAACCCGGCCAGCGCCTTCTGGATCGCGCGTTCGGGAATCGCGAGCTCGCTCGCGACCGCGATCGCCGCGAGCGCGTTCTGCACGTTGTGCCGCCCGGGCAGGTTCAGCGTCACCTCGAGCGGCGCGGCCTTTTCGCGCAGCGCGCGGAAGCGCATCGCCCCGGCCGCGTGCTCGACCGCTTCCGCCCTCACCGCGGCGTCGGCGGCGAAACCGTAGGTCACTACCGGCTTCGACACGAACGGCAGGATCTCGCGCACGTGCGCGTCGTCCGCGCACAGGATCGCGCTGCCGTAGAAGGGCAGGTTCTGCAGGAACTGAACGAACGCCTGCTTCAGACGGGCGAAGTCGTGCTGGTAGGTTTCCATGTGGTCGGCGTCGATGTTGGTGACCACCGCGATCACCGGCTGCAGGTGCAGGAACGAGGCGTCCGACTCGTCCGCCTCGACCACGATGAACTCTCCGCTGCCAAGGCGCGCGTTCGAGCCGGCCGCGTTAAGCCGACCGCCGATGACGAAAGTCGGGTCGAGCCCGCCCTCGGCGAGCACGCTCGCCACCAGGCTGGTGGTGGTGGTCTTGCCGTGGGTGCCGGCGATCGCCACGCCCTGCTTAAGCCGCATCAGCTCGGCTAGCATCAGCGCGCGCGGCACGATCGGCACGCGCCGCGCGCGCGCGGCGATGACCTCAGGGTTGTCGCCCGCCACCGCGGTCGAGACCACCACCGCGTCCGCACCGTCCACGTTTGCCGCCGCGTGCGCAAGCGAAACCCTGGCCCCGAGTCCGGCCAGTCGGCGCGTGGCGGCGTTCTCGGCCAGGTCCGACCCGCTCACCTTATAGCCGAGGTTGAGCAGAACCTCGGCGATACCGCTCATGCCCGAGCCGCCGATGCCGACGAAGTGGATGCGCCGCACCTTGTGCTTCACGCCGCGCCTCCTTCGGCGAGCGCCATGCAGCGCTCGGCGACGACGCGCGCCGCGTCCGGCTTGCCCAGCGCGCGCGCCTTGCGCGCCATTTCGAGCAGCTGCGTGCGCTCGAGCGAGCGCAGCATGGCGACGAGCCTGTCCGGCGTCATCTGCGGCTGCGGCAGCAGGATCGCCGCGCCGCGCTCGGAGAGGAAGCGCGCGTTCGCGCTCTGGTGGTCGTCGACCGCGTGCGGATACGGCACCAGGATGCTCGCCACGCCCGCCGCGGCCAGCTCGGCGACCGTGGTCGCGCCCGCGCGGCACAGCACCAGGTCGGCTTCGGCGTAGCGCCGTGCCATGTCGTCGACGAACGCCACCAGCTCGCCTGCGACGCCGGCCGCCGCGTAGTTCGCGCGCAGCGCTGCAAGGTGCCTCTCGCCCGCCTGGTGCACCACCTGGGGGCGCTCGCCCGGCGGGAACTGCCCGAGCGCCCTCGGAACGGCCTCGTTCAGCGCCTGCGCGCCGAGGCTGCCGCCGACCACCAGCAGCCTGAGAGGCCCGCCGCGCCCATCGAAGCGCTCTTGCGGTGCCGCGATCGCCGCGATCTCCGCTCGCACCGGGTTTCCGGTCCATTCGGCCTTGTTCAGCGCGCCGGGAAAGCCGACCATCGTCTTGTCCGCGAGCGCGGCGAGCACACGGTTGGCGAGCCCCGCGATCGCGTTCTGCTCGTGCAGCGCGAGCGGCCGCGCCAGCAGCGAGGCCATCATGCCGCCGGGAAATGCGACGTAGCCGCCCATGCCGAGCACCACGTCCGGGCGCACCCGGAACAGCGCGCGCGCGCTTTCCCAGAACGACCACAGCAGGTTGGCCGGCAGCAGCAGCTTGGCGAGCAACCCCTTGCCGCGCAGCGCGCGGGCGCGGATCCACGCCATGCGGTAGCCGCGCGGCGGCACGATGCGTGCCTCCATGCCGGACCTGGCGCCCATCCAAACCACTTCCCAGCCCGCGGCCCGCATGCACTCGGCGACCGCGAGCCCGGGGAAGATGTGCCCTCCGGTGCCGCCCGCCATGATCATGACCACGCGGCTCATGCCGGCAGCCCCCGCGCAAGCTGGCGGTTTTCCCAGTCGATGCGCAGCAGGATCGCGAGCGCGACGAAGTTCACCACCACGCCGGTGCCGCCGAAGCTCATCAGCGGCAGGGTCAGCCCCTTGGTGGGCAGCAGCCCCATGTTCACGCCCATGTTGATGGCCGCCTGGAAGCCGATCCACACCCCGATGCCCTGCGCCGCGAGGGCGGCGAAGTGGCGCTCGCGCAGCGCCGCCTGGCGGCCGATCAGGAAGGCGCGGAACACGATCCAGCCGAACAGCGCGATCACGACCGCCACGCCGACGAAGCCGAGCTCCTCGGCGATCACCGCGAGCAGAAAATCGGTGTGCGCCTCGGGCAGGTAGTGCAGCTTCTCGACGCTGGCGCCCAGCCCGACGCCGAACCACTCACCACGGCCGAAGGCGATCAGCGCGTGCGACAGCTGGTAGCCGGTGCCGTAAGCGTCGTTCCACGGGTCCATGAAGCCGAAGATGCGGTGCATTCGGTAGGGCGAGGACAGCACCAGCCCGGCGAAACCGACCGCCAACATGACCACCAGCAGCGCGAAGTGGCGGCCGTTCATGCCGCCGAGGAAGATCATGCCGAAGGTGGTGATTGCGATGACGACGAAAGCACCGAAGTCGGGCTCGCGCAGCAGCAGCCAGGACACCAGCAGCATCACGCCGAGCATCGGCAGCAGCCCCTTCTTGAAGCTCTTTAGTACCGCGTGCTTGCGCACCGTGTAGTCCGCCGCGTAGAGCACCGCACCGAGCTTCATCAGCTCCGAGGGCTGGATGTTGAACGCGCGCAGGTTGAGCCAGCGCCGCGCACCGTTCACTTCGCGCCCGATGCCGGGCACCAGCACCAGCACCAGGAGCAGCACGCCCCCGGCGAACAGCCAGGGCGCCGCCTTCTGCCACAGGCGGACCGGGACCAGGAATACGAGCGTCGCCGCGAACAGCGCCACGCCAAGGAAGATCGCCTGGCGCACCAGGAAGTAGGCCGAATTGTCGCCCGTGTAGCGGCTCGAGGCAGCGGTCTCGATCGAGGCTGAGTACACCATCACCAAGCCGCCGGCGGCGAGCAGCAGCGCGGCCCAGGCGAGCGAACGGTCGTACTCCGCCATGGGCGTGCTCTGCGCAAAGACGTAGCTAGCCATTCGCCAGCCCCCTGACCGCGGCGGCGAACACGTCGCCCCGGTGGCGGTAGTCGCGGAACATGTCGAAGCTCGCGCAGGCCGGCGACAGCAGCACCGCATCGCCCGGCTGCGCGCAGGCGGCGGCGCGCTCGACTGCCCGCTCGAGCGAGTCGCAGGGCTCGAGCGGTACTCCGCTCGGCGCGAGCGCGCGCGCGATCAGCGGCGCGTCGCGTCCGATCAACAGCACCCTGCGCGCGCGCTCGGCTACCGGCCCGGCCAGCGGCGCGAAGTCCTGGCCCTTGCCGTCGCCGCCCGCGATCAACACGACGCTGCGCGCAAGGCCGCGCAGGGCCGCGATCGTCGCGCCGACGTTGGTGCCCTTGGAATCGTCGTACCAGGCCACGCCTCCCCGCAGCGCGACCTGCTGCAGGCGATGCGGCAGGCCCTTGAATGTGCGCAGGCCCTCGCCGATCGGCTCGTGGCCGGCACCCACCGCACGCGCGAGGGCCGCCGCGGCGAGCGCGTTGGACGCGTTGTGCCAGCCGTGGATCGGCAGTGCGCCGGCCTCGATCAGAGCGACGTCGCCCTGCGCCAGCCAATTGCGCCCGGCGCGCGAGACGATGCCGAAGTCTTCCGGCCCAGGGGGCGCGTCGAGGCCGAAGCTGACGCGCCGCCGGCCCGGCAGTGCGAGCGCCGCGGAGCGCCGGTCGTCGCGGTTGAGCACCTGCACGCCCTCGCCCTGGAACACGCGCGCCTTGGCCGCGCCGTACTCGGCCAGGTCCGAGTAGCGGTCGAGGTGATCCTCGGACAGGTTGAGCATCGCCGCCGCGTCGGGCGCGAGCGACCAGGTGGTCTCGAGCTGATAGCTGGAGAGCTCGAGCACCCACAGCGCGGGCGGGCGCGCAGCGTCCAGGCGCCGCATGAGCGCCTCGAGCGCCGCGGGACCGATGTTGCCGGCGACCTCGCAATCGATGCCGGCGGATCGCAGCAGGTGGCCGGTGAGCGCGCTCACCGTGGTCTTGCCGTTGGTGCCGGTCACCGCGACGACGCGCCCGCGATCGCGCGCGGCGCGAACGTGCCAGGCGAACAGCTCGATTTCGCCCACCAGCGGGATGCCGCGCGCAAGCGCCTCCTGCACCACGGGCTCGGACAGCGCGAGGCCCGGGCTGATGCACACCAGGTCGACCCCATGCAGCAGTCCGGCGCCGAACGTGCCGGTCACCAGCTCGGCGGCTGCCAGGTCCGGCGCGCGCGGCGGCACCTGGCGGGTGTCGGCGACGCGCGCGCGCGCGCCCTGGCGCGTCGCCCAGCGCGCGACCGCGAGCCCGGTGTCGCCCAGACCCAGCACCAGCACGCGCCTGCCCGCCAGCGCCATCGGTCGCGGGCGGGGCAGCAGGCTGAACAGCGGCGGGCGCATCGACATGGTCACCGCAGCTTCAGGGTCGAAAGGCCGAACAGGACCAGCATCATGGTGATGATCCAGAACCGGACCACGACCTGGCTTTCCTTCCAGCCCTCGAGCTCGTAGTGGTGGTGCAGCGGCGCCATGCGAAAGATGCGCTTGCCACCGCTCGCCTTGAAGTACAGCACCTGGATCATCACCGAGAGCGTCTCGGCGACGAACACGCCGCCCATGATGAACAGCACCACCTCCTGGCGCACGATCACGGCGATCGTGCCAAGCGCCGCGCCGAGCGCGAGCGCGCCGACGTCGCCCATGAACACTTCCGCCGGGTAGGCGTTGAACCACAGGAAGCCGAGCCCTGCACCGGCGAGCGCGCCGCAGAACACGGTCAGCTCGCCCGCGCCAGGAATGTGCGGCAGGCCGAGGTACTTGGAGAACACGACGTGACCGGCGACGTAGGCGAAAATGCCGAGCGCGCTGCCGACCATCACCGTCGGCATGATCGCGAGGCCGTCCAGGCCGTCGGTCAGATTGACGGCGTTCGATGCGCCGACGATCACGAAGTACGCCAGCACGATGAAGCCCACAGCGCCGAGCGGGTAGGCGACATGCTTGAAGAACGGCACGATCAGCTCGGTGAGCGCCGGAGTACCGCGCGCGAGCCAGGCGAGCGCGCAGGCCGCACCGACGCCGATCACCGATTGCCAGAAGAACTTGGCCTTGGCCGACAGTCCCTTCGGGTTGTGGTGTACCACCTTGCGGTAGTCGTCGATCCAGCCGATCGCGCCGAACGCCATGGTGACCAGCAGCACGACCCAGAGAAAGGCGTTGGACAGGTCACCCCACAGCAACGTGGTGATCCCGATCGAAAGCAGTATGAGCGCCCCGCCCATGGTCGGCGTGCCGGCCTTGGTGAGGTGCGACTTGGGCCCGTCATCGCGCACCGACTGGCCGATCTTGTAGGTGGTCAGCCTGCGAATCACGAGCGGACCGAGCACGAGCGAGATCGCGAGCGCGGTGAGGCACGCGAACACGGCGCGCAACGTGATGTAGTTGAAGACATTGAACAGCCGCACGTCCTTCGCCAGCCAGTGCGCGATCTCCAGCAGCATCAGTGCGCCCCCTCGCTCACCGGCGCGCCGGTGAGCGCCGCGACGGCGCGCTCCATGCGCATGAAGCGCGAGCCCTTTACCAGCACTGTCGCGCCCGCGCCGGCCACGGCGCGCGCGGCCTCGATCAGGCCATCCATCGAAGCGAAATGACGCGCGCCGTCCCCGAAACCGGCGGTCGAGTGGGCCGTCATCTCGCCCAGCGCGTACAGGGCGTCGATGCCGCGCTCGCGCGCATAGCGCCCGACCTCGAGGTGGAAATCCGGCCCCATGTCGCCCACTTCGCCCATGTCGCCGAGCACCAGCACGGTCTTGCCGCCGGCGGCCGCCAGCACGTCGATGGCCGCCCGCACCGAGTCCGGATTTGCGTTGTAGCTGTCGTCGATCACGGTCGCGCCGGAAGCCGTGCGCTTGACCTGCAGCCGCCCGCTGTAGGGACGAAAGAGCGCCAGCCCGGCGCCGATCGTTGACGCGGGCACGCCGGCCGCGTGTGCGCAGGCGCAGGCCGCGAGCGCGTTGCGCACGTTGTGCAGGCCGGGGATGGCGAGCGTGGCGCGCGTTTCGCCTGCGGGGGTACGCAGGCGCAGCTCGCTCGCAAGCGGCTTGAGGGCGTAGCCGCCGCGGATTGCGGCCGGCGCCTCGAGCCCGAAATCGATCACCCGCCGCCCGCCCGCCGCGCGGCGAAACAGCGCCGCATGCGGGTCGTCGGCGTTCACCACCGCGACGCCGTCCGCGGGCAGCGCGCCGTAGACGCTCGCGTTCTCGGCCGCGACCTCCGCCACCGAGCCCATGAACTCCAGGTGCTCTCGTTGCGCGTTGTTGACCAGCGCGATGGTCGGGCGGGCGATCCCGGCCAGGTAGGCAATCTCGCCCCTGTGATTCATGCCGAGCTCGATTGCGCAGTAGCGGTGCGCCTGCCGCAGCCGCAATAGGGTCAGCGGCACGCCGATGTCGTTGTTCAAGTTGCCCGTGGTTGCGAGCACCGCTTCGTCACCGCAATGCCGGCGCAGGATCGCCGCCAGCATCTCCTTGGTGGTCGTCTTGCCGTTGGAGCCCGTCACCGCCACCAGCACGGGCGAGAAGCGCGCGCGCCAGTGCTGCGCGAGCGCGCCCAGGGCGCGCCGGGTATCGGGCACAGCGATCAGCGGCAGCGGCGCCGGGCCGGCGTACTGCTCGTCGACCATCGCCGCCGCGGCGCCCGCCGCCTTGGCGGCCGCGAGGAAGGCGTGGCCGTCGAAGCGCTCCCCGCGCAGCGCTACGAACAGCTCGCCGCCCGTGAGCGCGCGGCTATCGGTCGAGACCGCGCTGAAGCCGATATCGGCGCCCGCGCGGCGTGCAGCGAGCAGTTGCGCCGCCTCGGCGAGACGCATCATCGCGCGCTCCATTGCGCAAGGGCCGACTCGGCCGCGGCCACGTCGGAGAACGCCAGGCGCCTGCCGGAGATCTCCTGATAGCTCTCGTGCCCCTTGCCCGCGATCAAAATCACATCGGCGGCCGAAGCCTGGCCTATCGCGCGCGCGATCGCCGTCGCACGGTCTGGCTCGA
>DATIZK010000051.1:0-10826 GCA_035517095.1 Burkholderiales bacterium
GCGTACTGGGTCTTTCGAGACGACAGGTGGTACGCGAGCACCTGGTACAACGGCCCGTGGCGGCTGGTCGACCCCTATGCGGTGCCGGAGTTCCTGCTGCGCGTGCCGGTGCGCTACTACCGCCGCCCGCCGGCGTATTTCCACGGCTGGCGCGGCGACGCGGCGCCGCACTGGGGCGAGCACTGGGGCCGCGAGTGGGCCGAGCGCCGCCGCGGCTGGGACCACTGGGACCGCAAGGCCGCCCCCAAGCCGGCTCCGCTGCCGAGCTACCAGCGCAAGTACTCGGGCGCGCGCTATCCGCAAGCGGAAGAGCGCCGGCGCGAGATCGAGACGCACGACTACCACTACCAGCCGCGCGAGCCCGCGGTGCGGCAGCACTACGAGGAACGCGGCCGCGAACACGGCAAGGGCGACGAACGCGGCCGCGACCGATAGGCGGCCGCCCCGACGCTGGTGAGCGGCACGCGCAGACCTTGGCGCGGGAGTTCAGCGAGGAGCTCTCGCTCCCTATGGGTGCACAGTGCGCGGCGAATTTGACCCACGCCTCGGTGATGAGCACAGCGAACACTGCTTGTGGCCGGTTGGGCGCCTGTCCGAGATCAATTTGCCTCTGGGCTACCGAGGCTCGGTGCAAAGGCAGGCAGATGCTGTTTAAGAATGCAGCGCACGCGGACACGCGCGCGCCAAGAGGGACTTCCGTGACCGAAGACGATCGCCAATGGAAGGGGCTTTTCATCGTCAGCGGGGTACTCCTGATACTCACATGCTTTCTTTCACTTGTCGTGGCCTGGGGCGGAAGGACTCTCTATGCTTCCGGCTATCCACCTGATCCAGCCTCATACCTGGGGCTGGTCTCGCAGCATGAACAACTTGCATCGATGACCTGGAGCTTGTGGATCGTTCTGGACTTCATCAGTCTCCCTCCCATGCTTGCGATCTACATCATTCTCAAGCGACACAGCAGGAGCTTCGCCTTGCTCGGGTTTCTCTTCTGTGTGTTCTACGCCATCTACGACGTCTGCGTCACGGAACTAAGCTCCCTTACTCTTGTTCGTCTGTCTCAGGTCTATGCCGACGCGGCAACCAGCCTGCAGCAGGCTTCCGCGCTTGGCGCGGCGACATACGCCTACTACGCGTTGCCCTATCAGACTGTCCTCAGTTTCGCGATCGGGCCAATCGGGTATCTCTTGTCCTGCGTCCCGATGGCGATGAGCTTCTTCGGACGATGGGTGGCTTTCTTCGGCGCCATTGTGAGCGTCATTGGACTTCTGGGCGCAGCTGCACCGGTGGTTCCGTCATCCTTCTTCCTCGGTCTCTGCCAATTCATTTGTGTACGGGCGATCGCAATCTGGTCCCTGGTGCTGGGGATAAAGCTCCTCCTATACGCAGTCCGTCTTCCAGCAAAAACCGCACAGGCGTCCCGCTAAGTTGCGCCATCCTCCTTCTCGCCGTCCTGGTGCTCTTCGTCGGCATCGCGCTGAATGCCGCGCGCCTCCGCCGCTGTGCGCTTCGTTACGGCTCGTACTCATCCTCGCGGCGCTCGGCGCCGGGTCCGCCGCCGCGGGCGAGCGCGCGAACTACTTCGGCGACCCGTTTGTGCAGGTCACGCACGGCATCGCGGACTGCCCGGTGCCCGAGGGGCCGATGATCACGCGGGCCGAGATGGCGGCCGAGGCGCACTCGCGCACCGAGCGCGGCACCAGCTGCTACCTGGCCGGCCGCTGCCGCCTGCCGAACTCGTACCTGTACGACAAGGAGATCATTCCCCGCGTCAGGAAGGCGATCCTCGCGGCCGGCCGCTTCGCCGATACCAGCGTCTGGGCCGAGGGCCAGCGCCGCTGGGTATGGCTCAAGGGATGCGTGCGAAACAGGCAGCAAGCCGAAGCGCTGGAGCGGCTGGTGCGCGACATCGACGACGTCGAGGCGGTGATCGATCAGCTCGCGGTGCGGCGCGGCTCGCGCGCGGCGCAGAAGCGATAGCCGCCGCCGGCCTGCTTGGCGTCGAGCGAGGCGGAATCAGGAGGCCGGACAGGCTCATCCCGATCGGCTCCGGATCGCGCCCTGGCGCACGAGGTCCCCGATCGCGGCCTGATCGAGCCCGAGCTCGCGCAGGATCTCCTCGCCGTGCTCGCCCATTCGCGGCGCCGGGCGCAGCGGCCAGGCATGGTCGGCGCCTGGCGTGCGGGCCACGGGCAGCACGCCGTAGGGCGGCTGCTCGAGCGCGGCGAAGGCGCCCAGGTGCCGCGCCTGAGGCGAGGCGACGAAGGCGGGGTAATCGGCTATCTCGGCGAAAAGGGCGTCGGCAGCGGCGAGCTTTGCGACCCAGTGCGCGGTGGTCTGCGCGGCCAGGCGGCGGCCGACCTCGTCGTTGACTAAGGCGGCGTGCTTCTTGCGCTCGGCGGGATCGGCGAAGCGCGGGTCGTCGATCCAGGCCTCGAGCCCGAGCACTCGCAGCGCGGCGCGGAAGTGTCCTTCGGTGACCGCGGACAGAGAGATGTGCCCGTCGCGGGTGCGGAACACGCCCGAGGGAACGGTGTTCGGCGGCGGTGCCGCGCCTGCGAAGATGCGGTTCTCGACGATCTGCGCGGCCTGGAACGCGGCCGCGCTCTCGAGCAGCGAAAGCCTGAGGTGTCGCCCCCGGCCGTCGCGGCCGCGGGCGTAGAGCGCGGCGCCGACGGCCTGCGCGGCGTAGACCGCGGTGACCGTGTCGGGAATCAGCAGCGGCATGCGGCGCGGCGTGCCGTCGGGGTCGCGGTTGCGCTGGCACATGCCGGTGATCGACTGCAGGATCGAGTCGGTGCCGGCCTTCTGCGCGTCGGGGCCGTCGGGGCCGAAGCCGGTGATCGAGAGGTACACCACGGCCGGGTTGGCGGCGGCGATCGCGCCGTAGCCCAGGCCCAGGCGCTCGATCACGCCGGGGCGGTTGTTCTCCACCACCACGTCGGCGCGCGCCGCCATGCGCAGCAGCAGCTCCCGGCCGGCGGGCTTCTGCGCGTCGACCACGATCGAGCGCTTGCCCAGGTTGCCGGCGATCACGAGCGGAGTCATGCCGTCGCGCCCGCCGCCCGCGTTCCTGACCCAGTCGCCTCCGGGCGGCTCGACCTTGATCACGTCCGCGCCCTGCTGCGCGAGCAGGCTGGAGCAGTAGGGGCCGGCGATGCCCTGCGACAGGTCGAGAACTTTCAGGCCTGCGTAGGGCGGCGCGGCGCTCATGCGGGCTGGGGCGAGTCCTCGGCCAGGCCGGTGTATTCGCGCAGGGCGTGGAAGGCGATCTTCGGCCAGCGCTCCCGCGCGACCTCGATCTCGGCCCGCATCGAGGCGAGGAAGGCCGGCACCCCGCCTGCGTCGTAGGCCATGCGGTGCGCGTTGGCCTCGACGAAGCGCTTGAGCTCGGCCGGGTCGTCCGACGAGACCCAGCGCGCGGCGACGTAGTTCGCCGGCAGCAGCCGGATCTCGGCCCCGTACTCGTGCGCCAGGCGGTGCGCCACGACCTCGAACTGCAGCGCGCCGACCGCGCCGAGCACCGGCGCGCCGCCGGCCACCGGGTGGTAGACCTGGATCGCGCCCTCCTCGCCCAGCTGCGCCAGGCCGGCGCGCAGCTGCTTGGTCTTCATCGGCGTCACCAGCTCGGCGCGGCGGAACTGCTCCGGGGCGAAGAACGGCAGCCCGGTGAACTGCAGCCGCTGCCCTTCCGTCAGCGTGTCGCCCAGCCGGATCGTGCCGTGGTTGGGCAGGCCGATGATGTCGCCGGCGTAGGCTTCTTCCACGATCTCGCGCTGCTGGGAGAGGAACGAAACCGCGTTGTTGGTGCGGATCTCGCGCTCGGTGCGGCAGTTCGACAGGCGCATGCCGCGCGAGAAGCGGCCCGAGCACACGCGCACGAACGCGACTCGGTCGCGGTGCGCCGGGTCCATGTTGGCCTGGATCTTGAACACCACGCCGGAGAACGCGGGCTCCTCGGGCGCGACGCGGCGCTCGCGCTCGGGCCGGCTGCCCGGCGCGGGGGCGAGGTCTACCAGCGCGTCGAGCACTTCGCCCACGCCGAAGTTGTTGATCGCCGAGCCGAAGAACACCGGCGTCTGGCGCGCGGCGAGGAACTCATCGCGCGCGAAGGCGGCGCCCGCCGCGCGCAGCAGCTCGGCCTCCGCCAGCGCGGCGTCGTGCCCGTGCCCGAGGCGCTCGCGGCAGGCAGGGTCGTTCTCGTCCAGCTCCGCAATGTCGTCGGCGTTCAGGCGGTCCAGGCCGGGCGTGAACAGGCGCACGCGCCGGGCGGGCAGGTCGAGCACGCCGCGAAATTCGCGCCCCATCCCGACCGGCCAGGTGAAGGGCACCGCCGACATGCCGAGCACCGACTCGATCTCGTCCAGCAGCTCGAGCGCCGGGCGGCCTTCGCGGTCGAGCTTGTTGACGAAGGTCACGATCGGCGTGTTGCGCGCGCGGCAGACCTCGAGCAGGCGCAGCGTCTGCGGCTCGATGCCCTTGCCGCCGTCGATCACCATCAGCGCCGCGTCGACCGCGGTCAGCACGCGGTAGGTGTCCTCCGAGAAATCCTGGTGCCCCGGCGTGTCGAGCAGGTTGATGACGCAGCCGCGGTACTCGGCCTGCATCACCGACGAGGCGACCGAGATGCCGCGCTGCTTCTCGATCTCCATCCAGTCCGAGGTCGCGTGGCGCGTCGCCTTGCGCGCCTTGACGCTGCCGGCGATGCGGATCGCGCCGGCGAACAGCAGCAGCTTCTCGGTCAGGGTGGTCTTGCCCGCGTCGGGGTGGGAGATGATCGCGAACGTGCGCCGGCGCGCGACCTCGCGCGCGATCGGGCTCATGCGGGAAGAGTATCGGTCATCTCAGGGGCGCGATTCTAACGCCTGGGCGGCCGCCGGTGTGACCGGTGTTTCCGGCAGCAGCGCCTCGGCCAGGGCGTCGTCGTGCGCCGGCTCGAGCGGCTCGCGCGGCAGCAGCCGGTGGCGCAGCGCGAGCAGCGCGAGCAGCAGGCGCCTGGCGTCGCCCTGGGCGCCGAGCCGCTCGCCCTCGTGCGCCATGATCGCGGCCGCGGCGGCGTAGTACAGGCCGCTCGCCGCCTGGCGTGCGTTGGCCTCGTCCGCGCCGGCCGCGAAGCGGCAGGCGCGCCCGAGCGCGTGCCCCAGCGCCGCGCCGAAGCCGCCGCGCGGCAGCAGCGCCTCGAGCGCCGGTTCGAGCGCCTCGAGCGCGTCCTCGCGCCGGATCGCGCGCAGCACGTCGAGCGCGACGATGTTGGAGGTGCCTTCCCAGATCGACCCCAGGTGGGCGTCGCGCAGCAGGCGTGCGTCGGGCCATTCCTCGGTGTAGCCCACGCCGCCGCGCACCTCCATCGCGTCGCCGGTGACCCGGCGCGCGTCGCGGCAGGCGCGGAATTTCAGCAGCGGGGTGAGCAGCCGGACCCGGCGCCGCGCGGCCTCGTCGCCGGCGTCGGCCTTGGCCAGCTCGGCCGCCGTGTACAGCATCACCGAGCGCGCGGCTTCCGCCGGCAGCATGAGCTTGAGCAGCTGGCGCCGCATGAGCGCCAGCGCGATGAGCGGCTTGCCGAACGCCACGCGCCGGCGCGCCACGAACAGCGCCTCGGTCAGCGCGCGGCGCATCATGCCCGCGGCGCGCATGCCGTTCGACAGGCGCGACATGTTGATCATGTCGGCCATCTGCACGAAGCCGCGCTGCGCCTCGCCGACCAGGAACGCGAGTGCGCCCTCGAGCCGGATCTCGCCGCTCGGCATGTCGCGCGTACCCAGCTTGTCCTTGAGGCGGATGATGCGGCAGGCGTTGGGTCGGCCGTCTTCCAGAGTTTTCGGAAGCAGAAACAACGACAAACCCTTCGTCCCCCCCGGAGCCCCTTCGGGGCGGGCGAGCACGAGCGCGAAGTCGGCGTCGGCGTTGGAGCAGAACCACTTGTCGCCGGTCAGGCGCCAGCGCTCGCCGTCGCGCACCGCGCGCGTGGCGCTCGCACCGACGTCGGAGCCCGCGCCCTGCTCGGTCATGAACATCGCGCCCTGGGCCAGGCTGTCCAGGTCCTGCGAGGTGAGCGCGGGCAGGTAGCGCGCCGCGAGCGCGGGGTCGAACCTGCGCAGCGTGCGGGTGAGCGCGTCGGTCATCGACAGCGGGCAGCACACGCCGAATTCGGCCTGCACGTAGAGGTAGGTGAGGGCGTATTTGGCCAATGGCGGCAGCGGCTCGGGCCAGCCCAGCACCCCGGCGCGGTGCGACATCGCGGCCAGGCCGTACTCGCCGAACGCGACTTCCTCGAGCCGGCGGTAGGCCGGGTGCTTCTCGATCGACTGCCGCTCCTCGCCCGTACGCGTGCGCTGCCGCAGCACGGGCGGATTGCGGTCGGCGCTCGCCGCCAGCGCGTCGAGCTCGCCGCCGGCGAGCTCACCCAGGCGCTCGAAATGCGGCGCGAGGTGGGCGTGCAGGGCGGGCGGCAGGTACAGCGCGAGCAGGCCGGCGTAGCCCGGATCGGCCCGGTAGAGGTTCACGCCGCGGCTGTCGGGAAGACCGGCGAAATCGGGGTCAGAGTGCAATTTTGGGCTGCAGCACTTCCTGATTGACTACCACCGCGCGATCGAGCTTGCCGTCGAAGCAGTCGAGCACGTTCTGCGCGGTCTGGGCCGACATGCGGATGGTGGACTCGACCGTCACCCCGGCGACGTGCGGCGAGACGATGACGTTCTTGAGCCGGAACAGGGGGTTGTCGGCCGGGCTGGGCTCGCGCTCGAACACGTCCAGCCCGGCGCCGCGCAGCCTGCCCGCGACCAGAGCCTCGTACAGCGCGGCCTCGTCGACGATCCCGCCGCGCGCGCAGTTGACGATCACCGCGCCCGGCTTCATGGCGCCGAGCTCGGCGCGCGAGAACATGTGCCGCGTTTCGGCGCTCAAGGGGCAGTTGACGCTTACCGCGTCCATACCCGGCAGCGCGGCGCGCAAGTCGGCCACCGGCGCGCAGCCCGCCTGGCGGATCAGCGCCTGGTCGATGTAGGGGTCGCAGGCGTGCACCTTCATGTCGAACGCGAGCGCGCGCCTGGCCACCCGGGAGCCGGTGCGGCCGAAGCCGACGATCAGGAGGTTCTTGCCGGCCAGATCGTTCGCTCTCACGTTCCAGCGGCTGCCCCAGTCCGCGCCGCGGGCGAGAGCGTCGTAATGCGCCGCTTCCTTGAACAGCGCCAGCAGCATGAACATCACGTGCTCGGCCACCGGCACCATGTTGGCGTGGATCGAGATCGCGAGCGGGACGCCGCGCGCGCTGAGCGCGCCGACGTCGACCGCGTCGTAGCCGACGCCGTGGCGCGCGACGATCTTCAGCTTGCGCGCCGCCTCGATCACGCGGCGCGTGATGCGGGCGCTGCGCACGGTGATCGCATCGGCGTCGCGCGCGGCGGCCATGATCTGCGCCTCGTCGTCCGTCATCAGTTCCAACGGCTCCACGTCGGCGCGCGCCGCGAGCAGCTTGACGCCCTCGGGGTGCAGGCCCTGCACCATCAGCACCTTCTTCCTCGCGCGCATGCGCTCTAGTGGATCTCGGCCGAGTCGGCCATCGCCTTGGCCAGGATCGCGGCGTTGAACCCGGGCGCGCGCGCCGCCTTGAGGATCACCGCTTCGCGCCGCGTCAGCAGCTCGATCGCGGCCGGCAGGCGCCTGACGCAGTCCGCGGGCACCACCACTGCGCCGTGCCGGTCGGCGTGCACGATGTCGTTCGGCCGCACCGCCATGCCGAACACGTTCACCTCGCAGGCGATCTCGGCCAGGTGCACCCAGGCGTGGCTCGGGCCGATCTTGCCGCCCAGCAGCTGGAAGCCCGGCGCGCAGGCGTCGAGATCGCGAAACGAGCCGTTGGTGACCGTGCCCAGGCAACCCAGCCCCTTGTGGATCGAGGTGTTGACCTCGCCCCAGAACGCGCCGAAGCCGGGCTCGGGATCGATGTCCTGCAGCACCGCGATCGACGGCATCGGCTGCGCGGCGACGTGCTCGTAGTAGCGCGCGCGCATGGCGCGCACCGCGGCGGCGTCGCCCGCGGGCGGGGTCGCGGCGCGGATCAGCGCGGTGCGCGCGTAGCCGACGATCGGCTTGAGCGACGGGTCGAAGCACACCATGCTGCCGGTGGTGAAGCCGGCGCTGCGGTGCCTGGCGTCGAGCAGCTCGAGGCCGTTGCAGATCGTGGGCGTGTCCCACTGCGCGAGCGCCTCGAGGTCGGCGCGGCTCAAGTCGGTCATGGCGGGCGTTCCTTCAGATGGGGTCCCAGGAGAATACGTCCTGCGAGCGCTCGAGCGGGTAGAACTGCGCGCGCATGGCGGGAATCGCCTGCTCTGCGATCGCCTGCGGCGTCCAGCCCCCGGCGCGGTGCACGCTGCGCACGGGCCGGTTCTGCGAGAAGAGGAAGATTTCGTTCGCGCGCACGCCGAAGATCTGGCCGCTCACGTCGGCCGCGGCGTCGCTCGCGAGGAAAACCGCGAGCGGCGCGATCTTGGAGGTTTCCATGCTCTTGAGCTTCTCCACCCGGGCCTTCTGCTCCGGGGTCTCGGCCGGGATGGTGCCGATCATGCGGCTCCAGGCGAAGGGCGCGATGCAGTTCGAGCGCACCTTGTACTTCGCCATGTCGAGCGCCATCGACTTCGACAGGCCGACGATGCCGAGCTTGGCGGCGGAGTAGTTCGCCTGGCCGAAGTTGCCGATGAGGCCGGAGGTCGAGGTCATGTTGACGTAGCTGCCCGAGTTCTGGCTCTTGAAGTAGGGTGCCGCGGCGCGAGCGACGTAGAACGAGCCGTTCAGGTGCACGTCGATCACCGCCTTCCACTCTTCGACCGACATGTTGAAGAAGAAGCGGTCGCGCAGGATGCCGGCGTTGTTGACTACGCAATCGACGCGACCGAAAGCGTCGATCGCGGCCTTGATGATGCGGTTGGCCGAGTCCCACTCCGCCACGCTGTCGGTGCTCGCGACCGCGGCGCCGCCCTTGGCCTTGATCGCGTCGACGACCTTCTGCGCCGGCCCGGCGTCCTTGCCTTCGCCCGAGACCGAAGCGCCGACGTCGTTCACCACCACCTTCGCGCCCTCGGCGGCCATCGCGAGCGCGAAGTCGCGCCCGATCCCGCCGCCGGCACCGGTGACCACCACCACTTTGTTTTCGAGCATGTTCATCGCGTGATTTCCAGCAATACGGCTTCCTGGTCCTCCGAGACGTCCTCGCCCTCGGCGACCAGGATCGACTTGACCACGCCCGCCGCAGGCGCGAGCAGGGGGATCTCCATTTTCATCGACTCGACGATCAGGATCGTGTCGTCCTGCGCCACGCCGGCTCCGGCGGCGGCCTCGACGCGAACCACCTTGCCCGCGACCTCGAACTTCAACCTGAGCAGCGCCATTTCGTTATTTCCCTGGAGCGCATTGTAGACGTCTGCGAGAATCCAGTCTCATATGAGCTGGCAGGACGAAATCGACGAGCTGCGCAGGCGCGAGGAACTGGCGCGGCGCATGGGCGGCGCAGACAAGGTCAAGCGCCAGCACGACGGCGGCAAGCTCACGGTGCGCGAGCGCATCGAGCGCCTGCTCGACGCGGGGTCGTTTCACGAAATCGGCGCGCTGACCGGCGTCGCGCGCTACACCGAGGACGGCCTGGAGATCGAGGCGTTCACGCCCGCCAACCTGGTGACCGGGCGCGGGCGCATCGACGGCCGGGCGGTGGCGGTCGCGGGCGACGACTTCACGGTGCGCGGCGGGGCGAACGACGCCGGCATCAAGGGCAAGCTGCTGCAGTGCGAGAGGATGGCGCGCGACCTGCGCCTGCCGATGATCCGGCTGGTCGACGGCACCGGCGGCGGCGGCTCGGTCAAGAACCTGGAGCTGCTCGGCTACTCGCCGATGCCCAAGGCCTTCCTGTGGGATACCTGGACCGAGAACCTGGGCGAGGTCCCGGTGGTGTCGCTCGCGCTCGGTTCGGTTGCGGGGCTGGGCTCGGCGCGCGTGGTGGCGAGCCATTATTCGGTGATGGTCAAGGACAGCTCGCAGCTGTTCGTCGCCGGGCCGCCGGTGGTGGCGCGCACCCACCGCCAGTTCGACAAGAACGAGCTCGGCGGCAGCCAGATCCACACCCGCAACGGCGCGGTGGACGACGAGGCGGCGAGCGAGGACGAGGCCTTCGCCCGTGCGCGCCGGTTCCTTTCCTACCTGCCGTCCTCCGTTTACGAACTTCCGCCTCATATTCAGTGTGACGACGATCCACTGCGGCGCGAGCAATGGCTGATCGAGGCGGTGCCGCGCGACCCGAAGAAGGTCTACCCCATGCGCCGCATCGTCGACGCAGTGGTCGACAAGGGCTCGTTGTTCGAGATCGGGCGCCAGTGGGGCCGGCCGATCATCACGGGACTCGCGCGCCTTGCCGGCTGGCCGGTGGCGCTGATGGCGGGCGACCCGATGCACTACGGCGGCGCCTGGACCGCCAAGGCCTCGGAGAAGATCACCCGCTTCGTCGACCTGGCGCAGGTGTTTCACCTGCCGGTGGTGCACCTGGTCGACGTGCCCGGCTTCCTGATCGGCCCCGAGGCCGAGCGCGACGCGACGATACGCTTCGGCATGCGCGCCGCGAGCGCGGTGCTGCAATCGACCGTGCCTTGGTGCTCGGTGCTGGTGCGCAAGGTCTTCGGCGTGGCCGGCGCCGTGCACCAGAACTCCTCGCGCTACTGCATGCGCATGGCCTGGCCTTCGGCCGAGTGGGGCTCGCTGCCGATCGCGGGCGGCCTGGAGGCCGCGTACAAGGCCGAGATCGAGTCCGCTCCGAACCCCGAGGCCAAGCGCGCCGAGATCGAGGC
>DATIZK010000052.1:0-10415 GCA_035517095.1 Burkholderiales bacterium
AGCGGCCACAGCACGCCGACCGACCGGTCGTTCCAGGCGAGCGTCCGCTCGTGCTCCGGGGCGTAGTAGTCGGTCGCCTTGTAGCTGACGATCGCCTGCTCCGAGAGCACCAGGAAGCCGTGGGCGAACCCAGCCGGGATCCAGATCATCGGCTGCTGGGCCGGTGAAAGAATGGTGCCGGTCCACTTGCCGAAGGTGGGCGAACTGCGGCGCAGGTCGACCGCGACGTCGTAGATCTCGCCCACGACGACGCGCACCAGCTTCCCCTGCGCCTGCTTGATCTGGTAGTGCAGGCCGCGCAGCGCGTTGCGCGCCGAGAGCGACTCGTTGTCCTGCACGAACTCGACGTCCAGGCCGGTCGCCTCGCGGAAGCTGCGGCGGTTGTAGCTCTCGAAGAAGTGCCCGCGCTCGTCGCGATGCACTTTCGGCGCGAGGATCAGCACTTCGGGAAATTCGGTCTTGACTACCTTCATCAGAAAAGTCTCTCCGACAGGACGCTCTTCAGGTATTGCCCGTAGCCGCTTTTTTCAAGCGGCTTCGCCAGCGCTTCGAGCCGCGCCGCGTCGATGTAGCCCATGCGGTAGGCGATCTCTTCCGGGCAGGCGACCTTGAGGCCCTGCCGGCGCTCGATGGTCTCGATGAACGCGGAGGCCTCGAGCAGGGTTTCGTGGGTGCCGGTGTCGAGCCAGGCGAAGCCGCGGCTCATCGGCATGACTTCGAGCTCGCCGGCCTCCAGGTAGGCGCGGTTGACATCCGTAATTTCCAGCTCGCCGCGCGCCGAGGGCTTGAGCTTGCGCGCGATCTCGACCACGCGGTTGTCGTAGAAGTACAGTCCGACCACCGCGTAGCGCGACTTCGGGTGCCTCGGCTTTTCCTCGATGCTCACCGCCTTGCCGTGGTGATCGAACTCGACTACGCCGTAGCGCTGCGGGTCCTTGACCGGGTAGGCAAACACCGTCGCGCCGCGGCCGCGCGCGGTGGCGCGCTGCAAGAGCTGCGCCAGCTCGTTGCCGTAGAAGATGTTGTCGCCCAGCACCAGTGCGACCGGATCCTGGCCGATGAATTCGCGCCCGACGATGAACGCCTGCGCCAGCCCCTCCGGCCGCGGCTGCACCGCGTAACGGAGCTGGATGCCCCATCGCGCGCCGTCGCCCAGGAGCTGCTCGAAGCGCGGGGTGTCCTCGGGCGTGGAGATGACCAGGATGTCGCGGATTCCGGCCAGCATCAGGGTCGACAGGGGGTAGTACACCATCGGCTTGTCGTACACCGGCAGGAGCTGCTTCGAGACGACCTGCGTCACCGGGTAGAGCCGCGTGCCCGAGCCGCCGGCGAGGATGATGCCCTTCATGCTGCGCTCCGCTTGGCGCCGGCGGCTTCGGCCCAGCCCGTGTTGGCGAGGTACCAGTGCACTGTCTTTTCCATTCCGGACTCGAAGCTCTCGCGCGGCCGCCAGCCGAGCTCGGCGCGGATCTTCGCGCTGTCGATCGCGTAGCGGCGGTCGTGGCCCGGGCGATCCTTGACGAAGCTGATCAGGTCCGCGTAGAGCCCGCCCGCGCGCGGCTGCAGGCGATCGAGAATGGCGCAGATTCGTTGCACGACGTCGATGTTGGTCCGTTGGCTCGCACCGCCGATATTGTAGGTCTCGCCCGGGCGGCCCCGGTCCAGCACCTGGCGCAGCGCGGCGCAGTGATCGAGCACGTAGAGCCAGTCGCGCACGTTCTTGCCGTCACCGTACACCGGCAGCGGCTTGCCCGCGAGCGCGTTGCGGATCACGAGCGGGATCAGCTTCTCCGGGAACTGGTAGGGGCCGTAGTTGTTCGAGCAGTTGGTGGTGAGGGTCGGCAGGCCGTAGGTATGGCGGTAGGCGCGCACCAGGTGGTCGGAAGCCGACTTGGACGCGGCGTAGGGGCTGTTCGGCGCGTAGGGCGTGGTCTCGCTGAAGGCCGGATCGTCCGCGCCGAGCGAGCCGTAGACCTCGTCGGTCGAGACGTGCAGGAAGCGGAACGAAGCCTGCTCCGCCCCCGGCAGCGCCGCCCAGTGCGCGCGCGCCTCTTCCAGCAGGCAGAAGGTGCCGACCACGTTGGTCTGCACGAATTCGGCCGGCCCATCGATCGAGCGGTCGACGTGGCTCTCGGCGGCGAAGTGCACGATCGCGCGCGGGCGGCGCTCGGCGAGCAGGCGGCGCACCAGCGCCCGGTCGCAGATGTCGCCGCGCACGAAAACGTGGCGCGCGTCGCCCTCGAGCGCGGCGAGGTTCGCCAGGTTGCCGGCGTAGGTCAGCTTGTCCAGGTTGAGCACCGCCTCGCCCGTCTGCGCGAGGGTTGACAGAACGAAGTTGGAGCCGATGAAGCCGGCGCCGCCGGTGACCAGAAGCATGGCGCGATTCTACTGGAGCGCCTCGCTGCGCTCGCTGGCGTACTGGATCCGGTACAGGCGGGCGTAGACGCCCTCCCGCGCCAGCAGCTCGGCGTGGCGCCCGGCCTCGACCACGCGCCCGCGCTCGAGCACCAGGATGCGGTCGGCGTTCTCGATCGTCGACAGGCGGTGGGCGATCACGATCGTGGTGCGCCCGCGCATCAGGACCTCGAGCGCGGCCTGCACCTGGCGCTCGGACTCGGAGTCGAGCGCCGAGGTGGCCTCGTCCAGGATCAGCAGCGGCGCGTCCTTGAGCAGCGCGCGCGCGATCGCCAGGCGCTGGCGCTGCCCGCCCGACAGGCGCAGCCCGTTCTCGCCGATAAGCGTGTTCAGCCCCTCGGGCGTCTCGCGGATGAACGACATCGCGTGCGCGGCTTCCGCCGCCGCGATCACTTCCTTCTCGCTCGCGCCGCCGAGGCGGCCGTAGGCGATGTTCGCGTACAGGCTGTCGTTGAACAGCACCACGTCCTGGCTCACCAGCGCGATGTTGGCGCGCAGGCTCTCGAGGCTCAGGCTCTGGATGTCGTGCCCGTCGAGCAGGATGCGGCCCGAGCCGGGGCTGTAGAAGCGCGGCAGCAGGTTGACCAGCGTGGTCTTGCCGCCGCCCGAGGTGCCGACCAGAGCCACCGTCTCGCCCGGCTTGACCGTGAGATTCACCCCGGCAAGCGCCGGCTCGCTGCGAGTCGGGTAGACGAAGCCGACCTTGTCGTACACGACTTCGCCGCGCGCGCGGCCGAGCTTGACCGTGCCGCGGTCCTCCTCGGCCGGAGCGTCGACCATGCCGAACACGCTCTCGGCCGCGGCCAGCCCGCGCTGCAGCGGCGCGTTGATGTCGGTCAGGCGCTTGAGCGGCGCGAGCAGCATCAGCATCGCGGTGATGAAGGAGGCGAACTCGCCCACCGTCGCGCGCGCGCCCAGCAGCCCCGTCAGCTCCAGATAGACGATGATCGCGAGCGCCAGGGCCGCCAGCAGCTGGGTGATCGGCACGATCGCCGTCGCCGGCACCGTGTAGCGCAGGTTGAAGCTGCGCACCATTTCGTTCGCCTTGGCGAAGCGCTTGGCCTCGTAGTCCTGGCCGCCGAACACCTTGACCACCTTCTGGCACTCGATGGTCTCCTCCAGCACGTGGGCGAGCTCGCCCATCGCGTGCTGCGTGCCGCGCGCCATGCTGCGCAGCTGGCGCGAGAACAGGCGCACGGTGAGCATCACCAGCGGGCCGATCGCGAGCGCGATCAGGGTCAGCTTCCAGTTCAGGTAAAGCATCCAGCCGAGCAGGCCGGCCACCACGAGCGAATCCTTGACCAGGACGGTGAGCACCGTGGTCGCCGCGCCGGTGACGCCGGCGACGTCGTAGGCGACCTTCGAGAGCAGCGCGCCCGAGCTGTGGTCATCGAAGAAGCGGCTCGGCATGCGCACCAGGCGCGCGAACATGCCCGCGCGCATATCGAGCACGACGCGATTCGCGACCCAGGCCATGGCGTACGACGAGGTGAAGGTCAGCACTCCGCGCACGACGAATATGCCCACCATCGCGGCGGCGTAGAACATCGGCGAGTAGGACTTCGCGCCGTGCGCGGCGGCGAAACCGCCGTCGAGCAAAGGCTTCATCAGCGCGGGGAACAGCGGCTCGGTCGCCGCCGCGCCGATCATGCCGACCAAGGCGAGGGCAAAGACCTTCGCGTGCGGGCGCACGTAGCCGAGCAACCGCAGGTACAGCGCGCGGCTCTGCTCGCGCAGGTCGGCCATCGTCAGCGCGGACCGGTTCCGCCCGGCAGGGGCACCAGAGGCTTGACCTTTTCCCGCCCCGATTCGACTTTCTGCAAAAGGTCGGCCGCCCGGCGGTTGCCGTTCTTCGCCGCCTCGCGCAACCAGGTGTATGCCTCGGTCTCGTCCTTCGGCACGCCGCGCCCTTCCGCGTACGCCAGACCGAGCGCGTACTGCGCCGGGGAGTAACCCTGGAGAGCGCTGCGCCGGAGCCACACGACCGCGGCCTCGTCGTCCGACTTCACGTCGTATAGCCCGCGGGCGTGGATCGCCGCGAGCCAATACTCCGCTTCGCGCTGGCCCTGCTCGGCGGACTTGCGCAGCCATTCAAAGGCCTGTTTGTCATTCTTCGTCACGCCGATCCCGTTGCCATACAGCAGGGCGAGGTGGTACTGCGCGTCGCGGTCGCCCGCTTCGGCCGCGCTCAGGATCAGGCCCGCGCCGCCGGCGATGTTCTTGCCTACGCCGCGGCCCTCGAGGTACAGCATGCCGAGCAGGTACTGGCCGCGAGGCTCCTTCTGCGCGGCGGCCTTTTCGATCCACTGCCTGCCTTCGGGCAGGTCCTGCGCGGTGCCCTCGCCCTCGACCAGCATCTCGCCCAGGTTGGCCTGCGAGCGCGCATAGCCCTTCTCGGCCGCCTTGCGATACCACTCGAGCGCCTGCTTCGGGTCCCTAAGCTTGCCCGGCGCGCGCTGGTAGATGACCGCCAGGTCGTGCATCGACAGCAGGTCGCCCTGCTCGGCGGCCTTGCGGAACCACTCGAGGGCCTGCTCGTCGCTGCGCGGCACGCCGTGTCCGCCGGCATACATGTCGCCCAGGAAGCGCTGCGCGACCGGGTCGCCGGCCTTGGCACGCCGCTCGAGGGTCTCGCCGGCCGAGATGTCGCCCTTCGCCGCGCGCGCCTCGAGCGCGCGGGCATGCTCCTCGGTGAGGGTGGTTGCGCACCCCGCCAGCAAGCACAGGGCGGCGCACAGAAGCAGGGTCGGACGCATACCGGGATTGTAGCGGCTGGCGGGTAGAATTGCCGCGGCCGATCATGAAAGTCAGCGGATTCACGTTCCTGCGCAACGCCAGCCTGCTGGGCTACCCCTACGTCGAGAGCATCCGCTCGGCGCTGCCGCTGTGCGACGAGTTCGTGGTCGCGGTCGGCGCGGGCGAGGACGACACCCTCGGGCGGCTGCGGGCGATGAACGAGCCCAAGCTGCGCCTGCTCGAGACGCGCTGGAACGAGCGCATGCAGGACCGCGGCTACGTCTACGCGCAGCAGAAGATGATCGCGCAGTTCAACTGCAACGGCGACTGGGCGTTCTACCTCGAGGGCGACGAGGTGCTGCACGAGCGCGAGCTCGAGGCGGTGCGCGGCGCGATGCAGCGCCACCTGGACGACGCCCGGATCGAGGCGCTGGTGTTCGACTACCACCACTTCTTCGGCAGCCCGGACTGGGTCGCCGTCGGCCCGGGCTGGTACCGGCGCGCGCCGCGCATCATCCGCAATACGGTCCGCAACTACTCTCCCGACGGCCTGTTCTTCGTCGTCATGGACAAGAACAAGCGCGGCCGCTATCCGCGCGCCGCGCTGGCCGGCGCTCGCGTGTATCACTACGGCCATGTGCGCAGCATCGCCGCGATGCGCGAAAAGAACGCGCGCGTGGGCAAATACTGGCGCCACGATCACCCGCTGTTCGAGGGTTACGCGATCGACCCGCGCATGCTGGCGCCGTTCGGCGGCGAGCATCCGGCCGCGGTACGCGAGTGGCTCGCGACCCAGGCCGAGCGCCACTACGCGCCCGACCCCGCCTACGTGCCGACCCGGCGCGACCTGAAGCACCGCCGCATGATGGCGCTCGAGCGCTGGTTCGGCTGGGAGCTGTCGAAAAAGCACTACACGCTGGTGCGGTGATGGCAGGCGAAGCGCCGCGCCCGGTGAACCAGTGGGTGGACGCGGTCTACGTGCTCACGGTCGCGACGTTTGCCGAGCGCATCGCGCACATCCGGCGCGAGCTCGCGCGGCACGCGATCGGCTTCGAGCTGGTGCTCGCGCACGACGTCGGCGCGCTCGACCCTTCGAGCATCGGCGTGCGCTTCGCCGGCTCGGCGCTCGCGCCCGCGCAGCGATCGCTCGCGCTCAAGCACGCGCAGGCGTGGCGCAACGCCGTCGAGCGCGGGCAGCGCAGGATCCTGGTGTTCGAGGACGACGCGGTGCTGGCGCGCGATTTCGTGCCGCGCTTCGACGCCGCGATGCGCGCCGCCGAGCGGCTCGCGCCCGGCTGGCTGGTGTTCCTCGGCGGGGCGGACACCAAGGTGCCGGACAGCTACTTCCTCGCCCGGGGGCCGCTCGTCGCGCTGCCGATCGCGACCGCGGAGGGCTACGTCACCGACCTCGAGGCCGCGCGCCGGCGCCTCGCCTGGCTGGCCGAGAACGAGATCGCGCTGCCCGCGGACCACCTGATCAAGCACGCCGACGCCGCGCTCGGCGTCGCGCAGTACTGGCTGCGGCCGCCGATCGTCGAGCAGGGCAGCGTGCTCGGAATGTTCGACAGCCTGCTCGACGCTCACCGCCGCAAGCACAGCCGCGCGTTCAACATCCTGCGCAACCGCTGGAACAAGTTCCAGCGCCACCGCCTGCGCGGCTGGCTCGTGCGCGCGCGCATAATGCTCAAGTTCAAATGAGATTGTTCCGCTCTCCGCTCGAGCTCGCGCGCTGGCTGATCGCCGCCGACATGGTGGCGCTGCTGTTCTCGCCGCCGCTGACCAACCTGGTCGAGCTCGCGCTCTACGTGCTCATGCTCGGCTCGGGAGAGCTGCGCGCGAGGTTCGTGCGCGCGGCGCGCCAGCCGATGGTGCTCGGCGCGCTGCTGTTCCTCGCCGTGGTGAGCGTGGGCCTTGCCTACAGCATCGGCAGCCCGGACGACAGCTGGGGCATGTGGTGGGGCTGGCGAAAACTGCTCTTGCTGCCGATCGCGGCGGCGCTGTTCGACGACCCGGGATGGAAGCGGCGCCTGGCCTGGATCCTCGTGCTCGTGGCGACGCTGTGCGCGCTCGTCTCGTACGCCGGCATCCTGCTGCACGTCAGCTACTACCTGTACGAGCCCGGCGTGGTGATCCGCAACCACGCGACCCAGGGGATGATGTTCTCGGTGGCCGCGTTCGCCGCCGTGCTGCTGCTCAGGGCGGGCGCGCCTTCTCGCGCGCAGCGGCTGTTCCTCGCGGCAGCGGCGCTGCTGCTCATCGCGAACGCGGTGTTCGTCACCACCGGTCGCAGCGGCTACCTGGTGGCGGCGGTGCTTTCCGTGGCGCTGGTCCTGGGCTGGCCCGGCGGCGCGCGCGCGCGCCTGTCGAAGCGGCTCGGCGTTGCCTTCGGGGCATTCATTCTCGCGCTCGCGGTGCTCGCTTCCTCGCCGGTCGTGCGCGAGCGTATCGCCAAGGGCTGGCACGAGACGCAGCGCGCCTTGGATCACTCCGAAGCCGACACGTCGATGGGCGAACGCGTCGTGTACCTGCGCAACACGCTCGAGCTGATCGCCGCCCGGCCGCTGTTCGGCTACGGCACCGGCGCGTTCACCGAGGCGTATCGCAGGCACGTCGCCGGGCGCGCCGGCGTCGAGGGGCTGGTCGCGCACGATCCGCACAACCAGTACCTCAACATCGCGACCGAGAACGGGCTGCTCGGGCTGGCGGTGTTCCTCTGGTTCCTCGCCGCCGCCTTGCGCCAACCCGCCAGCCGGCCCTATCGCCTGCTCGGGCTCGGGGTGCTCGCCGCATGGTGCGCGACCAGCCTGTTCAGCTCGCACTTCTCGACTTTCTCCGAAGGCCGCTTCATCGCCCTGTGGATGGGAGCGTTGCTCGCGCGTGAATAGGATTCCGCGCTCGCTGCTGCTGGTGGCGATCCGCCAGATCGGCGACGTGCTGCTCGCCACGCCGCTGCTGCGCTCGTTGCGCCGTGCCTATCCGGAGGCGGTGATCGACGTGCTGGTGTACTCCGGCAAGGGCGGGATGCTCGAGGGCAACCCGGATTGCGACGATGTCGTCGCAGTCGACGAGCACCCGGACCCGCGCGGCTACCTGCGCCTGCTGCGGCGCATCTTCCGGCGCTACGACCTGGCGCTGACGATCCAGGCAACCGATCGCGCCCACCTCTACGCCTGGCTGGCCGCCGGGCGCAGGGTCGGGCTGGTGCCGGACCTCGGCCCGGCTTCGGCGTGGAAGCGCCGCAGCTGCGAATCCTGGGCGGCGCTCGACAACGTGGGCAGGCACACGCTGGCGCAGAACCTGGCCCTCGCCGACCTGCTCGGGATTGCGCGCTGCTACGAGGTGGTGGCGCCGCGCAGCCCCGGCGCCGAGCGCGAGCTCGCCGCCTTGCCGCTCGCCGCGGGCGAGCCGATCGCGCTGCTGCACCCCTTGCCGATGTGGCACTACAAGCGCTGGACGCGGGAGGGCTGGGAGGCGCTGATCGGCTGGCTGCAGGGACGCGGGCTGCGGCCGGTGCTCACCGGCGGCCCCGAGGCCGAAGAGCGCGCGTTCTGCGCCACGCTCGCCGCGCGCACCGGCGCGCTGGACCTTGCCGGCAAGCTGCCGTTCGGCGCGCTGGCGGCGCTGCTCGGCCGCGCGCGCCTGTACATCGGCCCGGACACCTCGGTCACCCACCTCGCGGCGGCGTGCGGGACGCCGACGCTCGCGCTCTACGGCCCGAGCAACCCGGTCAAGTGGGGGCCCTGGCCGCGCGGCTGCGAAGCCGCGCTCAGCCCCTACCGGATGCTGGCGCGCCCCTGGCAGCGCAGCGGCAACGTGCTCCTGCTGCAGGGGATACAGCCGCCCGACCTGGGCCATTGCGTGCCGTGCCGCGAGGAAGGTTGCGAGCGCCACAAGGCGAGTTTCAGCCGCTGCCTGACCGAGATGCCCGCCGCGCCGGTGATCGAGGCGGCCGCAGCCCTGCTCGAAAATCAGCGCCCGAGCAACCCCAGGTAAATCCCGGCGAGCTTCTTTGCGGTCTCGCCGATTCCGTAGCGCTGCGCGCAGGCGCGCGCGGCTTCGCGCGTGCGCGGGTCGCGCATGGCCCGGTCCGCCTCGTCGAGCAGGCGCGCGAGCCCGAGCGTGTCGACCGGGTCGCAAAGCCATCCGTCCTGCCCGTCGCGCAGGATCTCCGCCGCGCCGCAGCCCCGCCCGACGATGGCGGGCAGCCCCATCGCGAGCGCCTCGAGCACGCCGTCGGGGAAGGCCTCCGAGCGCGCCGGCAGCAGCAGGCAGTCGGCCGCGGCGTAGACCGCGCGCAGGTCTTCGGTTGCGCCCAGGAATCGCACCCGATCCGCGATCCCGGCCTGGCGCGCGCGCGCGGCGAAGCGCCCCGAGTCCGGATCCTCGCCCGCGACGACGAGCCACAGGTGCCTCGTCCCGGCCGCGGCGAGCGCGTCGATCGCCGCGCCGAGCCCTTTCTCGGCGAAGCCCGGACCGGCGAACGCGAACACCGTGTCGCGCGCATGCGCGCCGAGCGCCGCGCGCGCGGCGCCGCGCTGCCTGGCCCTCCTGGCCGCCCTGCCCAGCAGCAGCAGCGATCTGGCCTCGTCGAACCGCAGGCCGAGCTCGCCGTATGCCCGCGCCGCATCGGCAAGTTCGGTGGCGGCCTCGGCGGCGTGGCCGGCCGCGAGCGCGATCACGGCCCGGCAGCGCCTGGCCGTCACCAGCCCCCATGGGTGTCCCTGCCGCCTGGCGAGGTCTTCGAGCTGGCCGGTAACCTCGGCCGCCTCGCCGATCTGCTCGAGATCGGCAAGAGCCTCGACTAGGTCGGGCAGCACAGGGAAGGCGCCAGGCTCGTCGACGCCGGCCAGCCTGGTGTGCTCCCAGACCGGCCGCAGGGCCGCCACCGCGCGTTCCGGGTCGCCCTGGAACAGGGCCGCGATGCCGCGCGCCCTGGCCGCCTCCAGCATGTCCCAGCGCACGGTATTGGGCTGGGCTGCCTGCGTTGCGAAGTCCGCGGCTCGCACGGCCTCGCCGGGATCGCCGGCGATGGCGGCAAGCAATGCGCGGCAGCGGGCACGAGACGGTGTCAGATCGTCCTGAATGGCGTGCTCGTCCCACTCCACGATCAGGCTGGCGGCGGCCTGCACGTTGCCCGCGCGCAGCTCAAGCTCGCAGAGCTGGGTGTAGATGTTGCTGGCGAACCTGGCGTCGCCTCGTTCGTCGGCCAGCGTGAGCAACTGCCTGAACATCGCTCGCGCCTGGGCGATCTTGCCGCGGAAGGC
>DATIZK010000053.1:0-6161 GCA_035517095.1 Burkholderiales bacterium
TGGCCAAGCCGCGGCCCGCCAACCAGGCTTGAAAGCCGCGCGACAAACCCCATTTACGACATGAGCTTAGCAATCAAACGGACCGCACCCAGACAGGGACACTGATATGGCAAAGATCATCGGCATCGACCTCGGAACCACCAACTCGTGCGTCGCGATCATGGAGGGCGGCAAGCCCAAGGTGATCGAGAACTCGGAAGGCGCGCGAACCACCCCGTCCATCGTGGCGTATACGGAGGACGGCGAGATCCTGACCGGCGCGCCGGCCAAGCGCCAGGCCGTGACGAACGCCAAGAACACCCTGTTCGCGGTCAAGCGCCTGATCGGACGCCGCTTCGAGGAGAAGGAGGTGCAGAAGGACATCGGCCTGATGCCCTTCAAGATCGTCAAGGCCGATAACGGCGACGCCTGGGTCGAGGTGCGCGGCAAGAAGATCGCGCCGCAGCAGGTCTCGGCCGAGGTGCTGCGCAAGATGAAGCGCACCGCCGAGGACTACCTCGGCGAGGCGGTGACCGAGGCGGTCATCACCGTGCCCGCCTACTTCAACGATTCGCAGCGCCAGGCGACCAAGGACGCCGGCCGCATCGCGGGGCTCGACGTCAAGCGCATCATCAACGAGCCCACCGCTGCGGCGCTTGCCTTCGGGCTCGACAAGCAGAGCAAGAAGGATAGCAAGATCGCCGTGTTCGACCTCGGCGGCGGCACCTTCGACATCTCGATCATCGAGATCGCGGACGTAGACGGCGAGAAGCAGTTCGAGGTGCTGTCCACCAACGGCGACACTTTCCTCGGCGGCGAGGACTTCGACCAGCGCCTGATCGACTACATCGTCACCGAGTTCAAGAAGGACCAGGGCGTCGACCTGTCGAAGGACGTGCTCGCGCTGCAGCGGCTCAAGGAAACGGCCGAGAAGGCGAAGATCGAGCTCTCGTCCTCGCAGCAGACCGAGATCAACCTGCCGTACATCACGGCCGACGCCTCCGGTCCCAAGCACCTGACGATGAAGATCACCCGCGCCAAGTTCGAGTCGCTGGTGGACGAGCTGATCCAGAGGACCATGGAGCCGTGCCGCATCGCGGTCAAGGACGCGGGGGTGAAGGTTTCCGAAATCGACGACGTGATCCTGGTCGGCGGCATGACGCGCATGCCCAAGGTGCAGGACAAGGTGCGCGAGTTCTTCGGCAAGGAGCCGAGGAAGGACGTCAACCCCGACGAAGCGGTCGCGGTCGGCGCCGCGATCCAGGCCGGCGTGCTCAAGGGCGACGTCAAGGACGTGCTGCTGCTCGACGTCACCCCGCTCTCGCTCGGCATCGAGACCCTCGGCGGCGTGATGACCAAGCTGATCAACAAGAACACCACCGTGCCGACCAAGGCAAACCAGGTGTTCTCGACCGCGGACGACAACCAGACTGCGGTCACGATCCACGTGCTGCAGGGCGAGCGCGACGTCGCCTCGGGCAACAAGAGCCTGGGCCAGTTCAACCTGACCGACATCCCGCCCGCGCCGCGGGGCATGCCGCAGATCGAGGTCACCTTCGACATCGACGCCAACGGCATCCTGCACGTCTCCGCGAAGGACAAGGCGACCGGCAAGGAGGCCAAGATCAAGATCCAGGCCAGCTCCGGGCTGAACGAGCAGGAGATCCAGCGCATGGTGAAGGACGCCGAGGCGCACGCCGAAGAGGACAAGAAGGCGCTCGAGCTGGTGAACGCGCGCAACCAGTGCGAGGCGCTGGTACACTCGGTCAAGAAGTCGCTCGCCGATTACGGCGACAAGCTCGAGGGCGGCGAGAAGGAGAAGATCGAAGCCGCGCTGAAGGAGGCCGAGGCGGCGCTCAAATCCGAGGACAAGGCGCAGATCGAGGCCAGGTCGCAGGCGCTGGCGCAGGCCTCGCAGAAGCTGGGCGAGAAGATGTACGCCGACGCGCAGGCGGCTCAGGGCGCGGCGCAGGCGGCAGGCGAGCAGGCGCAGGGCGAGAAGAAGGACGACAGCAACGTCGTCGACGCCGAGTTCACCGAAGTCAAGGACAAGAAGGCCGGCTGAGCGCCGGCCGCGGTTAAGCGCAGACGGGCGGCGGCGTAAGCCTGCCGCCCGTTCGGCGTCTGGAAAGGGAAATGGCGAAACGCGACTACTACGAAGTGCTCGGCGTCAACCGCGATGCGAGCGAGGAAGAGATCAAGAAGGCCTACCGCAGGCTCGCCATGAAGTGGCATCCGGACCGCAATCCGGACAACCCGAAGGCCGAGGAGCACTTCAAGGAAGCCAACGAAGCCTACGAGATCCTCACCAGCGCCGAAAAGCGCGCCGCCTACGACCAGTACGGGCACGCGGGGGTGCACCCGCAGGGCGGCGCGGGCGGGTCGGCCGGATTCGGCGACATCTTCAGCGACATCTTCGGCGAGATCTTCGGCGGCCAGCGCGGCGCGCGCTCGACGGTCTACCGCGGCGCGGACCTGCGCTACAACCTGCAGATAAACCTCGAGCAGGCGGCGCACGGCTTCGAGACCAAAATACGCATTCCCGGCGCCGCCGAGTGCGAGACTTGCGGCGGCAGCGGCGCACGCAAGGGCAGCCAGGCCCAGACCTGCCCCACCTGCCACGGCGCCGGCCAGGTGCGCATCTCGCAGGGTCCGTTCTCGATCGCCCAGACCTGTCCGCGCTGCCACGGCAGCGGCAAGATCATCCCGAACCCCTGCGCCAGCTGCGGCGGCACGGGCCGCGTCAAGCTGCAGAAAACGCTCTCGGTGAAGATCCCGCCCGGCGTCGACGAGGGCGATCGCGTGCGCCTCTCGGGCGAAGGCGAACCGGGGGTGAACGGCGGCCCGCCGGGAGACCTTTACGTGCAGGTCCAGATCAAGCAGCACCCGGTGTTCCAGCGCGACCACGACGACCTGCACTGCGAGATGCCGGTCTCGTTCGCCACCGCGGCGCTCGGAGGCGAGATCGAGATCCCGACGCTCGACGGCTCGGCCCGGATCAAGGTCCCGCCCGAGACGCAAAGCGGCAAGGTCTTCCGCCTGCGCGGCAAGGGCATCGTCGGCGTGCGCAGCCACAGCGCGGGAGACCTGTTCTGCCACGTGGTGCTCGAGACCCCGGTCAAGCTCACCGAGCGGCAAAGGGAGCTCCTGCGCGAGTTCGAGTCGATCAGCCAGGAAGACACGGCCCGCCACAACCCCCGCAGCAAGTCCTGGCTGGAGAAGGTGAAGGAGTTCTTCGAGGGCTGACGATGCCGCGCGACGCCGCCAGATGATTCTCTACTGCTGGGAATTCGGCGGCGGACTCGGGCATCTGGCACGCTTTCTCCCGGTGGCGCGCAAGCTGTCGGCACAGCGCATCGAAGTGGCGTGGGCGGTGCGCGATCTGGCCCGCGTGCACGAGGTGTTCGCGCCGGGCGAGTTCGCCCTCTGGCAGGCGCCCACGTGGCTGCACCAGACGCACGGGCTGCCTGAACCCGCGATAAGCTACGCTGAACTGCTGCTGCGCGGAGGCTACCTCAACCCTGGCTACGTCGAAGGCATCGTGCGCGGTTGGCGCAGCCTGATCGAGCGTCTGTCGCCGCGCGTCGTGGTGGCCGACTATGCGCCCGGTGCGATGCTCGCTGCACGCGGCACGGGCGCGCGCCTGGCGACCATCGGGCACGGCTTTTTTACGCCACCGTCCGGATCTCCGATGCCAAGCTTCTTCCCCTTCGCGCAAGGCATCGAGACCCGCCTGTCCGAAGCCGAGGCAAGGGTGCTGGCAAGCGCCAACGCCGTGCTGCACGCGCTCGGCGAGGCCCCGCTGCAGCGTCTGGCCGATCTGTTCGAGGTCGACGAGCAGTTCCTCACCACGGTAGCCGAGCTGGACCACTATCGCGTCCGCGGGGGGGCGCGCTACTGGGGAGTTCTCGCCGATTCGCTGCGGCGCGACCAGGACGCGAGCTGGCCCCCGGGCGACGGCGCGCGCGTGCTCGTCTATCTCGACGGCCTGCATCCGTGGCTCCGCGTCGCGCTCGACGTGATCGCCTCGATGGAGCTGCGGGCGCTGGTCTACGCGCCCGGGCTGTCCCAACTCGAGCGGGAGCGCCGGCCTGCGGCACGCTTCTCCTTCGCCGCGGCGCCGCTCGATATCGCCGCCGCCGCGGCGCAGTGCGACGCCGCCCTATTGTCCGCGGGGCACGGGTCGGTCGCCATGGTGCTGCGAGCGGGCAGGCCGATGGTCCTGCTCCCCGGCCACGCCGAGCAGGCGGTGACCGCTCGCAATGTATTCGACCTCGGCGCGGGGATCACCCCCGCTGACGGCCCCCCGGACGCGGGCCGGCTGCGCGCCGCACTCGAGGCGGTGTTGCGCAATCCCCTTCCCCGGCGCCGGGCCGAAGCCTTCGCGGCGCGCTACGCCAGCCAAGACCCGGAGGCCGTCAGCGCCCGAATCGCTACGCGGCTGGCCGAATTGGCGGCCTGACGCGGCTGTCCGTATTGCCGGTAGGTGCTAGACTCGTCGCCGATTCACCAAGGGGAGACTAAAGATGAAAGGGACGCCGCGCGCCGCCTCTCTGGCTTCTCTGATCCTCGGGCTGGCGATGGCCGCGCTGAGTCTCTCCGCCCTCGCCGACCAAGTCCTCGACCGCGCGAAGCACTTGCTGGCGCAGAAGCAAGCCTCGCAGGCCTACGAGCTGCTGCTGCCTCTCGAAGAGCAGCGCGCGGGCGAGCCCGATTTCGACTATCTGCTGGGCATCGCCGCGCTCGATTCCGGCCATGGCGAGCGCGCCGTGTTCGCGCTCGAGCGCGTGCTTGCGGTGCAGCCCGACAACGCGCTCGCGCGGGCCGAGATTGCGCGCGCCTACCTGCTCATCGGCGAAAAGGACACCGCTCGGCACGAGTTCGAGAACGTCAAGCGCGAGCCCATCCCCGCGGAGGCCAGAGCCACCATCGACCGCTACCTGTCCGCGATCACGGCGGCGGAAACGACCCAGGTGCAGGGCTACATCGAGCTCGGCGTGGGCACCGACAGCAACGTCAACAGCGCGACCAGCAGTTCGCAGATCGCGCTGCCCGCGTTCGGCGGCCTGATCGCGACCCTGAACTCGGCCGCCACCAGCAAGGGCGACAATTTCACCACGGTCACGGGGGGCGTCAACTTCACCCGCAAGCTGAACGAGCGCTGGTCCCTGGTCGGCGGCGTCGCGGGCAACGCCAAGATCAACCAGAACCAGGATCAGTTCGACACCGACACGCTGGACGGCAACCTGGGCGCGCGCTGGGCGGTGGATGCCGACGCGCTGACGCTGGCCACCCAGATGCAAAGCTTCGAGGTCGACAATTCGCGCTACCGCGACTCGCGCGGGCTGATCGGCCAGTGGCAGCACAACCTGGACGAGCGCCGCCAGGTCACCGGCTATGTCCAGTACGCGCAGCTGCGCTACCCGGGGCAGGACATCCGCGACGCCAATCGCAGCATCGTCGGCGCGGCCTGGGCGCAGGCGTTCTCGGGCCGGACCTCGCCGGTGCTCTTTCTGAGCGTGTACGGCGGCGACGAAGCCGTGCTCGCCGACGGGGTGCCGCATCTGGGCCACAAGCCGGTCGGGCTGCGCATCGGCGGCCAGTTCAAACCGGCCGAAGGCTGGACCGTGTTCGGCGGGGTCAACTACGAGGAGCGGCGCTACGGGGGCCCGGAGCCGATCTTTCTGGTCAACCGCAGGGACCGGCAGACCGACCTGCGCGCCGGCGCGAGCTACCTGATGCGGGCCGGAACAACGCTCATCCTGCAGGTGCTGAATACCGACAACCAGTCGAATGTCGACCTGTACCAGTTCCGCCGCACGGTAAGCACGGTCTCGGTTCGTTTCGATTTTTGACAGTTCCCGCTTGCAAAACGTGACATATTTCTGCCAAGGTCGGCTCAGGCCGGGGAGTACGACATGAACCGCACGGCACCATTTCGGATGAACAAGAGCGCGCTGACGCTCGCGCTGATCTCGGCCGCCTTCGCCGGCAACGCGGGCGCGAACGCGGGCCGCATCGACTTCAGCATCGGCGGGGTCGTCGCCACGAGGCCCGACGGCCAGCAGCGGCCTCTCGGCAAGGGCGCCGAGCTCCAGAGCGGCGACACCATCCGCACCAACGACGGCCGGGCCCAGATCCGCTTCCCGGACGGGGCCTACGTCTCGCTGCAGCCGAACACC
>DATIZK010000054.1:0-14327 GCA_035517095.1 Burkholderiales bacterium
TTCATCGGCTCGCCGGCGATGAACTTCGTCGACGCGACGGTGGCGCCGGAAGCGGACGGCCTGTTCATCGACGCGGGCGCTTTCAGGCTGCGGGCGCCGGCGTCGTTCGCGGCGCGGATCGAGCCCTACGCCGGAAAGGCGGTCGTCTTCGGCGTGCGCCCCGAGGACATGGCCATGCACGATCCGGCCGCGGCCGAGGGCGGCGGCAACACCCTGACGGCGCGCGCGGACGTGGTCGAGACGCTCGGCTCGGAGATCTTCGTTCACCTGAGCTGCGGCGCGCACGGCCTGGTCGCGCGGATGGAGGCGCCCGAGGTCCTGCCGGCCGACGAAGAGATGTTGCAACTGGACGTGAAGATGGCGAAGACGCACGTCTTCGACAAGGACACGCTGCAGACCGTCGTTTAGTTTCATTTGACCAGGAGGTGCCGTATGAAGACCGCAGTGAAGTCCGTCGCGCTGGCGACGCTGATGTGCGTGGGTCTGATCTCCCCGGGCGCCCATGCCCAGATCGACTGGAAGCAGGCGCAGGGAACCCAGATCCGCTTTCTCATGAACAAGCACCCGTTCACGACCTACATCGAGCCGAAGATCGCCGAGTTCGAGAAGCTGACCGGCATCAAGGTCGTGATGGAGTCCTTTCCGGAGGATCAATACCGCAACAAGCTGACCATCGAGCTCAACGCCGGCGGCAAGGTCGACGGCTTCATGATCATGCCGGGCCAGGACGCCCGCTACTACTGGAAGGCGGGATGGCTCCAGCCGCTTGACGCCTACATCGCCGATCCCAAGCTGACCGACGCCTCGTGGGATCCGCAGGACTTCTTCGCCAGCTTCGCGAAGGCGTCCTCGATGGAAGGCAACCGCATCGGCATCGTCATCAACGCCGAGACCTCGCTCCTCGCCTATCGCAAGGACCTGTTCGAGCGCTTCCACCGCAAGGTCCCGGCGACCATGAGCCAGCTCGAAGCGACCGCCAAGTTCTTCAACGGCAAGGTGGTGGACGGCAAGAAGCTGGTCGGCATCACGCTGCGCGGCAAGAAGGCGGCGGCCACGTCGCAGTGGGTCGATTTCCTCTATACCTTCGGCGGGTCGTGGACCAACGCGCAGGGCCAGTCGAACTTCGCCTCGCCGCAGGACATCGAAGCCTTCAAGTTCTACGGCGACCTGCTCAGGCGCTACGGCCCGGTGGGCGGCACCATGCTGCACTGGGCGGAGAGCACCTCCATCTTCATGGAGGGCAAGGCGGCGATGATCTACGACGCCAACGTGTTCAAGTCGCTCTACGAGAACCCGAAGGAATCGAACGTGGCGGGCAAGGTCGGATATGCCGTGATTCCGGCCGGCCCGAAGGGCCTGCGCCTGCCGCACGTCTCCAACTGGAGCCTCGCCATCAGCAAGACGAGCACGCCGGAGCGCCAGAAGGCGGCGTGGCTGTTCATCCAGTGGGCGACCAGCAAGGAGAACGGCCTGGGCTCGCTGCTCGCCGGCGTTCCCTCCGGGCGGATTTCGGCATGGAACTCGGCTGAGTACAAGGCGAACGACAAGCAGCCAGACTGGACCGCCGCGACGATGAAGTCGTTCGACATCGGCCAGGGCCAGTGGAACCCGCCGGTCCTCAACGTGGCCGAGATCCGCGACATCACCGGCCAGGTGATCGTGGACGCGATCGAGGGCAAGAATGTCGCCGCCTCCGCCAGGAAAGCGGCCGCGCTGATGGACAAGAAGATGGAGCGCTGACCCGGCTTCCCATTGACGGAGCCAATGCCATGATGGAAGCGCTGCGCGGGGTTTCGCGCTACGTCAATCGCCGCCAGCGCTTCTTCTTTCCGGCGCCCGCAGTCGCGGTGCTGTTTCTGATCGTCGTGCTGCCGATCGCCTTCAACCTCTACCTGACCTTCACCAGGTGGACCGTCGGGCTGGGACAGCCGAAGTTCGTCGGCTTCGACAATTTCGTCGAAGCCTTCGGCGACGACCGGGTGTGGAACGGCCTCAAGGTGATGGTCTATTTCAGCGGCGTCAGCCTGGCGCTGGAGCTGGCGCTGGGGCTGCTGATTGCGCTTTACTTCAGCCGCGCCTTCAAGGGCAGCGAGGTGGTCCAGGCGATCTACATCATCCCGTTCGCCGCGACGCCGGTTGCCGTCGCGCTGATCTGGCGCGTCATGCTCAATCCCGAGATCGGCGTGCTCAATTATCTGCTTACGAGCATCGGGCTCCCCCCGGGCCTGTGGGTGAGCAGCCCCGTCGCAGTGGTTCCGAGCCTGATCATGGTCGACGTCTGGAAGTGGACGCCGATGATCACGCTCATCGTGCTGGCGGGTCTCAAGTCCCTGCCGCAGGATCCCTACGAGGCGGCGCGCATCGACGGCGCGAACCCGCTGCAGATCTTCTGGTTCATTACTCTGCCGCTGATCCGGCCGGTCCTGATCGCCGCCCTGATGCTGCGTTCGCTCGACAACCTGAAGGAATTCGACACCATCTACACCATCACCCAGGGCGGACCGGGCATCGCCTCCGAGACGCTCTACCTCTATTCCTACAACGTCGCCTTCGGCTTCTTCAAGGCCGGCTACGGCTCGGCCCTGATGGTGGTGGTGTTCATGATCGTGCTGCTGTTCAACGTGGTCATGAACCGCCTGCGGCGCGATTCGCTGGTGTTCTGACCCGGGCGCGCATAGCGGAACGATGATGACAAGAGCCCGAGTCGCCGCAACGCTGAAGGAGGCCGTGTTCTACGCAGGCGCGGCCGCGCTGTGCGTGCCGCCGCTGTTCGTCTTCGCCTGGATGATCATGACCGGGCTCAAGACCGGCGTGCAGAACATATCGTACCCGCCGGAGTTCATCTTCGTGCCGACGCTGGAGAATTTCCGGGCGGTGTTCGAGCAATACAACTTCCTGCACTACCTGATGAACAGCCTGATCGTCGCCACCCTGGCGACGGGCACGTCGCTCCTGCTGGGACTGCCGGCGGCCTACTCGATCGCCAAGTACCGGCAGGGAAGGATCGGCATCCTGATCCTGATCGCGCGCATGACGCCGTTCGTGAGCTACCTGCTTCCCTGGTACATCATCTTCCGCTACCTGAGGCTGATCGACAGCTACACCGCGTTGACGATCACGCACCTGATCATCACCATGCCGATGGTGATCTGGCTCATGGTCTCGTTCTTCGAGAGCATGCCGGGCGAGCTGGAGGACGCGGCGATGATCGACGGCTGCTCGCGCTGGCAGAGCTTCGTCCGGATCGTGCTGCCGCTGATGCGCAACGGCATCGCCACGGCGGCGATCATGGCCTTCATCTTCTCCTGGAACCAGTTCCTGTTTTCGCTCATCCTCTCCGGGCCGAAGACCAAGACCGTGCCGGTGGCGGTATACAACTTCATCTCCTACGGCAAGATCGACTGGGCCGGCATCGGCGCCGCGGCGACGCTGATCGTGCTGCCGGTTTCCGTGTTCGCCTTTTTCGTGCGCAAATCCATCGTCCAGGGGCTGACGATGGGGGCGCTGAAGGATTGAGAAGGTTTGAATTCCAGTTGGGTCACCACACTTGCTGGGGCGCCTGCAGCAGCTCGCGCCACAGCAGCGTCAGGCCGGCGAGCTCGCGGCGCGCCAGCCCCTCGATGCACGGCCGCAGCGAGGCGAGGGCGGCGGGGTCGTCGAGGCGCAGCTTGAGGTCGATCAGCTGCGGCTCGGTGATGGGCTGGCCGATGCGGCTCACCAGGTAGCAGTAGGCCTCCTGCACCCCGTTCACCTCGGCCACCAGCGCGCGCGCGATGCGGTTGGCGAGCAGGTTGTAGAGCTTGCCGACGTGCGTGACCGGGTTCTTGCCCGCAGCGGCCTCGAGGCTCATCGGGCGGTAGGGCGTGATCAGGCCGTTGACCCTGTTGCCGCGCCCCACCTGGCCGTCGTCGCCCGCTTCGGCCGACAGGCCGGTGACCGTGAGATAGATGCTGTCGGCGCCGTCGCCGTCGGCGCTGTTGACCTCGACCTCGGCACCGGCGCCCGCCGCCGCGGCCGCGAGGTCGCGGATGCGCGCTTTCTTGCGCCGGTAGTCGTCGATGTCCGACACGTGCCGGCCGACCAGGGCGCAGGCGACGGTGAGGGTGAGATCGCGCCCGCTGCGCACGCCCATCACCTTCACGTCCTCACCGATCTCGGGCCGCGCCGCCTTGACCTCGGGGGCGTTGAGCTTGCGCTCGACGGCGAGCACGGCGCTTTCCAGCGCGTCGAGCGGGGCGAAGCCGACCCCGAGCGAAGTGTCGTTTGCGAGCGGGGCGGCGGCGCCGCGCTGGCGCAGGAACAGCGCGGCGAGATCGGGCGAGGTCGGCCGGATGCGCGGATGGATGCGCACCTGGCGCGCGGGATCGAGGTGGCGCAGGTTCTCGCGCAGCCAGCGGCGGCTTTGCTCGACTGCGATTTCGTCCACCGGAATCGTCACGCCCTCGAAACTCGCGGTCGCGCGCCCGGCGAGGTAGATATCGATCGGCTCGGTGATCTCGCCCCCGCCGAACGCGGGCCGCGCCGCGCCGCCGCACAGCAGCGCCTTGTCGACGTTGTGGTGCAGGATCGCGCCGAAGCGCTCGAGATAGAAGCGCGACAGCGCGCGGCTCAGGTTCTCCGCCAGCGCGTCGCAGATCGTGTCCGGATGCCCGAGGCCCTTGCGCTCGACGATCTCGAGCGGCAGGCAAGCCGGCGAGGGCGACTCGAGCGCTCCGACGAGGAGCTTCACTCGAGTCGGACCAGCGGCTCCGCCGCCGTCCCGGCGCCGTATTGCCGGATCAGCTCTTCGATCTCGGCAAGCAGGCCGACCTCCTCGTCCTCGTCCAGCGCGCCTTCGCCGACCAGGCGCGCCGCCAGCCCCTGGTTCATCGCCTCGCGCACCTCGGCGAGGCTGGGGTAGTCGGGCAGCGCGGGGTCGTTAATCGCCGCCTCGATCACGCGCGACAGGCCTTCGCTCGCGAGCTGCGGCACGAAGTCCGCTGCGCGCGCTTGCGCACCGAACTCCTCGATCAGCGCGTCGAGCTCGACCAGCCGCGACGCCTGGTCCTGCGGGTGCAGGAACTCCGCCTCGCGCAGGCTCGCAGGCTTGTGCGCGAGCAGCGCCGCGCGCACTTCGCCGAGCGTCTGCGGCGGCTCTTCGCCGCGCCCGGTGAGCTTTACGATCAGCCGCGCAAGCTCGACGCTGACGCGGCCCGCGACGTCGATGGATGGTCGTATGGCCATGCGACCATGCTGCCCGCGCCACGGCCCGCAACCTTGATCGTGGTCAAACTCACGTGCTGCGCGTGAATGCGGCAAGCTCCCATGTGCCCGCGCCCTGGTCGTGGTGGAGGATGTAGGCGTGGCCGTCGCTCGCGCGGCATTTGAACCAGCGCCGCCCCGGTTCCATCCAACGATCGACGATCTCGAGCACTTCCAGCCGCCGCTCGCCGAGGCGGAACGAGCGCGGCTCCTGTTCGCCCCGGTAGCCCGCGTAGCACTCGACTTCGACGGCCATGGCTCAGCGCGCGCGGCGCCGCGCGCGCAGCTTGTCCCACAGCTCGCGCTCCTCGCGGCCCAGGCGCTCGGGCAGGGCGACCGCGAGGCGCAGGTAGAGGTCGCCGCGCCCGCGGCCGCCGAAGCGCGGCAGGCCCTTGCCGCGCAGGCGCAGCTGCGCGTCGGGCTGCGTGCCGGGCGGCACCTTGACCGTGAGCGGACCCTCGAGCGTGGGCACCCGCAGCTCGGTGCCGAGCACCGCGTCGGCGACGTCGATGCGCTCTTCGCGCCACAGGTCCGCACCGTCGCGCGCGAAGCGCGCATCGGGCGCGCTGTGCACGACGACGTGCAGGTCGCCCGGTGCGCCGCCCGCGGCGTCGCTTGCGTAGCCCTTGCCCGGAACGCGCAGCACCAGATCCTCTTCGGCACCCGCCGGGATCGTGACCGCGAGCGACTCCTCGCGCGCGCCGCTGCCGCGTCCGCCGCACGCGGGGCAGGGTGTGTCGACCACCCGCCCCGCGCCGTGGCACTCCGGGCAGGTGCGTGACTGGCGGATGAGCATGCCCTGCTCGCGCCGGGTGCTGACCTGCTCGCCGCTGCCCTTGCACGCGGGGCACGCGCGCGGCGACGTACCGGCCCGGGCGCCGCTGCCGCCGCAGGCGCGGCAGGTCTCGAGCCGCTCGTAGCGCACGCGCTGCTCGCCGCCGCTCGCGATCGTCTCCAGCGGCACCGTCACGTCGATGCGGATGTCGGCGCCGCGCACAGGCCCCGCGTGCTGGCGGCGCAACAAGCGCTGGAACAGGCCGCCGCCCAGGCCGAAGCCCAGGTCGCCGAAGATGGACTCGAAGTCGACGCCGCCGAACAGGTCCTCCGGCGAGAACCCGGCGACGCCGGCGAAGCCGCTCGCATCGTAGTCGGCGCGCTTCTTCGGGTCGGAGAGGACCGCGTAGGCCTCGGCGATCTCCTTGAAGCGCTCTTCGGCCTCGGGCGCCTTGTTGCGGTCGGGGTGGAACTGCAGGGCGAGCTTGCGGAACGCCTCCTTGATCGCCTTCGGGTCCGCGTCGCGGGAGAGGCCGAGGACTTCGTAGTAATCGCGTTTGGCCGGGGTGGCGATGCTAGCGCGCCTCCTTGTACTCCGCGTCGACGACCTTGCCGCTCGTCGCCGGGCCGCTCGAGCGCGCTTCGTCCGCGGGCGGCACCTTCACTTCCCGGTACGGCCCGGCCTGCGGCGTCTGCGCGTAGATTACCGCGCCGGCTTCCTTCAGCACCTTCTCCAGCGCCGGGGTCTTGTCCTTCGCGAGCGCGGCGTCGCGCTTCGCGACCGCGTCGTGCAGCTCGCGGCGCGCGCTCTCGATGCGGCCCTTGAGCTCGTCGGTCAGCCTGGCGCCGAAGTCGGCCACGGTTTTCTCCGCCTGGTAGCACAGGGCGTCGGCCGCGTTCAGCGCCTCCGCGTCGGCGCGCCGCTTCCTGTCCTCTTCGGCGTAGCGCTCGGCTTCGTCGATCATGCGCTTCTTCGCGTCCTCGGCCAGGCGCGTCGAGCCGGTGATGCGGATCGATTGCGAGCGCCCGGTGACCACGTCGCGCGCCGTGGCGTTGAGGATGCCGTTGGAATCGATGTCGAAGCTGACCTCGATCTTCGGCACGCCGCGCGGCGCCGGCGCGAGGCCGTCGAGGTTGAATTGCCCCAGGCTGGTGTTGTCGGCGGCCATCGGTCGCTCGCCCTGGTAGACGTGCACCGTGACGCTGGTCTGCATGTCGGCGGCGGTGGTGAAGATCTCGCTCTTCTTCACCGGCACCGGGGTGTTGCGCGCGATGAGCGGCGTGGCCACGCCGCCCAGGGTCTCGACCCCGAGCGTGAGCGGCGTGACGTCGACCAGCACGATGTCCTTGACCTCGCCGGAGAGCACCCCGGCCTGCAGCGCCGCGCCGGCGGCGACGCACTCCATGGGATCGACGCCGAGCTCGGCCTTGCGTCCGAACAGGTCCTCGAAGTACGCCCGCACCACCGGCATGCGGGTCGGCCCGCCGACGAACACCAGGCGGTCGACGTCGCGCGCGCCTATGCCCGCGTCGCGCAGCGCCTGCTCCACGGGGCCGCGGCAGCGCTCGATCACCGGGCGCACCAGGTGCTCGAGCTCGGCGCGCGTCACGTCCATGTCGAGGTGGTGCGGCTGGCCGCCCGCCATGCCGATGAACGGCAGGCTGATGTGCGTCGTGGTGCTGGTCGAGAGCTCGATCTTCGCGATCTCGGCCGCCTCGAGCAGCCGCGCGCGCGCCCTGAGGTCGGCCTTCGCGTCGATGCCCGACTGGCGCAGGAAGCGCGCGGCCAGAGCGTCGAAGAAGGCGACGTTCATGTCGGTGCCGCCGAGCTGCGTGTCGCCGCTGGTCGCCTTGACCTCGAACACGCCTTTGCCGAATTCCATGATCGTCACGTCGAGCGTGCCGCCGCCGAGGTCGATCACCGCGACGCGCAGCTCCTGCTGCAGCCGGTCGAGGCCGTAGGCGAGCGAGGCGGCGGTCGGCTCGTTCACCAGCCGCAGCACGTTCAGGCCCGCGATCGCCGCGGCGTCCTTGGTCGCGGAGCGCTGGTTGTCGTCGAAATAGGCCGGCACGGTGACGACGGCGTCCTTCACCGGCTCGCCGAGGAACGCCTCGGCGTCGCGCTTGATTTTCTGCAGCAGGAAGCCGGAGAGCTGCTCGGGCGTGAACTCGCGCTCGCGCAGCCGGATCCTCGCGCGGGTGCCCATCGCGCGCTTGAACGCGGTCGCGGTGCCCTCGGGGTTGGCCGTCGCCTGGCGCCGCGCCGGTTCGCCGATCAGCATCGTGCCGTCGGTGGTGAGCGCGACATAGCTGGGGAAGGCCTTGCCGCCGAGGCTGACCCCCTCGGCGCTGGGAATGAGCACGGGCCGCCCGCCGCGCAGCACGGCGGCGGCCGAATTGGAGGTGCCGAGATCGATGCCGATGATCGCCATGGCTACGCCTTTGCGAAAGGTTCGCGCTTAGGCTATGCCCGCCCGGCGCCGGCGACTTGACCGAAGTCAAACAGCTTGAGGTAGGTCAAAGCCTTGAAACAGGCGCGTGGCACCCTTAGTTGCCGAGCAGCAGGGTCCGGCAACCAACCAAGTGACACAGGAGGTTCCATATGGCTGAAGCGAAAAGCGAAGTTGCGGTCAAGAAGGGCGAGATCCAGAAGGCTCCGGCGCGGCTCATGAGCCCGTTCGAGGGCATGGACCGGATGTTCGACGATTTCTTCGGGCGCGGCTGGCTGCGGCCGTTCCGGCGCGACTGGCTGGCGTTGCCGGAGTTCGACATCTCGATGCCGAAGGTGGACGTGATCGACCGCGACGAGGAAGTCGTGGTGCGCGCCGAGGTGCCGGCGGTGAAGAAGGAAGACATCGAAGTCTCGATCTCGGGCAACATGCTGACGATCAAGGGCGAGACCAAGCACGAGGAGAAAGAGGAGAAGGGCGACTACTACCGCTCCGAGATCTCGCGCGGCGCGTTCTCGCGCATGGTGTCGCTGCCCGCCGACGTTGACGAGGCGAAGGCCAAGGCCGCGCTCAAGGACGGCGTGCTTGAGCTGACGCTGCCCAAGGTCGAAAAGGCCAAGCGGCGCACGATCAAGGTCGACTGAGCGCGGCGGGCCCGGCGGCACGCTGCCGCTCGAACCGGCGCTGCGGAACCCGGTTGACGCAGGTGAGCAGCGTCGCGTAGCCGAACAGGTTGGTGCGCCGCGTCTCGACCACGTCGAGCATCGCCGCGGCGAGGAAGCGCACGAGGTCCATGTCGGCCCGGTAGCGCATCACGCGGTAGGTCGGCGCCAGCAGCAGCTCGCAGGCGCGCAGCAGCACGCTGGCGCTGCGGAAATGCTGCACGATCACGATCGTCCCGCCGGGGCGGCACACGCGCCGCATCTCGCGCACCGCGCGTAGCGGGTCGGGCAGGCCCGAGAGCGCGAACATCAGCGCCACCTTGTCGAAGCTGGCGTCGGCGAAGGCGAGCCGCCCGGCGTCCATCTGCAGCAGCGCCTCGACCTGCGACAGGCGCCGCGCGGCGACGCGGGCGGCGGCCCTGGCCAGCATCTCGCGCGAGGCGTCGATACCGGTGACCCGCACCTGCGGCGGGTAGAGCGGCAGCGACATCCCGGTCCCGACGCAAACCTCGAGCACCCGGTCGCCGGGACGGCAGGCGAGCGCCGCCAGCGCGGCGCGGCGCCCGGGCGCGAGGCTCGCACCGAAAACGAGGTCGTACGCCGGCGCGAGGCGGCGGTATCCCTGCTGGCTGAGGGCCAGGTCCGATTTCACTGGTCAGGCCGGATCTCGCCCTTGCGCACCCACTGCGGCATGGTTCGCTCCAGGTTCGGTCTGGTCTTGCGCATTGTCGCCTGCATGGCCATGATTCCCGATCGCAATGTACACCCGTGGCGGAGGACGCAGATGGCCCTGACCCCCATACAGCTCAAGGAATTCGAAGTATTGATCGGGCGGCGCAGGCAGCAGGTCGTGGCCGAGCTGCTGGAGGATGTGGCGCGCGCACGCGACGAGAGCTACGCCGACGTGGCGGGCGCCGTGACCGACCTGGGCGACGAGGCGCTGGCCGACCTGCTGGCCGACCTGGACAACGCGGAGGTCGCGCGCGACATGCGCGCGGTGCGCGAGCTCGACGCCGCGCTCGCGCGCCTCGCCGGGGGCAGCTACGGCAGCTGCGCCGAATGCGGCGGCGACATCGGCCTGGAACGGCTGCGCGCCTACCCGATGGCGATGCGCTGCATCAGATGCCAGGAGATCTACGAGAAGACGCACGCCCATCCGGGAGAGCCGCGGCTGTAACCGGGGAGCGGGCGATGAGCAAGATGCTCGACAATCTCAAGCAGGCGGAGCTCGACCGCAACGCGCTCGCCGAGGCCGAGGCGCGGCTGGCCTCCGAGCGCCTCGGCAGGGCCGTGGCCGAAGAGCAGCGCTTGCTGGAGGAGGAGGCCGAGCGCCGGGCGCGCGAGCGCGCCGCGGCCGAAGCGCGCGCGCTCGAGGCGGCGCAGGCGCGCCTGGCCGCGGAGCGCGAAGCGCAGCGCGCGGCGCATGCCCGCATGGAGGCCGCGGCCGAGGCGGGACGCATCGAGCGCGAGCGCCTGGTGACCGAGCTGGAGCTCAAGCGCGCGGCGCGGGCGCGCAGCGAGGAGGAGGCCAACGCGGCGCTGGCGGCGCTCGACAGCGACGCGCCGCTCGGCGGCCCGTCGCAGCGCCAGGGCCGGCGCGTGCTCCCGCGCGGAGGCCCGCTCGCGCTCGCCGGGGCGCTGCTCGCGCTGGCGCTGCTCGCGGTACTGGCGGCGGGAATCGCGATCGGAAGATTCGCTTCGACCGGGGCGCCGCGGCCCGCAGCCGCGCCGGCGGTGCAGCTCGGGCCGGGGCAGGGCTTGAAGCTCGACCGCGACGTCGACGCCTTCGCCGCGCGCGCCGCGGCGCTGCAGGAGAAGAAATGAGTCAGCCCAGCACGTCGTCCAGCGCGCGCCGCGGCGTCGGCTGCGGCGGAGGATCGCCGTAGCCGAGCCGGAACGGCAGCAGCGGCACCCCGCCCGCGCCGAACAGGCGCGTGAACCGCGTCTTCACTTTTCCCGGCTCGAGCAGCTGGCTTACCGGCTGCAGGCACAGCCCGAGCCCGGTCGCCATCAGGTAGATCCGCTCGAGCAGCTGGCCCGCCTTGAGCTCGAACTCCGGGTCCGCGACCCGGCCGCTGATCAGACCGAACACGGGCGCGCTCATCAGCGCCGCGTGATGGCGCCTGGCGAGCAGGCCCTCGACACGCAGGTGCGCGAGCGCGAACTGCTGCAGCAGCGACAGCAGCCAGGGGCCGCCGAAGTTGCCGGCGCCGATGGATTGCGCCAGCTCGTCGCGGAACTTGGGGTCGGCAAGCAGCAGCGCGTCGGCCTGCAACATGAGCTTGTCGACCGCCTGCCTGATTGCCGCGTCCTGCGTCAGCAGCAGGGTGATCTTGAGGTCCGACTCGCAGGCGCGAAGCTTGCCGAGCGTGCTCGCGGAGACCGCGCGCGAGAGGTAGCGCGCGTGGCTGGTGCGCCGACGCGTGATCGCGGGGAACAGGCTCGGCGGGCGGTAAGGCGCCGGCCGGTGGGCGTCGTCCAGGTCGACCGTCGCCGCCAGGGAATGGATCTGGTCGCGGCCGAAATAGCTGACCCGGTGGCCGAAGCCGAAGTGCTCGGCCGCGATCAGCAGGTTCTCGAGCGCGCAGCCGAGGCTGACGCGCAGCTCGCGCTGGTTCGGGTCCGCGACGCGCTGCCAGCGGTCCAGGTCGGCGTGCAGGTTGACCCGGTTGCCGACGACCCTGAAGCGCCACGGCTGCGCGTTGCGCGCCGACGGCGCGAGGATCGCGTAGCGCAGCAGGAAGGTCAGGCGCGCGTCAAGCGATCCCCTCGCCGGGAAGTCGGACGCGCGCACCGACCAGGGGTCTGTATCGGCATCGGGCATGGCTCGCTCGCGGCCCATGGTACCCCGGTTCGGCGCCGCAGGAAGCGCGCGTCCTGAACGAACCATGCGGCCGGAGGTCCATGGCTAGATCTGCTCGATCTCCCCGAAGGAAGATGCCTTACGCGGTCGGCTTTGCGGCCTTGCTGGTGGTGATCAGCACGCTGCTGCACTACGAGGCGCTGCGGTTGCTTTCGACCTGGCTTCCGCACGTCAACATAAGGCCGCGCGCCCGGTTGCTGGGCGTGATCTTCGGCGTCTTCGTCGGGCACCTGCTCGAGATCGCCTGCTACGCGCTCGCCTACTATTGCTTGCACGACCATTTCGGCCTGGGCGGCTTCGGCGGCAAGTTCGCCGACAATTTCGCGGCCTACTTCTACTTCTCCGCCGAGAGCTACACCTCGATCGGCCTGGGCGACATCTACCCGCTCGGCTCGCTGCGGCTGATCACCGGCGTCGAGGCCCTGAACGGCCTGCTGCTGGTCGGCTGGTCCGCCTCGTTCACCTACCTGGCCATGCAGCGCTACTGGAACGTCGCGCAGCGGACGCGGAGCAAGCTAAGAAAGACCTGATATGCCATCGATAGGATGAATGGGCGTCTTTCGGGCCCTCCGGTTCCGGTCGGAGCGCTTTTTCTTTGTGCGCCAGGCCGATGGACGGCCTTTGCGCCAAATCAAGACCGGCTTCGCGGGCGGGTGCAAGCTGCCCCGGCAAAGGAGGGCTGCCATATGCCCAAGGTCAAGGTCAACGATATCACCATGAACTTCGAGCAGCAGGGCGCGGGCGAGCCGCTGCTGCTGATTCCCTACCTCGCGGCCGACAACGCGTGCTACGCGTTCCAGGTCGCGGACTACGCCAAGCACTACACCTGCATCAGCGTCGACCCGCGCGGGGCGGGCGAGACCGACAAGCCCACGGGCAAGTACTCGATGGAGATGATCGCCGACGACATCGCCGCGTTCATGCGGGCTGTCGGCATCAAGCAGGCTCACGTCTCGGGCCTGTCGCTCGGCGCGGCGGTCGGCATGTGGCTCGCGGCGAAGCATCCGGCGCGCGTCAAGTCGCTGTCCTTGCACAGCGGCTGGAGCAAGTCCGACCCCTTCCTCAAGACCGTGGTACAGGGCTGGCAGGTGATGGCGAAGGGCCTCAACAGCGTGACCGAGATGGTCATCCTCGGCATCTTCCCGTGGTGCTTCACCCCCGAGCTGTATGCAGCCAAGCCCGAGTACATCGCCTCGCTGGCCGAGTTCGTGCGCGGCCGGCCGAAGCAGCCGCTCGACGCTTTCTTAAGCCAGTCCGACGCCGTGATCGCCCACGACGCCGAGGCGCAGCTCGGCAAGATCAAGGCGCCGACCCAGATCACCTTCGGCCGCCACGACTTGGTCTGCTCGACGCGCTTCGCCGAGAGGATGCACAAGGGCATCAGGGGCTCCGAGCTGCTCGTGTTCGAGGACTGCGCGCATGCGCCGATCTACGAGAACGTAGCCGACTTCAACGCCAAGACGCTCGCCTTCCTCAGGCGCCACTCGGGCTAGGCCCTTCCTCCCGCCGCCGGACCGCTTGCTGCAGTGCAGAGCGACACGCGGTCCGATTGGTGGAATGATCTGCCCCACCTTTCTGGGAGGAGGGGAATATGTCAATCAAGGAAGCTTGGGATGAAGGTGGAGAGGAGCCGCGTGCGACGGAGGCGAAGGGCTGGAAGGAGCTCTACCTGAAGGAGGACTGGTGGGCGATCTGGCTCGGTCTCGGGATCATCGTCGTCGCGACGCTCTTCTTCTATAGCGGCTCCAGCATCAAGTGGATCGCGGTCACGCCGGGCGGTTGGACGAGGTTCGACCAACTGTGGGCGGATTTGGTCGCGAAAATCCCCCAATACATCGCGCAGTTCGTCATGTGGCTGATCATCTTCTGCATCAGCGTGAAGGCGATGGGCTACAAGCTGGGGGAGTTCATCCCGTCCTTTCTCTTCATCTACGTCATTTCGATCGCGATCATGATTCTCTGGGGGTGGAAATACTCCCACACCTACAACCTGGAACCGCCCCTGGTGGCCCTGGTGCTGGGCCTCATCATCTCCAATGTGATCGGTTTGCCGCGCTGGATGGACGCCGGATTCCGGGTGGAGTACTACATCAAGACGGGGATCGTGCTGCTCGGCGCCACCCTGCCCTTCACCCTGGTCATCTGGGCCGGGCCGACCGCCATCTTCCAGGCGACGGTGATTTCGCTCGCCACCTTCCTGGTCATCTACTTCGTCGGCCGCAAGCTGGGCATCGACCGGGAGCTCTGCGCCACCATGGGCGCCGGCGGTGCGGTCTGCGGAATTTCCGCCGCCATCGCCATCAGCGGCGCGGTGGGCGCGAAGAAGGAGCATGCGCC
>DATIZK010000055.1:0-3196 GCA_035517095.1 Burkholderiales bacterium
CCGCGGCAGATAGATGAGGTCGAAAGTCGCCTCCTTGCCCGGAAACATCGCGACCGCGGCGCCTTTGAGCCCGCGGACGTGCTCCCAGGCTTCGTCGAGTGTGATCGAGTCGTCCTGCGCGATGGTCGCGAAGACGAGATCGACCAGGAACCGCAGCCTGCGGATGAGCAGATCTTCGTGAGCGATAAGGGCGGCGCGATCGTTTTCGGCCATGGGGGCTACTCTGCGGTCAGGAAACGGGCGGTCGCTGCCGCCCGTCACGGTTCACGGGCTCCATCCAGAATATAGCATCTGCGCGTGCATTTCGATCGCCCGCGGCCGCCGCGTCATCGCGCCTCGATTTCGCTCATTGCTTGTCTTGGAGCACAGGGGATGCCAACCTCATTGGCGCGATGGCGCAAGCGCGGCTCCGTTCGAGCTTCATTTATCTCGCCAATGCGGTCAACGACCTGCGCGGCTCCTGGGCTGTCGTCGCCGTGGTGCTGGCGCCGCTCGTGGTGGCCTCCGCACTCTGCCTGCTGCCCGACGCGCTCAACATCCAGTACTCGCTGGTGCAGACTTTCGAGCCGGGCGTGACCAGCGTGGAGTTCGTCAAACCGGCTCAGACGCCGTTCGCGCCGGTCGCGCGCACCGCGCCCAAGCCGCCCTTTCCGCCATGGATGACGACCATCCTGCACCTGGTTGACGGCTTTATCACGGTAGTCGGCGTCAACCTTATCGTGCTCTGCGCGCTCGGGCGGATCCGCGCCGGGCAGCGGATGGCGCGTCCGATCGATGAAGGAATCGAAGTTTACCGCGAGGCGGCGCGCCTGCTCGGGCCGTTCGTGCTCGTGAGCGTGCTGCAGGTGGCGGCGATGGCGGTGGGTGCGGTGCTGCTGGTGCTGCCGGGAATTCTGGCTTACGTGTGGCTGTATTTTTCGCAGTATGCGCTGATTTTCGACGGACGCCGCGGATGGTCGGCGCTGCTCTACAGCCGCGAACTGACGCGGGGCGGCTTCTTTCGCGTTGCGCTAAGAATCGTGGTCTTTCTCGCCGTATGGTCGGGCTTCAATTCGTGGGCGGGCGGGACTTTCTTTGCGGTCAGTCTGCTTGCCGGATGGGTGGGGCTGATCACGGGCGCGCTGTGGGCATCGATTTTCCTGGTCGATCTCCTGGCGGTGGCCGTGCTCTATACGACGCTCGCTTTTCTGCTCGCCGCGGGTCTGCGCCTGTACCAGGACCTGCGCGCGGTTGCGGCTGAGCAGATGGCGCTCGGCGAGGTTCAGCCGCTCCCGCCGACCGCGCCGCTGCCCTCGGTCAGCGCCTAGGCCGTGCCGCCCAGCGCGGCGGCGAGACGCGCGAGCGAGCGAATTGCCACCTGCAGCACCGGCAATTCGAGCGCCGGCAGCGTACCCAGTTCCGTCATCACCTCGGTCATCGCGTCGAACTGATGCTCGTGCCCGTTGCGTAGCGCGCGCACCGCTTGCGCAGGTGCGGCGTCGCTTCGGAGCAGCACCGCTCGGCAAAGCGCCAGGCGCGCGCTGCGCAGATCGGCCGCAAGCTCTTCGGCCGCGCGCCGCTCCCATCGATCGTCCGCGCCGATCGCCTCGAGCGCGCGCTCGAGGGTCGCGAATTCGATGATACCGCTTAGGGCAAAGTAGGCCCGCGCGCAGTCGGCCGGCGCGCCGCGGCGGGCAAAGCTCAAACTCAACACGTTGAGCAGATGATCGGCGAAGCCCAGGCGGGCGAGCCGCAGCGCTAGCTGTTCGGTGTGCACGGTCGCGCGCAACTCGCGGTAACTGCGCTCGAAGCGCTCCCGCTCATCGTCGGCCAGCATGCTCTCGAATTCCCCGCACAGGCTCTGGAAGGCAGGCTTGTAATGCGCGATCGCGTCGCCCAGCGATACGCTGGGGTCGAGCCCCGCGATCGCCCATCCGCAGCCCCGCTCGCCCGCGTCGGCAAGCGCCATCAGCCCGGCCAGCTCCGCCTGCGCGTCCAGGCCGCCGCCGGCGCGCAGCACCTCGGCCTGATCCACCAGATCGAGCACGCCCTCGGCGAAGATCCATCCGCGGACGGTTTGCTCGGTGTGCGCGCCGTGGCTCTGCGCGAGGCGGAAGACGAAACTCGCGCCCATCAGGTCAACCAGGTCGTTGACGAGGCGGGTGACGATGAGCTCGCGGCGCAGGCCGTGGCGCGGAATTTCGAGCGCGAAGTCGCGCGCTATCGAAGCGGGAAAATAGGGCAGGAGGAAGCGCGCGGTCAGATAGGAATCCTCGAGCAGCGCGCACGTCTCGAGCTGGGTGAACAGATCGATCTTGGTGTAGGCGCCGAGCACGGCGAGCTCCGGGCGGGTCAGGCCGGCGAAGCGGCCGCGCCGGTCGCGCAGCTCCTCGTGGTTCGGTAGCGCGGCTTCGTAGCGGTGGAGTGCGCCGCGCTGCTCGATCGCGCTCAAATGATCGCGGAACTCCCGCGCCCTGGTGCGGCTGCGCAGCTGCTCGAGACTCAGCAGCACCACCTGGTCGCGATTGTCGCGCAGCACCGCCGCGGCGACCTCGGCGGCGACGCCCCGGAGCGCGCGGTTTCGCCGATCCAGATCGACGCGCCCCTCGGCAAGCGCCGGCTGGAGCAGAATTTTCAGATTCACCTCGTGGTCCGAGGTATCGACCCCGGCCGAGTTGTCGATAGCGTCGTTGTTGATCCTTCCGCCCGCCATCGCGTACTCGATGCGCGCGCGCTGGGTGAAGCCGAGGTTGCCGCCTTCGGCCACCGCTTTGACTCGTAGCTCGTGTGCGGCAATGCGGCAGGCGTCGTTGGCGTGGTCGCCGACTTCGGCGTCGCGTTCATCGGTTGCCCGCACGTACGTGCCGACGCCGCCGTTGTAGAGCAGGAGCACATCGGCGCGCAGGATGGCCTGGATGAGGCTGTCGCCGTCGAGCACCTCGGCGTTGCAGGAGAGCGCGCGGCGGGCCTGCGGGCTGAGCGCGATGCTCTTGGCGCCGCGGCGAAAGACGCCGCCGCCCGGACTGATCAGCGCCAGGTTGTAGTCCGACCATTGCGAGGAGGGCAGTCCGAACAGCCGCCTGCGTTCGGCGAAGCTTTTTTTCGGGTCGGGGTCGGGATCGATGAAGATATGGCGATGGTCGAACGCGGCGACGAGCTTGAGGTTGTCCGACTGCAAGAGTCCGTTGCCGAAAACGTCGCCCGACATGTCGCCGAT
>DATIZK010000056.1:0-38855 GCA_035517095.1 Burkholderiales bacterium
GTGGTTCCGAGGTCGATGCCGATGATCTTTGCCATATCAGTGTCCCTGTCTGGGTGCGGTCCGTTTGATTGCTAAGCTCATGTCGTAAATGGGGTTTGTCGCGCGGCTTTCAAGCCTGGTTGGCGGGCCGCGGCTTGGCCACGGTTACCAGGGCCGGGCGCACGACCCGCTCGTGCAGGCGCCAGCCCCGCTGCAGCACGGCGACCACGCTGTTCGCCTCGGCGTCGGACTCGACCGCGGCCATCGCCTGGTGCCAGTTGGGGTCGAATTTCGCCCCTGCGGCGGGCGCAATGTCGGTCACGCCAGCCTTCTCGAGCACGCCGCGCAGCTGCTTCAGCGTAAGCTCGACCCCGTCCTTGAGCGCTTCCGGACGTGCCTGGGCGGCGCCGAGCGCGGCCTCGAGGCTGTCGACCACCGGCAGCAGCGACTCGACGAAACGCTCCAGCGCGTACTTGTGGGCGCTCGAAACCTCCGCCGCCGCGCGCTTGCGCACGTTGTCGGCTTCGGCCAGCGCCCGCAGGGTGGTCTCGCGCTGCTGCTCGACGCGCGCTTCTGCCTCTGCGAGCCGCTCTTGCAGCGACTTCGCTTCCGGCGGGGTGGCCTCCGATTCGGGAATCTGGGCGTTTGGGGTCGGGTCTGACATTCCGCTGTGTTCCGGCTCCATAGGTGACCATTTGCATGTTGGGGGTGCGCCGCTGCGATTCAAGGGCGGCGCGAATCGCATGTCAAAATCGCCACTTTATGGGCGATCCCGTCGAAACCGTCGATCTGCGTGAAGAGTCCGACAACCGGCTCGCGCTAAGCGCACTTGCCGCCGCGCGCGAGCTGCGCCCGGGGCACATCCTGCGTCTGCTCACCCGGGACGACCCGGCGCTCTTGTTGCGCAGCCTGAACCTGCAGCTGCGCGACGCGCTCGCCTGGACCAGCGCGCAGCGGCCCGACGGCTGGCAGGCGACGGTCCGCCTCGCGCTCGACACGCCGGCGCGTGACGCCATCGATCTTCTGACGCGCGACCATCGTCGGCTGGACGAGCTCCTCGGGCGGGTGTTGCGGCGCCTCAATGCCGGCGACGCCGCGGGTGCGAAGCCGATGCTGGACGATTTCGCGGCCGGGCTGAGGCGCCACGTGGAGGCCGAGAACCTCATCGTCGCCCCGGAGCTCGGGCCCGAGCCAGTGGTCGAGCCGCTCGAGGTCATGCTGCACGAGCACGAGCAGCTTCTGCTGCAGCTGGACGAGGTCGAAAAGTGCTTCGCCGAAGCAGCGCCCGGGGCGGTTCCGCAGTCCTGGGAGGTCGAGCCCTTCGTCGCCATCCTCTCGGGCACCCTTGCCAAGCACGAGCACCGCGAGGAGGGCAATCTGTTCCCGATCTGGGCCGCGCGCCTGGCGCAGCGCCCGGCGGCCGTGCGCGAGGCGCTGCAGCGGCGGGTGAGCGCGGCCCTCGCGGGCTAGGATTTCGCTCGCGGCGCCCAGCCGTGCGCGGCGCAGATCGCCGCCAAGGCGTCGATCCATTCAGGCGCCTCGTTCAGACAGGGAACGAGCTGGAATTCGCGCCCCCCGCTGGTCAGGAACGCCTGCCTGGCGCCGATTCCGATCTCCTCCAGCGTCTCGAGGCAGTCGGCGACGAACCCCGGGCAGACCACGTCGACCCGGCCGATGCCCTGCTGCGCCAGCGCGATCAGGGTCGGCTCGGTATAGGGCTGCAGCCACTCGGCGCGGCCGAAGCGCGACTGGAAGGTCACCAGGTACTGGTCCGGCGCGAGGTCGAGCGCCTGCGCCAGCAGCCGGCCGGTCGCCTGGCATTCGCTGTGGTAGGGGTCGCCGCGCTCGAGAGTGAAGCGCGGCAGGCCGTGAAAGCTCATTACCAGGCGCTCGCCGCGCCCGTGCGCGTCCCAGTGCCGCCGCACCCCCGCGGCCAGCGCGGCGACGTAGCGCGGATCGTCGTGATAGTGCTTCACGAAACGCAGCTCGGGCAGGTTGCGCGTGCGTGCGAGCCAGGCGCCGACCGCGTCGCAGGTGCTGGCGGTGGTGCTGGCGGCGTACTGCGGATAGAGCGGCACGACCAGGATCCGGTCGCAGCCCGCGGCGCGCAGCCGGTCGAGGCCCGCACCGACGCCCGGCTCGCCGTAGCGCATCGCGTGCACGACCTCGGGCGCCTGCGCGCCGAGCCTGGCGCGCAGCAGCGCCGCCTGGCGCGCGGTGTGCACCGCGAGCGGCGAGCCCTCCGGGGTCCAGATCTCGGCGTACTTGGGCGCCGAGCGCGCCGGGCGCAGCGTCAGGATCACGCCGTACAGGACCGGCAGCCAGAGCGCGCGCGGGATTTCCACCACCCGTGGATCGGACAGGAACTCGGCCAGATAGCGGCGCACCGCGCCGGGTGTGGGCGCCGCCGGAGTGCCGAGATTGACCAGCAGGATTCCGTCGCGGGCGACCCCGGCGTGCTCCAACACCGGCTCGGGGCGAAACCGCTCCGCCACCCGCTTAACCCTGCGACAGCGCGCTCGAAAGGAGCTTCGCGGTAACGTCGACGATCGGCACCACGCGGTCGTAGGCCATGCGCGTCGGCCCGATCACGCCTACCGTGCCGACCACCTCGCCGTCCACTTTGTAGGGTGCGGTCACTACGCTCACTTCGTCCGGAGTCGAAAAGCCGGACTCGCCGCCGATGAAGATCTGCACGCCCTGGCCGCGCAGCGAAACGTCCAGGATCTGCAGCAGCGAGGTCTTCCTCTCGAACAGCTCGAACAGCTGGCGCAGGCGCTTCATGTCCTGCGACAGCTCGCTTACTTCGAGCAGGTTGCGCTCGCCCGAGATCACGTACTCCTCGCCGCTTTCGCTCACCGCCCGGTTGCCGGCTTCGAGCGCCGCGGTCATGAGCATGATCATGTCCTGCCGGATCTCGCGCAGCTCCTGGTGCAGGCGCTGGCGCACGTCCTCGAAGCTCTGCCCGGCGTAATTCTGGTTGATGTAGTTGCCCGCCTCGATCAGCTCCGACTGGGTGTAGTCGCGGTCGGTGAACAGGATCCGGTTCTGCACGTCACCCTCGGGCGTGACGACGATCAGCAGCACGCGCCGCTCCGAGAGCCTGAGGAACTCGAGGTGGCGGAAAGAAACCGCGCGCCGGCGCGGCGTCATCACCACACCCGCGAAGTGCGTCAGCTGCGAAAGCAGGTTCGACGCCGACTGGATCGCGCGCTGCGGATTGTCGGGATGAAACTGCCCCTCCAGCCGGTGGATCTCGCCGGACTGCAACGGCCTGGTCACCAGCAGGGTGTCGACGAAGAAGCGGTAGCCGAGCGGCGTCGGAATGCGGCCGGCCGAGGTGTGGGGACTGGCTATGAACCCCATCTCCTCCAGGTCCGACATGACGTTGCGTATCGTGGCCGGCGAAAGGTCCAGCCCGGAGTACTTGGAAAGGGTGCGCGAGCCCACCGGCTGACCCTCGGCGATGTATCGCTCGACCAGGGTCTTCAGCAGGATCTGCGCGCGCTTGTCCAGCATGAGACCATTCTACATTTCCCGTCGACTCCTGCTGTGGTTAAATCGCCGCCATCATGCCTCTAGCCTTCCGCCGCGTGGCCCTGATCGGCAAGCACCACAGCCCCGAGATCGCGGCCTCGCTGCGGGACTTGCACCGCCTGCTGGCGGCGCGCGGCTGCGAGCTGCTGATCGAGAAGGAGACCGTCCCCGCGTTCGGCGACGCGGCGCGAGGCGTCGACTACGACGCCATCGGCGCCGGCGCCGACCTGGCGATCGTGGTCGGCGGGGACGGCACCATGCTTGCGGCGGCGCGCAATCTGGTGCGTTACGGCGTGCCGCTCGCGGGGGTGAATCTGGGCCGGCTCGGATTCATGACCGACATCGCGCTGAAGGACATGGCGGCCTCGATCGGCACTATCCTCGACGGCCGCTACATGCTCGAGGAGCGCGCCCTGCTCGAGGCGGAGATCCGGCGCGACGGCGAGTTGCTGCAGCGGACCCTGGCGCTGAACGAGGCGGTGGTCGGCAAGGGCTCGCAGGGCAGGCTGATCGAGTTCGAGGTCTATATCGACGGCGAGTACGTCTACACGCTGCGCGCCGACGGTCTGATCGTCGCCACCCCGACCGGGTCAACGGCGTACGCGCTGTCGGCCCAGGGGCCGATCCTGCATCCCGGGGTCGGCGCCTTCGCGCTGGTGCCGCTCAACCCGCACACGCTCTCGGCGCGCCCGGTGAGCGTGAGCGACCGCAGCGTGATCGAGATCGTGCTGGTGCGAGCGCTCGACGCGCGGGCGCATTTCGACGGCTATGCGCTGGCCGACATGGCCCAGGGCGATCGCCTGCTGCTGAGGCGATCGGACCAGTCGGTGCGCTTCGTTCATCCGCCCGGCTACAGCTACTACGTCATGCTGCGCGAGAAGCTGCGCTGGAGCGAGGCAGTGGAACGCGGGCGCGACCCCGGCGAGCCCGACTGAGCGGCGATGCTGCGCGCCCTGGGCATCCGCGATTTCGTCATCGTGCAGCGGGTCGAAATGGAGTTTGGCCCCGGGTTCACGGTGCTGACCGGCGAGACCGGCGCGGGCAAGTCGATCCTGGTCGATGCGATCGAGCTGCTGATGGGCGGCCGCGCCGACGCCGCGACGGTGCGCGAGGGCGCCGAGCGGGCCGAGCTGTCGGCCGAATTCGACCTCGACCAAGGAGCGCCGCTCGCCGCCTGGCTCGCCGAGCGCGAGCTCGAGGGCGACCCGGGCAGCCTGATCCTCAGGCGCAGCGTCGACGCCGCGGGACGCTCGCGCTGCTTCGTCAACGGCCACGCGGCGACCCTGGCGCAGCTGCGCGAAGCGGGCGAATACCTGCTCGACATCCACGGCCAGCACGCGCACCAGTCGCTGCTGCGCGCAGCGGCCCAGCGCGAGCTGCTCGACGCGCATGCCGGCGCCGAAGCGCTGGCGCGCGAGACGGCCGAGGCCTATCGTGCCTGGAAGCGGCTGGAGACGCTGGCGGCCGAGGCGCAGGCGCAGTTCGCACAGCGCGAGGCGGCGCGCGCGGACTTGCAGGCCAAGGTGGACGAGCTGGCCAGGCTCGCGCCGCGCGCGGGCGAATGGGATCTGCTCACGGCCGAACACGCGCGGCTCGCGCACGGCTCGGCGCTGCTCGAAGGCGCGCAGGCGTCGCTCGAGGCGCTGTCCGAGGCGGAGGGCGCAAGCCTGCCTCGGCTCGCGGCGGTCATCGGCCGCCTGCGTGCGCTGTCCGAACACGACGCGCAGCTCGCGCCCGTGGTCGAGGGACTCGAATCCGCCGCGGCGCAGGCGGGGGAGGCGCTGCGCGAGCTGCGCCGCTACGCCTCGCGCGTCGAGCTCGACCCGGCGGCGCTGCGCGATGCCGAGGCGCGCATCGAAGCGCTGCATGCGGCCGGGCGCAAGTTCCGCGTCCGCCCGGCCGAGCTGGCGAGCCTCGCGGGCGAGCTGAAGGCGCGGCTCGCCGAGCTGGACCTCGCGGTAGACCCCGAGGCCTTGCGGCGCGAGGTCGGCGCGGCGCGCGAGCGCTTCGGCGCGGCGACGAAGAATCTGTCGGCGCGACGCAAGGGCGCGGCCCAGGCGCTGTCGAAGGCGGTAAGCGAAGGCATGCAGCAGCTCGCCATGAGCGGCGGGCGATTCGCCGTCGCCCTGCGCGCGCTCGAGGTGCCCGCGGCAAGCGGCGCCGAGGAGGTCGAGTTCGAGGTTTCCTCGCATCCGAGCCTGCCGTTGCGGCCGCTGGCGAAAGTGGCCTCGGGCGGCGAGCTGTCGCGCATCAGCCTCGCGCTGCAGCTGGTGGCGAGCAAGGCCTCGCCGGTCGGCACGCTGGTGTTCGACGAAGTGGACTCGGGCATCGGCGGGGCGGTGGCGGAAACGGTCGGCCGCTCGCTGCGCCGCCTGGGACGCGAGCGCCAGGTGCTGTGCGTGACCCACTTGCCGCAGGTCGCCGCGCAGGGCGACCGGCAATGGACGGTGCTCAAGACCGGCGCGCGCGGCAAGCTCGCGGTGAGCGTGCAGCAGCTCGAGGGCAAGGCCCGGATCGAGGAGCTCGCGCGCATGCTGGGCGGCGCGCAGATCACGGCGGCCACGCGCCGGCACGCGGCCGAGATGCTGGGCGGCTAGGCGCCTTCGCCGGAGTCGTGCTCGAGCTGGCGCGCCGCGGCGCGGTGCTCGCAATTGGGCTTGCTGCAATCCGCGTACAGCGCGAGCGAGTGCCCGCGCAGATCGAAGCCGCGCTTGCGCGCGATTTCGGTCTGCCGCTTCTCGATCTCGGGGTCGTAGAATTCCTCGACCCGGCCGCACTGCAGGCAGACCAGGTGGTCGTGGTGGCCGCCCTGGTTCAGCTCGAATACCGCCTTGCCGGTCTCGAAGTGCTGGCGCGACAGCAGCCCGGCCTGCTCGAACTGCGTCAGCACCCGGTAAACCGTCGCCAAGCCGACGTCGATCCCCTCCGCGATCAGCTTGCGATAGACGTCTTCCGCCGAAAGGTGGCGCACGTCCTTGCTGGTCTCGAACAGCTCCAGGATCTTGCGCCGGGGCAGCGTCGCCTTGAGGCCGATCTCCTTCAGGCTCTGCGCAGAGTTCATCGTCGGGCCAGTCCCGCGATATCGATCGTCGTTTATGATATAGCCTTTCCGGTCCCTTGGAAATTACGCTTCCTTCCGTGCGGCTTCCTTCTCGCGTGCTCCTCATGGCCGCGGCGCTCGCGCTCGCAGGCTGCGGCAGCGTCAGCAAGTGGCTCGACGCCTACACGATCGACATCCAGCAGGGCAATTACGTGTCGCAGGACATGGTGTCGCAGCTCAAGCGCGGCATGTCGAAGGAACAGGTGCGCTTCGTGCTGGGGACGCCGCTGCTGACCGACATCTTCCACGCCGACCGCTGGGACTACGTTTATTACCGCAAGCCCCCGGGCGGCAAGACCCAGGAGCGCAAGCTTTCGGTGTTCTTCAAGGACGGCAAGCTCGACCGGCTGGAAGGAAACGTGGTGGCGGCCTCTGAAGAGCAGAAGTTCCAGGAGGCGGGCAAGTGAGAGTCGCGATCGCCGGCAGCACCGGGCGCATGGGGCGCAGCCTGATCGAGGCGGTGCTGGGCGACCCGGAGCTCGAGCTGGCCGCGGCGCTGGAGCGCGCCGGGCACCCGGCGCTGGGGCGCGAGCTGGGCGAGCTCCTCGGCCTGCCTTGCGCGCTCGCGCTTGGCGCGGACCCCGAGGCGGCGCTTGCCGCGGCGGACGTGCTGATCGACTTCACGCGTCCGGAGGGCACGCTCGCGCATCTGGAGGTCTGCGCCCGGCTGGGCAAGTCGATGGTGATCGGAACCACCGGATTCTCCGCGGCGCAGAAGTCGCGCGTCGCCGAGGCGGCGAAGCGGGTCGCGCTGGTGATGGCGCCCAACATGGCAGTGGGCGTGAACGTCAGCTTCAAGCTGGCCGAGACCGCGGCGCGGATCCTGGGCGACGGCTACGACGTCGAAATCGTCGAGGCGCATCACCGGCAAAAGGTCGACGCGCCCTCCGGCACGGCGCTCATGCTGGGCGAAGTGGTGGCGCGGGCGCTCGGGCGCGAGCTCGCCGACTGCGCGGTCTACGGGCGCCGGGGCGAGACCGGCGAGCGCGACCCCAAGGCGATCGGCTTTCACTCCATCCGCGGCGGCGACATCGTCGGCGAGCACACGGTGATCTTCGCCGGCGCAGGCGAGCGGGTCGAGGTCGCGGTGCGCTCGTCGAGCCGCATGACCTACGCGCTCGGCGCGTTGCGCGCGGCCAAGTTCCTGCGCGGCCGGAAGTCCGGCCTGTTCGACATGTTCGACGTGCTGGGGCTGAAATAGCGGCACGTTGCCGGGCGGGGCGCCGAGCCGGTATAATTCGCTGCTCAAACGAGCGGGAGGGGCGCTAGCCTCTTCCGCTTTTTCGCATCTAAGCCTGGAGTTCACGTTTTGGCCGCTCTCGAACCTGCCGCACTCGTCCTCGCCGACGGGACGGTGTTCCGGGGCCGCGCGGTCGGCGCAAGGGGCCTTTCGGCCGGGGAAGTGGTGTTCAACACCGCCATGACCGGTTATCAGGAGATCCTCACCGACCCCTCGTACTGCCGCCAGATCGTCACCCTGACCTATCCCCACATCGGCAACACGGGAACCAACCCGGAAGACGACGAGTCGGCCCGGGTTTTCGCGGCGGGGCTGGTGGTACGCGACGTTCCGGCGACGCATTCCAGCTGGCGCGCGCGCGGCGCGCTGACCGACTACCTTGCTGCGAACGGCGTGGTCGCGGTGGCCGATATCGACACGCGCCGCCTGACCCGCCTATTGCGCGAAAAAGGCGCGCAGAACGGATGCGTCGTGGCGGGCGACATCGACCTGGATCGTGCGCTGACGGCGGCGCGCGCTTTTCCGGGGCTCGCGGGAATGGATCTCGCCAGGGTGGTGAGCACCGCCGAGCCATACCAGTGGACCGAGGGCGCGTGGCAGCTCGGCAAAGGGCATCGTGCCGGGGCCGATGCGCGATTCCATGTCGCCGCCTTCGACTACGGCATCAAGCGCAACATCCTTCGGCTGCTGGCAGGGCGCGGCGCGAGGGTGACCGTCCTGCCGGCCCAGGCGGGCGCGCGCGAGGCGCTCGCGCTCAAGCCCGACGGAATCTTCCTCTCGAACGGCCCGGGCGATCCCGAACCGTGCGACTACGCGATCCGAGCCATTCGCGAACTGCTTGAAAGAAAGAACCTCCCCGTGTTCGGCATTTGCCTCGGACATCAGCTGATGGGCCTCGCTGCGGGGGCGCGCACGCTGAAGATGAAGTTCGGCCACCACGGCGCGAATCACCCGGTCAAGGACCTCGACACGGGGCAGGTCGTGATCACGAGCCAGAACCATGGCTTCGCGGTCGATGCGCGCAGCCTGCCGCCGGGGGTCAGGCCGACCCACGTGTCGCTGTTCGACGGCTCGCTGCAGGGGCTGGCGTTTACCGACCGTCCCGCGTTCTGCTTCCAGGGCCATCCCGAGGCGAGCCCCGGACCGCACGATATCGGCTACCTGTTCGACCGCTTCGCCAGGCTGATGAGCGATGCCAAAAAGAGCTGACATCAAGAGCGTGCTGATCATCGGCGCCGGCCCGATCGTCATCGGCCAGGCCTGCGAGTTCGACTATTCCGGGGCGCAGGCGTGCAAGGCGCTGCGCGAGGAAGGCTATCGGGTGGTGCTGGTGAACTCGAACCCGGCGACCATCATGACCGATCCCGGCATGGCGGATGCGACCTACATCGAGCCCATCACCTGGCGCGTGGTGGCGCGCATCATCGAGCGGGAGCGCCCCGATGCCCTGCTGCCGACCATGGGCGGCCAGACCGCGCTCAATTGCGCGCTCGATCTCGCGCGCGAAGGGGTGCTGGAGAAATTCGGCGTCGAGCTGATCGGCGCCTCGCGCGAGGCGATCGACAAGGCCGAGGACCGCGAGAAGTTCAAGCGCGCGATGCAGAGGATCGGCCTGGCCTGCCCGCGCTCGTCGCTCGCGCACTCGATGGAAGAGGCGCTGCAGGTGCAGGCCGGGATCGGCTTCCCGGTCGTTATCCGCCCCTCGTTCACGCTCGGAGGCTCGGGCGGCGGCATCGCCTACAACCGCGAGGAGTTCGTCACCATCTGCGAGCGCGGGCTCGAAGCGTCGCCTACGCGCGAGCTGCTGATCGAGGAGTCGGTGATCGGCTGGAAAGAGTTCGAGATGGAGGTGGTGCGCGACCGCAAAGACAACTGCATCATCGTCTGCTCGATCGAGAACCTCGACCCGATGGGCGTGCACACGGGCGACTCGATCACCGTCGCGCCGGCGCAGACGCTGACCGACAAGGAATACCAGATCATGCGCGACGCCTCGATCGCGGTGCTGCGCGAGATCGGGGTCGACACCGGAGGCTCGAACGTGCAGTTCGCGATCAGCCCGGAGGACGGGCAGATGCTGGTGATCGAGATGAACCCGCGCGTGTCACGCTCCTCGGCGCTGGCGTCGAAGGCGACCGGCTTTCCGATCGCGAAGGTCGCGGCCAAGCTCGCGGTCGGCTACACGCTCGATGAGCTGAAGAACGAGATCACCGGCGGGGCGACGCCCGCCTCGTTCGAGCCGACCATAGACTATGTGGTCACCAAGGTGCCGCGCTTCGCGTTCGAGAAATTCCCGCAGGCGAACGACCGCCTCACGACGCAGATGAAATCGGTCGGCGAGGTGATGGCGATCGGGCGCAACTTCCAGGAGTCGTTCCAGAAGGCGCTGCGCGGGCTCGAGGTCGGGGTGGACGGCCTGAACCAGCGCACCACCGATCGCGAGACGATCGAAAGGGAGCTGGGCGAGCCCGGTCCCGAGCGCATCTGGTTCGTCGGCGACGCGTTCGAGAACGGCTTCACGCTCGAGGAAGTGTATCGGCTGACACGCATCGACCCCTGGTTCCTGGCGCAGATCAAGGAAATCGTCGAGCTCGAGATGGAGCTCGACGACCGGCTGCTGACCGAGATCGACGCCGGCACGCTCAGGCTGCTCAAGCGCAAGGGATTCTCCGACCGGCGCCTAGCCTACCTGTTCAACACCACCGAGAAGGAAGTGCGCGCCAGGCGGCACACGCACGGCATCCGCCCGGTGTACAAGCGCGTCGACACCTGCGCCGCGGAATTCGCCACCAGCACCGCGTACCTGTACTCGACGTACGAAGAGGAGTGCGAGGCGGCGCCCACCGCCCGGCGCAAGGTGATGGTGCTCGGCGGCGGGCCGAACCGGATCGGGCAGGGCATCGAGTTCGACTACTGCTGCGTGCACGCGGCGCTCGCGCTGCGCGAGGACGGCTTCGAGACTATCATGGTCAACTGCAATCCCGAGACCGTGTCGACCGACTACGACACCTCGGACCGGCTCTACTTCGAACCGCTGACGCTGGAGGACGTGCTCGAGATCGTGGCGGTCGAAAGACCGGCGGGCATCATCGTGCAGTACGGCGGCCAGACGCCGCTCAAGCTGGCGCGCGAGCTCGCCGCGGCAGGCGTGCCGATCATCGGCACCAGCGCCGACATGATCGACGCAGCCGAGGATCGCGAGCGCTTCCAGAAACTGATCGACCGGCTCAAGCTGCGCCAGCCGCCGAACCGGACCGCGCGCTCGGCCGATGAGGCGCTGAAGCTCGCCGACGAGATCGGCTATCCGGTGGTGGTGCGCCCGAGCTACGTGCTGGGCGGACGGGCGATGGAGATCGTGCACCAGCAGGTGGACCTGCAGCGATATATGGAAAACGCGGTGCGCGTATCCAACGATTCTCCTGTGCTGCTCGACCGCTACCTGTCGGACGCGACCGAGGTCGACGTCGATTGCGTGGCCGACGGCAAGGACGTCTTCGTCGGCGGCGTGATGGAGCACGTCGAGCAGGCGGGGGTGCACTCGGGCGATTCCGCCTGCTGCCTGCCGCCGCATTCGCTCTCGCCCGAGATCGAGCGCGAGCTGCGCCGGCAGACGGAGATGCTCGCCCGCGCGCTCGACGTCGTGGGCCTGATGAACGTCCAGTTCGCGATCCAGCGCGACGTCGTCTACGTGCTGGAAGTGAATCCGCGCGCCTCGCGCACGGTGCCCTTCGTGTCGAAGGCGACCGGGCTGCCGCTGGCGAAGATCGCCGCGCGCTGCATGGCCGGCAAGTCGCTCGCCGCGCAAGGCGTCGGCGGCATGGTGCGGCCGCCGTACTTTTCGGTCAAGGAGGCGGTCTTCCCGTTCGCCAAGTTTCCCGGCGTCGACACCATCCTCGGCCCGGAGATGAAATCCACCGGCGAGGTGATGGGCGTCGGGCGCAGCTTCGGCGAGGCCTTCGTCAAGTCGCAGCTCGCCGCGGGCGTCAAGCTGCCCACCGGCGGGCGCGCATTCATCAGCGTACGCGACGGCGACAAGGCCGCCGCGGCCCAGGTCGCGCGCGACCTCGCGGCGCTCGGCTTCACCATCCTCGCCACGCGCGGCACCGCGAGCGCTATCGCCGCCCAGGGCGTCGCCGTGAGCGCGGTGAACAAGGTTGCCGAAGGGCGGCCGCACATCGTCGACATGATCAAGAACGGCGAAGTGAGCTTCATCGTCAACACGGTCGAGGACACGCGCACCGCGATCTCCGACTCGCGCTCGATCCGCACCACCGCGCTGGCGCAGCGCGTCACCTACTACACCACCATCGCGGGCGCGAAGGCGGCCTGCGCGGGCATGAAGCACCTCGCGCAGCTCGAGCCCTACCGGCTGCAGGACCTGCACGCCCAGCTGACGGCGAGCGCCAAGGTCGCGTAACATCGGGCCATGGCCAAGACACCGATCACCAAGCGCGGCGCCGAGCTGCTGCGCGCCGAGCTGCAGCGCCTGAAGACCGTCGAGCGGCCGAACGTGATCAGATCGATCGCGGAAGCGCGCGCGCACGGCGACCTGTCGGAAAACGCGGAATACGATGCCGCGCGCGAGCGCCAGGCCTTCGTCGAAGGCCGCATCGCCGAGATCGAGTCCAAGCTCGCCAACGCGCAGATCATCGACCCCAAGCTGCTCGACGCCGAGGGGCGCTGCGTGTTCGGCGCCACGGTCGACCTGGAGGAGGAGGGCGGCGAGTCCGCCACCTACCAGATCGTGGGCGAGGACGAGGCCGAGATCAAGCAAGGCCGGATCTCGATCAGCTCGCCGATCGCGCGCGCGCTGATCGGCAAGGACGCGGGCGACGTGGTCGAAGTGCGCACCCCGGGCGGCGTCAAGCGCTACGAGATCATCGACGTGCGCTACGTGTAGGGCTCGGGCCGGGCGGCGGATCCAGGGGCGGTGGTCAAATCCAGCAAAGCCTGGCTCCGGCGCCACGTCACCGACAGCTACGTGCGCCAGGCCCGGGCCGCGGGCTACCGCTCGCGTTCGGCCTACAAGCTGCTGGAAATCGACCGCAAGGACGGGATTCTGCGGCCCGGGATGACGGTGCTCGACCTGGGCGCCGCGCCCGGCGGCTGGTCGCAGGTGGCCGGGCGCAAGGCCGGAGCGCGCGGGCGCGTGGTGGCGATTGATCTGCTCGAAATCGCCCCCATTTCAGGGGTGACGGTGCTCAGGGGCGACGTGCGCGAGCCGCAGGCGCGCGCGGCGGCGCGCGCGGCGCTGGGCCGGAAGGCGGATCTGGTGCTGTCCGATCTTTCGCCCAACCTGTCAGGAATCCCCGCGGTCGACCAGGCGCGCGCGGCCGAGTTGGCCGACCTGGCGGTGGAATTTGCGCTTCAGGTGCTGCAACCATCCGGCGTGCTGCTGGTCAAGGTATTCCAGGGCGAAGCATTCGAGGCGCTGCTGGCGCGGGCCAGGCGGGTGTTTCAAACGGTGCTGGTGCGCAAGCCCGGCGCGTCGCGCGGCGAGTCGCGCGAGACCTATTTGTTGGGGCGTGGGCCGAAATCGGCGCTAGAATGAGCGCATTGCGCGAAGGAGTAAGTCTTTGAACAACATGCTTAAGAACCTGGTCATCTGGCTCGTCATCGGGCTGGTGCTGATGACCGTGTTCAATCAGTTCAACACCCGCCACGCGACGACCTCGCCGATGGAGTATTCGCAGTTCCTGGACGAGGTGAAGTCGGGCCAGATCGCCAAGGTGACGATCGAGGGGCGCCAGCTCAAGGCCACCACGGTCGACGGCAAGCGCGTCGTCAGCTACTCCCCCGGGGACATCTGGCTGGTGTCCGACCTGCTCAAGTACGGCGTCAAGATCGAGGCCAAGCCGGAAGAAGAGCCTTCGCTGCTGATGAACATCTTCGTTTCCTGGTTCCCGATGCTGCTGCTGATCGGGGTCTGGATCTTCTTCATGCGCCAGATGCAGGGCGGCGGGCGCGGCGGCGCGTTTTCGTTCGGCAAGTCGCGCGCGCGCATGCTCGACGAATCGACCAACACGGTGACCTTCGCCGACGTCGCCGGCTGCGAAGAGGCCAAGGAGGACGTTGCCGAGCTGGTCGACTTCCTGCGCGATCCGACCAAGTTCCAGAAGCTCGGCGGGCGAATCCCGCGCGGCGTGCTGATGGTCGGCTCGCCGGGCACCGGCAAGACGCTTCTCGCGCGCGCGATCGCGGGCGAGGCCAAGGTGCCGTTCTTCTCGATCTCGGGCTCGGACTTCGTCGAGATGTTCGTCGGCGTCGGCGCGGCTCGCGTGCGCGACATGTTCGAGCAGGCCAAGAAGCACGCGCCCTGCATCGTGTTCATCGACGAGATCGACGCGGTCGGGCGCCAGCGCGGCGCCGGCCTCGGCGGCGGCAACGACGAACGCGAGCAGACGCTGAACCAGCTGCTGGTCGAAATGGACGGCTTCGAGGCCACGGTCGGCGTGATCGTGATCGCCGCCACCAACCGGCCCGACGTGCTCGACCCGGCGCTGCTGCGGCCCGGGCGCTTCGATCGCCAGGTCGTCGTGCCGCTGCCGGACATCCGCGGCCGCGAGGAGATCCTCAAGGTCCACATGCGCAAGGTGCCGCTCGCGCCCGACGTCAAGGCCGAGATCATCGCGCGCGGCACGCCCGGCTTCTCCGGGGCCGACCTGGCCAACCTGGTGAACGAGGCGGCGCTGTTCGCCGCGCGGCGCAACAAGCGGCTGGTGGACATGGACGACTTCGAGCGCGCCAAGGACAAGATCATCATGGGCGCCGAGCGGCGCTCGATGGTCATGCACGAGGACGAGCGGCGCAACACCGCGTACCACGAATCGGGCCACACGGTGGTGGCGAAGCTGCTGCCCAAGACCGACCCGGTGCACAAGGTGACGATCATCCCGCGCGGGCGTGCGCTCGGGGTGACGATGCAGCTGCCGGAGCAGGACCGCTACAGCCAGGACCGCGACCGGCTGCTCAGCATCATCGCGGTGCTGTTCGGCGGGCGCATCGCCGAAGAGCTGTTCATGAGCCAGATGACCACCGGCGCGGCGAACGACTTCGAGCGCGCCACCGAGCTGGCGCGGCGCATGGTGACGCAATGGGGCATGTCGGACGAGCTCGGGCCCATGGTGTACGGCGAGAACGAGGGCGAAGTGTTCCTCGGACGCTCGATCACCACGCACAAGAACGTGTCGGAAGCGACGCTGCAGAAAGTCGACGGCGAGATCCGCCGCATCATCGACACGCAGTACAAGCTCGCGCGCAAGCTGCTGGAAGAAAACCGCGACAAGGTCGAGATGATGGCCCGCTCGTTGCTGGAACTGGAAACGCTCGACGCCGACCAGATCAACGACATCATGGCCGGCAAGCCGCCGCGCCCGCCCAAGGCGACCCCGACCACGGGCTCACCCGCCAGCGCGGCGAACGACGGCGGCGCGCAGGGCGCCACGGCGCCCGCACCGAGCGCCTGACGCGGGGCCCGATGCTCCGCTGCGGCAGGTTCACGCTGCCGCTCGAGCGTCCGCTTCTGATGGGGGTGCTGAATGTCACCCCCGACTCCTTTTCCGACGGCGGACGCTTTCTCGGCCGCGAAGCGGCCGTGGCGCAGGCGCGGCGCATGCTGCAAGAAGGCGCCGCGATCATCGATATCGGCGGCGAGTCCTCCCGCCCGGGCGCCCACCCGGTAAGCGAGCAGGCCGAGCTCGCGCGCATCCTGCCCGTGCTCGAGGCCCTGTCCCCCTTCGATGTCCCCCTATCGGTCGACACCCGCCGTGCGCGCGTGATGCGCGAGGCGCTGGCGGCCGGTGCCTCGATGATCAACGACATCGACGCACTGACGGCTCCCGGAGCGCTGGAGGCGGTGGCCGGCACCGATTGCGCGGTATGCCTGATGCACAAGCAGGGCGAGCCGGCGGGCATGCAGCGCGATCCGCACTACGAGGACGTGGTGCGCGAGGTGAGGGACTACCTGGCCGGCCGCATCGCCGCCGCCGAGCGCGCCGGGATCGGGCGCACGCGCATCGTGGCCGACGTCGGCTTCGGTTTCGGCAAGACCCTGCGCCACAATCTCGAGTTGCAGCGCCGGCTGGGAGAGTTCGCTGCGCTCGGGGTGCCGCTGCTGGCGGGCTGGTCGCGCAAGTCCAGCCTGGGACAGATCACCGGCCGCCCGGTCGGAGAGCGCCTCGCGGCGAGCGTCGCGGCCGCATTGCTCGCCGCTCAGGCCGGGGCGAGAATACTGCGGGTACACGATCTGGGCCCCACCCGCGACGCGCTCGCGGTGTGGGAGGCCTTCAGGACCGGAGCGACATGAGCAGAAAGCATTTCGGCACCGACGGCGTGCGCGGAACGGTCGGGCGCTCGCCGATGACGGCGGACTTCATCCTGCGGCTGGGCTACGCCGCGGGCAAGGTGCTGGCCGGCAGCAGCGGCGCACGCGGCGAGCGTCCCGCGGTGCTGATCGGCAAGGACACCCGCATCTCCGGCTACATGATCGAGGCCGCGCTCGAGGCGGGGTTCTCGGCCGCGGGAGTCGACGTGCTGCTGTGCGGGCCGTTGCCGACCCCGGGAGTGGCCTACCTGACGCGCGCGCTGCGCCTGTCCGCCGGAGTCGTGATCAGCGCCTCGCACAATGCCTACGCCGACAACGGCATCAAGTTCTTTTCCGGCGACGGCTTCAAGCTGCCGGACGCGGTCGAGCTCGAGATCGAGGCCGGGCTCGAGGCGCCGATGGGCTGCAACGAGTCGGCCCAGCTGGGGCGCGCGCGGCGCGTCGACGACGCCGGCGGGCGCTACATCGAGTTCTGCAAGTCGACCTTCCCCTCCGAGCTCGACCTGAAGGGCGTGAAGCTGGTGGTCGACTGCGCGCACGGGGCGGCCTACGCCGTCGCGCCGCACGTATTCCACGAGCTCGGCGCCGAGGTGGTGCCGATCGGCGTCGCGCCCGACGGGTTCAACATCAACCACGACTTCGGCGCGACCGCGCCACGGCAGCTGGCTGCAGCAGTCGAGCACCACCGTGCGCAGCTCGGCATCGCGCTCGACGGCGACGGCGACCGCCTGGTGGTGGCCGACGCCGAGGGCCGGCTGTACGACGGCGACCAGCTGCTGTACGCGATCATCCGCCACCGCGCGGCGCGCGAGAAGGTGAGCGGGGTCGCGGGCACGCTGATGACCAATCTGGCGCTCGAGCAGGCGCTTGCGCGCCTCGACATCCCCTTCGCGCGCGCCAGGGTGGGCGACCGCTACGTGCTCGAGCTGATGCGCGAGCGCGGCTGGCTGTACGGCGGCGAGAATTCGGGCCACATCATCTGCCTCGGCAAGCACACCACCGGCGACGGAATCGTCTCGGCGCTGCAGGTGCTGGGCGCGATGCGCGACCAGGGCCGCACGCTGGCGGAGCTGACCGCGGACCTGGTCATGTATCCGCAGGTGCTGCTGAACGTGGGCGTGCCGGCCGGCTTCGACTGGCGTGCGCACGCGCCGATCAACGAGGCTCTGGCGGCGGGCGAGCGCGCGCTGGACGGGCGCGGGCGGGTGCTGCTGCGGCCGTCGGGTACCGAGCCGGTGTTGCGCGTGATGGTCGAGGGCGAGCCGCGCCCGGCGATCGAGGCCGCCGCGCAGTCCATCGCCCAGGCGGTGCGCCGCTGCGCAGGCGGCTGAGCCGCCGCTGTCACGATCTCGTAACAAATCCTTCATATCCTCCGGCTGTGAATTTCTGCCAATTCCAACCGCGAGGATTTGCCTCCATGACATCGAAGAAAACCCTGACGCAGGTGCTCGGCTTTGCCGCCGCAGCGCTGGTTTCCACCGCAGCGCTGGCGACCGAAATCACCGGCGCGGGTGCGACCTTCCCGTACCCGATCTACGCCAAGTGGGCCGCCGCGTACCATAAGGAGACGGGGATCGGGCTGAACTACCAGTCGATCGGCTCCGGCGGCGGGATCAAGCAGATCAACGCCAAGACGGTCGATTTCGGCGCCTCGGACATGCCGCTCAAGCCGGAAGTGCTCGAAAAGGACGGCCTGATGCAGTTTCCGACTGTCATCGGCGGCGCGATCCCGGCGGTCAACCTGAAGGGCATCAAGCCGGGCGAGTTGAAGCTCTCGGGCGCGCTTCTGGGCGATATCTACCTCGGCAAGGTGACCAAGTGGAACGACCCGGCCATCGCCCAGCTCAACCCCGGCGTGCCGCTGCCGGACCAGGCGATATCGGTGGTGCACCGATCCGACGGTTCGGGCACGACCTTCATCTGGTCGAACTACCTGTCCAAGGTCAGCCCGGAGTGGAAGGACAAGGTGGGCGAGGGCACGTCGATTAACTGGCCGACCGGCGTTGGTGGCAAGGGCAACGAGGGCGTCGCATCCTACGTGCAGCGCATCGACGGCTCGATCGGCTACGTCGAGTACGCCTATGTCCTGCAGAACCACATGACCTACGCCAAGGTGCAGAACCGCGAGGGCAATTTCATCTCGCCGAGCTCCAAGGCGTTCATGGCGGCGGCGGCGGGCGCCGACTGGAGCGCCGCACCGGGGATGTACCTGATCCTCACCGACGCGCCGGGCGCGCATGCGTGGCCGATCGCAGGCGCGACCTTCATCCTGATGCACAAGGTGCAGGAAAGGCCCGCGAACGCCAAGCAGGTGCTCAAGTTTTTCAAGTGGGCGTATGCGCACGGCGACAAGATGGCCGAGTCGCTTGATTACGTGCCGATGCCGAACAGCGTGGTTAAGCTGATTGAGGCGTCCTGGAAGAACCTCAAGGACACTTCGGGCAACTCCGTCTATTGATTGGAGTTATCCGCCTGAAGGCGGAGCGCAGAGGGGCGGCACTGGACCGCCCCTTTTCGTTCCCTAACCGGTTTCAACTAGAATGCGCGGCAAACCACCAAGATGAGCGCCATTCCCTTGGAATCCCAGGGCGCCGAGAACCAGGACGCGACAGTCGCAGCGCTGCAGGCCTCCCTGCCTCCGCGGCGGCGCTCCGCCGGGTGGCTGGACCCCGCCTTCGAGTGGCTGTCGAAGGCCTTTGCGTTCCTCGTCTTCAGCATCCTGGTCGCGATCCTGATTTCGCTCGTGATCGGCAGCGAAGTCACGCTGCGCAAGTTCGGCGTGAGCTTTCTCTGGCGCGAGGACTGGGATCCGGTCCGCGAGCAGTTCGGGGCGCTGGTGCCGATCTACGGCACCGTGATGACGTCCCTGATCGCGATGCTGATCGGCATCCCGGTCAGCTTCGGCATTGCGCTGTTCCTCACCGAGCTGTCGCCCGCGTGGCTCAAGCGCCCGCTTGGAACCGCAATCGAGCTGCTGGCGGCGATCCCGTCGATCATCTATGGCATGTGGGGCCTGTTCGTGCTCGCGCCGCTGGTGCAGACCTACGTCCAGCCGCTGATGGTCAAGGCGTTCGGCAACATCCCGCTGATCGGCGCGCTGTTTTCCGGGCCGCCGCTCGGCATCGGCATGATGACCGCCGGATTGATCCTGTCGATCATGGTCATTCCATTCATCGCGGCCGTGATGCGCGACGTGTTCGAGCTTGTGCCGCCGATGCTCAAGGAGTCCGCCTACGGGCTCGGCGCGACGACCTGGGAGGTGGTTTTCCGCATCGTGCTGCCCTTCACCAAGGTCGGCGTGGTGGGCGGCATCATGCTGGGGCTGGGGCGTGCGCTGGGCGAGACCATGGCGGTCACTTTTGTCATCGGCAACGCTCACCGCTTGTCGGCCTCCCTCCTGGCGCCTGGCAACAGCATCGCCTCGGCGCTGGCGAACGAGTTCACCGAGGCGGTGGGAGACACCTACCTTTCGGCCCTGTTCGAGCTCGGCCTGATCCTGTTCGTCATCACCACCATCGTGCTGGCGCTCTCCAAGCTCATGCTCATGCGCCTGTCGCGCCAGGAAGGCACGCGCACCTGAGCCCGCGATGAGCGAAATCAACGCATCCAATTCCGTCTACCGCGCGCGCAAGCGCACCAACGGCGTCATGTTGTCGGTGTCGTCGGTCGCGCTTGCGTTCGGATTGTTCTGGCTGGTGTGGATTCTGGCGACGCTGCTGTTCGAAGGCGGCAGCGCGCTGCTGCATGCCTCGCTGTACTACAAGATGACCCCCCCGCCGGGGTCCGACGGCGGGCTGGCAAACGCGATCGCTGGCAGCCTGGCGATGGTGGTGATCGGCACCGCGATGGGTACGCCGGTAGGCGTGATGGCGGGCACCTACCTGGCCGAGTACGGCAGGAAGAGCTGGCTCGCTGCGGCGACGCGGTTCCTGAACGACGTGCTGCTTTCGGCGCCGTCGATCGTGATCGGCTTGTTCGTGTACTCCATCTACGTCGCCCAGGCCAAGCACTTCTCGGGCTGGGCCGGGAGCATCGCGCTCGGCCTGCTGGTGATCCCGGTGGTGGTGCGCACCACGGACGACATGCTCAAGCTGGTGCCCAGCAGCCTGCGCGAAGCGACCGCGGCGCTCGGCTGCCCGCAATGGAAGATGATCATGTTCGTCACTTACCGCGCGGCGCGCACCGGGATCGTGACCGGGATCCTGCTGGCGGTGGCGCGCGTGAGCGGCGAGACCGCGCCGTTGCTGTTCACCGCGCTCAACAACCAGTTCTGGTCGCTGGACATGAACGCCCCGGTGTCGAACCTGCCGGTGGTCATTTTCCAGTTCGCGATGAGCCCCTACACGGACTGGCAGCGCCTCGCGTGGGGCGGCGCCACCCTGATCACGCTCGCGGTCCTGCTGCTCAACATCCTGGCGCGCGTGCTGTTCAAGAAAACGACCTGACGCAAGGCAAGCCATGGAAACTTCCGTCACCGCCCGCACCCAGCCGCCCCGGATCGAGGTCGCCGCGCGATCAGAACAGGCCGGCGAGGCCAAGGCGAAGATCACCGTGCGCGACCTCAACTTCTACTACGGCAGCTATCACGCGCTGAAGGCGATCTCGATGGACATCGCCGAGCGGCGCGTGACCGCGTTCATCGGCCCGTCGGGCTGCGGCAAGTCGACGCTGCTGCGCGTTTTCAACCGCATGTACTCGCTCTACCCGGAGCAGCGCGCCGAAGGCGAAATCATCATGGACGGCGAGAACCTGCTCGATTCGAAGCGCGACGTCTCGCTGATCCGGGCCAAGATCGGGATGGTGTTCCAGAAGCCGACGCCGTTCCCGATGTCGATCTACGACAACATCGCCTTCGGCGTGCGGCTGTTCGAGAGCCTGAACAAGCGCGACATGGACGAGCGCATCGAGTGGGCGCTGCGCAAGGCGGCGCTGTGGGAGGAGGTCAAGGACATCCTCGGCCAGAGCGGCCACAGCCTTTCGGGCGGGCAGCAGCAGCGGCTGTGCATCGCGCGCGGGATCGCGGTCAAGCCCGAGATCCTGCTGCTCGACGAGCCGACCTCGGCGCTCGACCCGATCTCGACCGCCAAGATCGAGGAGCTGGTGGACGAGCTCAAGCGCGAATTCACCATCGCGATCGTGACCCACAACATGCAGCAGGCGGCGCGCGTGTCGGACTACACCGCCTACATGTATCTCGGCGAGCTGGTCGAGTTCGACGTCACCGACACGATCTTCATCAAGCCCAAGCAGAAGGCGACCGAGGACTACATCACCGGCCGCTTCGGCTGAGCCGCTAGGCGGTGCGCGCCTGCAGCTGGGCGACGTCCGGGATCGTGATGTAGCGCCCGTCGACCCGGATCAGGTTGATCGCCGCGAGGTCGTGCAGGATGCGCGAGAAATGCTCCTGCGTCAGGTTCAGGCGCGAGGCGATGACGCCCTTGCTGGCGGGCAGCGTGACGCCGACGTGCGGGCGCCGCTCCCCGTCCTCCAGGCGGCTAAGCAGGTAGGCGACCACGCGCTCGGTACCGCTGTGCAGCGTGAGGCTTTCCAGATCGCTGATGAAGCGGTCGAGGCGATGGCTCAGGCTCGCAATGATGCGCTGCGCGAAGCGCGGGTGATTCTGCAGTGCCGAAAACACCCTTTCCTTCGCCAGGTGCAGCAGGCAGCTGTCGGACACCGCTTCAGCCGACGTTTTGTGCGGCCGGTCCAGAAAGACTGCGGTCTCGCCCAGCGTCTGCCCGGGCCCGGCCAGCTCAACCACCTTCTCGGCACCTGCCGCGGTTCCGAGCGCCACCTTGACGTGCCCCGAGACCACGACGTGGATCCCGCTGCAGGGATCGCCGGGGCGGTAGAGGACCGTGCCGCGGGGTACGTCCATCTGAGCGACTTCCAGCCTGATCCGTTCCAGCTCGTCTTCCTCCAAGCCATTGAATAGAGGCAGGTTCGAAAGAAGATCCTGCATCGGGACCAGGGTTCGGCAAAGCATTTGAGCCATCCGTTTGGCGGTTGTCGCGATGAGCTTGGGTTGCGCTGCAGCAATAGTGACCATCCGCTTGCCGTCGCACATGATTTAGGTCAAACGCGGAGGCCGCTATTCAAGGCCTTGGCGCTTGATTTGATGCACATCAAAGCGCGCGACTTGCGGCCCGCCTACATTTCGCTTGCCCGCTCCTGTCAAGAGGCAATGACAAACGGGAGCGCACTCGCGCCGGACCGCGGATCGGCTGGCGACAACGATGGGGAGATTGAGCGATGAGTGAATTCCGACGGTATGTGCTGGGGCTGGTCGCGGCGATCGTCGCGGCCGGGCTGCTCGGCTCGAGCGCTCCTGCAGTCGCCGGCGGCGATTCGCAGCCGACCGGAAAATGGGTCGCCGGCGATCTGCCCGCCTTGGGCGCGCAGGCGGCCGCGAAAACGAATCCGCAGGTCGCGCAGGCACCGGCCAAGGATGAGCAAACCCAAGCCAAGGATCTCATCCTGCGCGGCGACGCAGTTTGCACGCGTTGCCATGTGCCGCAGTTCACCCCGCATGTCTTCGAGATAGCGAAGACGAAGATGGGCACCACGGCCGATGCGCGCACGCCGACCTGCATCAGCTGCCACGGAGAGAGCCTCGCGCACCGCGACGGCAACGGCCTGCCCGACCGCACCTTCGGCAAGACGTCGACCACGCCGGTGGAGGTGCGCAACGAGGCCTGCCTGGCCTGCCACCAGAATTCCGCGGTGATGTCGCACTGGGCGGGTAGCACCCATCAGCTGCGGAACATCGCCTGCACCTCGTGCCACCAAGTACACGCGGCGCACGACCCGGTGCTCGACAAGCGCACCCAGCCTGAAGTCTGCTTCACCTGCCACAAGGAGCAGCGCGCGCAGGCCAACCGTCCGTCGCACCACCCGATTCTCGAAGGCAAGATCGTCTGCTCCGACTGCCACAGCCCGATGGGTTCGGTCGGTCCGCACCTGCTCAAGCGCGCGAGCGTGAACGACACCTGCTACACCTGCCACATGGAGAAACGCGGGCCGTTCGTGCACAACCACGACCCGGTGAGCGACGACTGTACCACCTGTCACAACCCGCACGGCACTGTGGTGGAGAACATGCTCAAGATGCGCCCGCCGATGCTGTGCCACCAGTGCCATACGCCGCACGGGCCGCAGGTCCTTCAGCTCATGAATCAGCAGAGTCTAGCGGGCGCGGGCAGCCTCACGAGCGGCAAGAACGCCATCAACTACACCATGGCGCGCGGCTGCGTGAACTGCCATACGCAGATTCACGGCTCGAACAACCCGGCCTCCGGCGTGCCGCTCGGCAACCCGACGCCGCAGTTCTTCTTCCGTTGATTTGGGGGGATCGATCATGTACGCCAACAAACAAAACCACGGCGTCGGCCAAACGATCATCGCGCTCGCTCTGCTCGGGGCATTCGGGGCGGCGCGTGCCGATGATCTGGACGATCTTGCCGGACTGACCCAGATCGAGAGCACGGTCTCGGTCGGCGTCGCGGCGGCCAGCGGCAACCAGAGCGACCGGACGGTCTTCGGCGAGTACAACGGCCTGCGCAAGAACGACAGCAACCTCCTGCTCGACATCGACTACGCCAAGCGCGACGACAAGACCGGAACCTGGACCATCGTGCGCGGCCGCGACCTGGGCTTGGACACGCCAGAGCTCAACTTCACCATGGAACGGCAGGGCGACTGGCGGTTTTCGGCTGACTACGAGGAGATCGTCAAGCACGACATCCGCACCATCAATACCGGACTCGTGGGCGCCGGAACGACCACGCCCGTGGTCAATCTGCTCTCGGCGCCCGGGACCGGCCAGGACGTGAACCTCGAGCTCAAGCGCCAGCGCATCGGCTTGAACGTCGACAAATGGGTCTCGCCGTCGCTGCAGGTGCAGGTGAGCTTCAAGAACGAGGACAAGACGGGCGCCGTGCAATGGGGCAGGGGCTTCGCGTGCACTTCGGCTGCGGCCCCCGGCTGCGTGGGAGGCAGCGCCACGACCACCGGCTGGGCGCTGCTCATGCTGCCCCAGCCCGTCGATTCGAGAACCGACCAGATCGAGGCCAAGCTGAACTATTCCGCCGGCAAGCTGTTCGTGAGCGGCGGCTACTACGGCTCGTTCTATACCGACAACAACGGCACGCTTACCCCCACGGTGCCGGGAACGCTTAAGAACTACACCGGTGGCGCCTATCCGCTCACCGCGGGATTGCAGGGAATCCTGAGCCTGCCGATGGCACTTTGGCCCGACAACCAGGCGCACCAGCTTTACCTGGACGGCACCTACGCCTTGACCCAGAAGGTGCGCTCGACCTTCAATCTGTCGTATACCCGCGGCACGCAGGATCAGTCCTTCAGCTCGATGGGCCTCACCGGCGCTCCGGCCGGAGTGAACAGCCTCGGGGCGGTGGTGGACACCACTCGGGCGCAGTTCGGCCTGACGGCGAAGCCGATGCAGAAACTCTCGCTGCTGGCCGATGTGCGCTACGAGGACCGCGCGGACAAGACCCCCGTCGAGTACTACAACATCGAGGGCGCGGCGCCGACCGCGTGGACCAACAACCCGCTCAACAACCGCAAGCTTACCGGCAAGCTCGAGGGTACCTACCAGTTGCCCGCGAACTTGCTGGGCACGCTGGGGGTCGACTACCAGTCGATCGACCGCGGGCTACCGGTGGTCACGGATACCCTCGGAGGGATTACCGCGCTGCGTGAGAAGACCGAGGAAACCACCTATCGCGCGCAACTGAGGCGTACCTTCTCGGACACGTTCGCGGGCTCGATCGGTGCCGTGCATGCGTCGCGCACGGGGTCTGACTGGTACCTCGCGAGCACGGAAACACTCGTCTCGAGTGCCCAACTCGCGGCCACCACCACGTCCGGAGCACTGCCCGTCTATCTGCTCGATCGCACGCGCGACGCGGCGAAGCTGACGGCCGAGTGGACGCCGACCGAGCGCACGTCGCTGCAGTTCGTGGCCCAGGGCGGGACGGATCATTTCAACTCTCCGATTTACACGGGAGCTCAAAGCGCCGACACCAGGCTCTACAGTCTGGACGCAACCTATGTTCTGTCGGAGAAATGGAAGCTTACCGGCTTCATATCGCAGAGCGACGAGAGCATGACCGTCGGGCAGCCGAGCCTGTCTTCTTACCTGATGGCGATGCGCGACTTGAACGACACGATCGGCCTCGGCCTGGCCGGCAAGCTCAGCTCGCGGCTCGACCTGGGCGGCAATCTCGCCTACACGCATGACAAGAATGTCTACGGCCAGACGCTGGGGCCGAGCGCAAGCGCCGCCAATCTGGCCTTCCTCGCCCTGTCGGGCGGGCTGCCGGACGTCACCTTCATCGAGACCAGGGTCAACCTGTACGGCAAGTACACGCTCGACAAGCACGCGGCGGTGCGGGTCGATCTGCTGCACCAGATCGACAAGGTCAACGACTGGACCTGGGGCTTCGCGGGCGTGCCGTTCACCTATGCCGACAACACGACGGTGTTCATCAATCCGAACCAGAGCGTATCCGTCCTCATGGCGCGCTATATCTACAGCTTCCGCTAGCAGTCTCCCGTCGGATCCGATCGGAGGCCGGGTTTCCCGGCCTCTTTTTTTGCCCGTGCCGGGGCTGGGGTATCCTTCACTCCTTTTTCCGGGATCCACCCACGCAATGATGGAAGTCCGCGACCTCGCCTGCGAGCGCGGCGACGTGCGCCTGTTCTCGGGGCTCGAGTTCTCGCTCGGCGAGGGCGGGCTGCTGCTGGTGCAGGGCCCCAACGGCAGCGGCAAGACGAGCCTGTTGCGGCTGGTGGCGGGGCTGTCGCGCCCGGCGGCGGGCACGGTGCGCTGGCGCGGCGAGGAGATCGCAGGGCTGCGCGAGGCCTACGCGCGCGAGCTGCTGTTCGTCGGGCACGCGAACGCGGTCAAGGACGAATTCAGCGCCGACGAGAACCTGGCGATCTCGCTCGAGCTGTGCGGGCGCCGGGCGACGGCCGCGGCGCGCGCCGGGGCGCTCGATCGCATCGGGCTCGCGACGCGCGCGAGCTTGCCGGCGCGCTACCTTTCCCAGGGACAAAAGCGCAGGGTGGCGCTGGCGCGCCTTTGCCTTGCGGCGGATTTTCCGCTCTGGATCCTGGACGAGCCGTTCGCCGCGCTCGACGGCGGCGCGCTGGCGACCGTGGTGGCGCTGGTCGACGCGCACCTCGAGCGCGGCGGGGCGGTGATCCTCACCAGCCACCAGGAAGTGTCGATCGCGGCGCGCACGCGCTTCTCGATCGCGCTCGAAGGTTGAACTTCGGCGTGCTCGGCGGACTCCAAACGATCGTCGCCCGCGACCTGCGCCTGTCGATGCGCCGGCGCGGCGACGTGCTCAACCACCTGGTGTTCTTCGTCATCGTGGTGACGCTGTTCCCGCTCGGCGTCGGCGCCGAGCCGAACCTGCTGCGCGCGATGGCGCCGGGCATCGTGTGGGTCGCTGCGCTGCTGGCGGCGATGCTGTCGCTGCAACGCATGTTCGCCTCGGACTATGCTGACGGCAGCCTGGAGCAGATGCTGATATCCGCACACCCGCTGGGGGTAATCGTGGTCGGCAAGTTCATCGCCCACTGGCTCGTTTCGGGGCTGCCGGTCACGCTCTTGGCGCCCCTGGTTGGGGTACAGTTTGATCTGTCTCAACAGGCGCTCGCGGTGCTGACGGTATCTTTGCTCGTCGGGACCCCTGTGCTGAGCCTGATCGGCGGCGTGGGCGCGGCCCTGACGCTCGGGGTGCGGGGCGGCGGGGTGCTGCTGGCGCTGCTGGTGCTGCCGCTGTTCGTCCCGGTGCTGATCTTCGGCGCCGGCGGCGTGTCCGAAGCTCAGGCGGGAATGAGCGCGGCGCCGCACCTGTCGCTGCTCGGGGCGTTCCTCGCGATGTCCTGCGTGGTCGCTCCCTGGGCCACCTGCGCGGCGCTGCGAATTGCGTACGACTGATCGATTGACGAGAGGATAGCGTTGGCAACAGAAGGCTACAGGCTGGACAGCGAAACGAGCGGCAGCTGGCTGCTCAAGCTCGCCGCGCCGCAGGCGTTCTTCCCGGTCGCGGGCAGGATGATTCCCTGGTTCGCCGTGCTCGCCGTGCTGTTCGCGCTGCCCGGGCTGTACCTCAGTTTCTTCGTCGCGCCGACCGATTTCCAGCAGGGCGAGGCCTACCGCGTGATCTTCCTGCACGTGCCGGCGGCGTGGATGTCGATGTTCCTGTACCTGGTCATGGCGTTCTGGGCCGCGCTCGGGCTGATCCTCAACACCCGCCTGTCCGGAATGATGGCCTCGGCGGTGGCGCCGACCGGCGCGATGTTCACTTTCCTCGCCCTGTGGAGCGGCGCGCTGTGGGGCAAGCCGACCTGGGGCACCTGGTGGGTGTGGGACGCGCGCCTGACCTCGGAGCTGATCCTGCTGTTCCTGTACTTCGGCTTCATCGCGCTGACCAACGCGATCGACGACCCGCGCCGCGCTGACCGCGCGGGCGCGGTGCTGGCCATCGTGGGCGTGGTCAACATCCCGATCATCTATTTTTCGGTCAAGTGGTGGAACACGCTGCACCAGGGCGCCTCGGTCAGCCTGACCCGCGCGCCCTCGATGGCGACCACGATGCTCGTCGGGATGCTGCTGATGTCGCTCGCGGCGTGGATGTACAGCATCGCCGTCGCGCTGTGGCGGGTGCGCTCGATCATCCTCGAGCGCGAGCGCGACGCGCAATGGGTGCGCGAACTGCGAGGTGTGCAATGAACTGGGGCAGCTTCGGCAATTTCACACATATGGGCGGCTACGCGTTCTACGTCTGGGGCTCGTACTTGATGGCGCTGGCGTGCATCGCGGGCGAGCTCGCCCTGCTCGCGCGCCGCGCGCGCCTGGCGGAGCGCAGGGCATGAAGCCGCGCCATCGCAGGCTGGTCTACGTCGCGCTCGGGCTGGCGCTGCTCGGGGTCACCGCGGCGCTGGTGCTGAACGCGTTCCGCAGCAATCTCGTCTTCTTCTACAGCCCCACCCAGGTGGCGGACAAGGAAGCGCCGGTCAACAAGACTTTCCGCCTCGGCGGGCTGGTGGAAAAGGGCAGCCTGAAGCGCCTGCCCGACGGCCTCACGGTGAGCTTCGTGGTCACCGACACCGGCAAGAGCATCCCGGTGCGCTACAAGGGCATCCTTCCCGATCTGTTCCGCGAGGGCAAGGGCGTGGTCGCGCAGGGCAGGCTCGAGCCCGACGGGATCTTCCAGGCCCAGGAAGTGCTCGCCAAGCACGACGAGAACTACATGCCGCCGGAAGCCGCCGACGCGATCGCGAAGGCGCAGCACGGCCAACTCCCGGAGCCGATGAAATGATTCCAGAGCTCGGACACTTCGCCCTTATCGTCGCGCTGGCGCTGGCGCTGGTGCAGGCCACGCTGCCGCTGGTCGGCGCGGCGCGCGGCAATCCGGCCTTCATCGCGGTCGCCCGGCCCGCGGCGCAGGGCCAGTTCGTGTTCGTCGCGATCGCCTTTGGCTGCCTCGCCTGGTCCTTCATCAGCAGCGACTTCTCGGTGCTGTACGTCGCCGAGCACTCCAACTCGAACCTGCCGTTGCAGTACAAGTTCGCCGCGGTATGGGGCGGCCATGAAGGGTCGCTCCTGCTGTGGGTGCAGATCCTGACCGTCTGGATGCTCGCGGTCACGGTCTTCAGCCGCCGGCTGCCCGACGCGATGGTGGCGCGTATCCTGGCCGTGATGGCGATGGTGAGCATCGGCTTCCTGCTGTTCATGCTGTTGACCTCGGACCCGTTCGCGCGCCTGCTGCCCGCGGCGGCCGAAGGGCGCGACCTGAACCCGCTGCTGCAGGACCCCGGCATGGTCGCGCACCCGCCAATGCTGTACATGGGCTACGTCGGCTTCTCGGTCGCCTTCGCGTTCGCCATCGCGGCCCTGATCGACGGGCGCCTGGACGCCGCCTGGGCGCGCTGGACGCGGCCCTGGACCATCGCCGCGTGGTGTTTCCTGACCCTTGGCATCGCGCTCGGCAGCGCGTGGTCGTACTACGTGCTCGGCTGGGGCGGCTGGTGGTTCTGGGATCCGGTGGAGAACGCCTCCTTCATGCCGTGGCTGGTGGGCACCGCCCTGCTGCATTCGCTCGCGGTGACCGAAAAGCGCGGCGGCTTCAAGGCCTGGACCGTGCTGCTGGCGATCGTCGCGTTCTCGCTTTCGCTGCTCGGCACCTTCCTGGTGCGTTCCGGCGTGCTCACGTCGGTGCACGCCTTCGCGACCGACCCGCGGCGCGGGATCTTCATCCTCGCCTTCCTCGCGCTGGTGGTCGGCAGCTCGCTTACGCTGTTCGCCTGGCGCGCGCCGCGCGTGGGCCTGGGCGGGCGCTTCGAGCTGGTGTCGAAGGAGTCGTTGCTGCTGATGAACAATGTCCTGCTCGCCGTCGCCGCGGCCGCGGTGCTGCTCGGCACCCTTTATCCGCTGCTGCTCGACGCGCTCAACCTGGGCAAGATCTCGGTCGGCCCGCCTTACTTCGACAGCGTGTTCCTGCCGCTCATGGCGCCGGCGCTGTTCCTGATGGGAATCGGTCCGCTCGCGCGCTGGCGCGAAGCGAGCCTGCCGAGCCTGGCGCGCAGGCTCAAATGGGCCTTCGGGCTGAGCCTGGCGAGCGCGCTCGTGCTGCCCGCGCTGCTGGGCGAGTGGACCGCGATGAGGAGTTTCGGCCTGCTGCTCGCGTTCTGGGTCTTCGCCTCGACCGCGACCTCGCTGGTCGCGAAGCTGCGCGCGCAGCCCGGCCCGGGGCTGCTCGCGCGCCTGCGCGGCGTGCCGCGCGCCCAGCTCGGCATGCTGCTGGCGCACGCCGGGATCGGCGTGTTCGTGATCGGCGTGACGATGGTCAAGAGCTACGAGATCGAGCGCGACCTGAAGATGGACCCGGGCGACACCGCGCTCGTCGGCGGCTACACCTTCCGCTTCGACGGCGTGGGCGAGGTGCGCGGGCCGAACTACACCGCCGAGCGCGGCACCGTCAGCGTGCTGAGAAACGGCGCGTTGGCCTTCACCCTGCATCCGGAAAAGCGCAGCTTCGGCGCGCAGGAAGCGCCGATGACCGAGGCCTCGATCCACACCGGCTTCACGCGTGACCTCTACGTCTCGCTCGGCGAGCCGGTCGGCGCCCAGGCCTGGACGGTGCGCATCTACTACAAGCCGTTCGTGGCCTGGATCTGGGGCGGCTGCGCGCTGATGGCGCTGGGCGGGCTGCTCGCGGCGCTCGACCGCCGCTATCGCGTCGCCGAGCGCAGGCGCGAGCGGCCCGAGACATCCGCTAGCGGCGCGCCGCTGCCGCAGGGCGGGCGCGGATGAAACGCTTTCTCATCCCGCTCGGCGTGTTCGCGGTCCTGGTCGGCTTCCTCGCGGTCGGGCTGCGGCTCGACCCGCGCGAGGTGCCTTCGCCGCTGATCGACAAGCCGGCACCGGCGTTCACCCTGCCCGAGCTGGTGGATCCGCAGCGCACGTTCTCCGAGAAGGACATGCGCGGCAAGGTATGGCTGCTGAACGTCTGGGCCTCGTGGTGCGTCTCCTGCCGCGAGGAGCACCCGGTGCTGGTCGAGTTCTCGAAGCGCAACATCGTTCCGGTGTACGGCCTGAACTACAAGGACGACCGCAAGGACGCGCTCGCCTGGCTTGCCACGTTCGGCGATCCGTACACGATGTCGATCATGGATCGCGACGGGCGCATCGGCATCGACTACGGCGTCTACGGCGTGCCGGAGACCTACGTGATCGACAAGCAGGGGGTGATCCGCTACAAGCAGATCGGGCCGGTGACGCCCGAGATCCTCGCGGCGAAGATCGTGCCCCTGGTGAAGAAGCTGCAGGGATGATGCGCAACGTGCTCCTGCTGTGCGCCGCGCTGCTGGCGGCGGCGCCGTTGCACGCCAAGCAGGCGGTTCCCGCGGGCGACGACCCGGTGGTCGAAAAGCGCGCCGTGACGCTCGAGCAGCAGCTGCGCTGCCTGGTGTGCCAGAACGAGACCATCGCCGATTCCCAGGCCGATCTGGCGAAGGACCTCAGGAAGCAAATCCGCGAGCAGATCAAGGCCGGCAGGAGCGACGACCAGATCAAGCAGTACCTGGTCGCGCGCTACGGCGACTTCGTGCTCTACAAGCCGCCGTTCATGGCCACCACCGTGCTGCTGTGGGCAGGCCCGTTCGCGCTCCTGCTGGGCGGATTGATCGCGCTGTTCGTCTACCTGCGCCGGCGCCGCGGCAGGGTCGCGCGCGCCCCGCTAAGCGACGAGCAGCGCTCGCGCGCCGAGGCCCTGCTGGACGCGAAGGAGGATCGCGCGTGACGGCGTTCTGGCTCATCGCGGCGCTGTTCGTCGCGGTGGCGCTGCTGCTGGTGCTGCCGCCGCTGCTGCGCCAGCGCACGGCCGGCGCGGGAACGGACCGCGACGCGACCAACGTCAAGCTCTACCGCGACGAGCTGAGCGAGCTCGAGCGCGAGCATGCCGACGGCGGCCTGGGCGAGGAGCAGTACCTCGAGTCGCGGCAGGAGATCGAGCGCCGCCTGCTGGAGGACGTTCAGCCCGCCGCGCCGGCGGCGCCTGCCGCGCCCGCGGCCAGGCGGGCGGCGCGCTGGGCGGCGCTCGCGGTGGGGCTCGCGCTGCCGCTGGTCGCGGTGCTGGGCTACCTGCAGTTCGGCAACATCGGCGCGCTCGAGCCGATGGCGCGCCAGGAAGGGCATCCGGTCACGCCGAAGCAGATCGCCGAGATGGTCGACAAGCTCGCCGAGCGCCTGAAGCAGAACCCGGACGATGCCGACGGCTGGGTCATGCTCGGGCGCTCCTATGCCGTGCTCGGGCGCTACCAGGATTCCGCCGCGGCCTATGCGCGCGCGGTGGCGCTGGTCGGCGACGACGCCAACCTGCTCGCGGACTACGCCGACACGCTGGCGATGGCGCGCGGCGGAAACCTCTCCGGCGAGCCGATGCGGATCGTGCAGCGCGGGCTCAAGGTCGACCCGAAGAACGTCAAGCTGCTCGCGCTGGCCGGCAGCGCGGAGTTCGCCCAGCGCAACTACGCGCAGGCGGTGCGCTACTGGGAGCGCAGCCTGGCGGAGCTTCCGCCCGGATCCGATTTCAGGCGCGCGGTCGAGGGCAGCATCGCGGAGGCGCGCAAGGCCGGCGACTTGCCCGCCGCGTCACAGAACGAAACTGAATTTGCGGCGGACTCGAAGGCGATCACGGGCACCGTAAGTCTGGCGCCCGGGCTTGCCTCGAAGGTCGACCCGGGCGATACCCTGTTCGTGTTTGCGCGCCCCGTCGAGGGCGCGCCCATGCCCGTGGCCATCCTGCGCGTGGCGGCCTCGCAGCTGCCCTACAGGTTCCGCCTGGACGACAGCCAGGCGATGGCGGCCGGGAACAAGCTCTCGAGCCAGGCCGAGGTGGTGGTCAGCGCGCGCATTTCCAAGTCCGGCAACGCGATGCCGCAGCCGGGCGACCTCGAGGGCGCGAGCGCGCCGGTGGCGCCGGGCACGGGCGGATTGAAGATCGCGATCGACCGGGTCGTGCGATAGGGAGCTTGACTGAGATCAAACCTGCCGGGCGCGGCGGGCGCATAGTGGCGGCGGGCCAAAAAAGCGGGGAAAACGCAGGGATGGAGACGGTTCGAACGGACGTGGCGATCATCGGCGCAGGCGGCGCGGGATTGCGTGCCGCGATCGCGCTGGCGGAGGCCGATCCGAGCCTGCGCGTCACGCTGGTCTCGAAGGTCTACCCGATGCGCAGCCACACCTGCGCGGCCGAGGGCGGCGCGGCCGGCGTGATCAAGCCCGACGACAGCCTGGAGCAGCACTTCAACGACACGGTCGGCGGCGGCGACTGGCTGTGCGATCAGGACGCGGTCGACTACCTGGTCGAGCAGGCGCCCAGGGAGCTGATCCAGCTCGAGCACTGGGGCTGCCCGTGGAGCCGCGAGGCGGACGGCTCGGTCGCGGTGCGGCCGTTCGGCGGCATGAAGAGGCAGCGCACCTGGTTCGCGGCCGACAAGTCCGGTTTCCACATCCTGCACACGCTGTTCCAGACTTCGCTCAGGTTCCCCTCGATCGAGCGCCTGGACGAGTTCTACGCGACCGAGCTGCTGGTGGACGACGGGCGCTGCCAGGGACTTACCGCGATCGAGATGCGCAGCGGCCAGATGCGCCAGATCCGCGCCCGCGCCGTGATCATCGCCGGGGGCGGCGCGGGCCGCATGTTTCCGTTCACCACCAACGGCGCGATCAAGACCGGCGACGGCATGGCGCTAGCCTACCGCGCGGGCGTGCCGCTCAAGGACATGGAGTTCGTGCAGTACCACCCGACCGGCCTGCCGAGCACCGGCACGCTGCTGACCGAGGCCTGCCGCGGCGAGGGCGGGGTGCTGCTCAACAAGCACGGCCGGCGCTTCCTGCAGGACTACGGCATGGGACCCGAGACGCCGCTGGGCAAGCCGGTGCTGAAGACGATGGAGCTCGGGCCGCGCGACCGCGTCAGCCAGGCGTTCTGGCACGAGCAGCAAAAGGGCAACATGGTCGCCACGCAGTGGGGCGACGCGATGCTGCTCGACATGCGGCACCTGGGCGAGAAGAAGATCAACGAGCGCCTGCCGCTGGTGCGCGACATGTCGATCAGCTACATGGGCGTCGACCCGGTCACCGATCCGGTGCCGGTGCGACCGGTGGTGCATTACATGATGGGCGGCATCCATACCGACATCCGCGCGGCGACGCCGCTCGCCGGGCTGTTCGCCGCGGGCGAATGCGCCTGCGTGAGCATAAACGGCGCAAATCGTCTCGGCTCCAACTCGCTCACCGAGCTGCTGGTGTTCGGCCGCCGTGCGGCGTTGAGCGCGGCCGAGTATCTGGCCTCCGGCGCGCGCCAGGGCAATGACTCGGCGCTCGAAGCGCGCGCCCAGGGCGCGCAGGCGAAGGTACGCGAGCTGTTCCAGCGCAGCGGCGGCAAGGAGACGCTGGCCGGATTGCGCCGCGAGATGATGCATACGCTGGAGCGGAATGCCGGCATCTACCGCAGCGGCGAGGGCCTCGCGCAGGCCTGCGCCAAGCTGGCCGAGCTGCGCCGGCGCTACGCGGCGATCGAGCTGCACGACAAAACCAACGTCTACAACACCGACCTGCTGCAGGCGCTCGAGCTGGGCTCGATGCTCGACTGCGCCGAGGCCGTCGCGGTGAGCGCGCTCGAGCGCAAGGAGTCGCGCGGCGCGCACCAGCGTCTGGATTTCGTCGAGCGCGACGACACGCGCTACCTCAGGCACTCGCTCGCGCACTACCAGGGCGGGGCGGCGCCGCGCGTGGACTATCTCGACGTGGTGATCACCAGGTCGCAGCCGGGCGTGCGCGATTATTCCGGAGGCCACGAATGAGCGAACGCGTGGTCGAGCTGGAAGTCCTGCGCTACAACCCGGAAACCGACCAGGAGCCGCATTTCCAGCGTTACTCGGTGCCTTGCCGCGAGGAATGGGTGGTGCTCGACGCGCTCAACCACGTCAAGGAAAGCATCGACCCGACGCTTAGCTACCGCTGGTCCTGCCACATGGCGGTTTGCGGCAGCTGCGGCATGATGATCAACCGCGAGCCCAAGCTCGCCTGCAAGTCGTTTCTGCGCGACTACCAGGGCGTGATCCGGGTCGAGCCGCTGGCCCACTTCCCGGTCGAGCGCGACCTGGTGACCGTGATCGACGATTTCGTCGCCAAGTTGAAGCGGGTCAAGCCCTATCTCATTCCAAAGGAGCCCAAGGCGCTGGAAGACGGCGAGTACCGGCAAACGCCGGCGCAATTGAAGCGCTACAAGCAGTTCACGCTGTGCATCAACTGCATGCTGTGCTACGCCGCCTGCCCGGAGTACGGCCTGATCCCGAAGTTCATCGGCCCCGCGGCGATCTCGCTCGCGCACCGCTACAACCAGGATTCGAGGGACGGCGGGCGCGAGCAGCGCCAGCAGGAGATCGCTGCCACCGAGGGCGTGTGGGAGTGCGCCTTCGTCGGGGCATGCTCCGAGGTCTGCCCCGAGCACGTCGACCCCGCCGCGGCGCTGCAGCAGGTCAAGATCAGGAGCACCGTAGACTGGTACCTGGAACACACGATGCCATGGCTGAACAAATGAGCCGCAAGCCCTACGTGCGCGCCGTGCGCCGGGAGTGGCTGACGCGCCACCCGCGCTACCTGCGCTACCTGCTGCGGGAGCTGTCCTGCCTGTTCATCGGCGGCTGGACCCTGATGCTCGTGTGGGGGCTGGCGCGGCTCGCGCAGGGCCCCGAAGCCTGGGACGCATATCTGCAAGCGCTGCGCAGCCCGGCGAGCGTCGTGCTGCAGCTGCTCGCGCTTGCGTTCACGGTCTATCACGCCGTGACCTGGTTCAGGCTCACGCCCAAGGCGCTGCCCCTGCAGCTGGGCGAGGATTTCGTCGCCGACCGGGTCATCTCGGGTGCCCACTACGCGGTCTGGGGCCTGCTGTCGCTCGTGGTTCTGCTTCTCGCGGGGGCGTTCTAGCATGGCCCGCTCCAACAAGCCGATCGTGTGGGGGCCGTTCGCCGCCGGAGGCACCCTCACCGCGTTCCTGACCCCGGTACTGATCCTGCTCACCCTGCTGGCCGCGCTCGGGCACGCGCCCGACCTGCTGGCGTACGACCGCATGCACGCCTTCGCCGCGCACTGGCTGGTCAAGGTGGCGATCGTGGGGGTGGTGTTCCTGTCGCTCTGGAGCGCGGCGCACCGCCTGCGGATCACCTGCTACGACCTCGGGATCAGGGCCGACACGCTGGTCGCCACGATCGTCTACGCGATCGCCGTGGCGGCAAGCGTGGCCGCGGCGGCCTACTTGCTGCTAATCTAGCGCCGTCGCCTTGGCTTAATCGAAAAAACGAGGGGGAGCAAAGCCAATGACACCACCGCCGCCACTTGCCATTCGGGAGGAGCTGCGCGAGCAGCGCTTCAGAAGCGTCTGGACCAACGACCTGAACGAGGTGTTCGCCGACGTCGCGCCTTACTACGACCGGGCGAATTACATCGCGAGCCTGGGCCTTTGGGGCTGGTTCCTGCGCAGCTTCATGGCCACCGTAGACGTCAAGCCGGGCGAACGGGTGCTCGACGTGTGCGCCGGGACGAATGCGATCGGCATCGCGCTGCTCGAGCGCGAGCCGACCCTGCAGGTGCACGCGATAGATCGCAGCGCGGAGATGCAGGCGGTCGGGCAGCAGCGCGCCAACGCGCGCGGATTCAGCATCGCCAGCACCATCGGCGACGTGCACGAGCTGCCGTTCCCGGACAATCACTTCGACGTCGTGACGCTGCAGTTCGCTTCGCGCCATCTGCGGGTGCGACGCGTGTTCCAGGAAATCCGGCGCGTGCTCAAGCCGGGCGGGCACTTCCATCACTGCGACATGCTGCGCCCGCGCAGCCGCTTCGTCGAGAAGAGCTACTACGCCTACCTGCGCATGTGCCTGGCGTTCACCGGCCTGCTGTTCCGCAGCGGCCCCGCGGCGCTCAACTGCAAGAAGTATTTCATCCACGCGCTCGAGATGTTCTACTCGGCCGAGGAGCTCTCGGTCGTGCTGCGCGAGCTGGGCTACGTCGACGTCAGCGCCACGACGGTGCTCTACGGCATGCTGGGCTTCCATCGCGCGGTAAAGCCGCAGCCGAGCTGAGCGGCCGGCCCGCGCGCCGATGGATCGGGTGCGCGTCCTGGAGGCGCTGGAGCGCAGGATCCTCGAGGCCTACAGCCGGCGCACGACGCGGGCCTTGCGCGCCGCGCTGCCGTTGCGGCTCGCGCTGCCGCACCTCGAGCCGCTGCTCGCGCGCAACGTGGAGAAGGAGGTCCGCAAGGACGCGCTCGCGCTGCGCTGCGCCGGGGAAGCCTTCGCCGCCGGGGCGCGCGCCGGACCGGACGCGGTGACGCGCTTGCTCGAGCAGGGCAGGGAGATCGACGCCGAGTTCCTCGCGCGAGCGGGCAGGTTTGCGGTCGGCATCGTGCTGCGCTACGAGGAGATCCTGCCGCTGCGCAGGCAGCGTATCGAGCGCCTGCTCGAGGCGGCGTACCGCATCCTCGAGGTCTGGGGCGCCGGCAGCGGGCTGCGCGTGGCGCTGCGCGCATGCTACGGCCAGGCCGAGCTCGAGTCGTTGCTTGCCGGCCTGCTGCGCCTGTACGCGATGGAAACGCGCGCCCTCAGCCGCGCGGTCAAGCTGCCCGCGCTGTTGCGTCCGGTGCAGGATGCGGTCGGCCAGCGCCTGTTCGCGATTATGAATGCAGAAGGCGAGCGCCTCGCGCGCGAGGCCGCACACGGGCTTTTTCGTTGACCCTGCGGAGTCGCGCACGGTAGAATTCCACGGTTTTTGGGATCGGAAGCGGGATGCGCGCTCGGCTGGTCGCCGGCAACTGGAAAATGCACGGCAACCGGGCGTCGAACCGGGCGTTGCTCGACGCCGTGATCAGGGGCATGAGCGAGATTTCGGGCGTCGAGTGCGCGGTATGCGTGCCGTTTCCCTATCTCGCCGAGGCCGCGGTCCAGCTGGCGCGCACGGCGGTGGCCTGCGCGGCGCAGAACGTGAGCGAGCACGCGCAGGGAGCGTACACCGGCGAGGTGTCCGCGGCGATGCTGGCGGAGTTCGATTGCCGCTACGTGCTGGTCGGTCATTCGGAGCGGCGCCATGTCTTCGGCGAGACCGATGCCCAGGTGGCGGCGAAATTCGTCGCTGCTCGGGCGGCCGGAATCGGGCCGGTCCTGTGCCTCGGCGAGACGCTCGAAGAGCGCGACGCGGGCCGGACCGAGAGCACGGTGGCACGCCAGCTAGACGCCGTGCTCGAGAAGGCGGGGGTCGCGGCGCTGGCGAAGTCGGTACTGGCCTACGAGCCGGTTTGGGCGATCGGCACCGGGCGCAACGCGACGCCCGAGCAGGCGCAGGCGGTGCACGAGTTCCTGCGCGGCCGGATTGCGGGGCGAAACGCGCAAGTCGCGGCGCAGCTGCGCCTCCTGTACGGGGGCAGCGTCAAGCCGGCGAACGCGAAGGCGCTGTTCGCAATGCCCGACATCGACGGCGGGCTGATCGGCGGGGCATCGCTGGTGGCGGAGGATTTCCTCGCGATCGTGCGCGCCGCGCAAACGAAAGGATAGAAATGGAGTTCTGGACCAAGCTGATCATCGTGCTGCACATCCTGATCGCGTTCGGGATCATCGGACTGGTGCTCCTGCAGCACGGCAAGGGGGCGGACATGGGATCGGGCTTCGGCGGCGGCTCGTCCGCGAGCCTGTTCGGCGCCACGGGCTCAGCGAACTTTCTGTCGCGTCTGACAGCCGCGCTCGCGACGCTGTTCTTCCTCTCGAGCCTCGGCCTGTCCTATTTCGCCACTCACCGGGCGGCGGCCTCCGGCGGCGTGATGGAGTCGATCAAGGAGTTGCCTGCGCCGCCCAAGCCGGCGCTGACGCCCAAGCCCGCGGCGCCGGCACCGGCACCTGCGCAGGACGCAGGTTCGAAAGCGAAAGAGGTGCCGAACTGAGCGAAGCTGTCATTTGGAGGATAATTCAAGGCTTGAATCCCTGGCCCACGTGGTGAAATTGGTAGACACGCTAGCTTGAGGGGCTAGTGGCCTAAACAGCCGTAGCAGTTCGAGTCTGCTCGTGGGCACCAGATGCACGCGGCA
>DATIZK010000057.1:0-25002 GCA_035517095.1 Burkholderiales bacterium
GGCCGAGACCGCCACCACCATGGCGATGATGCCGATGCCGCGCCCGAGCCGCTCGCGCGGATAGATGAAGCGCACCAGCGCGGCGTTGACGCTCATGATCCCGGCCGCGCCCACGCCTTGAGCCACCCGCGCCAGCGTAAGCGCGACGAGCGAGTCCGACAGCGCGCAGGCGAGCGAGGAGAGGGTGAACACCGCCAGCCCGATGCGGTAGATGCGGCGGTAGCCGACGATCTCGCCCAGCGAGGCGAGCGGCAGCATCAGCACCGTGATCACCAGCTGGAAGGCGTTCACCACCCAGACCGAGTCGGCCGGAGTCGCGTTCAGCTCGCGCGCGATGGTCGGCAGCGCCACGTTGGCGATCGTGCCGTCGAGCACCGCCATCATGATCGCGAGCCCGATCGCGAGCATGGCCCAGCGCCGCTGCGGCAGCGGCAGGCCGTCGTGCACTTGGGGAGCGGCCGGCATATCGCATCATAGCTTGCGCTGCGTCAAAGTCCGGCCCCCGGCTCGAACGATAGAATTTTGCGCAAGAGGACCGCGTGAATACCGAGCTGATCGCCGAAACCTGGGGCGCCGTCGAGGATCCGATGGCCTTCGTCGAATCCTTCTACGCCCGCTTCTTCGCGCGCTTCCCGGGCTACCGCCCGCTGTTTCCGCAGCGGCTCGATCCCGCGCACCTCGAGAAGATGGTCCAGACCATGGCGCTGGTGGCGCGCATGTCGGAGGACCGGCGCGCGATCGCGCCGCACGTGCACAAGCTCGGCGCCGCGCACAAGCCCTACGCGCTCAAGCCGAAAGACCTGGCCAATTTCAAGGCCGTGTTCCTCGAGACGCTGGGCTCGCACCTGGGCGCGGCCTGGTCGCCCGCGGCGGCGCAGGCCTGGGAGCAGGCCTTCGACGAGGTCATCCTCCCGCTCATGCGCGAAGGCGGCGGGTGAATCAGCGCCGCGGCCGCCGGCGCACGAGCAGCCGCCCGCCGGCGAGCGCGCGCACCTGCAGCAGGTCCAACACGCGCTCCGGCTTGTGCTCCTCGTTGACGTCGCGCAGGCGCGCCTCGAGCACCTGGTCGAGCGCCATCACGCTCAGCACTCGGCGCGGCTCGGCGCGATCGACGATCGGAACACTCGACACTTCGCTCTGCGCCATCAGGTTCGCCAGCTCGCGTAGCGTCATGTCCGGATGGCCGACCACCGGCTCGCGCACCATCAGCGCGTCGATGGGCACCCCCGGATCCGCCGCGCGGTACAGCTGGCTGGCGGTGACGACTCCGGCCAGCATGCCGGGCTGGTCCAGCACCGGGTAGAGCCGCTGCACGTGCGCGAGGCGCCGCTTCACCGTTCCCGACCAAGCCGCGGCGGCCTCGGCGAGCGCGCTCGCTAGTCCGGTGCCGCTGCGAAAGCACAGAAAGCTGCGCGGCATGATTTCCGAGACGAGGAAGACCTCAAGCGGGTCGACCGAATACTCGCGCGTCAGGTGCGTGCCCTTGCGCACGACTTTCTCGGTCAGCACCGAGCGTCTGAGCACCAGCACCGAGAGCAGGAACGCGACCGTCGAGGACACCACCAGCGGCATCACCGCGTCCCACTGGTGGGTGAGCTCCATCGCGAACACGATGCCGGTGAGCGGGCTGCGCATCACCCCGCCGACCACCGCGGCGAGGCTCATCAGGGCCCAGAACCCCGGCGCCACCGGCGGGAACACGTAGGCGAGCAGCGAACCGAGCGCCGCGCCGATCATGAACACCGGCGCGAGCACGCCGCCCGAGGTGCCCGAGCCGAGCGACAGGCTCCAGATCAGCGTCTTGACCACCAGGATGCCGACGATCAGCGCGAGCGTCGCGCGCCCCGCGAGCAGCGTGCCGATCACGTCGTAGCCCACGCCGAGCGCGCGCGGCTCGAACAGTCCGCCCACGCCGATGATCAGGCCGCCGATCGCCGGCCACCACATCCAGTGGATCGGCAGCTTGCGGAAGGCGTCCTCCGACAGGTACACGAGCGAGGTCGCGAGCCAGGCGACGAAGCCGCCGACCACGCCCGCCGCGGCGCACAGCAGCAGGTCCGGAAACACGAGCGCGGGCAGCGCGTGATCGGTGGGAAAGATCGGCGCCGCGCCGAGCAGCGGCCAGCGCAGCGCGGTGGCCACCACCACCGCAAGCGACACCGGCACGAACGAGCGCGGCCTGAACTCGAACAGCAGCAGCTCGACCGCGAGCAGGATCGAGGCGAGCGGCGCGTTGAAGGTGGCGGCCATCCCGGCGGCGGCGCCCGCGACGAGGAGCGTCTTTCTCTCATCGGCGGTGAGCGAGAGCGTCTGCGCCATCAGCGAGCCGAACGCCCCGCCGGTCATGATGATCGGCCCTTCCGCGCCGAACGGGCCGCCGGTGCCGATCGTGATCGCGGCCGATACCGGCTTGAGCAGCGCGATGCGCGGCCGCACCTTGCTGCCGTTGCGCAGGATCGCCTCGATCGCCTCGGGCATGCCGTGACCGCGGATCGCCTCCGAGCCGTAGCGCGCCATCAGGCCGACGGCCAACCCCCCGAGCACCGGCGCCGCGACGATCAGCCACCACGGATGATGCACGGCCCCCGGCGCCACCAGCGCGGTTTCCAGGCGCTGGTAGAAGACCAGGTTCGTGATCAGCCCGATCAGCTTGAGCAGCGCGTCGGCGACCAGGGCGGCGACCGCGCCCACCGCCAGCGCGAGCGCGCCGATCAGCAGGATGCGCGGCCGCACCGAATAGTCTCCGAGCCTGGACGGAACGGGCGGGCGGGCGGCGGACGAGTACTGCATCGGACCTCCGGAACAAAGCCGGCGAGAATATCACAATGTGATATATTTGCGCCTATGGCCGCGAAGCGCAGAACAGGCGCCGCAGCGCTCTCCAAGCGCGAGTTCGCGGCGATTTCGGAGCTGCGCTACCAGATCCGGCGCTTCCTGCGCTTCAGCGAGCAGGCGGTGCGCGCCGCCGGCATCACCCCGCTGCAGTACCTGCTGCTATTGCACCTGCGCGGCTTTCCGGGGCGCGACAGCGCCACCATCGGCGAGCTCGCCGAGCGGCTGCAGTCGCACCACCACGGCGCGGTCGCGCTGGTAGGGCGCTGCGAGGCGCTCGGGCTGGTCGCCAAGCGCCCGGCGCGCGAGGACCGGCGCCGGGTCGAGGTGCGTCTTGCCCCCAAAGGCGAGCGCAAGCTGAACGAGCTCGTGCTGCTGCACCGCGCCGAGCTGCAGGCCCTGCGCCGCGCTTTCGGCGTCGCGCGGCTGCCCAGGCTCAATGATGCGAAGGCGCGCCGTCCGTGATCGAGAGCAGCCCCGGACCCCGCCAGCCGGTCCGCTCGCCCGGATACCCCGTCTGCGCGGAGACCAGGCGCAGGCCGCGCAGCTCGAGCTCGTGGCTCCAGTGGTGATGGCCGAAGATCCAGGCCGCGACGCCCGCGCGCGCCGCCGCGTCGATCAGCTCGTCGCAGTCGCTGTGGAAGGCGGGGGAGAGCGGCGTCACGCCGAAGCCGGGGTGCCTGGCCGCGGAATGCGGCACGTGGTGCGTGACGACCAGGGTCGGGCCGTCGTGCGGCTCGGCCAGGCGCGCGGCGAGCCAGGCGCGCGAAAGGCGATGCTCCTCGAGTGCGTCCGATGGCAGGAACGGCGCGGCGCCGCGGCGCGTGATCAGGCGGTGGTCGACGATCTGCTCCCGCGCCGCGCTCATCGCCGCGGCGGCGTCCCCGTTTGCCGCGTAGTCGGTCCAGAGCGTCGCGCCGAGCACCCGCAGCGCGCCGCCCGCGATCGGATAGCGCGCCTCGCCGCGATCGAGCACCGTCACGCCGTCGACTTTCGCCGCGAGCATCGCCTCGCGCTCGGCCTCGAACGAGCCGCGGTAGTACTCGTGGTTGCCCGGCACGACGACCGCCGGGCAGCCGAGCAGCTGCGCGGCCTGTGCCGCGTAGCGCAGCGTCGAGACGTCGCGGCTCGAGCGCATGCGGCCGATGTCGCCCGCGAGCACGAGCAGGTCCGCGCGGCCGGCGTAGGGGCGCAGGTCCGGCCCGAGGTCGAGCGGGTACAGCTCAGTCCACCCTGCCCGTCCGGACTTTTGCCGGATCTCGATGTGGATGTCGCTGAAGTAGAGGACCCGGGTCACGGCGGCCCGGCTTTCCGCCGCGCGGGCGGGCGCGGCCCGAAGCGCCTCGAGCGAGGCGCGCGGCCCTTGTCTTCGCAGCAATCGCTCATGATTTCAATATACCCAGCCGGCGGGCAATAACAACCCCTGGGCCGGGGCGGTTGTCGCTCAGGACCGCAGCACGCGCCCCGCCGCCGCGCCGGTGAGCGCGCCCGCCTCCCAGGTCGGCACGCCGTTGACCAGCGTCAGCGCGACCCCGGCCGAGCGCATCACCATGCGCTTGGCGCCGCCGGGCAGGTCGTAGCGCCGCTCGGGCCGCCCGGCCGAGCCGACGGTCCGAGGGTCGAACAGAACGAGGTCCGCGGCGAGTCCGGGCGCGATGCGCCCGCGGTCGCGGATGCCGAACAAATCGGCCGGGTCCGAGGTCATGCGCCGCACCGCCTCCTCGAGCGAGAGCACCTTCCTTTCGCGCACCCAGGTGCCGAGCACGTAGGTCGGGTAGCCCGCGTCGCAAAGCATGTCGAGGTGCGCCCCGCCGTCGCCCAGGCCGATGAGGATCGAGCGGTCGTTCAGCAGCTCGGCCATGCGGTCGACGCGGGTGTTGAACGACTGCATCGTGAATTCGTTCTCCAGGTCGTCTTCCAGGCTGATGTCCAGAAAGGCATCGACGCAGTCTTCGCCCCGCTCGGCCGCGATCTCGGCCACGGTGCGGCCCTCGAGGCCTTTCAGGGCCGGGTTCTTCACCTCGTGCACGGTGATGCGCGCCCAGTTGCTGGAGGTCATCGGCCGCTCGAGGTCGCGGCGGAACTGCGCGCGGAACGCGGGGTCGCGGTACACCGCCGCCTGCGCCGCCTTGGACTTGTCCTCGAACACGCGCTTGAACGACGGGAAGGCGCCGAACGAGAACGGGCTGCGCATGCTGAACTCGCGCGTCAGCGGCAGGGGCGAGGTCTGCGGCCGCGCGCCGCGGGCGATCATCGGCCGCGCCTTCCTGAGCGTCTCGCGCACCGCCTCGGGCAGGTCGTCGCGGTCGAACAGCGCGATGAAGGTCACCGGCCGGCCGCTCTCGGCGAGCATGAACTCGAGCAGCTCGAGCTCCGGGTCCTCGAGCACCCCGATCTGGCGCGTCATCGCGATCTCGATCGCGCCCTTGCCGCGGCTGCGCAGCGCGTTGCAGCAGGCCTTCAACTCGGCGCGGCTCGCGTTGCGGCAGGCGAGCGGCCGCCCGCCGTAGCCCATGTGCTGGTTGAGCAGCGTGCTCGAGAAGCCGAACGCGCCGGCGTCGAGCGCCTCGCCGAGCAGTCCCGCTATCTGCGCTGTCTCCTCCCCGCTCGCCGCGCGCTCCATCGAGGCCTCGCCCATCACGTAGTGCCGCAGCGGCGTGAGCGGCGCGAGGAAGGCGAGGTTGAGCGCGGGCTTGCGCTTCGCCGCCGCGTCCAGGTACTGCGGGAAGGTCTCCCAGTCCCAGGTGATGCCGGCCTGCAGCACCTCGAACGGGATCGCCTCCACGTTGACCAGGTCGCGCATCGCCACCTCGCGCGCCTCGGGCCGGCAGGGCGCGATCCCCACCCCGCAGTTGCCCATCACGACGCTCGTCACCCCGTGCCAGGACGACGGCGTGGTCGCCCCGTCCCAGCAGATCTGCGCGTCGTAGTGCGTGTGCGGGTCGATGAACCCGGGCGCGACCACCAGCCCTTCGGCGTCGATCCTGCGCTTCGCCGGGCCGAGGTTCTCGCCCAGCGCGACGATCCTGCCGGCGGCGATCGCGACGTCCGCGCGCCGCGCCGGCGCCCCCGTGCCGTCGACGACGGTGCCTTGCCCGATGACGATGTCGTGGCTCATAAATGGTAGATTCGGCGCGCCAACAATTCGAACGATCCGTATTCAGGGAGGGTACATCAACGAAAGCATCTTCACCAAGCTTCCGCGCGGGTGTGGATCTGGATGACCGGCGTCGTGATCCAGGCTTTCGGCGTGGCCTAGGCCGCGGGCGGATCCCCGCGCAGGCGCGCCAGCATTTCGGTCATTTGCGCGAAAGGCACGGGCCTGCTGAACAGGAAGCCCTGGATCTCGTCGCAGCCCAGCCGCCCGAGCAGCTGCGCCTGATCCTCTTCGTCGACGCCCTCGGCGACGACCTTCAGCTTGAGAGAATGGGCGAGTGAGATGATGGTCTGCACCAGCGTCATCGTCGCGGGGTCCTTCAGCATCGTGATGATGAACGAGCGGTCGATCTTGAGCGTCTGCACCGGCAGCTTGGCGAGGTAGCCGAGCGACGAGTATCCGGTGCCGAAGTCGTCGATCGCGATTTCCATGCCGAGATCGCGCACGTCCTTCAGCTTGCGGATGTTGCTCTCGATGTCCTCCATGATGAGGCTTTCGGTGATCTCCAGGTCGATGCCCGGCCGGTCCGGTCCGCGCGTGACGGCGGCCCGCACGGTATCGAGAAAATCGCGCTTGCGCAGCTGGATCGCGGACACGTTCACCGCGACCCGCGGGGCGGGCAGGCCCAGCTCGAGCCAGCGCGAATGGTCGCCGACGGCTTTCGCCAGCGCCCAGGCGCCGGCCTCGAGAATGATTCCGGTTTCCTCCATCAGCGGGATGAACCTGGCCGGCGGCACGAGCCCCAGCTCCGGGCTTTGCCAGCGGATCAGCGCCTCGACGCCGACGATCCTCCGGGTCGCGGTGTCGAACTTCGGCTGGTAGTGCAGGACGAACTCGTCGTTCGCGAGCCCGCGCTGTAGCTTGTTCAGCAGCGAGAGCTGCTCGGAGGTCCGGTCCGTGAGCGCGGACGTATAGAACACCCTCGGATCGCCGGTCTTCTTGGCGCTGTTGAGCGCCGCTTCCGCGTTCCTGAGCAGGATCTCGGCGTCCACCCCGTCGTTCGGGAACAGCGCGATCCCCGCCTTCGCCGTCACTCTTAGCTCCGCGCCGCCCGCATGATACGGCTCGCCGAAGCAGCGCTGCAGCAGATCCTGCAGGCGTTTTGCCGCTTCCGGCTGGCCGTTCACCGGCGCCAGAATGACGGCGAAATGGTCGGCGCCGATGCGCGCGACCTCGGCCGCGCCTACGGCCCGCGCGAGCCGCCCCGCCACCTGCCTGATCAGGGCGTCGCCTTCCTGGCGGCCGAGCGATTCGTTCACCGTGCGGAAGCGCTCGAGGTCGAGGATCGAGAGCGCGACCTTGCTGCCCGCCTGGCCCGCGCCGTGCAGGGTCTGCGCCAGCCTCTCGCTCAGCAGCGCGCGATTCGCCAGTCCGGTGAGCGAATCGTAGAGCGCGACGTAATTGAGCTTTTCCTGCTGCGCGATGTGCGCCAGCGCGAACGAGATGTCGCCCGCCAGCTCGTTTAGCAGCCTCATCTCCTCGTCGTCGAAGAACCCGGGCTGCTCGGCATAGAGCGCCAGCACGCCGGACACCTCGCCTTCGGTCGACAGCGGCAGCGTGACGAACGAGCGGAATCCGCGCTTGAGGGCCTCGTCCGTGAGCAGGAACCGCGGGTCGCGCTCGATGTCGTTCACGACCCTGGCCTGCCCGTCCGCCACGGCGAGCGCATTCAGCCCGGGCTTCGCGGCGTCGCCCTCGCCGAGCGACACCGGCATGCGCTGGACATAGCCCTCGCCGTCACCGTCCCACGCCGCCAGCAGGAGCATGGTGCGCGACTGGTCGACGGTGCCGATCCAGGCCAGCAGGAAGCTGCCCGCCTCGACCGCGATCTTGCACGCGCCCTCGAACAGCTCGTCGCGGTCGCGCACCCGCACGATGAGCGAGTTGATCCCGCTCAGCACCGCGTGGACCCTGGTGAGCCGGGCGATGCGCTCCTGCTGCGCCTTGCGCTCCGTGACGTCGTGGAACACGCAAAGGCAGTACAGCGGCTCGCCGTTCGGCGCCCGCACCAGCGACATCGTGACGTTGGTCCATATCAGCGAGCCGTCCTTGCGCTTGAGCCGGAGCTCCCTCTCGAGCTGGGGTTCCGGGCCCGAGAGCAGCGACAGGTGCGTCCCGTCGTGATCCGCAACGTCCTCCGGATCGGCCAGATCGCGCAGGTTGAGCAACACAGCGTCTGCGTGGGAGTAGCCGAGCATGTCGCAGAACTTCGGATTGGCCATCTGAATGTCGCCGTCGGTCGACGCGTGGACGATACCCACGGCCGCCTGCTCGAAGACGGCCCGGTAACGCGATTCGCTTAGGCGCAGCTCGGCGGCGGCCTGTTTCTGGGCCGTGATGTTCTGCAGCGTGTTGAACCAGCGCAGCCCGCCGTCCGCGGACGGCGCGGCCGGTGTAATGGGCTCCATGGCCTGCAGGACATGGATCACGGAGCCGTCTGCGCGCCGCAGCCGGTATTCGAGGTCCATGCGCATTTCGCGCCTCCCGGCCTCGATGCTCGTGCGCCGAAAGTGCTCCCTGTCCTCCGGATGCACCAGCTGCAGCCATTCGCGCGTGTCCTTCGGCATCCGCGCGGGCTCCACGCCCGCCAGCGGCGCCAGGGTCGCCGACCAACTCTCGAAAACACCGTCCGGGCCGGTGACGATATGCGCGAGCTCCGCCATGAGCTGCGCCCGGCGCAGGCCGGCCTCGCTTTCCTGCAGCTCCCTTTCCACCCTGCGCTTGGCCGCCTGCTCGGCCGCTTCCTTCAGGGCCCGCTCGACCGCGGCCGGGAGGCGCACCAGGTTGGTCTTCAATACGTAGTCGGTCGCGCCGTTCTTGAGCGCGCGGATGGCGTAGTCCTCTCCCAGGGTTCCGGAGACGAAGATGAACGGGATGTCGGGGTCGATCTCCTTCGCGACCGCGAGCGCCGACATGCCGTCGAAGCGCGGCATCGAGAAGTCGGACAGGATCAGCTCCGGCTCGAACTCGGCCAGCTCGCGCCGCAGCCCGGTCTCGGTATCGACCAGGCGATGCTCGACCCGCAAGCCGGCGCGCTTGAGCTCGCGCACCTCGAGCTCGGCGTCGGCGTGATTGTCCTCCACCAGCAGGAGCTTGATCGGCGCTTGCCTCATGCGTCGCCCTATTGCGGAACCCTGTTGGTGAGAACCCAGTACAGGCCGATCTTGGCGACCGTCTCGAGGAAGGCGTCGAAGTGCACCGGCTTCACGATGTAGCTGTTGACGCCCAGGCGGTAGCTCTCGATCACGTCCTGCTCCTCGTTGGACGAGGTCATCACCACCACCGGCACGGTGCGCGTCGCCTCGTTCGCCTTGAGCCGCCTGAGCACCTCGATGCCGTCCACCTTCGGCATCTTGATGTCCAGCATGATGAGCTTGGGCGTGTGGTTCGGGTCGCGGCCGGCGTAGCCCCCGGAGCGGAACATGTACTCGAGCGCCTCGGCGCCGTCCTTCACCCAGTGAACGCGGTTGGCGAGATGGTTGCGGCGCAGGGCGCGCAGCGTCATCTCGGCGTCGGCGGGATCGTCTTCGACCAGGAGGATCTCGATCTGCCCGGCTTCGCTCATCGCTCCCCCGCTGCGATCGGCAGCGCGAAGTAGAACGCCGCCCCCTCGCCCGCCTTGCCCTCGCCCCAGACCCTTCCGCCGTGGCGCACCACGACGCGCTGCACGATCGCGAGGCCGATGCCGGTGCCGGGAAACTCGTCCGCGCCGTGCAGGCGCTGGAACACGCCGAACAGCTTGTCGTAGTACTTCATGTCGAAGCCGACGCCGTTGTCGCGCACCCAGTAGACCGTCTCGGCGCCGTCGGCCCGCCCGCCGATCTCCACCCGCGGCTGCGCCCGCTTGCCGCTGTACTTCAAGGCGTTGTGCATGAGATTCGCCCAAACCTGCTTCAGCAGCGCGCGGTCGCCGAAGCCGTTGGGAATCGCCTCCTGCTCGATAAGCGCGGGCGACTCGTCGCCGAGCTCCTGCCGCACCTCGCGCACCAGCCCCGCCATGTCGACTTGCGCCCTCGCCAGCTCGCTGCGGCCGACGCGCGAGAATCCGAGCAGGTCGTCGATCAGCATTCCCATCTTCTGGCTGCTGTCCCGGACCACCGCCAGCAGGCGCCGGCCCTCCTCATCGAGCCGGTCGCCGTAGTCCTCCTCGATCATCCTCGAGTAGCCGTCTATGGCGCGCAGGGGCGCGCGCAGGTCGTGCGAGACCGAGTACGAAAACGCGTCCAGCTCCTTGTTGACCACGGCCAGCTCGGCGGTGCGTTCCTCGGCCCGCCTGCGCTCGCGGCGCTCGTCGGCGTGCGCCACGGCGAGCAGGGCGTAGAGCCGGCCGTTCTCCAGCAGCAGCACGGCGAGCACGAAGCTCGAGGCGAGCAGGCCGTAGACGCGCCCCGCGTACCAGCCCAGGTCGAAGCGCGCGTGGTTGAGCACCGCGGCGAGCGCGCTGTCGAAAATCCACACGAACACCGCCACCATCAGCCACAGGTCGAGCACCGAGTGCGGGCGCCGGCGCCACAGCATCGGCAGCGCGGCAACGCTGAGCAGCCACGTAAGCGAGGCCACCACGACTTTCGCGGAAGCATCGCTGTTGCCCTGCATGATGACGGGCAGCAGATCGTTGCCCGCCGTCGTGAGCAGCATGAGCGCGCAGACGGCGGCCACGGTCAGCCCGATGCCGGCCAGGATTTCGCCTCGCGCGCCGCCGCGCGGCGCAGCGGGATCGGTCTCGCGGCCCCGGAGCAGCGCGTAGCCGATCACCAGCAGCGGAAACCCGCCGTGCCAGAGGAAGTACAGCCAGGCCGTGGTCTGCTGTCCGGCGAACAGGCCGGTGTTGCTGAACAGCCCCGGAAACGTGAGCGCGTGCGCAACCGCCATGAGCGAGCTGAACAGGTAGGCGCAGGCCAGCACCTGCAGCGCGCGCGAGCGCAGGATCGCGAATTGGCCGAACAGCAGCACCGCGGTGATGAAGTCGGTAACGACCAGCGCGGACTGGTAGATCGGCAGGAACGCCTCGACCGCCGGCAGCGGCCGCTTCGCAAACGGCGCCAGCGCGAGAAAGACGGCCGTCGACAGCAGCACCACCGCCAGCGCCAGCCGCCGCTCGCCCGCCCGCGCGGGGAAGGTGGAAAGGAACGGGCGGCGCTCTGCGCTCGGAGATTCAGACATCGCTTGAAGTTACGCCAACTGAGCCTTCACAGTAAACAATTATGAGCGCGCGCGTCGGGGAGATTGTTACGCACAGGACTTTTCGCACGCTCGTTCGAACAGCGGGATGAGACCTGACCCAGCGCAGGGTTCTCGACAGCTAGCCGCGCCGGTGCACTGCGGCAGAACCCGGGTCGACGTCAGGGATATCCCGCCCGGTGACGTGGGCAGAAGGACGGCATGCCGCGCGAGACGCGCATGCCGAAGCGCGGGGCGCGCTTTTTGCCTGAACGCGGCGATGCTTTCGGCCGCCTTCACCCCGACATCAGGCCGCTGATGCTCAGCAGGATCATTATCAAGACCAGGACGATCGCGGCGCCGAGCCCGGCGATCCCGATCTGTACAGGCGAGAAGCGCTTGTCATCCGGTTCATCGCTCATGTTCCCCCTCCTCGGAGTCAGGTCGCATCACGTGCCGCGCCGGCCTTCCGCCGCCACGCTTTCGAGCAGCGCGAGCAGGCCCTCGAGCAGCGCGACCGGCGAGGGCGGGCAGCCGGGGATGTGCAGGTCGACCGGCAGCACCCTCGACACGCCGCCGACGCAGGCCGCGCTGGCGGCGTAGAGGCCGCCGTCGCGCGCGCAATCGCCGCTCGCGACGACCCACTTCGGGTCGGGCGTGGCGCGGTAGGTGCGCTCCAGCGCCTCGCGCATGTTCGCCGTCACCGGTCCGGTCACCAGCAGCACGTCTGCGTGGCGCGGCGAGGCGACGAAGCGCAGCCCGAATCGCTCGAGATCGTAGAACACGTTGGCGAGCGCGTGGATTTCCAGCTCGCAGCCGTTGCAGGACCCGGCGTCCACTTCGCGGATCGCCAGCGCGCGCCCCAGGCGCCGGTGGGAAGCCTGGTTCACGCGCGCAGCGAGCTCGGCCAGGGCGGCTTGGCCCGCCGCGGGCGCGGGCTCGGTGAGCGTGCCCTGGACGAAGCTCCTGAACAGCAGTCTACGCATGCCTGGTCACCCTAAAGATCGTGCCCGGAGTACGAGCAGTTGAACGACTTGTTGCAGAGGGGGAAATCGGCCACGATGTTGCCCTCGATCGCGGCCTCGAGCAGCGGCCACTGGAACCAGGAAGGGTCGCGCAGGTGGCTGCGCGCGACGCGCCCGTCCGGCGCGAGCCTGACCCAGGCGAAGACGTCGCCGCGGAATCCCTCCACCAGCGCGGCGCCCTCGCGCGCGCCGCTCGACGGCCGCGCATCGATCGAAGCGCATGCAGGCCCGGGCGGAAGCTGCGCCAGGATCTGCTCGACCAGCGCGATGCTCTGCTCGACCTCGCGGATGCGGATCCAGACGCGCGCGTTCACGTCGCCCGCGTGCACCACCGGGACCTCGAACCGGAGCGCGTCGTAGGGCGCATAGCCGGGCCTGCGCCGCGCGTCGAAGTCGCGCCCGGAAGCGCGTCCGACGAATCCGCCGGCGGCGAACAGGCGCGCGAGCGCCGGCGCCAGGATGCCGGTACCGACCGTGCGGTCCTTGAGCGACGCGGTGTTGTCGTACACCTCGACCAGATCCGGCAGCTCGGCGCGAAGCTGGGCCAGCAGCGCGCGCAGGCGCGGCGCGCCGTCGGGCGGCAAGTCGCAGCTCACGCCGCCGGGAACGACGCGGTCCATCATCAGCCGGTGGCCGAAGCAGGCCTGCGCCGCGCGCAGGACGCGCTCGCGCAGCCGGGCGAATTGCACGTGCAGGATGGCGAAGGCGGCGTCGTTGCACACCGCGCCGATGTCAGCCAGGTGGTTCGCCAACCGCTCGAGCTCGGCCAGCAGCGCGCGCAGCCAGTGCGCGCGCGGCGGGATCTCGAGCCCGAGCGCCGCCTCCACCGCCCGCGCAAAGGCGAGGCTGCAGGCTACCGTGCTGTCGCCCGAGAGGCGGCCCGCGAGCTGCGCCGCGCGCTCGAGCGGCGCGCCGGCCATCAGGGCGTCGACGCCCTTGTGCGCGTAGCCGAGGCGCTGCTCCAGCCGCACCACGGTCTCGCCGTTGGCGCTGAAGCGGAAGTGCCCCGGCTCGATGATTCCCGCGTGCACCGGACCGACCGGTATCTGGTGCAGGCTCTCGCCTTCGGCCGGCAGAAAACGGTAGGCGCCGTCGTGCCGCAGCCAGGGCCGCGTGTCCGGCAGGCCCTCGGGCTCGAGTCCGACCAGATCGCGCAGCGCGCGCTCGGGGCGCAGCGCCGGCGGATGCGCTCTGCCGACCGAGGGATAGCGGTTCGCCTCGCACTCGACGCTCAGCAGCGCGACCGATGCCGTCTCGTTCTCGATCAGCGCCATGTGCGCCTGCCCCGGCTCGCCCCACAGCGCGAGCAGCGCCAGCTCGCCCGCCCGCAGGCGCGCCGCGGCCTGCTCCCAGTCCCCGCGGGACCCGACCGAGCGCTGCCAGTTCGCGCATGCCATGGCGCGTTACCTGAGCAGGCCGGCCACGTGCTGGAACCACGCCGTCAGCGCGGGCGGCAGCCAGATCCCCGCCACGAGCACGAGCGCGAAGTGGGCCACCACCGGCACGAACGAGGCGCGCGCCGGCGCGCGCCCGCCGCGCGGGTCGCCGAACGCGAGCCCGTTCAGGCGCAGCAGCAGCGCGCCGAACGCGACCAGCAGGGCGAGCCCAAGCACGATCGCCAGCAGCGGATGGCGCGCGAAGGTGGTGGTGACGATGAGGAACTCGGTCATGAACAGGCCCATCGGCGGCAGCCCGGCGATCGCGGCCACGCCGAACACGAGCCCCCAGCCGAGCGCCGGATGCGAGACCGTGAGCCCGCGGATGTCGGGCATGTGCTGCGTTCCCTTGACCTGCGCGATGTGCCCGACGCAGTAGAAGATCGCCGACTTGGTGAGGCTGTGCAGGGTCATGTGCAGCAGCCCGGCGAAATTCGCCAGCGGGCCGCCCATGCCGAAGGCGAAGGTGACGATCCCCATATGCTCGATCGAGGAATAGCCGAACATGCGCTTGATGTCGTGCCGGCGGTAGAGCATGAACGAGGCGAACACCACCGACAGCAGGCCGAGCGACACCATCAGCGGCCCGGGCGCGAACGCGCCCGGGTTGGCCGCCATCACGCTCTTGAAGCGCAGCACGGCGAACAGCGCCACGTTCAGCAGCAGGCCCGAGAGCACGGCCGAGATCGGCGTCGGGCCCTCGGCGTGGGCGTCGGGCAGCCAGGCGTGCAGCGGCACCAGGCCCACCTTGGTGCCGTAGCCGAGCAGCAGGAACAGGAACGCGAGGTTGAGCAGCGCCGGATCGAACTCGGGCGCCCGGCGCACGAGCACGTTCCAGGCCATCGCGTCCAGGCCTTCGCCCACCACCGAATGCGCCGCGAGGTAGACCAGGATGGTGCCGAACAGCGCGAGCGCGATGCCGACGCTGCCGAGCAGAAAGTACTTCCACGCCGCCTCGAGCGCGGCGGGGGTGCGGTAGATGCCGACCATCAGCACGGTGGTGAGCGTCGCGAGCTCGATCGCGACCCACATCAGGCCCACGTTGTTGGAAAGCAGCGCCAGGTTCATGCCGAACATCAGCGTCTGGTACATCGCGTGGTAGAAGCGCAGGTAGACCGCGGTCAGCCTGCCGGTCTCCAGCTCGTGCGCGATGTAGCTGCCGCTGAACACGCTGGTGGTGAAGCCGACGAAGGTGCTCAGCACGATGAACACCACGTTGAGATCGTCCACGATCAGGTAGTGGCCGGGCGCCGGGCGCTCGAAGAACAGCACCGTCGCGGCGAGAAAGGTCAGCAGCGCCGCGAGCACGTTCAGCCGCGCCGTGAGCCGGTCGTCCGGCAGCACGGCGAGCAGGGCCGCGCTCAGCGCGGGGATGACAAGCACTGCGTCGACGAAGAAACTGCCCGCTTCGGTCACGGCTGCTCGCCCCGGTACTCGTGCAGCGCGTGAATGTCGACCGTGTCGAAGCGCTCGCGGATGCGGAACAGGAACACCCCGATCACGATCAGCGCGATCAGGATCGAGAACGCGACGCTGATCTCGACCACCAGCGGCATGCCCTTGGCGCCGGTCGCGGCGAGAATCAGGCCGTTCTCGATCGACATGAAGCCGATCACCTGGCTCACCGCGTTGCGGCGCGAGATCATCATCAGCAGGCCGAGCAGCAGTACCGACAGCGCGAACGCGAGGTCCTGCTGGGTCAGCGTCCCGGCCCTGGCGGTGATGGGCAGCATCACCATGATCGAAAGCGCGACCAAGCCGATGCCGGCGAGCATGGTCTGCCCGATTCCGACCACGGTCTCGATCGTGCGGTGAATCCCGAGCTGCAAGATGATGCGGTGCAGGGCGAGCGGAATCACGATCGCCTTGACGATCAGGGCGATCGCGGCGGTGATGTACAGGTGCGGCGCATGCTGGATGTGAGCCTGCCAGGCCACCGAGAGCGAGACCACCAGGGCGTGCAGCGCGAAATTGTTCACCAGGCCGGTCATGCGGTCCTGGTACAGCAGCATGAAGCTCACCAGCACCAGGCCGCCGGCGAGCAGGTGTGCGACGTCGAGCGCGAGCGGGTCCATCAGCCGGCCATGGTGACGAACAGCAGCAACGTGGCGAGGAAGCCGAGCATCAGCGCGGCGCCGAGGAAGTCCGGCACGCGGAACACGCGCATTTTCGCGATCGCGGTCTCGAACACCGCGAGCACGAAGCCGCCGGCGGCGAGCTTCAGGACGTACACCCCGATGCCCGCGAAGTAGGCCGCGGGCCCCTGGCCTGATAGCGCGATCCCCCACGGAAAGAAGACGCAGGCGATGACCGAAACGTAGAGCAGGAGCTTGAGGAAGGCGGCCGCCTCGATCAGCGCCAGGTGGCGGCCCGAATACTCCAGGATCATCGCCTCGTGCACCATGGTGAGCTCGAGGTGCGTGGCCGGGTTGTCGACCGGGATGCGCGCGTTCTCGGCCAGCGCGACCATGATCAGGCCGAGCAGCGCGAGCGCGATCGAGAACTTCAGCCCGACGTCGGAGGCTTGCATCGACGCCGCGATGGAGGAGAGCTGGGTCGAGCCCGCGAGCAGCGAGAGCGTGAACACGAGCATCAGCATCGCCGGCTCGGCGAGCGAGGCGATCAGCATTTCCCGGCTCGATCCGATTCCGCCGAAGCTGGTGCCGACGTCCAGCCCGGCCAGCGCGAGCATGAAGCGCGCGCTGCCCAGCAGCGCGACGATGGCTATCACGTCGGCCGCGTAGCTGAAGATCAGGCCCGCGGCGAAGGTCGGAACCAGCGAGACCGCGACCCAGGTCGCGGCGAAGATCAGGTAGGGCGCGACGCGGAACACCCACGAGGCCGAGTCCGCCAGCACGACGTCCTTGCGCAGCAGGCGCAGCAGCTCGCGGTAGGGCTGCGCGAGCGGCGGCCCCTGGCGCCGCAGCAGGTGCGCCTTGACCTTGCGCACGTAGCCGGCGAACAGCGGCGCGAGCGCGAGCACGAGCGCCATCTGGCCGATCTGCACCAGCAGCTGCAGCGCTATTGCCATACCGCGAGCACCGTCAGCAGCGCCACCAGGGCGCCGAACACCAGGCTCAGGTAGACCCGGATCGAGAGGAACTGCACCTTGTTGAGTCGATCCGCGACGTAGGCCACCAGGCTCTCCACCGGGGCGTAGAACGCGTCCCACAGCAGGTCGCGCATGCGGACGCGCATCTGCGCCGGCCGCGGGTCGCCCGGCGGCGGCATGCTCACTTCCTCGCGCGCGCGGAACACCACCGACCCGAACACCCGGCGGATCGGCTGCGAGAAGCTGCCCGCGGTGTACTGCGTGGCCGGGCTCGGGTCGGGAAAGCCGCAGTCCCAGGGCGCCGACCTGCGCAGCGCGCCCGAGGCCCAGCGGTGGATCACCTCGGCGCCCAGACCCGCGGCGAGCGCGATGATCAGGAACAGCAGCAGGCCGTTGTAGGAGCTGCGGCTCTGCGCCACCGGGACGATCGTAAGCCAGTCGAGCTCGCCCTGGCGCGGCAGGTGCGCCCCGGACAGCGCCTGCGCCACCGGCGCCAGCGCGTCGATGAAGTAGCCCGGCAGGATGCCGGCCACCAGGCACAGGGCCGCGAGCGCGAACATGGTCGCGAGCGACCAGCGGTCGGTCTCGCGCGCGTCGCGCGCCGCGTCGCTGCGCGGCCGGCCGAGGAAGGTCACGCCGAAGGCCTTGACGAAGCACGCCGCCGCGAGCGCCGCCGACAGCGCGAGCAGCGCGCCGATCGCCGGCACGAGGAACTTCAGCAGCCACTGCGGCAGCGCCGGGCTGACCAGGATCGCCTGGAAAGTGAGCCACTCCGAGACGAAGCCGTTGAACGGCGGCAGGGCGGAGATCGCCGCCGAGCCGATGAGAAAGGTGAACGCCGTGAGCGGCATGCGATGGATCAAGCCGCCCAGGCGCTCCATGTCGCGCTCGCCGGTGGCGGTCAGCACCGCACCCGAGCCGAAAAACAGCAGGCTCTTGAACACCGAGTGGTTGAAGACGTGAAACAGCGCCGCCGTCAGCGCCAGCGCGGCCGCGGCGCGCATCCCGTTCGCGCCGAAGGCGAGCGCGAGGCCGAGGCCGATGAAGATGATGCCGATGTTCTCCACCGTGTGATAGGCGAGCAGGCGCTTGAGGTCATGCTCCATGAGCGCGTGCAGCACGCCCATGACCGCGGTCACCCCGCCCAGCAGCGCGACCAGCGCCCCCGCCCACCAGGTCGGCACGCCGAGCAGATCGAACACGATGCGCACCGCGCCGTAGACCGCGACCTTGGTCATGACCCCGCTCATGAGCGCGGAAACGTGGCTCGGCGCAGCCGGATGCGCGAGCGGCAGCCAGACGTGCAGCGGCACCAGGCCCGCCTTCGAGCCGGCCCCGATCAGGGCGAGCACCAGCACCGCCGCCGCCACGCCCGGCGCAGGCGGCGCGGCGCGGATCGCCTCGAACGCGTAGCCGCCCGCGGGGCCGGCGAGCAGGCCGAAAACGAGCAGCAGCGCGAGCGTGCCGAAGCTCGCCATGATGAGATACAGGTAGCCCGCCGCGGCGTTGCCCGCGCGCCGGTGGTGCGCCATCACGAGCGCCCAGGAAGTGAGCGACATGAACTCCCAGGTGAACAGGAAGGTGAACGCGTCGTCCGCGAGCACCACCAGGTTCATCCCGGCCAGGAAGGCGGCGAAGAACGGCAGCACCCGCCCCGGCGCTTCCTCGTGCGTGCCGTAGCCCAGGCCGTACAGGCTCGCGCCTGCCGCGCCGAGGTTGACCACCACGAGGAAGAACGCCGCCAGCGCGTCGAGCCGGAAATGCGCGCCGAGCCAGGGCAGGCCGACCGGCAGCGTCAGCGCGCCGAGCAGCGCGCCGCCGCCGAGCAGGGCGGCGAGCGCGAGGCCGAGGCCGACGATCGAGCTGCACAGCGCGGCGCCGTAGACCGCCGGGCTTGCCCAGCGCCGGCGCGCGACCGGAATCGCCGCCACGCTGATCGCAAGCAGCGCCCCGACGCACCACAGCAGCCCTTGCAGAGCCATCGCGCGCCTCTCGCTAGCCGGACGGGGCGGCGCGCTTGAGCCGCACCCCGCGCCCTCCGCCCGAGCTGGCGGCCCCCTCGCCGATCAGCTCGATGCCGGCGCGCTCCAGGGCCTCGATCAGCTTGGTCAGCGACTCGACGTTGCCGCGCACCACCCCGCCGCTCGATTCCATGCGCTGGATCGTCGGCAGCGACAGCCCGCAGGCCGCGGCGAGCGCGCGCTGATCCAGGCCCAGCAGCGCCCTCGCCGCCCGGAGTTGTTGCGCGGTGATCATGCAAGAAGCATAAATCTCGACCGATCGTACGCCACTACTCAATTACGGTATTCCATAATTGGTGGACTGTAAATCTTCCTACCTATTGCGCCGCATCAAAGCCCGCCGGTGCGGGAGCCCTAGCTGAATTCCCTTTCGTTCCACCACGGATAGAAGGGCGGCATGTCGCGCGAGACGCGCATGCCGAAGCGCGGGGCGCGCTTTTGCCTGAACGCGGCGATGCCCTCGGCCACGTCGGGCGAGCGGCCGAGCTCGAAGATGCCGCGCGAGTCGACCTTGTGCGCTTCCATCGGGTGGTCGGCGCCGAGCATGCGCCACATCATCTGGCGCGCGAGCGCGACCGCGACCGGCGCGGTGTGCTCGGCGATCTCGCGCGCAAGCGCGCGCGCCGCGGGCATGAGCGCCTCGGGCGCGAGCACGCGCTGCACCAGCCCGCCGGCGAGCGCCTCCTCGGCGCCGAACACGCGTCCCGTGAGCGTCCATTCGAGCGCCTGGCCGATCCCGACCAGGCGCGGCAGGAACCAGCTCGAGCAGGCCTCGGGCACGATGCCGCGGCGGGTGAAGACCAAGCCGAAGCGCGCTGCGCTCGAGGCGAGGCGCACGTCCATCGGCAGCTGCATGGTGGCGCCGATGCCCACCGCCGGCCCGTTTACCGCCGCGATGACCGGCTTTTTCATCTCGAAGATGCGCAGCGTCACCTGGCCGCCGCCGTCGCGATGAGTCTCGGCGCTCAGGCCGTCGCGCCTGGCGTAGTCGAAGGTCGCGCTGCCGGCCGAGAGGTCGGCCCCGGCGCAGAAGGCGCGCCCGGCGCCGGTGACGATCAGCGCGCGCACCTCGTCGTCGGCGTCGGCCTGCGCCAAGGCGTCGATCAGCTCCTCGCGCATGACGCGGGTGAAGGCGTTCAGCTTGTCGGGCCGGTTGAGCGTCACGGTGGCGACGCGCTCGGCCACCTCGTAGCGGATTTCGGCGTAGGCCATGCGGCTCCCTTCAGATGTTCCGGCGCCGTCTTGCGCCTAAACTAGTATGTCATCCTTAGCGAACCAATCGAGAATGCGCGCGCTTATTTTCGACCTCGACGGCACGCTGGTGGACACTGTCTACGCGCACGTGTTCGCCTGGCAGCGCGCGCTGGCCGAGGCCGGGATGGCGATCGACGGCTGGCGCATCCACCGCAGGATCGGCATGAGCGGCGGCCTGTTCACGCGCGCGGTGGGACGCGAGCTCGGCCGCGCCATCAGCCGGGACGAGGCGCAGCTGCTGCAGCGCCGCCACGGCGAGCTGTTCGCCGAGCTGCTGCCGGCGCGGCGCCCGCTCCCGGGCGCGGTCGACCTGCTGAAGTACCTGCACGCCTCGGGCGTCGCGTTCGCGATCGCCACCTCCGGCCAGCACCCCGAGATCGACGCCTCGCTCGCCGCGCTCGGGCTGGGCGAGGAAACGGTGGTGATCGAGCGCGGCAGCGTGGCGCGCGCCAAGCCCGAGCCCGACGCCTTCCTCGCCGCGCAGCAAAGGCTCGGCGTGCGGCCCGAGGACTGCTACGTCGTGGGCGACGCGGTATGGGACCTGCTCGGCGCGCGGCGCGCGGGCATGCTGAGCATCGGGCTGCTTAGCGGCGGCTACGGCGCCGACGAGCTCAGCCGCGCCGGCGCCTTCCGCGTCTACGCCGACCCGCTCGAGCTGCACCGCTCGCTTGACGAGCTCGGAGTCCTGCCATGACCGACGTCGCATTCTGGCCCGCGCTGAAGCTCATCCGGGCCCTGCGTGCGCGCAAGCTCGGCGCGCTCGAGCTGCTCGAGCTGTACGCGGCGCGCATCGAGCGATACGACCCGAAGCTGAACGCGCTCTGCGTGCTCGACCTGGACGCGGCGCGAAAGCGCGCCAGGGCCTTCGACCGCGCCTCGGTGCGCAAGGGCGCGCGGCAGCCCTTGCTCGCCGGCCTGCCGATGACGGTGAAGGAATCGTTCGACCTCGCCGGCCATCCCACCACCTGGGGCCTCGAGCAGCAGCGCGGCAACGTGGCGCGGCGCAACGCCCTCGCGGTGGAGCGCTTGCTCGCCGCGGGCGCGAACGTGTTCGGCAAGTCGAACGTGCCGGTGATGCTCGCCGACTGGGAAACGAACAATCCCGTGTACGGCAGGACGGTGAACCCCTGGGACGCGAGCCGCACTCCGGGCGGCTCCTCGGGCGGCGCGGCCGCGGCGCTCGCCGCGGGGCTGACCGCGCTGGAGCTCGGCAGCGACATCGGCGGCTCGATCCGCAACCCGGCGCACTACTGCGGCGTGTACGGGCACAAGCCCACCTGGGGCATCTGCTCGATGCAGGGCCACGCTCTGCCGGGCATGGCGCACCCGGCGGACATTTCCGCCATCGGGCCGCTCGCGCGCGGCGCAGCCGATCTCGAGCTCGCGCTCTCGGTCGTGGCGGGCGCGGACGCGATCGACGGCGCAGGCTGGAAGCTCGCCCTGCCCGCTCCGCGGCGCAGCAGCCTGCGCGGCCTGCGCGCAGCGGTGCTCGCGACCCACCCCACGGCCGAAACCGACAGGAGCGTGCAGGACGCGATCGAGCGCCTTGCCGGATCCCTTTCCAGGAAGGGCGCGAGAGTCTCCGCGCGCGCCCTGCCCGCGTTCGATCTCGGCGAAGCGCACCGCGTGTTCATCCAGCTCCTGCGCGGCGCGACCTCCGGCCGCCAGACCCCGGAGCAATTCGCCGGCATGCTGGCCGCCAGGGCCGAGGTCGGCCGCGACGACGACTCTTACTACGCCCAGATGGTTCGCGCCAACACCCAGCCGCACAAGGACTGGCTCGCCGCCTCCAACCGCCGCCACCAGATGCGCCTGGCCTGGTCCGAGTTCTTCCGCGACTGGGACGTGCTGCTGTGCCCCAACGCCGCGAGCGCGGCGTTCCCGCACTCGATGCCGGGCGAGCGCTGGGAGCGCATGATCACGGTCAACGGCGCTGCGCAGCCCGCGACCACCCAGATGTGGTGGGCCGGCATGGCCGGCATGTGCTATCTGCCCGCCACCGCGGCGCCGATCGGCTTGTCGCCCGAAGGGCTGCCGCTCAGCGTGCAGATCGTCGGCCCGCAGCACGGCGACCTGAGCACGATCCGCGTCGCGCAGCTCATCGAGCGCGAGCTCTACGCCTTCGTTCCGCCGCCGGGCGTGGAGTAATGCCTTCGACGCGCGGCGGGTCCGGCGGTACAAAGGAGTGGATGAAACCCGCTGCGATCGCCGCCTTCGCCTTCGCCCTTGCCCTTGCCGCGCCGAGCCCCGCCGGCGCGCAGGGCGTCGGCCTGCGCGCCGGCCCGGGCGGCGGCGCCGCCTGGGGCATCGCCCCGAGCCTGAGCGCGCACATCGGCAGCCCGGTGGTGGATTGGAGCCCGGCCGAGCCGTTCCGGCTCAGCGCCGGAATGGTGCAAACGAACAACGGGATCGGCCTCAGCGGCGCGCCCGAGGCGGGCAACCAGCTTGCGCCCTACCTCGGCATCGGCTACGGCAAGGTCGCGGGCGCGGGGGTGAGCTTCCGCATCGACCTCGGCGTGGTCGCGCAGCCGCAGTCCGACGCCGCGGCCGAGCGCTACAGCCTGGGGCCGTCGCTCGACAAGTACCGCTACTACCCGGTCGGGCAGATCGGCATCAGCGTCGGCTTCTGAGCGCAGGAAGAGGATCGACGCCGGCGTGGCTTGAGGAGGAGGAGTTAGCTCAAGGTTCCCACACCGGCGTCGGGTTGCTGCCAGAAGTCGTGCCCGGACGTGCGCTCAAGTAAAGCGTCGATTCTTGAAGCTCACAGTGCGCTGGTAGTCCTCCATCGGCCCGATGCGGCGCAGGTTCGCCCAGGTCCCCTTGTAGTAGGGAATGATGTTGCGGTCGGTCCAGGTCGTGGTCACGTCTCCCTGGATGCCGTTGAAGTACGCGAACACCATGAAAGTCTGGTTCTTCTTGGTCGACGCGTTCGGGTAGGCCATGGCGACGGTCGAGCCGTAGTCGTTGAACACCTCGACCACGTCCCCCGCTCCGATCCCGAGTTCGGCGGCGTCCTGCGGGTTGATCTCGATGTACGACATCGGGTAGCGCCCGCGCACGAACTCGTTGTACTGGTCGTGATAAGCGGTCTGCCAGACCTCGTTGGTACGCCCGTTGTTGATCCAGAAGCGGTACTTCGCCTTCAGGTCCGCCACCGGCTTCGGCAGCCCGGGCCAGGGCGAGGTCTTGAACTGCGCGCGCCCGTCGTCGGTGCTGAACTTGCTGTCCTCGTAGATCATCTCGGTGCCCACGAGCTTGCCGCCTTCCCAGGCCTTGGCTGGCAGCTGCACGCCGACGTTGCCCATCTTGTGCAGGCGCTCGTAGGTCACCAGGTGCCCGGTGTCGCCGCCCTGGCTGTCGATATGCCCCGCCCCCGGCTGGCCGACCATGCGGAAGCCGTCGTTGAACGCGTCTTCTTCGGTGTGCCAGTCGAATCCGCCGAAGCGCTTCGCCATCGCTGCGTTGCCCTCCGCCTCGTACATCGCCTTCATCGTGTTGGCGATGCGCGCCGCGATCAGGCAGTCCGGTGCCGCCGTTCCCGGCGGGTCCATGAATCGCTCGGAGAGCCGCATGCGGCGCTCGCCGTTCATCGAGGTGAGGTTCATCTCCCCGGGATGGGTCGAGGGCAGCATCAGGTGAGCCGCCTCCGCCAGCTTGGTCGGATACATGTTGATGCTGGCGACGAACAGGCCGCCCTTCGTCGTGGCCTCGTAGATGATGTCGACCATCTCCCTGGCGCTCGCGCCGCGCGCCTTCTGCATCGCGTCCTTCACGATCTGCGAGCGCTGGAGTACTGTCTCGCGCAGCGCCTGCGCGTTATTGCTGGTCTGGAAGTTGTTGCAGGCCCACCAGGTCATCATGCGGCCGGCGCCCTTGATCAGCTCCTGGTCGATGTAGATCTTGCTGTTTCCCGGATACGGCGGCCGGGTGTAGCCCTCCTGGTGCCCTCCCATGCGGACCACGCCCGTGCCGCGGCGCCCGACGTTGTGCGTCGCGAGCACCACGTCCACCAGGGCGGACTGAATCAGGTAGTTGTCGTTGCCCCAGATGATCCCCTTCTCGTAGGCGTGCATGGTGCGCGGTGGATGACCGGAAGCCTTCGGCTTGTAGGCCCACTCGGCCGCCATGACCAGCTTCTCGACCGGCACGCCGGTGATTCGGCTCGCGTCGTCCATCGAAAGGCGGTTCGCCGCGACCGCCTCGTCGAAGCCCTTGGTATGCGCATCGATGAAGGCGCGGTCGATCCAGCCCTTGTCCACCACGTAGGTGAGGAAGGCATTGAACAGCGCGATGTCGCTGCCGGGCTCGATGTCCAGGTGCAGCACCCTATCCTTTCCGGCGACCTTCTCGGCGACGGCGATGCTCGGCGTATACCTCGGGTCGACGAAGATGACGCGTGCCTTCTCGTGCGACTCGCTCGGGAAGCGCCGCTTGCGCTTGTCGAGCGTGGAGCCCTGCAGGTTGGGCACCCAGTGATTGAGGAAATAGTTCGTCTGCGTCTCGTAGGGATTGCCACCGATCGACATGATGCAGTCGGCGAGCTCGGCATCCTCGTACGAGTTGTTGAGCTCACCGATGCCCATCTCGCGCGTCGCGTGGCACTCGGAGTTGTAGGCCGGACGGTTGTGGATCCTGACCATCGGCGTCTGCAGCGCCGTGAACATCAGCTTTCCCGTGCCCCAGGTGTTCTCGAACCCGCCGCCCGCGCCGCCGTGGTCGAAGGCAGAGAACACAATGCCGCTCGGCCCGTCCTTGTCGAGCACCTTCTTGGCCAGTCCGGCATAGATGGCGAGCGCGTTGTCCCAGTTCGTCTCGACCCACTGGTCAGCCGCGTAGATCATCGGATTGCGCAGGCGCGCCTTGCCGATGCCGTCCGGCGTGTACATGTAGCTCGCCATCTTTCCGCCGCGGGTGGAGCTCAGGCCGCTGTTCACCGGACAACCCTTGTCCGGGACGATCATGATGTTGTGCCGGGTGCCGTCCTTTTCGGTGATGACGTTGGTCATCGCGGTCGTCATGATGGTCGCCAGCGGCGGAAGCTGCTTGCGGAAGTCCAGGCCGAGCG
>DATIZK010000058.1:0-19637 GCA_035517095.1 Burkholderiales bacterium
GCCGCCTTCTCGATCGCCCCCGCCTTGCGCGCCTCGAGCAGTCCCAGCTCGCGGTTTACTCGCGCCGCCGCGCGCTTGACCAGCGCCAAGGCGTGAATCACCGCCAGCGGCATGAGCTCGCCGGAGATGCGAAAATTGCGCCGGCTGCGCTCGGTCTGCGCCCCCCAGAGCCGCTCCGCCGGGACCTCGATCGGCCCGAAAGAATCGCGCTCGGTACGTGTGTCGACCATTGCCGCAGCTCGCCGGGAGCGCTCAGGCGAGGTCGAACAGCAGTAATTCCGCCTGTTCGCCCTGCTCCAGGAAGATTTCGGCGACGTCGCTCGCCTTGAGCGCGTCGCCCGCGCCTAGCTCGTTGCCGTTTACCGTCAAGCCCCCGCGGGCGACGTGCACGTACGCGCGCCGCGCCTTCGGCAGACGGTGGCTCGCGCGCTCGCTGCCGTTCAGCAGCGCGGCGTACATGTAGGCATCCTGGTGAATCGTCACCGAGCCGTCGCGCCCGTCCGGGGATGCGACCAGCCGCAGGCGCCCGCGCTTGGAGGCAGGATCGAAATGCTTCTGTTCGTAGCCCGGCGCGATGCCGAGCGCCGCCGGTGCGATCCAGATCTGGAGGAAGTGGGTGACACCAGACGGCTCGTGGTTGTATTCGCTGTGGCGCACGCCCGTGCCCGCGCTCATGCGCTGAACGTCGCCCGGGACGATGGTCGAGCCGTTGCCCATCGAGTCCTGGTGTGCGAGCGCGCCATCGAGCACGTAGCTCACAATCTCCATGTCGCGATGGCTGTGCGTGCCAAAGCCGGTATTGGGCTGGATCCGGTCCTCGTTGATCACGCGCAGGCTGCCGAAGCCCATGTGCCGCGAGTCGTGGTAGTCGGCGAACGAAAAGCTGTGGAACGAGTCGAGCCAGCCGTGGTTCGAGTGCCCGCGTTCAGCGGCGCGGCGAAGTTCAATCACGTCGCCTCCAATCAGGCCTCGTCGGCCCGTGGCGCGGCGCCCTCGGGCGGCTCGCGCTCGGCGGTCTCCTGCTTTGCGATTTCCGCGTGCACCTGCGCCATGTCCAGCGCCTTGGCCTGCTCGACCACCTGCTCGAGTGCCGAGGCCGGCAGCGCCCCTGCCTGCTGGAACAGCAGCACTTTGTCGCGAAACACCATCAGTGTCGGGATCGAGCGGATGCCGAACGCTCCCGCGATCTCCTGTTCCTCGTCGGTATTGACCTTGGCGAACACCACGTCCTGATGCTGCTCCGACGCGCCCTCGAAGACCGGCGCGAATCCCTTGCAGGGCCCACACCACGGCGCCCAGAAATCGACCACCACCATCGGGTTCGTGCTCACCACGTGCTCGAAATTCTCCTTGGTCAACTCGACAGTCGCCATGCAGCGATCTCCTCTGCAAAATGGCACTATACGCGCACATGCGCTACACGGGCCGCTTCGCCCCGTCACCGACAGGGCCTTTGCACTTCGGTTCGCTGGCGGCGGCGCTTGCCAGCTGGCTCGATGCGCGCGCGGCCGGCGGCACCTGGCTCCTGCGCATCGAGGATCTGGACAAGCCTCGGGAGCAGCCGGGCGCGGCCGACACCATCATGCGCCAGCTGGAACGTCTGGGGCTGAGCTGGGACGGGCCAGTGCTGTACCAGAGCGCGCGCGGCGAGAACTACCGCGCCGCGCTTGCCGCGCTCGGGCGCCGCGGCGCCACTTATCCCTGCGGCTGCACGCGTAGCGAGATCGCCGACTCCGCGCTGGCGATAGACGGTGCGCGCATTTACCCCGGCACCTGCCGCGGCGGCCTCGCGCCGGGACGAATCGCGCGCGCCACCCGCGTGCGCACCGCGAGCGAGCCGATCCGCTTCACCGACCGGGTGCAGGGCGATGTCGCGCAATCGGTCGAGCGCGAGGTGGGAGACTTCGTCTTGTGCCGTGCCGACGGTATATTCGCTTACCAGCTTGCGGTCGTGGTAGACGACGCGGACCAAGGAGTGACCGACGTGGTGCGGGGCGCCGACCTGCTCGATTCCACCGCGCGCCAGATCTGGCTACAGCGCCTGCTCGGTTACCCCAGCCCGCGCTACTTGCACCTGCCGGCGGCGCTGACCGCGGGCGGCGAGAAGCTGAGCAAGCAGACCGGGGCGCGGGCCATTGACCCGGCGCGGCCATCGCGCGAGCTGGCGCGCGCACTCGCGTTCCTCGGCCAGCCCGTGCCTGAGGCGGCGAGCGCGAGCGAGTTGCTGCAGCAGGCGTTCAAGCATTGGGACATATCGCTCATACCCCGCGTGCGCGCTGCGGCAGCACCACCGTGAGCAGCGAGCCGAGCACCAGCGCGAGGGCCGCGTATTCGGCCCAGCTCGGGCGCTCACCGAGGAAGACCATACCCGAAAACACGCCCAGGACCGGGATCATCAGCATGCTGAGCGAGGACACCGCCACGGGCACGGTGGTCGCGATCCGGATCCAGGCCCACTGCGCGAACGAGAACGCGATCAGCACGTTGTAGATCACACCGAGCGCCGGCCACAGACCTATCGACGCGAGCCGCGCGGGATCTTCCAGCAACAGCGCACCAGCGAAAATGGGGATCCCGCCGAAGAGCATCATCCAGGCGGTGTAGAGTGCCGGCGGCATTGCCATCGGGTAGCGCCGCTGCAGTACCGTTCCCAGCGCCCAGGAGAGCGCCGCCGACAGCACCAACAGCGAGCCTAGCGGCGCCGCGCGCAGGCTCGCAGCGCCCTCGCCGATCAGTAGCGCCATGCCCGCCATGCCGAGCGCCAGTCCGGTCAGCTTGCGCCCGTTCATGCGCTCGCCTAGGAGCCAGACCGAGAGCGGAATTGCCCACGCCGGCATTGTGTAGGCAAGGATCGCGGCACGCCCAGACGGGATCATGGTCATGCCGAACACCACCAGCGCGTTCCAGCACGTGACGTTGAAGAAGGCGAGCAGCGCGAGCCGCCGCCACTGGCCCTTGGGCACCGCGACCGGCTGCCCGCTGGCGCGTACGATGCCGAAAAGCACAGCCGAACCCACTGCCAGGCACAGAGTGCGGAAAGTCAGCGGCGAGACGCCCGACAGAGCGACCTTGATCGCGGTCCAGTTGAATCCCCAGGCGAGCGTCAATCCGGCGAGCGTCCACCACAGCCTGCGCGGCAGGTGGCCCGCTTCGGGCGCGCGGGCGTCCACGCTCAGGCCGCGCCGTCGCGCAGGATTGAAACAAAGCCCCGCGCGATGGCGCGCGGGGAATCCTTGCCCGTGCGGTACCAGCTCGGTACCCAGTTGAGTCCACCCAGCAGAAGCAGCCGCAGATGGTCACGCCGTGCGCGAGCGGGCAGCGCGTCGATCAGCGCGCGAAAGCGGCCTTCGTAGCCGTCGCGCAGGGCAATAAGTTGCGACGCCGCCCCGGGCGCTTCGTCAGGCTGCACCCGGACGATGACCTGCGCGTAGTCCCCGCCGTCAAGCAGGGCCTGCAGGTGCGCGACGCAGGCAGCCTCGAGGCGCTGCCACGGGCCCGAGCCGGCCGCGGCGGCAGCCGCGAGCGCCTCGTCGACCGCCTCGCCCAAGCGGCGCACCCCCTGCGCGTAGACGGCGACCAGCAGATTCTCCTTGGACTCGAAGTGGCAATACAGCGAGCCCGGCAGCATGCCGACCGCGCCGGCGATATCGCGCATCGACGTGCCGTGGAACCCCTTGTCGCGCAGTAGGTGTGCCGTACGATCCAGGATGCGCGGTAAGCGGCTGTCCGACCGCGGCTGGCTACGGCGGCGCGCCTGCCTCGCCGCAGCGCTCACCGCGCGACCCTCACCGGCATTGCCTTCATGCCGCGAAACACCATCGAGTCGATCCATTGCGGTGGCTCGCCGGCGAGCTCGATGCGGCGCCAGCGCGCGAGCGCCGCAGGCAGGCTCAATTGCCCCTCGAGTCGCGCCAGTGGAAAGCCGAGGCAGATATGGGTCCCGAAACCAAATGTCAGGTGCGGCACCCCGTCGCGCCGCAGCGCGAGGCGGTGCGGGTCAGGGTAGGCCCGGGGGTCGCGGTTGGCGGCATTGAGCATGATGAACACGCGCTCGCCGGGCCGCAGGGTCTTGCCGTGCAATTCGTGCGCCCGCCGCACGATACGAACCTGGGCGCCGCTCGGCCCGTCGTAACGCAGCAACTCCTCGACCGCAGCCGGGGCAAGGGCCGGGTTCTCGCGCAGCGCGCGCATCTCCCCCGGGAAGCGGATCAACGACAGCATTGCGTTGGCGATGTGATTGGTCGTGGTCTCGTGGCCGGCGAACAGCAGCAGGATGCAGGTCGCGACCAGCTCGTCCTCGCTCAGGCGGTCGCCCTCGTCCTCCAACTGCAGCAGCTGGCTGAGCAGATCGTCGTGCGGTCCGGCGCGACGGGCCGCGATCATGTGGCGGAAAAACTCTGCCATTTCCCTCGTCGCGGCCTGGGCGATGTCGTACTTCTCCGGCTGGCTTCGAGAGCTGCCGATGAATAGCGCCATGTCGTCCGACATGCGCTTGACGCGCGCCAGATCGGCACGCGCCACGCCGAGCATGTCCATGATCACCAGAGCGGGCAGCGGCCCGGCGAAGGCCTGAATGAAATCGAATTCCTCGCGCTCGGCGATCTCGTCCAGCAGCCAGCCGCAGAGCGCGACGATTCGCTCACGCATGGCATGCATCGAGCGCACGTTAAACACCTTGCTCGTGAGGCGGCGCAGGCGCGTGTGCTCCGGCGGATCGCGAAATACCATCCAAAGCGACAGATAGCGGACGATGTCCGCGATGCGGCTCGCTTCGGCGCCAGGCAGCGAAGCGAAGAACGGTCGCAGGCGATCGGAGGAAATTTCCCGGTCCAGGCATACTCGCTTCACGTCGTCGTAGCGCGTCAGCACCCAGGCCTTCAGGCGCGCGCTCCAGTGTGTCGGGTCCTCGTCCTGCATCCGCTCGTACAGCGGGAACGGGTCGGCGAGGAACGCGGGGTCATCGGGACGGTAATCGATCGCCATGACGGGAGAAGACAAACGGACGTTTGCTTTTACCGTGCCGCGATCGCAAGGTCAAACCGTTAATGTAAGTATTTGCTTACCAACATATCGAAACCGACAACAGGAAGACGGGAAGTGCCCTGTTGCTCTACATCAAAATATTTTGCTGCTTTGCACAAGCGCATTGACTTTTAAAGTGAAGAGGCTAGAATTGAAATTGTTGCAGCGCACCAAAAGCCGATACGGGCGGATTTCTTTTAGCGTTTCAAACACTCACAGGAGCTATTTTTATGTACGTCACCCCGGAACAGATCCAAGCGGCCAATAAGGCCAACGTCGAAGCGATCCTCTCCCTCGCCGCTACGCAGTTCGCCGCCTTCGAGAAGTTCGCCAACCTGAACGCCAACGCGGTTAAGACTGCGTTCGAAGATTCGTTGTCCAACACCCGCGCGCTGCTCGGCGCGAAAGACGTGCAGGAATTCGTCAACCTTCAGAGCACCCTCGCCCAGCCGACGATCGAAAAAGCGATCGCCTACTCGAAGAGCGCGTACGAAGTCGCGACCGAGACCAATGCGGAAATGTCGAAGATGGCGGAAAAGCGCATTGCCGAGTGGAACGAGAACTTCGTGTCGATCCTCGACAAGGCGACCAAGAACGCCCCCGCCGGCTCCGACGTCGCGGTAGCGGCGGTGAAGTCGATGCTCGCGGCAGCGAATTCGGCCTACGACAACTTCAACAAAGTCGCCAAACAAGCGACCGAGATCGCGGAAGCGAATGTGAACGCCGCGACCGAGACCGTAAAAGGGATGGCCAAGGCAAAAAAGGCCGCCTAAGCCCGGCCAAGCGCCGGCAAGCGAAGCCCCGCTGAATGCGGGGCTTTTTTTATGCGTCGCGAAACGGGAAGCCCGATTCGCGAACCCCGCTGCGCAGGCGCTCCATCGCCTGCGAGACCTGGGCCGGATCGCCGCGCACGCCGAGTTCGATGTGCCGCCTGCTGCCGTCGTCGGCCATCGACGGCAGACTGAACACCTTCACTCCGGGAAAGCCCGCACCGACCGCATCCATCACCGGTATAAGCTGGCTTTCGCCCGCCTCGTAGACGATGATCGAGGCCTCGTCCCAGCGGTCCCGGTCAGCGAGGTGGCGGTAACGGTTGTCCAGAACCCACTCGACCATCGGCCACGCCATCTGCGGAAAACCGGGCACGAAGTGATGCTCGCGCAAGGAAAAGCCCGGCACCCGGTTCACCGGGTTGGGGATGATCTGGGCGCCGAGCGGAAACTCCACCATCCGCAGGCGTTGCGGCGTCAGCTCGGCGCCGAACCGGGCGCGCAGCTCGCGCTCGCCTTCCGGGTGCGCTGCGAGCGCGACACCGAGCGCGTCGCCGGCACACTTGCGGGTGTGGTCGTCGGGCGTCGCGCCGATGCCGCCGAAGCTGAAAACGATATCACCCGACGCGAATGTACGCCGGAGCGCCGCGGTCAGGCGCGCAGGGTCGTCGCCATGGTACTCGCAATAGGCGAGCCGCAGGCCGCGCGCCGCCAAGGCGGCGACCAGGAACTCGAAGTGTTTGTCCTTGCGCTTGCCGACCAGGATCTCGTCCCCGATCACCAGTGATCCGATGGCTGCGCTCACTGCGGCACCGCCGTCGCCTCGATTGGCTCGGAGCGCAGCGCCTGCAGCTCGGCCAGCAGGAAGTGAATGAACGCCAGCCCGAACAGCACCGGCGCGAACAGGCCGATCACCGGGATATAAGCCACCAGGGCGAGCACCACCCCCAGCAGGTACATCGCGCCGCGGCGGCGCGAGAACACCGTCCGCATCTCGGGCGCGTCGGCGTGCTCGGCGAGCGCGTCGTAGCGCAGGATGCGCTGGTTTACCCACCCCATGATGGCTACGGGTATCGCCGGCCAAAGCGGCGGGAAGACCCAGAACGGAAGCGACAGGGCGCCTAGCAGCGCGAGACCAGCAACGCCGACGACCGAGTTCCAGACGCTGCCGGCGAAGCTGCCGCCGCGGTGGCGCACGAGCGCGGGAAACGCGCGTTCGGCGACGTGATCGACCATCGCGGACATGCCGAACACGCCCAGTATCAGCAGCGCGGTGAGCTGGATCAGCGGCACCAGACCGATGATCACGAGCACCTTGGCGGCAACCAGCGCGACCGTGCTCGCGTCCCAGTGCACAAAGAAGGTCGCACTCTCGATCCAGCGTTGCAGCAACTGGGCGAGCCATGCCACCAATCCGACCCAGCTCCAGATCGCGAGCGCGCCCCAAAGCCCCGCCGCGACCAGCACCGGCCAAAGCATCAGCCAGAGCATCCTGGCGTGCAACAAGTTGGCGAACGCGAACGTGATCGAGGGGCCGATGCCGCGCATGGGGCTCAGGGTCTTGCGTGGCTGATACTCTGCCACAACTTCGTCAGCCGCTTGACCGACACCGGCACCGGGGTCTTGAGGCTCTGCGCGAACAGCGACACGCGCAGCTCTTCGAGCAACCAGCCGAATTGCTCGATCTCCGGCGTAATCGCCACCGCCCTCTGGCGCGCCACGTACTCGCGCTGCCAGGCCGCGTGCAGCGGAGCGAGCTCCGCCATCAGCCGCGCGTCGCGCGCCGGATCGGCGCGCAGCTTGTCCAGCCTCAGCACCGCCGCCTTGAGGTAGCGCGGGAAGTGTTGCAGCCGCGGCCACGGCGTGCGCGAGACGAAGCGCGGATGCAGTAGCCGCGCCAGGCTTGCCGAAACGTCGTCGGCCGCCTGCGGAAAACCCTTGGCAACGGCGGCGAGCCGCTTTTGCACCTGCGCGTGCTCGGCCAGAATTGCCGACACGGTGCGCGCGATTTCCTGCGCAATCAGGTTCAGCCGGCTGCGGCCCTGCGCGACCCGGCGTTCGAACTCCGCCTGCCGCACCGGCACCGATTCGGCGAGAAAGCAGCGCTCGAGTGCAGCGCTCACCACCTCGTCCGCAAGCCGAACCTCGCCTGCGAGCTGCGCGAACTGGAGATTCAGCGCATTGTCGCGCGCGACCGATTTCTCGATCTCGCGGGTCCGCTCCCGGAACGCGATCGCCAGCAGCCGCAGCACCCCCGCGCGATGGATCTCGACCGCACGCTCGGGCGCATCGAAAACCTGCAGCGTGACGCCGTCGCCCGCATCGGCGAGCGCCGGGTAGCCGACCAGGGTCCGGCCGCTGCGCCGCAGCTCCATGATTTCCTCCAGATCGCCGAACGTCCATGCGCGGTAGCGCTCGCCGTCGTCGACCGGCGCCTCGTCCTGCAGCACGGCCCGTGTTTCGGCGGCGAGCTCGCGCTTGAGATCAACCAGCTTGCGCCCCATTGCGAGCTGCCGCCCATGCTCGTCGACGACGCGGAAGTTCATCTGCAGGTGGGGCGGCACCGAATCGGGCCGCAGCGCGTCGAGCGGCAGCTCGAGGTTTAGCTCGGCGCGAATATGGCGCGCGAGCGCCGTCGCGAGCGGCAGGTCGGACGGTGCCGTCGCAGCGACGAAAGCGCCGGCGAAGGCTTCGATCGGACCCAACCTGTGCCGCAGCCGCTGCGGCAGCGACTTGGCCAGCAGCCGGACCTTCTCCTTCAGCAGACCCGGCACCAGCCACTCGCAGCGCGCCGCCGGCACCTGGTTCAGCAGCGCGACCGGCACAGTGAGCGTCACCCCGTCGCGCGGCGAGCCGGGCTCGAAGCTGTACTCGAGCTCGAAGCTGTTCAACCCCAGCTGCAGCCGCGGCGGGAAGTTCTCGGTCGTGATGCCCGCCGCCTCGTGCCGCATCAGGTCCTCGCGCCGCAGGAACAGGCGCTTGGGCTCTTCGCGCTCCGCCTCTTCGCGCCACCTTTCGAAATCGGCGCCGTTGTGGATGCCCTGCGGAATGCGCGCGTCGTAGAACGCCTGCATCAGCGCGTCGTCGACCAGAATGTCCGGCCGGCGTGACTTGTGCTCCAGGCGCTCGATTTCCTGCAGCAGCTTCCGGTTGTGCGCGAAGAACGGCGCCCGCGTCTCGAACTCGCCCTCCACCAGCGCCGAGCGGATGAAGATCTCGCGCGCGAGCTCGGGCTCGAACGGCCCGTAGTGGATGCGCCGGTTGGCGTACAGCGGCAGTCCGTAGAGCGTACCGCGCTCGAGCGCTACCACTTGCGCATGCGTCTTCTCCCAGTGCGGGCGCTCGCGCTGGCGCTTGATAAGGTGCGCACCAAGGTCCTCCAGCCACTGCGGCTCGATCGAGGCGACGGTGCGTGCGTACAGGCGCGTGGTTTCGACCAGCTCCGCGGCGACAAGCCACCTGCCGGGCTTGCGCGTCCACGAGCCGGGATGAACCCAGAACTTGATCCCGCGCGCGCCGGTGTAGCTGCCGTCCTCCGCATCGCGCAGCCCGACGTTGCCCAGTAGGCCGGTGAGCAGTGCGCGGTGGATCGCGCGGTAGCCTTCCGGCCGAGCGGGGTCAATGCGCGAAGCTCGCCAGCCCAGCTCGGAGACGGTCGCGTGCAGCTGCGAATGCACGTCGCGCCACTCGCGCATGCGCGGTACCGAGAGCGAATTCTCGCGGCAGGCCTTCTCCCACTTGCCCTCGAACAGCTGCCACAGTTTGAGGAAGGCAAGGAAGTCCGAGCGCTCGTCGGCGAAGCGCTTGTGGCGCTCATCCGCGGCTGCCGGGCTGTCCATCGGGCGCACGCGCGGGTCCTGCACCGAAAGCGCGGCGGCGATCACCAGCACCTGCTCGAGACAGCCCTCGCTCCGGGCGGCAATCAGCATGCGGCCGATGCGCGGGTCGAGCGGCAGCTTGGCCAGCTCGCGGCCGGTCTCGCTCAGCTGCTTGGCGTCGTCCACCGCGCCGAGCTCGGCCAGCAGCGCGTAGCCGTCGGCGATCGCGCGCGGGCTCGGGGGATCGAGGAACGGGAAATCCTCGACCGCGCCGAGGCCGAGGCTCGCGGCGCGCAGGATGACCGCGGCAAGTGACGAGCGCAGCACCTCCGGATCGGTAAACGGCGCGCGCCGATCGTGATCCTCCTCCGAGTAGAGGCGGATGCAGATGCCGGCGGCGACGCGCCCGCAGCGCCCGGCGCGCTGCCTGGCGGCCGCCTGCGAGATGCTCTCGACCCGCAGCTGCTCGACCTTGTTGCGGTAGCTGTAGCGCTTGACCCGCGCGAAGCCCGTATCGACCACGAACCGGATGCGCGGCACGGTGAGCGAAGTCTCGGCGACGTTGGTCGCGAGCACGATGCGCCGCGCACCGCGCGGCCTGAATACCTTGTCCTGTTCGGCGGCGCTCAGGCGCGAGTACAGCGGCAACAGCTCCGTGCCGGCCGGGTGATGCTTGCGCAGCACCTCCGCAGCATCGCGGATCTCGCGCTCGCCCGGTAGGAACACCAGCACGTCGCCCGGCCCATGCGCGCACAGCTCGTCGACCGCGTCGGCCAGCGCCTGCTCCTCCTCCCTGCGCGTTGTGTCCTCCGCATCCCCTGCGACCGGGCGATAGCGCAGCTCGACCGGGTAGAGGCGTCCCGAGACCTCGATCACCGGCGCGCCGCCAAAATGGCGCGAGAAGCGCTCCGCGTCGATGGTCGCCGAGGTGATCACGAGCTTCAGATCCGGCCGCTTGGGCAGCAGGCGCACCAGGTAGCCGAGCAGGAAATCGATGTTCAGACTGCGTTCGTGGGCCTCGTCGATCACGATGCTGCCGTACTGGCGCAGCAGCGGGTCGCCCTGGGTTTCGGCCAGCAGGATGCCGTCAGTCATCAGTTTCACCAGCGCGTTCGGTCCGACCCTGTCCTGGAATCGCACCTTGTAGCCCACCACGGCACCGAGCTCCCCGCCTAGCTCCTCGGCGATGCGCACCGCGACCGAGCGCGCGGCGATACGGCGCGGCTGCGTGTGGCCGATGAGCCCCGCTTCGGCGCGCCCCATCTCGAGCAGGATCTTGGGCAGCTGGGTGGTCTTGCCGGAACCGGTTTCGCCGCAGACGATGACGACCTGGTTGCGCTCGATGGCGGCGCGAATCTCGTCCCGGCGGGCGCTCACCGGCAGCGCCGGGTCGAAGCTCAGGTGCGGCGGTTTGACATTTCGCAAGGGAGGCGCAGGCTTGGTGGAATACATTGCGGGCTGTCGCATCGCCCCAGAGTCGCAATCATGACACGCGCGGACTACATCGAGAATCGGACCTACGACGAGATCCAGGTGGGGGACTCAGCGAGCCTCACGCGCACCCTCAAGCCGGAAGATATTCAGCTCTTCGCGGTCATGTCGGGCGACGTCAACCCCGCCCACGTCGACCCCGAGTACGCCAAGAGCACCATGTTCCACGAGGTCATCGCGCACGGCATGTGGGGCGGCGCGCTCATCTCGACCGTGCTGGGAACCCAGTTTCCCGGTCCCGGCACGATCTACGTCGACCAAACCCTGCACTTCTCGCGCCCGGTCGGCGTCGGCGACACCATCACCGTGACGCTGACCGCGACGCGCAAGTTCGACCACAACCGCCACATCGTGTTCGATTGCGTCTGCACCAACCAGGACGGACAGAAGGTGATCCGCGGCACCGCCGAGGTGCTCGCGCCGACCGAGAAGATCAAGCGCACGCGCATCGAGCTGCCCGGTGTGACGATCTTCGACCGCACGGCGCGCTACCAGAGTTTGCTCGCGCGCGCCAAGGGCATGGAGTCGATCCCGATGGCGGTCGTGCACCCGTGCGACGCCGAATCTCTCGCTGGCGTGATGGCCGCGCTCAGGGCCGACCTGATCGTGCCGATCCTGGTCGGGCCGGCGGCGAAGATCCGCAGCGTGGCCGAGGAGCAGGGATTCGACCTGGCAGGGATCGAGATCGTCGACGCGCCGCACAGCCACGCCGCTGCGGCGCAGGCCGTGGCACTGGTGAGAGCAGGCCGCGCCGAGGCGCTGATGAAGGGCTCGCTGCACACCGACGAGCTGATGGCGGAGGTGGTCGCCGCCGGCAGCGGCCTGCGCACCGAGCGGCGCATCAGCCACGTCTTCCTCGCCGACGTCCAGACCTATCCTCGCCCGCTGCTGATCACTGACGCGGCGATCAATATCGACCCCTCGCTCGCCGAGAAGGCCGACATCGTGCAGAACGCGATCGACCTTGCGCACGTGCTCGGCATCGCCGAGCCGAAGGTGGCGATCCTGGCCGCGGTCGAAACGGTCAACCCCGCCATGCGCGCAACCATCGATGCGGCGGCCCTGTGCAAGATGGCCGACCGGCGCCAGATCACCGGCGGCGTGCTGGACGGGCCGCTCGCATTCGACAACGCGGTGTCGCTGGTCGCCGCCAAGACCAAGGGTATCCTCTCGGCGGTGGCGGGCCGTGCCGACATCCTGGTGGTGCCCGACCTCGAGTCCGGCAACATGCTCGCGAAGCAGCTCGAGTACCTCGCGGGGGCGCTGCTCGCGGGACTGGTGGTGGGCGCGAGCGTCCCGATCGTGCTGACCAGCCGCGCCGACAGCGCCGAGTCGCGCGCCGCTTCGTGCGCGATCGCGGTCCTCATGGCGCACGCCAAACGCAAGCGCGCCGACTGAGCAGTCCGTATCATTGCGCCCAGCACCGGGGACCGAACCATGAGATTCCTGCTCGTCCTGTCAGACGCTTTCGACGCCCTGTGGGCGATTCGCGGCCGCGTGGCCCTGGTTCTGGCCGGGGTCGCGCTGCTGGCTGTGCTGGTGGCGGTCTATCTGCCGCTAGTCCCCAGCAGCGAGCCGCCGACGCCGCCGCGCGCGGCCCGCAACCCGAGCGTCCAGGGGCCCGTGGAGCGAGCCAAAGTCGCACCACAGGCTGCCCTGCCTGCTCCGGCACCGCAGGCCACCCCGCCTGCTACCGCGCCACAGGCTACGGCGCCCGCTCCGGCGCCACAGGGCACCGCGGCGGTTGATCCTGGGTCCGCCTCGCCGCAGGCCCCCGTGACCGAGCAGGCGCCTGCCCCCGAGGCCACGCCCGCCCTCGAGCCTGAGCCTGCCCACGAGGCCGCTCCGAAGCCCGTCGCGGAACCGCAGTTCCAAGTGCAGGTAGGCGCTTTCCGCGAGGCCGCGCGGGCGCAGAAACTGTCGCGCCGCTTGACGCGCGCCGGCTTCCCGACCACGGTGACGCGCGGCACGACGCCCGACGGCAAGCCGATCTTCCGCGTCCGCACCAGGCGGGCGTTGTCCAAGGGCGAGGCGCAGCAACTCGTCGCGCGCCTGCGCCACAGGGTGCCGGCATTGCGCCCAATCCTGGTGCGGGGAAGCGAACCTGCCGCCTAGGCGCCGCGCGCGCGGCTCCAGAGAATCCCGATCCACTCCCTTAACGCGCGGCTCGACCTCTCCAGTCCGCGCGCCGACGGCAGCCAGTCGACCGGGGTATGCACGCGCTGCGCGCGGTAGTTGGTCGGCGCCGGCACTACCTGCAGGCCAGCGGCGCGAAAGCGTCCGCTCGCGCGCCGCATGTGGCTTGCATCGGTGACCAGGATCACGCGGCGGATCCCTGCGCCAGCGAGCAGCGTCGCCGACAGGTGCGCGTCCTCGAGCGTGTTGATCGATTGCGTCTCGCGCCAGCGCACCGGAACGCCGAACTCCTGCGCCAGGACCTGGGCCATCAGATCGGCCTCGCTCGCGCCGCCGCCGTCGGGGCGGCCGCCGCTCACCAGCAGCGGCAGGCCCGTGAGGCGCGCCAGACGCGCTCCATAGCGCACCCTGCCCAGGCTCGCCGCGTCCAGCGTCTCGCCGCCGTATTCGAGCGCGCCGCGATTGCGCCCGCCGCCCAGCACGACGATCGCGCCCGCGCCGGCATCGCGCGCGCGCTGCGCCTCGAGCGGCGGCGCGCTGTCTTCCAGCGTTGTCGCGAGCAGGTCGCCCACGCGCGGTATCGACAGCGCCGCGAGCGCGACCAGCCCTGCCGCGGCGAGCGCCAGCCCAAGGCGCGCGCGGCGCGGCACCAGCGCGAGCCCGAGCGCAATCACGACGATCAGGTCGAGCGGCGGCAGCAGCCAGGCGGCCAGCAGGTTGGTGGCGAGCCACTCGAACGACACGCGCTCACCCCTGCGGCGGGAGGAAGGCGCGTACCAGGTCTGCGAGCGCTTCCAGGCGCCGGTCGCGAATGCCTAGTTCGCGCAGGTACGCAACCGTGTCGAACAGGTAGTCCCGGCAATGCCCGAGCGGTCCGGCACCGTTCGCCAGGTAGCGCGCAATCGCTTCGCTGTCGAGGCCGCGCACGTAGCGTTCGTGCGCGCGGTTGGCGACGAACGCGATCGCGTGCTCGATCCCCCGCGGGGTGCGCGCCGCGACCCAGACCGGGTGGTAGGCCATGGTCAGCATCTCGCGCCGCCATATGACGTCGAGCTCGGACTCCACGTGGGTGTGCGCCAGGCGGTAGGCGACGCCATGCACGCTGCCGCCGCGCTCCAGCGCGAGCATCAGCCCGGGACGCTCGGGACTGCCGCGCCCGGCGCGCGCCCAAAGGCAGAACTGGCGGTGGAAACCGTGCACCAGCGCGGTGCGGCGTTCGGAGAAATGGAAGGCCGGGTTCCAGATCAGCGAGCCGTAGCCGAACACCCAGACCCGCTGCGGCTTCGGCGCGCGCGCGAGCATCTGGCGCAGGCTGTGCCTGCGCTCCTCATCGCTCATGAAGCGCACGCCGGGCCCGAGCAGCTCTCGCGCCGAGGCATGCAGCGTGCCGTTGAGAATATTCTCGCGGGTGAGCTTGAGCTTGCTCACTTGTAGAATGCGTGCGCCCCGATGCGGGCCACGAGCTTCTTTTCCTTCGCCCAGGCCGGCGTGATGCCGGTTGCGTGATAGTACATTGCGCCCTGCAGCTGCAGCGGCCGCCGCCCGTAGTACACGTCCTGCGCCACCTTGAGCGCGCGCTGCCAATCCTCGCCCCGCGGCTCGGGCAGCGCGCCGAGCTCGGTCCACGAAAACGCGCCGACGAAGCGTCCACGCAGCGCATCCCAGTTCTTCTGGTAGACCACCGCGCACACCGACTCGGGATAGCGCGCCGAAGCCTTGCGGTTCATCGTTACCTCGGCCACTGCGTACTGGCCCGCCTCCGGCTCGCCGCGCGCCTCGAAGTATACGTTGCGCGCAAGGCAGGTCAGCTCCTGCCTGCTGACCTGCAGCGCGCGCTCGCGCACCTCGTCCCGGTACGCGAACGTCGCCTGCAGCACGAGCGCGAATGCGCTCAGGATCGCACCCACGATCAGCGCGAAGCCAATCGCCTCCCGGTCCGCGCGGTACCAGAGCAGGCGCAGCCGGTGCCGCGCAGGCGCCACGGCCCAGTACAGACGAGAGGAAAAGTCGGCCAGCCGGGTTCGAGCGTTCACCGTACGCATGGTTCGCGCCCCCCCATGCCCTGTCAAGGGAACTAATGCCCGGCGCGCGCGTTTGCCCGCCCTACCGGGCGGCGCTCAGCACCCGCTCCACGTAACGCGCGATCAGATCGACTTCGAGGTTGACCTCGGCGCCGGGCGCGAGGCGCGAAAGGGTCGTGACTGCCAGGGTGTGCGGGATTAGGTTGATCTCGAACACGTCGCCTTCGACCCGGTTCACCGTCAGGCTGACGCCGTCGACGCAGATCGAGCCTTTGCGCGCGACGTACTTCGCCAGCCCGGCCGGCGCGCGCAGCCGCAGCAGTATCGACTCGCCGGCCGGCTCGAACGCATCCACCTCGCCGACGCCGTCGACGTGGCCGGTGACCAGGTGTCCGCCGAGCTTGTCGCCCAGGCCGAGCGAAGTCTCGAGATTGACCTTGCCGGGATGCGCCAGTCCGCTGGTGCAATCGAGCGTCTCGCGCGAGACGTCGAACGAGAGCCTTCCGCTGGCGATCTCGGCCACCGTCAGGCAGGCCCCCTGGACGCAGATCGAATCGCCGACCCTTACGTCCGAGAGCTCGAGCGCGCCCGCGGCGACGGTGAGGCGCACTCCCCCCTCAAGCGGCGTGAGCGCCTCGATCGTCCCTACCGCCTGCACGATGCCAGTGAACATCAGAGCCTCGCGACGATCCTCAGGTCCTCGCCCACGCGCTCGACCGAGCGCAAGGCAACCCGCAGCCGCTGCTCGAGCGAGGTCATTTGCGCCAAATCCAGCATGCCCTGAGCCGAATCGCCGAGAAAGGCAGGCGCCAGGTAGAGCAGCATTTCGTCGACGCAGCCCTCGCGCGCGAGCGACCCGTTGAGCTTGAATCCCGCCTCGACGTGCAGCTCGTTCACCCCGCGCCGGGCGAGCTCGCGCAGCATGGCCGCGAGGTCGACCTTGCCCTGCGCGTTCGGCAGCGCAACCGCTTCGACGCCCTGGGGAGGCTTGTTGCGGGTGCTGCCGAAAAAAATCAGCGTGTTTCCGCCCTGCAGGATCTTGGCGCCCGGCGGTATCTCGAGCCGGCTGTCGACCACGACCCGCAGCGGCTGGCGCGGCGTGTCCACCTCGCGCACGGTCAGCCGCGGGTCGTCGGCTTTGACCGTGCCGATCCCGGTCAGCAGCGCGCAGGCGCGCGCGCGCCAGCGCTGGCCGTCCCTCCTCGCCTCGGCGCCGGTGATCCACTGGCTCTTGCCGTTGGCAAGCGCGGTTCTGCCGTCGAGCGTCGCGGCGAGCTTCATGCGCACCCATGGCCGGCCGCGCGTCACGCGCGACACGAAGCCGAGGTTCAGTTCGCGCGCCTCGTCCTCGAACAGGCCGTGCTCGAAGCGCACGCCCGCCGCGGCGAGCCTGGCGCCGCCGCCGCCGGCTTCGGGATTCGGATCGCGCATCGCCGCCACCACTCGCGTCACCCCGGCGGCGACCAGCGCGTCGGCGCAGGGCGGGGTGCGGCCGTGGTGGGCGCAAGGCTCGAGGTTGAGGTAGGCAGTCGCCCCGCGCGCCGCCTCGCCGGCGGCGGCGAGTGCGTTCGCCTCGGCGTGCGGCGCACCGGCCTGCTCGTGCCAGCCCTCGCCGACGACCTGCTCGCCGTGCACCAGCACGCAGCCCACGCGCGGGTTGGGTGTCGCGCTGAACATGCCCTTCTCGGCCAGCGCCAGCGCGCGCCGCATCATCGTCTGGTCGAGGGCCGAAAAGGGCGTCACTTCCTGCGCCGCGGGCGGCGGATCTCCTGCACCGCTTCGCGGAAATCGTCCGGCGTCTCGAAGCTGCGGTAAACCGAGGCGAAGCGGATGTAGGCGATCTTATCGAGCTTGGCCAGCTCGCGCATCACCAGGTCTCCGATCCGGCTGGTCGGCACCTCGCGTTCGCCGAGCGAGCGCAGCTTCTCCTCGATCCGGTCGACCGCCGCGTCGATCGCCTCAGTGGCCACCGGGCGCTTGCGCAGCGCGACCATCATGCTGCCGAGCAGCTTGTCGCGATCGAAATCGGTCCGGCTGCCGTCCTTCTTCACCAGCCGCGGCATCCTCAGCTCGACCCGCTCGTAGGTGGTGAAGCGCTTGTCGCACTTCGGGCAGCGCCGGCGCCGGCGGATCACGTTCGCCTCGGGGTTCGAGCGCGTGTCGACCACCTGGGTGTCGAGATGGCTGCAGAAAGGGCAGCGCATGGCCGGCGCCTAGGCGTACACCGGAAAGCCCGCGCATAGCGCCTTCACCTCGCCCGCGACGCGTCGCAGGTTCGCGTCGTCGGCGGGGTTGTCGAGCACGTCGGCGATCAGGTTGGCCAGGATCTCGGCCTCGCCACTGCGAAAGCCGCGGGTCGTCATCGCGGGCGTGCCGATGCGGATGCCGGAGGTCACGGCCGGCTTTTCCGGATCGTTCGGAATCGCGTTCTTGTTGACCGTGATGTGCGCGCGACCGAGCGTCGCCTCGGCATCCTTGCCGCTGACGCGCTTCTGGCGCAGATCGAGCAGGAACATGTGGCAGTCGGTGCGCCCCGATACGACCCGCAGACCCCTTTCGGTGAGCACCCGCACCATGGTGCGCGCGTTGTCGAGCACCTGCTGCTGGTAGGCGCGGAACTCAGGCCGCAGCGCCTCGCCGAACGCGACCGCCTTGGCTGCGATCACGTGCATCAGTGGCCCGCCCTGGATGCCGGGGAAAATCGCCGAGTTGACCGCCTTCTCCTGCTCCGGCCGGCCGAGGATCAGGCCGCCGCGAGGGCCGCGCAGCGTCTTGTGAGTGGTCGAGGTGACGAAATCCGCAATATCGAGCGGCGAAGGGTAGAGGCCGACTGCGACCAGTCCAGCGTAATGCGCCATGTCCGCCATCAGCAGCGCACCGGCCGCGTCCGCGGCCGCGCGCAGCCGCGTCCAGTCGATTGCGAGCGCGTAGGACGACGCCCCGCCGACGATCATCTTCGGCCGGTGCTGGCGCGCGAGCGCTTCGACCTGCTCGTAGTCGATCTCCTCGTTCGCATCCAGGCCGTAGGAGATGACCTTGTACAGCTTGCCCGACAGGTTCACCGGCGAGCCGTGGGTCAGGTGGCCGCCGTGGGCGAGCGACATGCCCAGGATCGTGTCGCCGGGCTTGAGCGCCGCGGCGTACACGGCCTGGTTGGCCTGCGAGCCGGAATGCGGCTGCACGTTCGCCCAGCTCGCGCCGAACAGGCGCTTGGCGCGCTCGATCGCGATCGACTCGGCCATGTCGACGAACTCGCAGCCGCCGTAGTAGCGCTTGCCTGGGTAGCCCTCGGCGTACTTGTTGGTGAGCTGCGAGCCCTGCGCGATCAGCACCGCCGAGCTGACGTAGTTCTCGGACGCAATCAGCTCGACATGGTCCTCCTGGCGCCGGTGCTCCAGGCGCACCGCGTTCCAGACTTCGGGATCCGACTGGGCAAGTAGGTTTGCGGCGAACATTTGCGGCGGGGCGGGGGGCTGGGAAGGCGCGATTCTACCCCGTGCGGGCGCTGCCGCTCAGCCGCCCTCGCGCTCGATGCGGTAGCGCACCACGTGATCGCCGTGGCGCGCGGCGCTCATGCCGAGCCCGATCCAGCCGCGCTCTCCGAGCACCGCCTCCTCGCGCTGCAAGAGCACCTCGGCTGCGCCGTCGTCGGCCAGCAGGTAGGTTCCGTTCGAGGACTGGTCGGAGAGAAAGAAGCCACCCTCGCGCTTGTGGATCCGGGCGTGGAAGCGCGACGCGAAATGGCTCGCCACCACCAAGTCGTTCGATTTGTCGCGCCCGAGCCGGGCGGAGGGCGTCGCCTGGTCGACCAGAAAGGTATTGCCTTCGTGGCTGAGCTTGAGGAACAACTCGCCCCCGAGCGCGAAGTCGGCGCGCGCCGGATTGGCCGCCGTGACGTCAGGGTCACTGCGCCACAGTACTTCGCACGCCATGACTTCCTCTTCCCTGCCCTTGATCTGGATCGGAAACAGCGTTCGGCAGCGAGCGCGCAGGCCCGTCGAGAGCGCGTCCACGGTCTGCTGGCTGGTCAGCACCTGGTCGGCGTTGGCGAGCGCCACCAGCCGCGCGCACACGTTCACCGTGTCGCCGAACACGTCGCCCTCGGACAGCACCACCGGACCGTAGGTCAATCCGATCTTGATCGACAGCTTGCCGTAGGGGCGGGCGGGCAGCGGCGCGAGTAGCGCCATCATGTCGCAGGCGGCGCGCAGCGCCCCGTCGGAGTCCTCGAATGCGCACACCATCGCGTCGCCCAGGGTCTTGACCACGCTGCCGGAATACTTCGTGACGCAATGTTCCAGCAGGCCCAACAGGTGGCTGACCACGGACAGCGCATGCGTGTCGCCTAGCGCCTCGTAGATCCGCGTGCTGTTGCTGAC
>DATIZK010000059.1:0-4025 GCA_035517095.1 Burkholderiales bacterium
CTCCGCCTGCGACTTGTGTTTTGCCGCGCGCTCCTCTTCGTAGGGCCCGCACACCGGCAGATAGTCGCAACCTTTGCAGCCATCCTTGCGCGGCGCGGCGGGCAGGAAGCCGTTGCTGACGGCGTCGCCGATGATTTGGAGGACGTGAGCCGCGCGGCGCCGTGTCCAATCGTTCACGGGCACATCAACGACGGCGTAGTTCTGCACGATGGTGGAATAGAAGAGGCGCCCGAACGAGACCGGCGCGCCGAGCATCCGCTCCGCCGCCAGCGCGTAGAGCATCGGCTGCAAGATCTCGCCCTGCCCGACGATTTCGGGGCGCGGTTCCGGGATGCGGCCGGTCTTGTGATCGACCACGCGCAGCACGCCGCTGGGATGCCGCTCCACCAGGTCGATCGAGCCGCGCAGCCTGATGCCGCCATCGATTTCGACGGCTTCCTTGCGGCTGCGCGGATCGCGTTCCGCGGGGTCGGCCAAGCCGAAGCTCAGCTCGTAGAATTGGGGCGTCCAATCCGCTTCCAGCGCGGCCTTCTGCTGCAGCCAGCCTCGCAGGTCGGCATGCATGGACTGCACCTCGCTGCGCCAGATCTGCGGAATCGCGGGTGCGAGCTCCGCCTCCTGCCGCTCCGCGACGTTCTGCATCACCGCGGCCAGGCGTTCGAGGGCTTGAGCGAGGTTGGCGCCGGTCACCGGCAGCAGCCCGGCACCGGACAGATCGCGCAGAAGTTCGAACTGCACTTCGTGGAAGATGCGGCCGCGTGTCGCCGGGTCCATGCGCTGGACGCCTGCCGGCCGCTCGGCGGGGCGCAATCCGAAAATGCCGTGCAACGCGAACCGGTAGGGGCAGCGCGCGTACTGCTGCAAGGCCGAGGGCGACCAGGAGCGCGCGCTGAGCAGATAGGGCTTGAGGGCGTCGCTGCCGATCTCTTCCACGAACAGGCCGTCGGCCGGCTTCCACGGTTTGTGCCAACGCGACCAGCGGGCACGCAGCGACGCGACCGCGCGGCCCGGGAGGCTCTTCAGGTATTGCCCGGAACCTTTGGCGAGGGGCGCCAGGGTGGCCAGGTCGAATTCGGCGTCGTCGATCGCTTCCGCCGGGTCGGCCGGGGCCGGCCACCCGATGCGGGTGCCGGTGCGCGAGCGCGCGAAATCCTCGAACTCGCGCACGCCCATCTCGCTGCCGCCGGCCGCGCGATGCGCCGCGAAGGCGTAGAACGAGGGCACGCGTTCGCGCCCGGTGAGCAGGTCGAGACGTGAAAACGACATCACCAGCCGCTCAGAGGCGCAGGCCGCTGCGATGCGCAGCAGTTCGGCATCTTCCTCGTCGCGCCGCACGCCCAGCAGGTCTTCGGATGGCGGCCGCGGAAACAGCCCTTCGTTCACGCCCGGCAAGAAGACCTGGCGGAACGCGAGGCCGCGCGCCTCGGCGATGCCGCTGACCCAGACCTTGCCGAAGCGCGAGTCTTTGGGCGCCGCGGCGAGCGAGTTGAGGCGCGGCCCCAGCACCAGCAGGACTTCGCTCAAACCGGCCGGCCCGATATCCGACATCGGCTCCAGTTCTTCCAACAGCTCGATCACGCGCTCGGGCTCGCGCAGCGTGGCTTCGGCCAGCCCCGTCAGGGCATCCAGCCACTCGCCCCAAACGGCGCGCTCGGGCAGCGCGGCCAGGCGGCCGATCATCGGAAGGGCGAACTCGCGCAGGTTGTCCAGCGAGGCGATGCGCCGCTCGATGCGCGCGCGCTCGTCTTCGTCCTCCTCTCCGCGGTACCGGCGGTGCAGCTCCTCGCGCAGGCCGGCGAGCCGCGTGGCCCAGCGCCCGGATCCGCCGATCACGGCCGCGTCCACGAGCAGGCGCTCCCAGGCGACCGGAGTAACGGGCTCTTCCTCGTCGGGCATCTGGCCGAGGGACAGATACTCCGCGAATCGCGAGGCCGAGAGGCGCTCTTCGGCGCAGTGCAGCAGGGCGAGAAAGCTGCGCCCCGCGACGTCGGGCCTCCGGGCGCCGCGCGTGCAGTGGGCCGGGATTCCCGCGCGCCGCAACGCTTCCATCACCAGCGGCTGGTAGCGCTCCGCCGAGCGCAGCAGGATCGCGGTCTCGTCGAAGGGGATGCCGCCGCGCCCGATGCGCCGCGCGATCTCGACGCATTCGAGGGCTTCGCCCGAGGTGGAGAAGATCTCAAATCCACCGTCGCGCAAATGGTCGAGAGAGAGGTCGGCCACGCCGCCTTCGCCGATGCTCAACACCAGCCGCTGGCGCGACGAGGCCAAAAGAACCTCGAGCAACTCACGTTCGGCGCGCGTACGGAGGGCGAGATCGAGGGCTACCACCGCCGTATCGCGCAGGCGGTTTGCAACGGCTGTGCGAGCCATGTCGACCCGGGCGGCATGATCGGCGAATCCGCGCTCCTCAAGTTCGGCTTCATAGGCGCGGAGCAGCAGGGCGAGATCGGGCTGCTCCGGCTCCACGCGATTCAGCCTGACTTCCTCGAAGGTCTCCGCGAGCGCCCGGGGAAAGCCGGGAAATTCCGCGACCGGCCCGAAGTAGGTGAGCCGTCCGGCGCGCAGGGCCTCGGATGCGACGCGAGCCGCCAGCGCTTCGCGCACCACGCGACCCACGGGCACGAGCTCACGCCGGTTCATCTCGGCCGCGGAGAGCTCCAGGACCAGGTCGCGGAAGGCGGTGCGCTGGACGCCGATCAGGGCCTCGCCGCAGGCAGTGAGGGCGATCTCGTCGGCGGCCTCCCGTGTGGCTGCGACGATCAGGACCGGGGACTTCGCGGCCCAGCGGGACACGAATTGCACCGCTTGCGACCGCAACTCGGAGCAGGTGGTCAGAAAGGCCAGCTTATCAGGGTTTTGAGCTGTCGCCCCAGACTGTGGCCATGTGGATCGAGAATTGGTGAATGGGTGTATACTCCCCCCTACGGAGATGCTCTAAATGGAAATCCCGGTTCAGATGGAGTGGGGTGATCAGACCGTCGATAGCTTCGAAGATTTCGTCCGTTTCATGAGGGACGTCCTGCCGTCGACCGGCAGCGAGGATCGCTTGTACTGGTTCCGCGGGCAGAGCGACGCGTCCTGGAAACTCGAACCGTCGCTCATGCGCTCCCTGCGCCACTTCGAGCTTTCTCTCAAAGAAGCGCTGCAGTTGGAAGAGCAGGCGCTCGGCATCTTTCGATGCAAGGCCCACCTGTTTCTCAGCCCGACGCTGCTGGCCAAAATTTATACGAAACCCTGCTGGTGGGCGGTGATGCAGCACCATGGCGCTCCCACCAGAATGCTCGACTGGACCATTTCACCGTATGTTGCGGCCTACTTCGCCGCTCTGCACGACGGCAACAAGGCGCCGGGCGCGGTCTGGGCGTTCTGCAGCAAGAACCTGCACAGATCTTTTGTAACCCGTCACGGCCAGCCGCCGGAGTTCGACGATCCCGCGGCTGTCTCCTGGTACGAAGGAAGGCTGCAGGAACTGCGGGACCAACAGGTGGTGCTGCCGCTGGAATTCAAGTACGTCACCAGCGAGCGCATCGCCGCGCAGCAGGGCCGATTCACCATGGGTTTCGACGTGCTGCGCAATCACAACGAATGCATTCAGGCACAGGTCGGCGACGACCATGTACGGAAGATCGTAATTCCACACGAAAAGAAGGCGGAGTTCCTACTGCGGTTACGCGACATGAACATCACCGGAGCCGCACTGTTCCCCGGCATTGACGGACTGGGACAAGCGGTGAGCGAGTACGTCTCGGTGGGGGCTCGTTACGGCCCGGTGATCTGCGCCCAGGAACACGCCGCCGGTAAGGCGGTCGGCCGCACCGCCGGCTCGTAGAGTCGTTCGCGAACGCGGCTTGCGCGAGCGTGTGCTCGCGGCCGCAGGGGCGGTTAGGGCAGGGTCGAGACTGGACAGGTCGGAAACCTGCCCCACGGGGATACAATCAACGCATGCGACGCCGTACTTTTCTCGCCGCCGCGGCCGCGCCGTGGATCGCCGCAGGATCGACTCGGCTGCCGATCCGCAAGGCGGT
>DATIZK010000060.1:0-16754 GCA_035517095.1 Burkholderiales bacterium
ACCGAGCAGCCGTAGATCAGTTTGGACTTGTCCTCGGGGATCGGCTGGCTGCCGGCCACCAGGTTGCTCTCCAGCATCAGGCCGACGATCGAGCGGTTGCCCTCGACGATCTGGTGCATGCAGTCCTTGAACACCAGCGGCTGCAGCTCGGGCTTCTTGAACGAGTTGGCGTGCGAGCAGTCGACCACGATGTTCGGCGCCACGCGCGCCTCGCCGAGCGCCTGCTCGACCAGCGCGACGTGCGCGGTGTCGTAGTTCGGGCTCGTGGCGCCGCCGCGCAGCACGATGTGGCCGTAGGGGTTGCCGCCGGTGCGCACGATCGCGGAGCGGCCCTCGGGGTCGATGCCGAGGAAGTTGTGCGGCTGGCGCGCCGAGCGGATGGCGTTGATCGCGACCGCGGTGTCGCCGTCGGTGGCGTTCTTGAACCCGACCGGGGCCGACAGGCCGCTCGCCATCTCGCGGTGGGTCTGCGACTCGCTGGTGCGCGCGCCGATCGCGTACCAGGAGATCAGGTCGCCCAGGTACTGCGGCGCGACCGGGTCGAGCGCCTCGGTCGCCGCGGGCACGCCCTGGTCGGCGAGCGCGAGCAGGAACTCGCGCGCGCGCTGCATGCCTTCCTCGATGTGGAACGAGCCGTCCAGGCGCGGGTCGTTGATGAATCCCTTCCAGCCGGTGACCGTGCGCGGCTTCTCGAAGTAGACCCGCATCACGAGGTAGAGCGCGCCGGACACTTCGGCCGCGAGCTCGTGCAGGCGCGCGGCGTACTCCAGGCCCGCCTTCGGGTCGTGGATCGAGCACGGCCCCACCACCACGAACAGGCGCGGGTCGCGTCGCTCGAGGATCCGCTGCAGCACGCGCCGCGCCTCGGTCACCGTCTCGGCCGCGCGCGGCGTGATCGGCGCCTTCGCGTGCAGCTCGCGCGGCGAGGGCATCGCCTCGAAGGCGACGATGTGGACGTCTTCCGTTCTGCTCGCGCTCTTCATGAGAGTCCGGATTGTAAACCGGCCTCCCCTCAAATCGGGGTCAGACCACCTTTTCCGACGCGCAAGGTCGTCCAGGGCGGCCGCGCGCCACTCTGCGGCCGAGTGCGCGCGAGATCTCCGATCGAAATTGATCGCTGCCCAACGCGTACCCACCGTTCGTCGACTCGCGGATGCTTGCGACGAGCGATGGATCGAGAGCGTCCTCGAACAATCGGGCATAGGCCGCGTAACGGGACGAAGGCTGCGTCCCGAGCGCGAGGTATTCCGGGTGCGGGGCAATCAAGTCGGATCGGGCGCCTCGGGCGTTCGCGGCATGGCTTGACCATGCGTAGCCGCCGGGCGAATCGACCATGCCGGCCCGTACGGGATTCAGCTCGATGTAGCGGTAGCACGCAAGTACGTAGCGCCGCGACTCCGTCAGACAAGACCTGAATCGCCCGTCCCAGAGCGACCCGGTCCGCACGTAGGTGCGGTTGACGTACTGCGCGTGGCGCTGGCTTAGGTGCTTCATCAGAGCGGTGCAGGCCTGGGGTGATCGGGGGGTAATCAGCAGGTGCACATGATTCGTCATGAGGCAATACGCGTGCACCGAACAGCCGATATCCGCGGCAAGGGTCCGCAGCTGCAGCAGGTAGTAGAGATAGTCACTTTCTCTGAAGAAGCACGCGCTTCGGTTGTTGCCGCGCTGGACGATATGCATGGCAACGTCGGGTACGGAGATTCGCAATCGGCGGGGCATGCCGGACCAACGGGAATGGTGGGCCGTTGGTTGACGCAAAAACGTGGTCTGACCCCGATTTTAATTCGGCTATTATGCACGGCCATGCAACGCGTACCGATGGCCGACTTCGAGCCGGGCCTGAAAAAGCGGCTCGAAGAGCTGTGGGGCGAGCCGGTGAACCTGTACCGCGCCCTGGGCAACCATCCCGCGCTGACCGAGGCCTGGACCGAGTTCGCGAACGCGATCCGGCACGACAGCCGCACCCCGCGCAAGCTGCGCGAGATCATGATCCTGCGCACGGCGCAGATCGCGCGCTCGCACTACGAATGGGCGCAGCACCTGAAGATGGCGCGCAAGGCGGGCGTTACCGAGGAGCAGATCGACCAGCTCGAGCTGTGGCGCGAGTCGAAGCACTTCGACGCGCGCGCGCGCGCCGCGCTGGCGCTGACCGAGGGCGTGATGGCGGGCGAGGTCGCGGACCAGGTCTACGCCGAGGCCGCGCAGCACTTCAGCCACGCCGAGTACGTCGAGCTGTGCCTCACGGCGGCGTTCTACGCCATGGTGTCGCGCATGCTCGACGCGCTGCAGGTCGAGCTCGACCCCGACATCCGCGACCACTCGCCGCGCCTGCCCTGAAGCCGCCGTGACGAGCCCGCCGCGCAGCTACCGCTATTACGAATTCGTGATGGCGGCCTTCGTCACGGTGCTGATCTGCTCGGATCTGATCGGCCCGGCCAAGATCTGCCAGATACACGTGCCGCAGCTGGGCACGCTCACTTTCGGCGCCGGCGTGCTGTTCTTCCCGATCTCGTACATCTTCGGCGACATCCTGACCGAGGTTTACGGCTACGCGCGCTCGCGCCGGGTGATCTGGGCGGGGTTCGCGGCGCTCGGCTTCGCCTCGTTCATGGCGACGGTGGTGGTGGCGCTGCCGCCGGCCGCGTTCTGGACCCACCAGGACGCCTACGAAATCGCGTTCGGCAACACCTGGCGCATCGTCGCGGCGTCGATGACCGCGTACTTCTGCGGCGAGTTCGTCAATTCCTTCGTGCTGGCGAAGATGAAGATCCTCACCGCCGGGCGCTGGCTGTGGACGCGCATCATCGGCTCGACCATCTTCGGCGAGGCGGTCGACTCGGCGATCTTCTATCCGCTCGCGTTCTACGGCGCGGGCATCATCCCGGACGACAAGCTGCCGCTGGTGATGATCGCGCAGTTCGTGACCAAGGTCGCGGTCGAAGTGGTGTTCACGCCCGTGACCTACAAGGTGGTCGCGCTGCTCAAGCGCGCCGAGAACGAGGACTACTACGACCGCGACACCGACTTCAACCCGTTCACGCTCACGGCCTGAGCGGGCTCAGTCGCCCAGCTTGCCCGCGCGGTAGGCCTCGAGCAGCCGGCGCAGGCGCGCGCGTTCGGCGCCCGGCACGTCGTCGAGCAGGAACCTGTCGCCGACCTCGGCGTAGAACTGGCCCGCGAGGCGGTGGCTGCCGTCGAGCTTCCACACCAGCAGGTGGTGGCGCCCGATGTCGATCTCGGCCACCACCCGGCTGCGCGGCGAGAAGTACTGCGCATACACGCGCTTGAACTCGCTCGCGCCCACCCAGTCGCGGTAGTCGCGCAGCACCTCGTAGCGCCGCTCGGGCGCGTTCGACAGCCGCGCCGCGGCTTCGATGTCGCCCGCGGCCAGGTCGCGCGCGAGCTCGCGCGCGGCGGCGAGCGCCCCGCCGCCGGCCGGGTCGGCGCGCAGGCTGTAGCGGATCGTTTCGCCGCCCAGCTCGATCGAGCGCTCCTGGGCGTGGGCGGTCGCGGCCAGCAGGCAGCAAAGAAAAACCGGGGTCAGACCCCATTTTCTCGAAAATGGGGTCTGACCCCAATTACGCCGCGGCACGCTCCTGGGCCCCGCCGGCGCGGTAGCGCGCGAGCAGCTGGTCGGTCTTGGCGCGCGCGAGGTCGATGCTCTTTTGCTTGATGTGGCCGTAGCCGCGGATCTCCTCGGGGATCGAGGCGATCTGGAGCGCGAGGCCGTGGTTCTGCGCCGACAGGCCGGCGAGCAGCGCATCCACCGTGCGCTCGTATTCGGCGATCAGCGCGCGCTCGGTGCGGCGCTCCTCGCTGCGCCCGAACGGGTCGAGCGCGCCGCCGCGCAGGCCCTTCATGCGGGCGAGGACCTTGAACAGGCCCATGACCCAGGGCCCGAAGCGCATCTTCTTCGGCTCGCCGGTGCGCGGGTCGGGCTTGGCGATGAGCGGCGGGGCGAGATAGAAGTGAAGCTTGTAGTCGCCCTCGAACATGCCGGCCACGCGCCGGGCGAAATCGCCGCTGGCATAAAGGCGCGCCACCTCGTACTCGTCCTTGTAGGCCATGAGCTTGGCGTAGTAGCGCGCCACCGCTTCGGCGAGCTTGGTCGAGGCGCCGAGCTCGTCGCTCTCGGCTTTGCGCACCCGCTCGACGAGCGCCTTGTAGCGCGCCGCGTAGGCGGCGTCCTGGTAGTCGGTCAGCAGCTTGACGCGGCGCTCGAGCAGCTCGTCCAGGTTGCGCGAGAAGTGCTCGCCGATCGGGATCACCTCGGCCGGGATCGCGGCGCGGCGCACGCGCTCGAGGTCGACCGCGGCGCGGCGGCCCCAGGTGAAGCTCGCGACGTTGAACTCGACCGCGACGCCGTTCAACTGGATCGCGCGCACGATCGCCGCGCCCGACAGCGGCACCCAGCCCTTCTGGTAGGCGTAGCCGAGCATGAACATGTTGGTCGCGATCGAGTCGCCCATCAGGCCGGTGGCGAGCTCGGCCGCCGGCACGAAGTCGACGTTCTTCTCGCCGCAGGCCTGCGCCACGTCGTGCCGCAGGTCGCTCCCCGGGAGCTTCCAGTCCGGGTTGGCGACGAACTCCGCGGTCGGGGTGGTGGTGGCGTTGACCACGCCGCGCGTGGTGGCCGGGCTCATCTTCTCCAGCGCATCGGTGGTCGCGCTCACCACCAGGTCGCAGCCGAGCACCAGGTTCGCGTTGCCGGCGCCCAGGCGCGCGGCGTGCAGCGCCGCGGGGCTCGCGGCCAGCTTGACGTGCGACATCACCGCGCCGTACTTCTGCGCCAGGCCGGACATGTCGAGCACCGACACGCCCTTGCCTTCGAGGTGCGCCGCCATGGCGAGGATCTGGCCGATGGTGATCACGCCGGTGCCGCCGATGCCGGTGATGAGCACGCCGAACGGGCTCCCGAGCGACGGAATCCGCGGTTCTTCGATATGAAAATCTTCCGGGGCGGAAACCGCCGGCGCCTTGCCTTTCCTGAGCTGCCCGCCCTCGACCGTGACCAGGCTGGGGCAGAAGCCGTTGACGCAGGAGTAGTCCTTGTTGCAGGTCGACTGGTTGATCCTGCGCTTGCGGCCGAACTCGGTCTCGAGCGGCTCGACCGACAGGCAGTTGGACTTGACGCTGCAGTCGCCGCAGCCCTCGCACACCATGTCGTTGATCACCACCCGCTTGGCCGGGTCGGGGTAGGCGCCGCGCTTGCGCCGGCGGCGCTTCTCCGAGGCGCAGGTCTGGTCGTAGATCAGCGCGGTGACGCCCGGCGTCGCGCGCAGCTCGCGCTGCACGGCGTCGAGCTCGTCGCGGTGGCGCACCGTGACGCCCGGCGCCCAGTTGACCGTCGCGGGGTACTTGTGCGGCTCGTCGGTCACCACCACGATCTTGCTCACGCCCTCGGCCGCGACCTGGCGCGAGATCAGCATCGGGTCGAGCGGCCCGTCGTGGTGCTGGCCGCCGGTCATCGCCACTGCGTCGTTGAACAGGATCTTGTAGGTCATGCTGACCTTGGCCGCGACCGCGGCCCGGATCGCGAGCAGCCCGGAGTGGAAGTAGGTGCCGTCGCCCAGGTTGGCGAAGATGTGCTTCTCGTCGGTGAACGGCGCCTGCCCGATCCAGGGCGCGCCCTCGGCCCCCATGTGGGTGAAGGTCGCGGTCGAGCGGTTCATCCACACCGCCATGAAGTGGCAGCCGATGCCGGCGGTGGCGCGGCTGCCCTCGGGCACGCGGGTGGAGGTGTTGTGCGGGCAGCCCGAACAGAAGTAGGGCTGGCGGATCGCGGTCACGCGCGGCTTCGCGAGCGCCTTTTGCTTGAAGTCGAGGAACGCGAGGCGGTCATTGAACTGGCTTCCGAGGCCTTTATCCATTCCCAATTTCTGCAGCCGCTGCGCGATCACCCTCGCGACCATGGCCGGCGAGTGCTCGTAGTGCGCCGGCAGCAGCCACGAGCCGGCGGGCTGGCCCGCGGCGCGGCTCCACTCGCCGTTGTCGTCGAACTTGCCGACCACGCGCGGCGCGCGCACGTCCTGCTTCCAGTTGTAGAGCTCTTCCTTGATCTGGTACTCGATCAGCTGGCGCTTCTCCTCGATCACCAGGATCTCTTCCAGCCCCTCGGCGAAGCGGCGCGCGCCCTGCGGCTCCAGGGGCCAGGTCATCGCCACCTTGTACACGCGCAGGCCGATCTCGCGCGCGACCTTCTCGTCGATGCCCAGGTCGGCGAGCGCCTGCATGGTGTCGCCGAAGGACTTGCCGGTCGTGGCGATGCCCAGGCGCGCGCCGGGCGCGTCCCACACGATGCGGTCGAGGCCGTTGGCGCGCGCGTAGGCGAGCGCGGCGTAGACCTTCCAGTCGAGCAGGCGCGCTTCCTGCTCGAGGATGCCGTCGGGCCAGCGGATGTTCAGGCCGTCGGCCGGCAGGGGGAAGTTCTGCGGCAGCTGGATCCTGACGCGCTCGGGGTCGATCTCGACCGAGGCGCCCGACTCGACCACGTCGGTGACGCACTTGAACGCGATCCAGCAGCCCGAGTAGCGGCTCATGGCGAAGCCGTGCAGCCCCAGGTCGAGGTACTCCTGCACGTTGGCCGGGTTGAGCACCGGGATCATGCAGGCCTTGAACATGTGCTCGGACTGGTGCGGCATGGTCGAGGACTTGGCGGCATGGTCGTCGCCGGCCAGCGCGAGCACCCCGCCGTGCCTGGAGGTCCCGGCGGCGTTGGCGTGCTTGAACACGTCGCCGCAGCGGTCGACGCCCGGACCCTTGCCGTACCACATGCCGAACACGCCGTCGACCTTCGCGCCGGGGAACATGCCCACCTGCTGCGTGCCCCAGATCGCGCTCGCCGCGAGGTCCTCGTTCAGCCCCGGCTGGAACACGACCTGATGGCGCTCGAGGTGCTGCTTCGCGCCCCACATGGTCTGGTCGATGCCGCCCAGCGGCGAGCCGCGGTAGCCCGAGATGTAGCCCGCGGTGTTGAGGCCCGCGCGCGCATCGCGCTCGCGCTGCAGCAGCGCAAGCCGCACCAGCGCCTGGATGCCGGTGAGGAACACGCGCCCCTTGGCGAGCGTGTATTTGTCGTCGAGCGATACCTGGGCGAGCCGGGAGGGGTCAACAGGTGCATTCATCGGCGTGTCTCCTCGATTGCTGACGCGGCCCCGATCGAGCCTAACATAGCCTTAGACCGCGGCGCGCGCCTTGATTCGCGGCTTGAGCTGCTTCGGCTGCGGCAGATCCCAGTAAGGCTCGGGACCGAACGATTCGACCAGAAAATCGACGAAGGCGCGCGTCTTGGCCGGCAGGTGGCGGCGGTGCGGGTAGACCGCGTAAATGGCCACGTCCGTATCGAAGGTATAGCCGGGGCAGAGCGGCACCAGCGAGCCGTCCTCGAGCTGCGCGCGCACGTCCCAGGTCGATTTGAGCGCGACGCCCAGGCCGGCGAGCGCCCACTCGCGCAGCACTTCCCAGTTGTCGCAGGCGTACTTGCCGGTGACGCGCACCTCGCCCTGCTTGCCCACCGGGCCCTTGTACTCGAGCGTCATGGCGAAGCTGCCGTCGCCCCAGTTGGCGACCAGGAAGTTGTGCTTGGCGAGCTCCTGCGGCGTGCGCGGCGTGCCGTGGCGGCGCAGGTAGTCCGGGCTCGCGCACACGACGCGCCGGTTGGGCGCGAGCTTGCGCGCCGCGAGCGAGGAATCCTCCAGCTCGGCGATGCGCACCGCGAGGTCGAAGCCCTCCTCGATCAGGTTCACGCGCCGGTCCGACAGGCTGAGCGCGAGCCGCAGCTTGGGATAGCGGGCGGCGAATTGCGGCACCAGCGGCGCGATGTGCTGGTGGCCGAACGACGCCGGCAGTGCGACCTTGAGCACGCCCTGCGGCTCGTCGCGCCCGGCGGCGGCCATCGCGTCGGCTTCCTCGATCTCGTCCAGGATGCGGGTGCAGGACTCGAAGTAGGCCGCGCCTTCCTCGGTCAGGCGCAGGCTGCGGGTGGTGCGGTGGATGAGCCGGGTGCCCAGGCGCGCCTCGAGCGCGGACAGGCTGCGGCTGACCACCGCCGGGGAAAGCCCCAGCTCGCGCGCCGCGGCCGACAGGCTGCCGCTGGCGACCACCTTGGCGAAAATCGACATTTGCTGCAGCGAATCGGACATATCTTTGCGGTTTGCGCAAAGCTGAAATGATTATTGAGCCTATTCTAAACCCTATTGCAAAGCCATATCATTGCTGCATTGCAACACCGCTGAATGAGGCAACACCATGAACGCCAGCGAAATCCGTTACATCGAGCAGCACCTCGAAGCCGAGCCGCGGCTGCCGCTCTCGGACTACCAGATGGCCGCAATCATGCAGCAGGCCAAGCGCGAACGCGCCGAGGCGATCGCCGGCATGGCCTCGCGTCTCGGGGCGCGCATCGTGGCCTACTTCCGCGCCCTGCGCGAGAGCGCGGCGGCTCAAACCGGCGCGGGGCTGCGCCAGTACTGACCACCGGCTGCGCCCGCTGCGGAATCCTCCTCCCTCCTCCTTCCGCGGCGGGGTTCGTCCCGCACCGCACGCGAGTGCGGAGCGGGACCGCACTCAGGCGATCGTCTTCCACATCTCCAGGTCGCGTCGCGCGGTCCAGATGCGCGGGTGCTTGATGCCGCGCGCCTCGTCGTAGGCGCGGGTGACATCGAACGGGATGCAGTGCTCGTAGATCGGGTAGCCGGCGTACTTCGGGTCCATGCGCCGGCGCGTGGCGTCGTAGGCCTGCTTCAGGCTCTTGCCGCCGGCGACCGCGCGCCTGGCGTTGGCGTATAGCGCGCGCACGAAGTCCTGCGTGTAGCGGATCGCCTTGTCGCACTGCGCCGGGGTGGTGAGCGCCGGCCCGCGCCCCGGCACCAGCGCTTTGGGCTTGAGCGCGCGCAGCCGGCGCAGCGTGGCGGGCCACTCCTCGAGCTGCGCGTCGCCGGTGTAGATGCCGGCTTCGTACTCGACCAGATCGCCCGAGAACAGCACCCGCTGCGAGGGCACCCACACGATCGTGTCGCCGGCGGTGTGTCCCGGTCCGGCGTGGATGATCTTGACCTCGAGCTTGCCCATCATGAGCGTCATCTCGTCGCGGAAGGTGATCGTCGGCCAGGTCAGGCCGGGGATCGACCTGGCGCCGCGGAACAGGCGCGGGAAGCGCCCGATCTCGCTCTTCATGTCCTGCCTGCCGCGCTCGCGGATCAGCTCGAGCGTGGTCTGGCTGGCGATGACCTGCTCGGCCTTGTAGGCCGCGGCCCCCAGCACGCGCACCGCGTGGTAGTGCGACAGCACCACGTACTTGATCGGCTTGGAGGTGACCCGGCGGATGCGCCGGATCACCTCGCGCGCCATGAGCGGAGTGGCCTGGGTGTCGACCACCAGCACGCCGTCGTCGCCGACCACCACGCCGGTGTTCGGGTCGCCCTCGGCGGTGAACGCGTAGCAGTTGGGCGAGAGCTTCTTGAAGCTGATCTTCTTCGGCTTGAGGTCGCCCTGGGAGGCGAAAGTCTTTGTCATGAGGGGTCCTCGCGTGCGGATGCCTCGAACGGGCGCTTATGATAGCCGCTTCGCGGCACACCCGAATCACGGATAATGCGACCATGGACCGTCCGGAGAAGGTCAGGCTAGGCGACATCCTCGTCGCGCAGAAGCTGATCTCGCGCGAGCAGCTGGCGCTCGGGCTTGCGCAACAGAAGAAGAGCGGCCGCCGGCTGGGGCGCGTGCTGCTCGAGCAGGGTTTCGTCAGCGACGAGCAGATCAGCGAAGCGATCTCGCGCCAGCTCGGGATCCCGTTCGTCAACCTGAAGTTCTACAACCTCAAGCCAGACCTGGTGCGCCTGCTGCCCGAGACCCAGGCGCGGCGCTTCCGCGCCATCATGCTCGAGGACCGCAAGGCGAGCTACCTGGTCGGCCTCGCCGACCCGACCGATCTGTTCGCCTTCGACGAGCTGCAGCGCCTGCTCAAGCGCGACATCGACGTCGCGGTGGTGAGCGAGGCGCTGGTGGTGCAGGCGATCGACCGGGTCTACCGCCGCACCGAGGAGATCAGCGGCCTGGCCAAGGAGCTCGAGCGCGACATCGGCGAGGACTACATCGACTTCGGCACGCTCGGCGCCGGCCTCGGGGCCGAGGAAGCGCCGGTGGTCAAGCTGCTGCAGTCGGTATTCGAGGACGCGCTGCAGGTGAACGCCTCGGACGTGCACATCGAGCCGCAGGAGACCCGGGTCCAGATCCGGGTGCGCATCGACGGCGCGCTGATGCCGCAGGCCGAGGCCGACAGCAAGATCGGGCCGGCGCTTGCGCAGCGCCTGAAGCTGATGGCCGGGCTCGACATCTCCGAGAAGCGCCTGCCGCAGGATGGCCGGCTAAACGTCATGGTGCGCGGCCAGCCGGTCGACGTGCGCATGTCGACCATGCCGAGCCAGTTCGGCGAGGCGGTGGTGCTGCGCCTGCTCAATCGCGGCTCGACGCTGCAGAGCCTGGAAAAGATCGGCATGCCGCAGGACATGCTCGAGCGCTTTCGCGACATCATCCAGCGCAGCAGCGGCATGGTGCTCGTCACCGGCCCGACCGGCAGCGGCAAGACGACCACGCTCTACGCCGCGCTGCAGGAGATGAATACGGTCGACCGCAAGATCATCACGATCGAGGACCCGATCGAGTACCGGCTGCCGGGAGTCACGCAGGTGCAGGTGAACGAGAAAATCGACCTCGGTTTCGGGCGCGTGCTGCGCTCGGCCCTGCGCCAGGACCCGGACGTCATCCTGGTGGGCGAGATCCGCGACGAGGACACGGCGCAGATCGGCCTGCGCGCGGCTCTCACCGGTCACATGGTGTTCTCGACCCTGCACACCCGGGACGCCGCGAGCGCGGCGATCCGCCTGATCGACATGGGCGCGCCGAGCTACATGGTGGCGAGCTCGCTGCACGCGGTGGTCGCGCAGCGCCTGCTGCGCCTGGTATGCGAGTCCTGCAAGGAGGAGCAGCCGCCCGAAGCGCACGCGGAGCGCTGGCTCGAGGCGCACCTGGGAGAGGGCTGGGCCGGGCGCAAGTTCATGCACGGACGCGGCTGCTCGCACTGCAACGGCACCGGCTACGCGGGGCGCACCGGCGTGTACGAAATGCTCGAGATGACGCCCGCCCTGGTGCACGCGGCCGGCCAGGCGGACCCGGGCGCTTTCGCCGAGGCGGCCCGCCCGCAACTCGAGGGCAAGACCCTCGTCGCGCGCGCGCTCGATCTGGCGCTCGCCGGGCGCAGCACCGTGTCGGAGGTGATCCGGGTGGCGACCGACGTGGAGGTCTAAGTGCCGCAATTCGCCTACCGCGGACGCAATTCGCGCGGCGACCTGGTGGCCGGCCGGTTGGAGGCCGCCGACAGCGGCGCGGTGGCGGACCAGCTGCTCAGCACCGGGATCACGCCGGTGCAGATCGATGCCACCGCGAGCGAAGAGGAGAACGGCGGCGCGCCGAAGTGGTGGCGCCTGCTGACCGCGCCGGAGGTCAGCGATCTCGACGTGATGCTGTTCTCGCGCCAGATGTACACCCTGCTCAGGTCGGGCGTTCCGATCCTGCGCGCGCTCGCCGGACTGCAGGAGTCGGTGCGCAACGATACCCTGAAGGACGTGATCGCGGACCTGCTGGTCAACCTCGACGCCGGGCGCGAGCTCTCGAGCGCGATGCGCCGGCACCCGAAGGTATTCAGCAACTACTACGTCAGCATCGTGCGGGTGGGCGAGACCACGGGTACGCTGGCCGAGTCGTTCGATCGCATGTTCCACCACATCGAGTTCGAGCGCGGCGTGCGCGAGCGGATCAAGACCGCGCTGCGCTACCCGCTCATCGTGCTGACCGCGATCGCGGTCGCGATCGCGATCGTGAACTTCGCCGTCATCCCGGCGTTCGCCAAGATCTTCGCGGCGAACAAGGTGCCGCTGCCGGTGCTGACGCGGGTGCTGATCGCGAGCTCGAATTTCTTTCTCGCCTACTGGCCGGCGATGCTCGCCGCGCTGGTCGCCCTGTTCGCGGGCCTGCGCGCCTACTTGCGCACCGAGCGCGGGCGCTATGCCTGGGACCGCGCCAAGCTGAGCCTTCCGATCGCGGGCGAGATCATCACCAAGGCGACCCTGTCGCGCCTGACGCGCAGCCTGGCGGTGGCGATGCAGTCCGGGGTGCCGATCGTGCAGGGGCTGACCGTGGTCGCGGACGTGGTCGACAACGTGTATATCGCGCAGCGCATCGAGCAGATGCGCGACGGCGTGGAGCGCGGCGAGAGCCTGCTGCGCACCGCGGTCGCGGTCGGCGTGTTCACCCCGGTGGTGCTGCAGATGATCGCGGTAGGCGAAGAGACCGGCGAACTGGACGAGCTACTGGCGGAGGTCGCGCGCATGTACGAGCGCGAAGTCGACTACGAGATTCGCAATCTGAGCGCCAATATCGAGCCGCTACTCACGGTGGCGATGGGCGTGATGGTGCTGGTGCTCGCGCTCGGCGTGTTCCTGCCGATCTGGGGCATCGGCAAGGTGATGCTAGGCCGGTGATCCCGTTCCGGGTCCGCCTGCGCCAGCGCAGCTACCTGGAGTCGGCGCTCTACGTCATTATCGCCGGCGCGCTCGCCGCGCTCCTGCTGCACCGCCTGGAGCAGCTGTCGGAGGTGGCGGAGAAGACCGCCATGGAGGCGACCGTATCGCGCCTTCAGTCCGCGCTCTACGTGCGCGCCGCGAAGGCGGTTTTGTCGGGCGGGCGGGCGGAGGTCGAGCGCGACTGGGCGGAGCGCAATCCGGTGCTGCTGGCGCACGCCGATCTGCCGAATTATCTCGGAGGGTTCGACCACCCGGACCTGAGCACGCTCGAGCCCGGCAACTGGCTCTACGACCGCGGGCGGCACGAACTGGTGTATCTCGTTCGGCGGGCGCAGGATTTTACCGGCGGCACGGACCCGGTTCCGGCGATTCGGTTCCGGCTCCAAGTCGAGCGCACGCCCTCGGGCGCCTACTCGCCGTACCTGCTCCATGCCGTGACCCCGTTCCAGTGGGGACCCGACGAGGGTTAAAAGTTCACAGATTTTCGAGAAATAGCCGAAAAGCCCATGACTTATCTTGACAAAACGTGATTGCAACAGGCTAAATTCGAGCTTAGTATTGCACCCGACGATAAACTCGACGGCCATGGGGGCCGCTGGGCGGCGGACAAAGGCGAACGGGAGGATTCTGGTGAAACAGATGAAACGTGCAGCGCAGCGGGGTTTTACCCTCATCGAATTGGTGGTGGTGATCGTGATCCTCGGCATCCTGGCGGCAATCGCGGTGCCGCAATTTACCGACCTCTCGGCCAGCGCGCGCGCCGCGGTGAGGGACGGCGCTTGCGGAGCGCTCCAGTCTTCCGCGGTGCTGCTGTACGCGTCGAACAAGGCGGCCAGCGGCTTTTCGGCGGTATCGGGCAATGTGACGCTCAGCTCGAATCTTTCCATTTCCGGTTCGTGCGCTTCGCCGGTCGTCACGTACTCGGGTGACGCGACAACCACGACCTGCTCGGCACTGCCAGCCACGCTTTGCACCGGGCCGTGAGCGCCCGGCGCGCGAGGTTGTCGGTGCGGTTTGATAGTTGCTGAGAAAAGCGGCCGCGCAGGGCTGAAGCCGACGCCGGCACAAAGAAGGGGGGGCCTTGCGGCCTCCCTTTTTTTTCTTGCGCTCGCCTTTGCGGCTGCCGGCTCGACGCAGGCGGTGGTGGGCTTGTGGGCGGCGGCGGCGCTCGCGCTGGCCGCAGTCTGCTGGCTCGGGCAGCCTGCGCCGGCGCCGACCTGGCTCGGCGCCGCAGCGCTCGGGCTCGCGGCGCTGATCGCGGCCAACAACTTGCTCGCAAGCCCGGCCTACACGCCGGCCGGGCTGTTCCACCCCCTGCTGTTCATCCTTGCCTTTGCCGCCGCGCGCCGCTGCCCCGAGGGCATGCAGCGCTCCCTTTTCGGCGGCGCGCTCGCTGGCGCGCTCGTGCTCGGGGTCTGGGGGCTGGCGCAGGTACGCTTTCAGGGCGAGGCGCGCGCGCTCGCGTTTCTCGAGACGCCGAGCACGTACGCCGCGCTGCTCGACCTCGTGCTGCTGCCGGCCGCGGTGTGGCTGCTCTGGGGCCGCGGCGGACGCGCACTCGTGGCGCTGCTCGCGCCGCTCGCAGCCGCCTCGTTTGCCGCGCTAAGCCGCGGGGCCTGGATCGGCGCGCTCGCCGGCGCCGGCGCCGCTCTCCTGCTCGGCCTGCGCCTGCCGCGCCCGGGCGCGCGCGCCTGGGCCCGCCTCGCGATGGTCGTAATCCTGGGAGCGCTGATTTCCTTCGCGGCACGCTTGCAGATGCCCGGCCTGGCGCATGAAGAACCCGGCCCGAACGCGCCGGCGCGGCTCGAGTCGTCGCTGTCGCGGCTGGAGCTCTATGCGCTGTCCTGGGAGGCGTACCGCGCGCATCCTGTCACCGGGACCGGCTACCTGACTTTTCGCTATGCGCTCGAGCGCCACCGCGCCGAGGTGCCTTCCTACGGCACCGACCACGTGACCTATTTCGCCCACGACGATTACCTTCAGCTGCTGCAGGAAACCGGCCCGCTGGGCCTGCTGGCGCTCGTTGCGCTCGCGCTCCTGCCCTACGCTCTCGCGCGGCGCGCCCTGGCGCGGCTGGATCCGGAGCAGAAGGTGCATGCGGTGGCGGCGGTCGCGGGGCTGGCAACGATGTCGGTCCACGCACTGGTCGACTACCCGTTCTACATCCCTGCCTGTCTGGTGCTGTTCGGCGCGCTGCTCGGCGCGCTCGACCGCCTGCTCGCCAGCGCGGGTGTCGCGGCTCTTCCGGCGCTCGCGCTGCCGGCGCTGCCGCGCGCGGCGCGCATGGCGCTGCTGCTGGTGGCGGCGTTCGCCGTTGCGCGGCCGGTCGCGGCCGAAGGCGCCGCTTACTGGGGCCGGCGCCAGCTCGGCGAGGGCCGGGCCCTGGCGGCCGCGTACTGGCTGCAAGTCGCGAGCCGCCTGCAGCCGCGCGATTGGCGCTACCACTGGTACCTGGGGCAGTTCTGGCAGGGTCAGGCGTTCGCCGGCGCAGGCCCCGGCGCGGTGCACTTCGCGCTGCGCGAGTTCGATGCGGGCTTGCGCGTCAATCCGCTCGAGGTGCGCAATCTGCTGGGGCGCATTGCCACTTACCGCCTGCTGGGACAGCAGCTGCCGCGCTCTGCGAGCGCGTCCGAGCTCGAAGCCTGGTCGCGCGAGGCGCTTGCGATGGCACCGCTGATGCCGCAGGCGCGGCGCGAGCGCGAGCGAGTGCTGGCCTACGTCGCCCGGGGCCAGGGCAGGGGAGACGGCAAGTGATCCGGGGGCGCTCGACACGCACCGCGCGCGGCTTCACGCTGCTCGAGCTGGTGATCGTGATCATGATTCTGGGCATCCTCGCAGCGGTGACCGCGGCGAACTTCGACCAGAAATCGATCGACCAGACCTGGTTTCTCGAGCAGGTCAAATCGGCACTGCGCTACGCGCAGAAGACCGCAATCGCGCAGCGGCGGGTGATCTATGTGGTGGTGAATCCGACGCCCAACAAGCTCTCGCTGTGCTACGACGCGGGCTGCGCGAGCCCGGTCAGCTCGATTGCCTCCAGCGCCGCGTTCGTGCTCACGGCGCCGAGCGGAGTGATTCTCACCGCGTCAACGTCGCCGTTCACCTTCAACGGCCTCGGCCAGCCGAGCGCTGCCGTGACGCTCGCGGTCAACGGCAGCCCCGTCAGCGTGAGCGCGGAAACGGGCTATGTCCAGTAGACCGGCGCGCCGTGAGCGCGGCCTTTCCCTGATCGAGCTGGTGGTGTTCATCGTCGTGCTGGCCATCGGGGTGACCGGCGTGGCGATCCTGTTCAACCAGATGACCCGCTCGAGCGTCGATCCGGTGGTGCGCAAGCAGGCGCTCGCGATCGCCACCTCGCTGATGGAAGAGATCGAGCTGCACGCCTACACCTACTGCGATCCCGACGACCCGGCGGTGACTACGGCGACCAGCGCGGCAGGCTGCGCGATACCGGAGGCCATCGGTCCCGAGACGGGCGAGACGCGCTACGCCGACCCGCGCTTCGACAACGTTAACGACTACGACGGCTTTTCGATGAGCGGGATCCGCGACGTGACCAACACGCTCGTGCCCGGGCTGGGCGGCTATACCGCCACCGTCTCGGTGCAGCCGATCTCGGCCGGAGAGCTGCCCGGCATACCGACCAGCGACGGCCTGCGCATCACGGTCACGGTGACCGGTCCCGCGAACGCCAACGTCGTACTGCAGGGCTACCGCCTGCGCTATGCGCCCAATTCTCCCTGAGCGGCGGCGGCCGCGCGCGCGCGGCTTCAACCCATTTCGCGCGCGCGGCTTCAACCTGATCGAGCTGGTGATCTCGATCGTGGTCACTGGCATCGTCGTCGCTGGCCTGGCCTATTTCGTGTTCCCGGTGCGCCAGGCGGCCGACATCGCCGTCCGCGCACAACTGACCGACACCGCCGACACCGCCTTGCAGCGCATCGGCCGCGACGTGCGCCTTGCGCTGCCGAACAGCGTGCGCACGACCGCCAGCGGCGGGGCGGAGTTCCTCGAGTTCCTCGCCGTGCGCAGCGCCGGCCGCTACCGCGGCGACGGCGGCGGCGCGGCGGGCGGCACCAACTGCCCGAGCGACGACCCGTCGCTTGCGCCGCCGGACAACGATCAGCTCAGCTTCGACTCGATTGCGGACTCGTGCTTCAAGACGATCGGCCCGCT
>DATIZK010000061.1:0-13791 GCA_035517095.1 Burkholderiales bacterium
GTCGGCAAGGCGACCGGCGAAGCGCAGTGCAACGTGATCGGCTACTGCCTGGGCGGCACGCTGCTCGGCTGCACGCTCGCCTGGCTCGCGGCCAAGGGCGATCAGCGGATCGGATGCGCCACCTTCTTCGTCAGCCTGCTCGACTTCTCGCAGCCCGGCGAGCTGGGCGTGTTCATCGACGAGGGGCAGGTCGCCAACCTCGAGAAGAAGATGAACGAGCGCGGCTACCTGGAAGGCTCGGAGATGGCGAGCACCTTCAACCTGCTGCGCGCGAACGACCTGGTGTGGTCGTTCGTGATCAACAACTACCTGCTCGGCAAGGACCCGTTCCCGTTCGACCTGCTGTACTGGAACTCGGACTCGACCCGCATGCCGGCCAGGATGCACAGCTTCTACCTGCGCAACATGTACCTCAGGAACCTGCTCGGCGTCCCGGGCGGGATCGAGCTGGCTGGCGTGCCGATCGACCTCTCGCAGGTGAAGCTGCCGGCCTACTTCATCTCGACCGTCGAGGATCACATCGCGCCGTGGAAGACCACCTACAAGGGCGCCAAGTATCTCGGCGGGCCGGTGCGCTTCGTGCTCGGCGGCTCGGGCCACATCGCCGGCATCGTCAACCCGCCGGCGGCGAACAAGTACCACTACTGGACCAACGATGCGATGCCTGCCACGGCCGAGGAATGGTTCGCCGGCGCGGCGCAGCACCCGGGCTCGTGGTGGCAGGACTGGCAGGCCTGGATGCAAGCGCACAACGCGGGCGACAAGGTCCCGGCGCGCGTGCCCGGCGAGGGTGAATTGAAGGCGCTGCAAGACGCCCCCGGCAGCTACGCGAGCTTGCGGCTCGGTCGCGAAACGCAGCAGGCAGCTTCCGCCCGCTGACGCAGCCGTTCGGCTGTTTCACCATAACGATAATAAGAATCATTGACATTATTGCGGCCCGACATTACGATCCGCTCGGTAACGATAACCATTATCGTTTGATACGTGGCTCGGAATGCTCGACGGGATTCCGCGAAAACTGAATGAAAAGTCTTTTGACGGTGCTTGCATTCTTGGCGGCCCTCGCGCCCGCCGCTGCTGCGAAGGCCGACGAGATCCCGGTATTCAAACTCGGCATTGCCAACCGGGAATTCGCGCCCAAGGAGCTTTCCCTGCCCGCGGGCGTGAAGCTGAAGCTGGAGATCCGGAACGAAGACGCGATCCCGGCGGAATTCGAAAGCAATGACCTGTCGCGCGAGGTCGTCGTGCCCGGTCACGCGAAGGTCGTGATCTACCTCGGTCCGCTCGAGCCGGGTCGCTACCGCTTCTTCAACGACTTCTATCCGTCGGCCGAGGGCTGGGTGGTGGTCGGCGGCGCGATGAAATAGCCGCCCGCGCGTCATGTCCGCGCGCACGATCACTGCTGCGTTATCAGGCCTGCTCCTGCTCGCCGCGGCGGGCGCGAGCCGCGCCGATGATTTCATCGTCTATTCGCCCTACGTGACGAAGGGGCAGACCGAGCTCGAAATCCGCGGCGCGCAGCTGCACGACGGCGACGCGGCGATAGACGGCACGCGCAACGTCGAGCTCTCCGTCGCCCACGCCTTCACCGACTGGTGGCGTCCCGAGATCTACCTCGGCGAGTACGAGCGCGCCCCCGGCGAGCCCGCGCAATGGGTCGGCAACGAGTTCGAAAACGTGTTCCAGCTCGCGCCGCAGGGCGAGTACTGGGCCGACCCCGGCTTCGTTCTGTCCTACGAGCAGAATCGCCAGCCCGGGGAGGCGAGCGCGATCGAGTTCGGTCCGTTGTTCGAAAAGCGCAGCGGCCGCATCGACCAGCGCCTGAACCTGATCTGGGAGAAGGAAGTCGGCGCGGGCGCGAGCGGCAAGTACGCCGGTCGCGCGGCCTACGCATTCGCCTACAACGTCACGCGCGCGTTCGCGCCGGGCTTCGAAGTCTATCTGCGCCCCGGCGACAACGCCTACCAGATGGGGCCGATCGTGCGCGGCGAGCTGGCGAGCGCGCGCGGCACCGAGCTCGAGTACCGCTTCGGCGTGGTCTTCGGCCTCAATGCCGCGGCACCGAGCCAGACCTTTCTCGCGCACATCGAGTACGAGTTCTACTGAAACTCGCCGCTCGAGCGCGGCTTGCGCGGCGCGCGTGCGGCCAGGCGATCGTAGAGCCAATCCGGCAGTGCGCGCAGCGCGTAGGACACCAGCGCCATCTGCCACGGAATCACGGCCAGGCGCCGTTTCGCCTCGATCGCGCGCGCGATGCGGCGCGCGGCTTCGTCCGCGGGCAACAGGAACGGCATGCGGTAGCGGTTGACCCGCGTCATCGGGGTATCGACGTAGCCCGGGCAGACCGTCACCACCGACACGCCGCTGCCGCGCAGCTCGACCCGCAGGCTCTCGAGCCAGGTGATCGCGGCTGATTTGGAGGCGCAGTACGCGCCGGCGCCGGCAAGGCCGCGAAAGCCCGATACGCTGGCGATGCCGCACAGCGTGCCGCGACCCGCGGCGCGCATCGCCGGGGCGAACGCGGCAAGCGTCGCCGCCAGGCCGATCACGTTCACCTCGAGCACGCGGCGCAGCCTGGCGGCGTCGGCGAGCGCCTCGCCGTGGGTGCCGACCGACACGCCGGCGCTGGCGATCACCAGCTCCGGCGGACCGAAGCGCGCGACGAAGTCGCCTGCAGCGCGCTCGAGCGCCTGCGGGTCGACGACGTCGAGGGCATACACCGCGCTGCGCCCCGGCAGGCTCGCCGCCAGCGCGTCGAGCGCATCCTTGCGGCGCGCGATCAGCCCGAGCGCGCTATGCGGACCGGCGTAGCGGCGCGCGAGCGCCTCGCCGATACCCGAGGATGCCCCGCTGATCACCGCGCGCATTGCGCGCCGGCTCAGCCCTTGCCGGCCATGCTCTTGCGCACCACGCCGATCAGATAGTCGGTGACCGACAGCAGCGCCTCGTGGCTCTTCACCGCGTCCGAGTTGACGGTGTAGCGGCCCTGCACGCCCATCGCAGGCGTGCCGCTGATCTGGTAGGCGATCGACAGCTGCGCCGAGCGGCGCACCCGGCTCTGAACGCCGAAGGAGCGCATCGCGGCGTCGAACTTCTGCACCTCGACGCCCTTGTTCTGCAGCCATTCGTGCAGCGCGGCGGGGTCGGCGGTGCGCAGGTGATCGCGATGGATGGCGTCGAACAGCGCCCGGTGCAGCCGCTCGACCAGTCCGAGCGCGTCGAGCGAATAGAAGATCTGCGCATCGAGCGTCCACTGCGGGTTGTTGAACACCGCCGGGATGCGCCGGAACGCGACGTCGGCGGGCAGCTTCCTGGCCCAGGGCTCGATCAGCGGCTCGAGGTCGTAGCAGTGCGGGCAGCCATACCAGAAGAATTCGATCACCTCGATCTTGCCCGGGGTCTCGACCGGCAGCGGGGGATTGAGCTCGAGGTACTCTCCCGGCGCCGGAGCCCCCTGCGCGAGCGCATTCAGGGGAGCGCACAGGGGCGCGAGCCCGAGCGCGAGCAGGATGCGGCGGCGGTTCGAATTCATCACTGTGCCTTTGCGGAAGGAGGGTTCTTCACTTTGACCAGGCTGGCGGTGATTCCGTTCTGCGCCAGCGTCTGGCGCACCCGGTCGATGTCCTCGAGCTTGGTGTAGGGCCCGATGCGCACGCGGTACCAGGTCCCCTTGTCCGGCAGCGCCGCCGGCTCGACGCTCGAGTCGATTCCCAGGATGGCGAGCTTGGCCTTCTGGTTGTCGGCTTCGGCGGGGTTCTGGAACGATCCCGTCTGGATGAAATAGAGGTCGGTTGCGCTGCCGGGCTGGCCCTTCGCGGCCGCGCGTATGCTCTCCTTGATCTGCTTCTCGGTCACCGGCTCTTCGCCCTGGGGCAGGATCTTGTAGAAATCGAACTTCGGCGTCGCGCTGCCGCTCCCGGCGCCTTCCTGCGGCATGCCCGCGATCGCCGGCAGCTTCTCGGCCGGGCCGCCTTCCTTGGCGGCCGGCTGCGTCTTGGTGCTGAACGGCAGCGCGCTGCGGTTCAGATAGAACGCGATGCCGAGGGCGAGCGCGAGCCCGATCAGCAGTCCGATGAACACCCCGAGCAGGAAGCCGCCGCCGGCCTTGTTGCGCGTCGCCTGGGAGATTCTCGCCTTGGCCATCACATTTTCTCCGGTGCACTGACGCCTAGCAGCGACAGTCCGTTCGCGAGCACTTGCCGCACCGCTGCGCACAGCGCGAGCCGCGCCAGGCGCTGCGCCTCGTCCTCGAGCAGAATGCGCTCGGCATTATAGTAGCTGTGGAACTCGCCCGCGAGCTCGCGCAGGTAGAACGCGACCGCGTGCGGCGCCAGCTCGCGCGCGGCGGACTCGATCGTCTCCGGAAACGCGCCGAGGCGCTGCATCAGCGCCAGCTCGCGCGGGTGCTCGAGCGAGGCGAGCGGCGCGCGCGCGAGCTGCCCGGGATCGCCGCCCCATTGCGCGAACACGCTGCACACCCTGGCATGGGCGTACTGCACGTAGTACACCGGGTTGTCCTGCGACTCGCTCTTGGCGAGGTCGAGATCGAAGTCCAGGTGCTGGTCCGACTTGCGCATGACGTAGAAGAAGCGCGCCGCGTCGTTGCCCACCTCCTCGCGCAGCTCGCGCAGGGTGACGAAGTCGCCCGAGCGCTTGCCCATCGCCACCTTCTCCCCGCCGCGGTAGAGCACCGCGAACTGCACCAGCGCAACGGTCAGGCGCTCGGCCGGCAGGCCGAGCGCCTGCAACGCGCCGCGCACGCGCGCGATGTAGCCGTGGTGGTCGGCGCCCCAGACGTCGATCACGCGCTCGAAGCCGCGCTCGAACTTGTCGGCGTGGTAGGCGATGTCGGAGGCGAAGTAGGTGTATTGCCCGTTCTCGCGCCGGACCACGCGGTCCTTTTCGTCGCCGAAGGCGCTCGAGCGGAACCAAAGCGCTCCGTCCTTGCGGTAGAGGTGGCCGCTCGCCTCGAGGCGCTCGACGGTACGCGCCACCGCGCCGCTGTCGTACAGCGACTGCTCCGAGAACCAGCGGTCGAACTCGACCCGGAACCGGGCCAGATCGTCGCGCTGGTCGGCGAGCATTTCCTCCAGCGCGAAACGGTGCAGGCCGCGCCAGTCCTCGCCCAGCAGCGACTTGGCCGCCGCGATCAGCGCATCGAGCGCCGCGTCGGGATCAGCGCCGGGCGCAGGGCGGGGCAGCGATTCGGCGTCGCGCACGAAGCGCGCCAGGTGCGCGTCGGCCAGCCGCGCGGCGATGCCGGTCACGTAATCGCCGCGGTAGCCGTCGTCGGGAAACGGCAGCACGCTGCCGCGCGCCTGCAGGTAGCGCAGCCAGACCGACAACGCGAGGATATCCATCTGCCGCCCGGCGTCGTTGACGTAGAACTCGCGCGCGACGCGCTGGCCGGCGAATTCGAGCAGGCTGGCGAGGCTTGCGCCGTAGGCCGCGCCGCGCCCGTGGCCGACGTGCAGCGGCCCGGTCGGATTGGCCGAGACGAACTCGACCTGCAGCGACTCGGGCCGCGCAGGCCGGCAACGGCCGTAGTCCGGGCCCTCGGCCAGCACCCGGTGCACGAGCTGCAGCTTGGCGGCCGGTTTGAGGCGGAAATTCAGGAAGCCGGCGCCGGCGATCTCGATCGGCAAGAAGATCCCTTGCTCGAACGAGCTCTTGGTGGCGGCGATGATCAGCTGCGCGATGTCGCGCGGCCTGCGCCTTAGCTGCTTCGAGAGCTGCAGCGCGACGTTGCTCGCGTAGTCGCCGTGCTCGGGGTTCTTCGGCCGCTCGAGATGGATCTCGACCCCTTCGGCCTCCGGCGCGACGCTGCGCACGCCGTGCTCGAGGATGCGCCTGAGGATGTCCTTGGGATCGTCCATGGGAAAAGGCGCGAATTATACCGGTCGCTAGTCGAACTCGATCGGGTCGACATCCAGATGCCAGCGCACGCCGCGCGGCGCGTGCCGGAACAGCTTTTCCGACCAGCGCTGCAGGAACCCCTGCAGTGCCGGACGCGAGCGCGACTGCGCCAGCAGCTGCGCCCGCTCGAGGTCGGCGCGGCGCGTGATCACGTTCGGCACCGGATCGTAGATGCGCACTTCCTGCGGCACGGGCACCAGCTGCGCGGCCTCGCGCAGGAACGCGAGCGCCGCAGCGAGGGTCTTCGCTTCGGCGCGCAGCACGGCCTCGGCCACGAACGGCGGAAACCCCGCCGCCTCGCGCTCGGCGAGCTGCGAAGCGGCAAAGCCGGCGTAGTCGTGGCGCGCGAGCGCGGCGAACAGCGGGTGCGCCGGGTGGCGGGTCTGGATCAGAACCTCGCCCGGGCGCTCGCGCCGCCCGGCGCGCCCCGCCACCTGCTCGAGCGTGGCGAACAGGCGCTCGGCGGCGCGGTAGTCGGTCGACAGCAGCGCGTGGTCGGCGTTGAGCACGCCGACCAGCGTCAATTCCGGAAAATCGTGCCCCTTGGCGAGCAGCTGGGTACCGACCAGGATGTCGGCCTCGCCGCGGCGAACGCCCTCGAGCGTGCTTGAGAGCGCCCCGCGCCGGCGCGCGCTGTCGCGGTCGATGCGCACCAGGCGCGCGGCGGGAAACATCGCCGCCAGGGTTTCCTCGACGCGCTGCGTGCCGCGCCCGAGCGCGCGCAGGTCGGCGTTGCCGCAGGTCGGGCAGGCGCGCGGGATCGCCTGTTCGGCGCCGCAATGGTGGCAGCGCAGGCGCCGGTCCGCGGTGTGCAGAACCATGCGCGCGCTGCAGCGGGCGCAGCCCGCGGCCCAGCCGCAGGCCTCGCAGCCGAGCACCGGGGCGTAGCCGCGGCGATTGATGAACACCAGGCTCTGCTCGCGGCGCGCCAGGCGCTCGCCGATCGCCGCCGCGAGCCCGGCCGCGATGCCGTGCTCGGCCGCCTCGGTGCGCAGGTCGATCGTGCGCACCGCGGGCAGGCGCGAGCCCGGCGCCGCGCGCTGCTCGAGCGCGATGCGCTCATAGCGGCCCGCGCTGCAGTTGAACCAGGTCTCGAGCGCGGGCGTCGCGGTGCCGAGCACCACCGGGCAGCCGGCGAGCTTGGCGCGCAAGACGGCCGCGTCGCGACCGGAGTAGCGCAGCCCCTCCTGCTGCTTGAATGAGGTGTCGTGCTCCTCGTCGACCACCACCAGCCCGAGGCGCGGCAGCGGCGCGAGCACCGCCAGGCGGGTGCCCAGCACGATCGCGGCCTCGCCGCGCGCCGCGGCGAGCCAGGCCGCGGTGCGCGCGGTGTCCTCGAGCGCGCTGTGCATGAGGGCGATTCGCGCGTCCGGGAAGGCTTGCCGAAAGCGCGCTTCGAGTTGCGGCGTGAGGCCGATCTCGGGCACCAGCACCAGCGCCTGGGCGCCGCGCGCGATCACCTCGGCAACCAGGTGCAGGTAGATCTCGGTCTTGCCGCTGCCGGTGACGCCGTGCAGCAGGAACGGCTCGTAGCCGCCGAGCGCGGCGCGCAGGCGCGCAAACGCCTGCTGCTGCTCGATGCTTAGCGCGTGCACGGCGACGAAGCGCCCGCCGCCGGCCGGCGCCTGCGCGCGCTCCGCCTGCGAGCTCCGCAGCGCGCGCGGCAGGGCCTTCAGCGAGCGCAGCCGCGGCGGCAGCGCGCCGATCGCGGTCTCTCCCAGGGGACGCTGGTAGTAGGTCGCGAGGAAGCGGATCAGCTCGAGCCACTCGCTGCCCAGGCGCGGCGCGTCGTCGCGCACGCCGGTGATCGGCTTGAGCTTGGCCTGATAGGCGCTGTCCTGCGCGCACTCGAGCACCACGCCGAGGCGCTGGCGCGCCCCGAACGGCACCACCACGCGGTCGCCGACCTCGGCTTGCACGCCTTCGGGCTGCGCGTAGTCGAACAGGCTCGCGAGCGGAACGTCCAGCGCGACGCGCAGGATCTTCAGCGCCACTGGGAGAACCCGAATCGAGTCGAATAAAGTTCCCGCGCAGGCAATGAATTACCTTCTGGAGTTGAATCGAAACGTTGAGATAATCTGCCTACCCATTGCGTGAGAAAGGCAAATTTTCCTATCCACAATCCGCTGTGGATAATTTTGTGGGTAAGACTGTCACCCGGGCGTAACGCGGCTGCTGCAGCGCATCCAGAAATTCCCCGCCTCCCCCCGACTCGAGGAAATACGTTTTGAAACCATTGACTTGAGAAGACGTTGAGAGGGAAGGCCAAAAATCGCCTTGCCGCGAGAGGGAAATACCAGCTTTGTGAATAAGTCAAGCTAGCCGCGCAAATTTTTCAGCCCTGCCCTCGCCGCAGTTTTCGGCTGTAAGTGCGTACTTCGTCCACCAGGGCGGACACTGAATCGATCGGGGTGTGCTGCGAAATGCCATGGCCGAGGTTGAACACGTGACCCGGTGCGCTGCCAAAGGCATCGAGCACCCTGCGCGCCTCGCCGCGCACCTTCTCGGGCGGCGCAAAGAGCGCGCTCGGGTCGAGGTTGCCCTGCAGGGCGACGCGCGCGCCGACCAGCGCGCGCGCGCGCGCCGCGTCGACCGTCCAGTCGAGCCCTACCGCATCGCAGCCGCTGGCGGCGATCGCCTCGAGCCATTGTCCGCCGCCCTTGGTAAACAGGATGCTCGGCACCCGGCGTCCCTCGCTCTCCTTGCTCAATCCGGCGATCACCCGCCGCGAGTAGGCGAGCGAAAACTCTTCGTAGCCGGCGTGGCTGAGGTTGCCGCCCCAGGTGTCGAACAGCATCACCGCCTGCGCGCCGGCCTCGATCTGCGCGTTGAGGTAGTCGGTCACCGCGCGCGCAGTGACCTCGAGCACGCGGTGCAGCAGCTGCGGACGACCGTACAGCATGGCCTTGAGCGCAGCGAAGTCGGCGCTGCCCGAGCCTTCCACCATGTAGCAGGCCAGCGTGTACGGGCTGCCGGCGAAGCCGATCAGCGGCACGCGGCCGGCGAGCGCGCGCCGGATCTCGCGCACGGCGTCGAGCACGTAACGCAGCTCTCGCGTGGGGTCGGGGACGGAAAGGGCGGCGATCGCTGTTTCGTCGCGCAGCGGGCGCTCGAAGCGCGGGCCTTCGCCTTCGGCGAAGTACAGCCCCAGGCCCATCGCGTCCGGCACGGTGAGGATGTCGGAGAACAGGATCGCGGCGTCGAGCGGAAAGCGCTCGAGCGGCTGCAGCGTGACCTCGGTCGCGAGCGCAGGGCTCTTGGCCAGTGCGAGGAAGCTTCCGGCGCGGGCGCGGGTCGCGCCGTACTCGGGCAGGTAGCGCCCGGCCTGGCGCATGAGCCAGATCGGCGTGTACTCGGTCGGCTGGCGCGCCAGCGCGCGCAGCAGCGCGTCGTTTCGCAACGCGCTCATAGCAGCTTGGCCTCGATGAAGCGCCACTCGGCAGCGCTTACCGGCGTGATCGAGAGCCGGTTGCCGCGCCGCAGGAGCGCCATGCCGGCGAGCGCCTCGTGCGCGCGCAGCTCGGCCAGGGGCACGAGGCGCGTCTTGCGCCTGGCGCGCACGTCGACGCTGAACCAGCGCGGCGCAGCGCGGGTCGCCTTGGGGTCGAAGTAAGGGCTGTTGCGCTCGAACTGGGTCGGATCGGGATACGCGGCGGAGGCAACTTCGGCCAGTCCGGCGATTCCGGGCTCGGCGCAGCTCGAGTGGTAGAACAGCACGCCGTCTCCGACGCGCAGCGCGTCGCGAAGCATGTTGCGCGCCTGGTAGTTGCGCACCCCCGTCCAAGGCGTCTTGCGGCCCGGCGCGGCGAGCACATCGTCGATCGAGCACTCGTCGGGCTCGCTCTTCATCAGCCAGTAGTTCATGTTCTCGCAGGGGGTGCCCCCCGCTCGTGCCGGTGGGCTCGGCTCCCGAACCCTGCTAATCAGGGCGGTTGCTTTCCGGTCACATCAGGTTCGTCCGGCACGCGAGCGTGGGACGATCGCAACAGTGACCCATGGGCCGCAACCTAAGGAAGCTATCGGTTCGGAAAATATGAGCCCGATCGAGCACAGCAGGGGGCGTCGATCGATGGCCCTATTGTAGCGCCGGACGCTAGAACAGTTTTTCCTGTTGCGCCAGGGCCGCGTCGAGCTTGCCCTCCAGGGCGGCGATGCGGCGCTTGATCTGTCCCACGTCGTAGCCGCCGCCGAGCTTGGTCGAGAGCAGCTCGTGCGCGATGTTGAGCGCGGCCATCACGGCGATGCGCTCGCCGCCCGCCACCTTGCCGGCCACCTTGATTTCGTTCATCTTGCCGTCGAGATAGGCGACCGCCTGCAGCAGGGCCTCGCGCTCGCCGTCGTTGCACGCCACGCGGTATGTGCGCCCGAGCAGCTCGACGTCGATCGTTTTCGCGCCGTCCGCCATCGGTTTGCTATCCGGGCAGCCTCGCGACCAGCTTCTCGAGCTTGAGCTTTGCGCCGTCGATCTTCTCGTTCAGCCGCTTGGCGTCGTTGCGCGCCGACAGCAGTTCCTGGCGCAACTGGATGTTCTCCGCCCGCAGCCGCTCGCACAGCGCGACGAACTGCGCAACCTTGGCCTCGAGCGAGTTGAACTCGGCTTCCACGCGTAAACTATGTTTCAAAATTCAAGCTGCGTCAAGAAATAACACCCGGTTTTGCATGTGTTTCCTGATCATTGCTAAGGAGCCTGACATGGGCCTGCGCGTCGAAGGCCGTACCACCCGGGGCCGGGTCTGTGAACTACTGGACAATTCCGGCGACGCGATTCCGGAGCGCGAGCTGGCGCGCCTGCTGGCAGAGCTGATCGCCGGCGGCGCGTTCGGCTTCCGGGCCAAGGGCGCGGCGCAGGCGGTGGCGCTGGGCGAGCCGGAGTTCGCCCACGTGCAGATCGCCGGGCGGCTCTACCGCCTGATCGTGGAGCGCTATTCGGCGCGGCTGGAGCGGTTCTAGCCGGCTATAATCCATTCGCTTCGAGGTGTCCGTGGCGCGATTTCGCGCGCCGCGGATGAAACGGGAAACAGGTGCGCGGCCGGCTTGCCGGCTCGCAATGCCTGTACTGCCCCCGCAACGGTAAGCAAGTGCGGGCGCCCCAGCGTGCCACTGCGCGAGTGCCTTTCGCGCGGGAAGGCGGGGCGCCAAGACTCGCGAGTCCGGAGACCGGCCTTGGAAGCGCCTTGCAACCGGCTTTTGGGCGTCGGGGTCGACGCCAGGAGGGTTCCGTGCGTCGCCTCGCCATCGGCCTTTCCGCGCTTGTCATCGCTTTGCCTGTCGTATCCGCGCATGCGCAGCAGGACGGCGAAGCGGTGGTGGTCACCGCGACACGCTTCCCCGAGCGCAGGCTCGACGCTCCGGTCGGCATGACGATTCTCAGCGCGGACGAGATCGCGCAGGACAGCGCGCGCACCCTGCCGGAGCTGCTTGCCCATCTCGGCGGCCTTTACGCGCGCGACAACTCGGGCGATCCGAACCGGCAGCTCGACCTGCGCGGCTTCGGCATCACCGGCGACCAGAACACGCTCGTGCTGCTCGACGGCGTGCGGCTGAACGAGAACGACCTCAGCACGACCAAGCTGTCCGCCATTCCGCTGCAGTCGATCGTGCGCATCGAGATCCTGCGCGGCTCGGGCGCGGTGCTCTACGGCGGCGGCGCCACCGGCGGAGTGATCAACGTCATCACCAGGCTGCCGCGGCCGAACCAGGCGCAGGCCGACGGCTACCTCGGCGCGGGGTCCGAGGGCACGGCCGAGGCGCGCGTAAACGCGAGCACGGCGGGAAAGCGCTTCGGCATGTCCGTCTCGGGCAGCCACTTCGAGAGCGACAACTTCCGGCTCAACAACCGCGTGCGCCAGGACGACGCGACCGGCGCGCTGCGCTGGGGCGACGACCAGGCGAGCCTCGCGCTCAGGCTCGGCACCGACGACCAGCGCCTGCAGCTGCCGGGAACGCGCGACCAGCTCGAGCTCGCCAGCGACCCGAGCGGCAGCGACACGCCGCAGGACTGGTCCACGCGCAGGGGCAGCTTCGTCACGCTGCAGGGGACGCGCCGGGTCGGCGACGGGCTCGAGCTCGCGGCCGACCTCGGCTACCGCGACCAGGTCTCGAGCGCCGACTACGCGAGCCTCGGCTCGTACTACGCGGCGACGCTGCACAGCACTACCTTGTCGCCGCGGCTGCGCTGGCAGGCTTCGCCCCGGGGCGTGGACAGCAGCCTGGTCGCCGGCGTGGACCTCGCGCAATGGGGCTACGGGCGGCAGTTTGCCGCCAGCCCGGCGAGCATCGGCACGCCGAGCGCGACCGACGCCGCCAGTCAGGAGCGCAGCGCGTTCTACGCGCAGTACAACGCCCAGGTCACGCGCGCGGCGAAGCTCACCCTGGGCTGGCGCAGCGAGCGCGTGACGAACGAGCTGGCGCAGACCGGGTTCGGCGCGAGCGACCAGAGCCAGACCCGCAGCCCGCATGCGGGCGAGCTCGGGCTGCAGGTCGCGCTCGCCCCGGCCTGGACCGCGTTCGGCCGCGCGGGAACGAGCTATCGCATCGCCACGGTGGACGAGAACGCCTTCACCTCGAGCGGCAGGCTGCTCGAGCCGCAGACCGCGCGCAACCGCGATGCCGGCCTGGAGTATCGCGCCGGGGGCGTGCACCTGCGCGCCAGCGTGTACGCGATCGAGCTCGAGAACGAAATCTACTACAGCCCGCTGGTCGTACCGTTCGGCGCCAACACCAACCTGTCGCCGACGCGCCGCAGCGGGCTGGAGCTGTTCGGCGAGGCGCGGATTGCTCCGCACCTGGAGCTGAGCGGCAGTCTGGTGCTGCAAAGCGCGAAATTCCAAAGCGGCGACTATGGCGGTGTCGACGTGAGCGGCAAGGACGTGCCGCTGGTGCCGCGCGCGCTGGCGGAGCTGCGCGCGGCGTGGCGCTTTGCGCCGCGCACGCAGCTGATCGCCTCGGCGCACTACGTCGGACCGCAGCGCTACGACAACGACCAGGCGAACGACTTTGCGCAGCAGATGCCGGCCTACGCCCTGGCGGACCTCAAGCTGAGCCGGGAGTTCGCCGCGTGGAAGCTGTCCGCTTCGGTAAACAACCTGCTCGACAAGCAGTACTACAGCTACGCCATCGTCAACTCGTTCGGCTGCGCGACGGCCGTCTGCGCCTATCCCCAGGCCGGCCGGACCTGGTTCCTGAGCGCGGAGCATGCGCTGCGCTAGCGCGAGCGGTGGTATCTTCGCCGCATGGCGACGACGAAATCGAGGCTCGCGATCGTGCGCGCGCGCTACGACGCGCGCGGCGGCGCCGAGCGCTTCATCGCCGGCGTGCTGCCGGCGCTCGAGGCGGCGGGCTTCGAGCCGACGCTGATCGCGCGCAGCGCCGAGGACTGGCGCGCGCGGCGGCTGCTCAAGGTCGATCCGCCGGGCATCGGCAGGCTGTGGCGCGAAGCTTCGTTCGCGCGCGCGGCGCGCGCGGCGTGGCGGCGCCAGGGCTTCGAGCTGGTGCATTCGCACGAGCGAATTCCCGGCTGCGACGTGTACCGCGCCGCCGCGCCGCTGGCGGCGGCCGCCGGCGCCCTGTCCGGGCCCTACGCGCGCTATGCGCGCGCGGCCGAGAAGGAGATGTTCGAGCACCCGCGCCTGCGCGCGGTGCTGTGCGCCTCGCAGCGCATGCGCGAAGCGATCCTGCACGGATTCCGCGTCGCCCCCGAGAAGCTGCACCTGATCTACGACGGCGTCGACCTGGAGCGCTTCCAGCCGCGCGAGCACGAGGCGCGCCGCGGCGCCGCGCGCGCGGCGCTCGGCGCGCATCCGCGCGACACGGTGTTCGCGTTCGCCGGTCCGGGCTTCGCCGAGAAAGGGCTCGGCGCGGCGATCGACGCGCTCG
>DATIZK010000062.1:0-4819 GCA_035517095.1 Burkholderiales bacterium
GCAGGCGCCGCGCCTTGTCAAGGTTGACGTTGTCAGGCCAGCTGTCGAGGGGCGCGAAGCGCTGCTGGCCGCGGCCGCCGCCGCCGCGGCCGTCGGTGACGCGGTAGGTTCCGGTTGCGTGCCAGGACATGCGGATGAAGAACGGGCCGTAGTGGCCGAAATCCGCCGGCCACCAGTCCTGCGAGTCGGTCATCAGCTTGACCAAGTCCTTCTTCAGCGCCTTGAAGTCGAGGCTCTTGAATTCCTTCGCGTAATCGAAGCCCTTGCCCATGGGGTCGGACTTCGCCGAATGCTGATGCAGCAGCTCCAGGCGCAACCGCTTCGGCCACCAGTCGCGGTTGGTTCTGCCGACACCGGCGATGTGGGTGAACGGGCACTTGCCCGCGCTCGCGTCAAGCTTCGTGTCCATGTTTCTCTCCATTTGCAGGTTGTGGTGAGCGGCTGCTAAGCATTGAAGCGCGCTTCGCCCGAGTTGTGAATTCGTTTAATTCACTGCGCCCGATTGCGTACGCCTATCGCGGATGCACTGCTCGCAGCGCTTAACTGCCTTGTTGCGCCTTTTAGCGCCGTCGTTTTTGAGCCTGCTCAACACCACGCCGCGATCGGCCTGCGCGGGCTGTGACTTCGAGCTCAGTGTGCGACGGGACTTCTGCGTCGGCTACCTCGCGCATACGGCCGCGACGCGGCCTGACGGCGGCGTCAGGCCGCTCGCCGGTCGAGTTTATTCTCGCCCTGCACTACCGGCAGCGCACGCGCTCGACCACGATCGCGCCGGATTTCTCGCCTGCGCGCAATGCGTCGCCTAGCCGTCGCCCTCGCCGTCGCAATCGCCGCTCCGGCGTCCTGGGCGGGCGAGCTCACTCTCGGCGCCTATGTCGATCTTCCGTTCGCGGTAATCGGGGGCATACTCGCGCTGTGGCTCACCGGCATCTAGCTGTCGGTGTCGGCCGCGATCGGGTTCATCGCCCTGTTCGGGCAGGCGGTGCTGAACGGAGTCGTGATGGTCGCGCTGTTCAACGAGCCGCGAAGTCGCGGCCTGACGCCGGAACAGGCGGTGACCGAAGGGGCGCTGACCCGGCTGCGCACGGTGCTCATGGCCGCGCTGCTGGCCAAGCTGCGCGCCAGAGGATGAGGGGTATCGCCGACGCCTGCCGCTGCGCCGCCGCCGTGGCCCTGACCCTCGGCCTGTGCGCTCCGCCCGCGCGCGCCGCGCGGCCGATGATGACCGACGACGCGCGCATCGTCGCGCCGGGCGCCTGCCAGCTCGAGAGCTGGGTGCGGCGCAACGACGACAGCACCGAGTACTGGGCCCTGCCGGCGTGCAATTTCAGCGGCAACCTCGAGCTGACCGCAGGCGGCGCGCGCACGCACGACGCCGAGGGCACGCGCGCGACCGATCTGGTGCTGCAGGGCAAGACCCTGTTCAAGCCGCTCGAGCCCGACGGCTGGGGCCTGGGCCTCGCGCTCGGCACCGTGCGCCATCCGCAGCTTGCGGGCGGGCGCGACTGGTACGGCTACGTCCCGGCGAGCTTCGCCTTCGACGGCGAGCGCGTGGTGCTGCACTTCAACCTCGGCTGGCTGCGCGCGCAGGCCACGGGGCTCGACCGCATGACCTGGGGCAGCGCCACGGAGACCCGGCTCGATGAGCGCAACTGGCTGATCGCCGAAGCCTTCGGCCAGAACCAGGGCCGGCCCTCGTACCAGTTCGGCTTGCGCCACTGGCTGGTGCCCGATCGGGTGCAGATCGATGCGACCTACGGCAACCGCTTCGGCGGCGACACCGGGCCGCGCTGGTTCTCGATCGGCCTGCGCCTGCTCTCGGCCCCGCTGTTCTAGGCCGTCAGCGCCTTGTAGCGGATGCGGTGCGGCTTGTCGGCGTCCTCGCCGGCGCGCTTGCGCCAGTCGGCGACGTAGTCGCTGAAGCTGCCCTCGAACCACACCGTGCGGCTGTCGCCCTCGAAGGCGAGGATGTGGGTCGCGACGCGGTCGAGGAACCAGCGGTCGTGCGAGATCACGACCGCGCAGCCGGGAAAGTCGAGCAGCGCGAGCTCGAGCGCGCGCAGGGTCTCGACGTCGAGGTCGTTGGTCGGCTCGTCGAGCAACAACACGTTGCCGCCGCTCTTTAGGACCTTGGCCAGGTGCACCCGGTTGCGCTCGCCGCCCGAGAGCCCGCCGACGCGCTTTTGCTGGTCCGCGCCGCGGAAGTTGAAGCGCGCCACGTAGCCGCGGCTCGGGGTCGAGTAGCTCCCGACCTGGATGTTGTCGGCACCGTCCGAAATCTCCTCCCACACCGTCTTGTCGGGGTCGAGGCTGTCGCGGCTCTGGTCGACGTAGGCGAGCTTCACGCTGTCGCCGACGCGCAGGGTTCCCGCGTCGGGTTTTTCCTGCCCCACCAGCATGCGGAACAGGGTCGTCTTGCCCGCGCCGTTGGGGCCGATCACGCCGACAATCCCGCCGCGCGGCAGCCGGAACGACATGTCCTCGAACAGCAGCTTGGCGCCGAAGGATTTCTTGATCCCCGCGGCCTCGACCACCAGCTCGCCCAGGTGCGGCCCGGGCGGGATGTAGATTTCGTTGGTCTCGTTCCTCTGCTGGAATTCCTGCGACGCGAGCTCCTCGAAGCGCGCCAGGCGCGCCTTGGACTTCGCCTGGCGCGCCTTCGGGTTGGAGCGCACCCACTCGAGCTCGTCCTTCATGGTCTTGATGCGCGCCGCCTCCTGCTTGGCCTCGAGCTCCAGGCGCTGCTCCTTCTGCTCCAGCCACGAGGAGTAGTTGCCCTCCCAGGGGATGCCGTAGCCGCGGTCGAGCTCGAGGATCCAGCCGGCGACGTTGTCCAGGAAATACCGGTCGTGCGTCACCGCGACCACGGTGCCCGGGAAACGCTCCAGGTACTGCTCGAGCCACTGCACCGAGAGCGCGTCGAGGTGGTTGGTCGGCTCGTCCAGCAGCAGCATGTCGGGCGCCGACAGCAGCAGGCGGCACAGCGCGACGCGCCGGCGCTCGCCGCCCGAGAGCTTCGCGACGTCCGCGTTCCACGCCGGCAGGCGCAGCGCATCGGCCGCGACCTCGAGCGTGCGGCCGACCTCCCAGCCGTTTGCGGCGTCGATGCGCGTCTGCAGCTCGCCCTGCTCGGCCAGCAGCCGGTTCATCTCGTCGTCCTGCATCGGCTCGGCGAAGCGCTCGCTGATGGCGTTGAAGCGCTCGACCAGCGCGATGGTCTCGCCCAGCCCCTGCTCGACGTTGCCGCGCACGTCCTTGTCCGGGTCGAGCTGCGGCTCCTGCGGCAGGAAGCCCACGCGCAGGTTCGGCATCGGGATCGCCTCGCCCTCGATCTCCCTGTCCTCGCCCGCCATGATGCGCAGCAGGGTCGACTTGCCCGAGCCGTTCAGCCCCAGCACGCCGATTTTTGCGCCCGGGAAAAAATTGAGCGAAATGTTCTTGAGAATCGCGCGCTGCGGCGGCACGATCTTGCCCACCCGGCGCATGGTGTAGACGTATTGGGCCATGCGCGCATTTTAAGGGATTGGCGGAGCGTGTATCCTTAGACAGCGATGGCATTTTTCCAGTCTCCGCCGAGCCTCGGCAATCAGTATTCCGACGACCGCGTGCTGCGCGCCTACCTCGAGCGCACGCTCGGCAGCGAGGCGCTGGCGGCGGTGCGGCCGCAGCTCGAGCGCATGGGCGCACTCGCGGGCGGCGAGCTCTACGCGCAGCAGCTCGCCGAGCGCGAGCTGGAGCCGCAGCTGGTGCAGTGGGACGGCTGGGGCAAGCGCGTCGACCGCATCGAGCTCACGCCGCTGTGGCGGCGCGCGGAGCAGATCGCGGCGCACGAAGGGCTGATCGCCCTGCCGCACGAAGCGCCCCTGGGCGCGCTTTCGCGCGTGCTGCAGTTCGCCCTGGTGTACCTGTTCACGCCTTCGACCGACGTCTACGCCTGCCCGCTGGCGATGAGCGACGGCGCGGCGCGCACCCTCGCGGGCTCGGGCAACCGGGCGCTGATCGAGCGCGCGCTGCCGCACCTCGTCAGCCGCGACCCGGCGCAGTTCTGGACCAGCGGGCAGTGGATGACCGAGCCGATCGGCGGCTCGGACGTCGGCCTGGCCGAGACCGAGGCGCGCTTCGCGCCGGGCGAAGGCTGGCGCCTGTACGGGCGCAAGTACTTCACCTCGGCGATCGCCTCGCAGATGGCGCTGACGCTCGCACGCCCCCTCGACAACCCGCCCGGCGGCAAGGGGCTGGCGCTGTTCTACCTCGAGACGCGCGATGCGGCGGGCCGGCCCAATCACCTGAGCGTCGACCGGCTGAAGGACAAGCTCGGCACGCGCAAGGTGCCGACCGCCGAGCTGACTCTCGACGGCGTGCCGGCGATCCCGGTCGCCGAGCTCGGCAACGGCGTGCGCGCGATCAGCACCGTGCTCAACATCACCCGGGTGTGGAACGCGGTGTCCGCGGTCTCCTACATGCGGCGCGGGCTGGCGCTCGCGCGCGATTACGCCGCGCGGCGCGTCGCCTTCGGCGCGCCGCTGGCGCGCAAGGCGCTGCACGCGGACACGCTGGCCGGCCTGCAGGCCGAGTTCGAGGCCGCGTTCCAGCTCAGCTTCTTCGTCGTCGAGCTGCTCGGGCGCGCCGAGGGCGGCGCGGCCGGCGAGGCGCAGCAGGCGCTGCTGCGGATCCTCACCCCGGTGGCGAAGCTGACCACCGGGCGCCAGTCGGTCGCGCTGCTGTCGGAAGTGCTGGAGGCCTTCGGCGGCGCGGGCTACGTCGAGGACACCGGGCTGCCGATGCTGCTGCGCGACGCCCAGGTATTCCCGATCTGGGA
>DATIZK010000063.1:0-45253 GCA_035517095.1 Burkholderiales bacterium
CGAGTACACCGACATGTACCCGGGCATGGCCAAGGCGGCGCGCGAGGAGAAGTTCGAGGAGATCGCGGACTGGTTCGAGACCCTGGCCAAGGCCGAGCGCTCGCACGCCAACCGCTTCCAGAAGGCGCTCGACGCGCTGCAGGACTGAACCCGTGACGCAGCGCGAAGGCAACCTCGAAGCGCCCACCCGGCATCCCCTGGACTGGAAGAGCGAGGCGTTCTACGACCGGACGGCGCTCGACAAGGAGCTCGAGCGCGTGTACGAGATCTGCCACGGCTGCCGCCGCTGCGTGAACCTGTGCACCGCGTTTCCGACCCTGTTCGATCTGATCGACGAAAGCAAGACGATGGAGATCGACGGCGTCGCCAAGCAGGACTTCTGGAAAGTGATCGACCAGTGCTACCTGTGCGACATGTGCTACATGACCAAGTGCCCGTACGTGCCGCCGCACCCCTGGAACGTCGACTTTCCGCACCTGATGCTGCGCGCCAAGGCGGTCAGGTTCAGGCACGAGGGCGCCCGGCTGCGCGACCGGCTGCTCTCCTCGACCGACGCGATCGGCAAGCTGGCCACGATCCCGGTGGTGGTGCACGCGGTCAACGCGCTTAACGCGAACGGCGCCGCGCGCGGCCTGATGCAAAGCACGCTCGGGGTGGCGAAGCAGCGCGAGCTGCCGCCCTATGCCGCCCGCAAATTCCGCCCCAACGCGGCGCGCTCGAAGGACTTCCCGGTCAAGGACGGCAAGAACGCGCCGGGCAAGGTCGCGATCTACGCCACCTGCTACGTGAACTACAACGAGCCCGGGATCGGCGACGACCTGCTCGCGATCCTCGCCCACAACGAGATCCCCTACCTGCTGGTCGAGAAGGAATCCTGCTGCGGCATGCCCAAGCTCGAGCTGGGCGACCTCGAGACGGTGGCCAGGCACAAGCAGGCCAACATCCCGCCGCTCGCCAGGCTCGCGCGCGAGGGCTACGCGATCCTCGCCGCGGTGCCCTCCTGCGCGCTGATGTTCAAGCAGGAGCTGCCGCTCATGTTCCCCGACGACCCCGAGGTCAAGGCGGTGCAGGAAGCGATGTTCGATCCGTTCGAGTACCTCGTGATGCGCAAGCGCGACGGCCTGCTCAAGACCGACTTCAGCGCGAAGCTGGGCAAGGTCTCGTACCACATCCCATGCCACTCGCGGGTGCAGAACATGGGGCAGAAGACGCGCGAGGTGCTCGAGCTGGTGCCCGGCACCGAGCTCAACACCGTCGAGCGCTGCGCCGGCCACGACGGCACCTGGGGCGTCAAGACCGAGTACTACGCCAACTCGATGAAGATCGGCCGCCCGGTGTTCCGCCAGATGGCGGGCAGTGAGCCGGACTGGGTGAGCTCGGACTGTCCGATCGCGGCGCGCCACATCCTGCAGGGAATGAAGGACGGCGACGACGCGGGCAAGGCCGAGAGGGCCCATCCGCTCACCTTGGTACGCAAAGCCTACGGCCTCTAGACGCGCCCCGCGCGCCGCCTAGCGTCCCAGCGTGTACTTGCGCTCGATCCGCGGCGCGTCGCCCGCGCGCGGCGGCGGCGCTGCGCGCGCCTGCGGCGCCACCGCCATGATCCCCGCGCGAGTGTCGGGGTCCTCGAGCGCGGCGGCGAGCGCGGCGGGCTCGGCCCAGGCCGGCCGGCCGTTTTCGATGCGCAGGTAGACGCGCCCGCTCGCGCGCGCGGCGAAATTCAGCGCCGGCAGGCGGCGCGCGCAGGCGGCGAGGAAGCCGGCGCTTTTCTCCGCGCGCATCGCTGCGCGATCCCGGTAGACCTCTTGCGGGTTGGTCGCGTCGACGTTGATGCGCGCGTAGCGCGCGATATCCAGCATGCACTTGACGTCGAGCACGTTGAGCTCGCCGTCGCGCCCGAACGCGGCGCTCCTGGGCCGCTCGCCGGCGGGCACGCTGTTGTCGAGGAACTCGTAGTGCACGCGCTTGCCGCGCGCGAGCGCCCAGGTGAAGAAAAGCTCCGGCATCCCGGCGTAGGCCTCGACGTTGTGCGCCAGCAGGTCGTCCACCGCCTTGTAGCGCCCGACCTCCAGGCCGCGCTTCCAGGAGCGCTCGACCGTGGCGTCGGGCGGGGTGATCATGAAGAACAGGTAGACGATGTGGCCGAAGCGCGTGAGCAGGTTGCTGCCGGCCTCGTCCGACTCGGGCGCGAAGCTGTCGAAGCGGAAGCGGTCGATCAGCAGGTGCGGGATGCCGCCGCGCTCGGCCTTTGCCGCCATGTAGCGGTCGAGCTTCTGGTCGATCATGCGCAGCTCCTGCCCGGTGAAGCTGCCGGCGTACTTGTAGGCCTCGCCGAGCGAGCCGTAGTCGAGCAGTTGCTTGCGCCAGATGTCCGGGCTGATGAGCGCGAACTCGCCCCATGCGGCGCCGATCTCCTCGGCGAGCTTCTTCTGCAGCGGGCGCATGGTGCTCTTGCCCGAGGCCGAGGCGCCCTTGATGTTCATCACCACGGGCTCCGCTTGCGCCGGCAGCACCGCGTAGCCCTCGGTGCGCGCCGCCTCGGCGACGAGCGGCTCGATCAGCTGTCCGATCGCGACGCTGCCGTAGGCGTTGCACGCCAGGCGCACGGCGAGCTTCGAGAGCAGCGCCGGCTCGCCCCACAGCCGGCCGTGGCGCGCGCACACCGCCCCGGCCACCCGCGCCACGGCGCGCAGCGCGGCGCGCGCCGTCGCGTCGCGCTCGCCGGCCGCCCGCCCCTCCCAGTCGGCGAGGGCGCGCGCGGCGAAGGCGGCGCCGAGCTCGGCGCCGGCGAGTGCCGCGATCTCGCGCTCGAGCCGGCGATAGGCCTGCTCGATATCCTTCATGCGCGGGGCGACGTAGCGCTGCATGATGATCGAGGTCATGGCGCGGAAATTGATCCCCAGGTCCTCGACGCGCGGTCCGTCGGGCACCGACAGGTCGGCCGTCACGCGCACCAGCAGCTCGTGCAGCGCGAGCCGCTGCGGCCGGAACGCGACCAGCTCCTCGGCCGGCAGGCCGGTCAGGTCCGCCAGCTCGAGCGCGTCCGCGAGCGAGCCCAGCACGTTCTCCGGCCGGTACAGGGTCGCCAGCGGCAGCAGCCGCCGCGGCAGGCTCGACTCGATGCCCGGATGCCAGGGGCCGAAGACCTCGTCGCTCATTGGCGCCGCAGCTGCAGGATCAGGTCCGCCAGCGGCGCGCACATCAGCGCGAGCGCCGCCGCGAAGAGCGGCCAGTCGAACCGGGTCGGCAGGACGCCGGCGAGGGCCCGCGCGTTCCAGCTCGGCGCGCGCAGCGCATCGGCCATGAACGCGTACAGCGCGAGCAGCACGCCGGCGGCGCCCGCCGCGAGCGCCCGGCGGCCGGGCCAGGGCGCAAGGCCCGCGCGCTCGAACTGGCTCACCAGGGTTCCGCCGGCGATCATCAGCGCCGCGATCGACACCGGCGCCAGTACCGGTCCCCACCACGGCAGCGGGATCAGGAACAGCACGTCCCAGTCGAGCGGCGAGCGCGGCCAGCCGGTCATCGGCACGAGGAAAGCGTAATAGAACACGTCCCACACGCCGAACGCGAGCAGGAAGTAGCCCAGGCGCGTTCGCCGCTCGCGCCCCGCGAGCCAGGCGACCGCGCCCAGCATCGCGAGCGTCGCCGCCTCGCGCGCGAGCTCGATCCTCATCAGGTGCTGCGGCACCGGCAGCGGCGAGGGCTGATAGGGATCGATGCGCCCTATCAGGGTGCGCAGGTAGGCCACCGCCGCCGCCTCGAGCAGGGCCATCGCGATCGCGTACAGCACGACGGCGCTCCAGCGGCGCGGATCGCTCATCGGCCGCTAGTTCAGGTCCAGCGCGTGGCGCTTGAGCACCGCGAGCGGCACGAACTCGAGCGCCTTCTCGTGCGTCGCCTGCAGCACCACCTGCGGCGCACAGCCGGCCTTCCACGCCTCGACGAAGCGCAGCACGTGCAGGCACCAGCGGTCGCCGGGCTTGAGCCCCTTGAAGCGCATCTCGGGCATCGGCGTCACCAGGTCGTTGCCGCGCTCGACGCTGAAGGCGAGGAACTCGGCCGTCACGCGCACGCACACCAGGTGCGCCACCTCGCCGCCGCCGTAGGTCGCGCAGGACCCGTCGCGGAAGTAGCCGGTGAGCGGCGCGAAGCTGCACGCCAGCAGCTCGCCGCCGAGAACGTTCTTTTCCTTCGCGACGGAATTGGAGCTGCCTGCCATTAGCTGACGCTCTTGTTCAATTTGACGGTGCGCCGCAGCAAACGCTGTCGACGAACATTCCGCTTGTCCGTTGGCAGGATATATTGCATCCTGAACAAGGCAAGGAGAAGCACCGGGCAGGGGGACAGCAGCGAAAATCAACGGCAAGTAGATCACGTCAGCGTGAGGAGGAGGGTCCGATCATGACAAAGTCGAAATCCGGCAAGGCACGCAAAGACTCAGCTAGCGGCACATCGCGGCGAAAGTTCCTCAAATCCGCAGGCGCGGGGGCGGGAATCGCCGCCCTGTCCTCGACCGCGGCGGCGCCGTTCATATTCGCGCGTAGTGCCCAGGCCGCGGACAAGGAGCTGAAGATCGTCCAGTGGAGCCATTTCGTTCCCGCGTTCGACACATGGTTCGACCAGTTCGCCAAGGACTGGGGAGCGAAGAACGGCGTGGCGGTCACGGTCGACCACGTGCCGGTGCAGGACATTCCCGCACGCGCGGCGGCCGAGGCGTCGGCCGGAGCGGGACACGATCTGTTCGGCTTCAACGGCTCCGGCGGCGCCCACCTCTACCGCAGGTTTTTCATGGACGTCGGCGAGCTCGTGAGGGAGACCGAGAAGAAGTACGGCAAGGTGACCGTCATCGGCAAGCAGCTCGGCTACAACGCGGACGACGGAAGCTGGTCTGCATGGCCCGATTACTACATCAATTTCCCGGGCATGTATCAAAAGAGCCTGTGGGACGAGATCGGGATGCTGCCCGACACCTGGGACAATCTGAGGATTGGCGGCGCCAAGCTGAAGGCGAAAGGCCACCCGGTCGGTCTGCCGCTCGGCCACAGCAACGACCCGAACGCGAACTGGCGCGGCGTGCTGTGGAGCTACGGCGCCTCGATTCAGGACGCGCACGGCTCGAGAATCGTTCTGCACAGCAAGGAGGCGATTGAAGCGGTCAAGTACGGCGCCGCCCTCTTCAAGGAGGCGATGACCTCGGACGTGCTGTCGTGGAACGATTCCAGCAACAACCAGTACATCGATTCGGGGGTCGGCTCGTACATCATCAACCCGATCTCGGCTTATCGTACGGCGCAGACGCTGAACAAGAAACTGGCCGACGACATCTACGTCATCGAGCCGCCCAAAGGCCCGGTGCGGAGGATGATGGGCGCCGCTTCCGAGTTCTACGGCATCTGGAAATTCGCCAAGAACAAGGAAGCCGCGAAGGAGTTCCTCAGGCACTATGCCGCGAACTGGCGCGAAGCCTTCGTCGCGAGCTCGGGCTACAACAACCCGTGCTTTGCCGGTCTCGTGCCCAAGCCGATGCCGATCCTGTCGGACGACCCGACCTCGACCCCGCACGACAAGCTGGCGATCCTGCAGGACTCGGGCGAGTGGTCCGCCATCCCGGGCTATCCGGGACCGGCGTCGCCCGCGATGGACGAGATCTACTACGCGTTCATCGTTCCCGACATGATGGCGAAGGCGGCGACGGGTCAGCTTACCCCTGAAGAGTCGGTCAAGTGGGCCGCGGGACAGTGCGAGGCCATCTTCAAGAAGTGGCACCGCAAGACCTGATCGTCCGGCACCCGGGGCGCGCGCCTGCGCGCGCTCCGGACCGTGCCGGTACGGTTGCTTGAATCCAGAGGAGGCTCGATGGCTGCGGTATCGACGCGGGATATCGTCAAGAAATTCGGCGACGTCGCGGCCGTCAACGGCATCTCCCTGACGGTGCCGGACGGCGAGTTCATGGTATTGCTGGGGCCGTCGGGCTGCGGCAAGACGACGTATCTGCGCATCATCTGCGGGCTCGAGAAGCAGACCAGTGGCGACCTCCTGATCGGCGACCACGTCGTAAACGACATTCCGCCGCGCGCCCGCGGCGTGGCGATGATGTTTCAGAGCTACGGCCTGTATCCGCATTTCACGGTGCGCAACAACATCGCCTTTCCGCTCAAGACGCAGAGCGTTCCCGGCGCTGAAATCGCGAGCAAGGTGGAGTGGGCGTCGCAAATGCTCGGCATCGGGCATTTGCTCGAGCGGCGGCCGCGTCAGCTCTCGGGCGGCGAGCGCCAGCGCGTGGCGCTCGCGCGCGCGATGGTGCGCGAGCCGACGGCGCTGCTGCTCGACGAACCGCTGTCCAACCTCGACGCCAAATTGCGCGCCTCGGCGCGCCTGGAGATCAGGCAGTTCCAGCAGCGGGTGGGCATCACCACCATCTACGTGACCCACGACCAGGTCGAGGCGATGGGCATGGGCGATCGCATCGCCGTCATCGACCACGGCCAGGTGCGGCAGGTGGGAACGCCGACGCAAATCTACGACGACCCCGCCGACCGCTTCGTCGCGACCTTCGTCGGCACGCCGCCGATGAACATCGTCGCGCGCAACGGCGGCTATCTCGGCTTCCGCCCGGAAAATTTCCTGCCCAAGGACATGATCGACGACGGCGCGTTCACCGAATTTTCGTTCCGCGTCGATCGTTCCGAATATCTCGGCTCCGAGCGGATCGTTTACGGCGTGATGGAAGGCGTCGATCAGAGCCAGGTGATCACGGCGAAATTGCCGCCAGCGCACGTCGCCGAAGAAAGCATCCGGCCCGGCGAGTGGCATGCCTTCGCCGTGCGCAACAGCGCGCTGCGCCGTTTCGACCAGGATGGCAAGCGAACGAGTCGTCAATAAGGCGGGTTCCAGCCATGGTCGCAATCGCTGAATCAGTCCCCAAGCGCGCTTCGCGGTTTCAGTTCATTCTGGACCGGCGCGACGTGCTCGGCGCGCTTTTCGTCACGCCGGCGATCCTCTATGTCCTGTTGCTGGTCGGCGTGCCGTTCCTGCTCGCCGTGTATTACTCCGTCAGCGCCTACACGATCTACGACCCCTCGTGGCGCTTCGTCGGCCTGGAGAACTTCGCGCAGATCGTCCAGAACCCCGTGTTCATGCAAACACTGCGCTTTACCTTCATCCTGACGTTCGGATCCCAGCTCCTCGGCCTCGTCCTCGGCAAGTTCGGCGCGCTGCTGCTGTTGCGGCCGTTCCCCGGCCGCAAGTTCGTCAGGGCGATCATCATCCTGCCCTGGGCGGTGCCGATCGCGCTCGCGACGGTCGCCTGGCAGTGGATGTTCGATTCTCTCTACAGCGTCATCAACTGGACGCTGATCGCGCTCGGCTTGATCACCCGCTCGCAGGCGCCGAACTGGCTCGGCGACCCGCATCTGGCGATGCTGTCGGTGATCGTGGTCAATGCCTGGCGCTTCTTCCCGTTTGCGATCGTGATCTTCCTCGCCGGCATCACCGCGGTCCCGCAGGACGTGCTCGACGCGGCGACGGTCGACGGCGCCGGCTTCTGGCGGCGCAATTACCAGATCATCGTGCCGATGATCCTGCCGATCGTGGCCATCGGCCTGATCTTCGGCATCGTGTTTACCTTCACCGATCTTTCCGTGGTCTATCTGATGACCATGGGCGGTCCGGTCGGCGCAACCTCGGTCCTGGGCTATGCGGGTTTCCAGACCGGCATCGTTTCGGGCGACGTGTCGCATGGGGCCGCAATATCGCTGTTCATGCTGCCGGTGCTGTTCGTCGTGGTGATCTTTATGCTGCGCTTCATCAGACGGCGCGAGATCTGACCGTGCCGCGCGGCGTCGCCAATGCTCTGCGCGAGACCTCGTTTTATGGCGCGGTCGCGTTCTTCTTCATACTCGCCGCGTTTCCGTTCTATTGGATGCTGATCACGTCGTTCAAAACCAATCCCGACCTGTACAGCGTCACCAATATCCCGTTCTGGTTCAACGATCCGCCCACCCTCGAGCATTTTCGCTATCTGTTCGAGCAGACCCTGTTCGCGCGCTGGCTGTTGAACTCGCTGGTCATCGGCGTATGCGTCGTCGCCATTACGCTGCTCGCCGCGCTGCCGGCCGCCTACAGCCTGGCGCGTCTTACCGGGCGAACCGGCGAGTCTCTGGGCATCGGCATCTTCCTGACCTACCTGGTGCCGCCGACCCTCCTGTTCCTGCCGCTGTCCCGGGTCATCGCCGACCTGGGCCTGCAGAATTCGATGTGGTCGCTGGTGCTGGTTTACCCGACCTTCACGATCCCGTTCTGCACCTGGCTGCTGATGGGGTTCTTCAAGGCGATGCCGCCCGAAATCGAGGAGGCGGCGATCGTCGACGGCTGCAGCCTGTTCGGCGCCTTCATCAAGATGACGATCCCGCTCTCGCTGCCGGGGATCCTGACCGCGGTGATCTTCACCTTCACCCTGACGCTGCAGGAGTTCGTCTACGCGCTGACCTTCATTTCCTCTTCGGACCAGAAGCCGATCACCCTCGGCGTGGCGACCGATCTCATCCGCGGCGACATTTTCTACTGGGGCGAGATCATGGCCGGCGCATTGATCGCCAGCATCCCGGTGGCGATCGCCTATAACTTCTTCCTCGACCGCTTCATCGCCGGCATCACCGGCGGCGCCGTGAAGTAGGCCGGGCGTCGCTCATGCCGCGTGCGCGGCGATGTAGCGCTTGACCGCCTCGGCGTCCGCCGGCAGCGTCTTGAAGCGCTGCGGCAGGCGCTCGAGCTCGTCGAAGCCGCGCGGCCGCTCGGGCTCGCGCCCCAGCGCCTCGCGGATCGTGGCGGCGAACTTGGCCGGCAGCGCGGTCTCGAGGCACACCAGCGCCACGCCCGGCTCGCGGTGTTCGAGCCCGACCTTGATCCCGTCCGCGGTGTGCGGGTCGACCATCGCGCCGTAGCGCTGCCACATCTGCCGGATGGTGGCGAGGCGGTCGGCGTGCAGCGAGCGGCCCGACACGAGGCCGGTCTCGGCCACGTTGCGGTAGTAGGCCGAGTGCGAGAGGTCGAACGCGCCCTCGGCCTCGAGCCGGCGCCAGAGCTCCCTCACCCGCGCGCCGTCGCCGCCCACCAGGTCGTACACGTAGCGCTCGAAGTTGGACGCCTTGGAGATGTCCATCGACGGGCTCGAGGTGGCCTTGACCTCTTTCGCCTTCCTCGGCCGGTAGCGCCCGCTGCGGAAGAACTCGTCCAGCACGTCGTTCTCGTTGCTGGCCAGGATCAGGCGCCGGACCGGCAAGCCCATCGAGCGCGCCACGTGCCCGGCGTAGATGTTGCCGAAGTTGCCCGAGGGCACCGCGAACGAGACCTGCTCGGCGTCGGACGCGGTGGCGGCGAAGTAGCCCTTGAAGTAGTACACCACCTGCGCCGCGACGCGCGCCCAGTTGATCGAGTTGACCGCGCCGATGCGGTGGCGGCGCTTGAACTCGGCGTCGCCGGCGACCGCCTTGACGATGTCCTGGCAGTCGTCGAACACGCCCTCGAGCGCGAGGTTGTGGATGTTCTCGTCCTGCAGGCTGTACATCTGCGCCGCCTGGAACGGGCTCATGCGCCCGCGCGGAGAGAGCATGAACACGCTGACGTTGCGTTTTCCGCGCAGCGCCTGCTCGGCCGCCGAGCCGGTGTCGCCCGAGGTCGCGCCGAGGATGTTCAGGCGCTCGCCGCGCTGCCCGAGCACGTACTCGAGCAGGTTGCCGAGCAGCTGCAGCGCGAGGTCCTTGAACGCGAGCGTCGGCCCGTTCGACAGGCCGAGGATGTGCAGCCCCGGCTCGAGGGTCCGGAGCGGCGTGATGTCGTCGCTGCCGAAAATCGAGCGGGTGTAGGTTTTGAAAACTATCTTCTTGAATTCCTCTTGAGGAATGTCGTCGGCAAAGCGCGCAAGGATCTCGAAGGCCAGTTCGGGATAGCCGAGTCCGCGCCACGCCGCGAGGTCGGCGCGCGGAATGCTTTCGGGCACGTACAGGCCGCCGTCGGGCGCCAGGCCCTCGAGCACGACGTCGCTGAAGCGCCGCGGCGCGCCGATGCCGCGCGTGGAGACGTAGCGCACTAAAGCAGCTCTTCGAGCCGGATCCGGGTCACCTTGCCGACCACGGTCGTGAGCTTTTCGATCTTCTTCAGTGCCGCGTCGACGTTCTTTTCCAGCGCGCGGTGGGTCAGCAGCACGATGTCGACCTGCTTTTCGCCCGCGCCGGGCTCCTTTTGCACCATGGCGTCGATCGAGATCGAGCCCTGCGCCAGGATGCGCGTGATGTCGGCCAGCACCCCTGGCCGGTCGAGCACCCGCAGGCGGAAGTAGTACGAGGTCTCGACCTCGCCGATCGGCAGCACCTTGGTATCCGAGAGCCGGTCGGGCTGGAACGCGAGGTGCGGCACGCGGTGCCCCGGGTCGGCGGTGATCAGGCGCGTGACGTCGACCAGGTCGGCGACCACCGCGCTCGCGGTCGGCAGGCTGCCGGCGCCGGCGCCGTAGTACAGCGTCGGACCGACCGCGTCGCCCTTGACCAGGATCGCGTTCATCACCCCTTCCACGTTCGCGATCAGGCGCCGTGCGGGCACCAGCGTGGGATGAACCCTGAGCTCGATTCCCTTGGATGTCCTCTTCGTGATCCCGAGCAGCTTGATGCGGTAGCCGAGCTGCTCCGCGTAGGCGATGTCGGCGCGCGTGAGCCGGGTGATGCCCTCGGTGTAGGCGCGCTTGAACTGCATCGGGATGCCGAACGCGAGCGCCGACAGGATGGTCAGCTTGTGCGCCGCGTCCACTCCCTCGACGTCGAAGCTCGGGTCGGCCTCGGCATAGCCCAGGCGCTGCGCCTCGGCCAGCACGTCGGCGAAATCCAGGCCCTTGTCGCGCATCTCGGACAGGATGAAGTTCGAGGTGCCGTTGATGATGCCGGCGATCCACTCGATGCGGTTCGCGCTCAGCCCCTCGCGCAGCGCCTTGATGATCGGCACGCCGCCCGCGACCGCGGCCTCGAACGCCACCATGACGCCCTTCTTCTGCGCCGCGGCGAAGATCTCGTTGCCGTGATGCGCGAGCAGCGCCTTGTTCGCGGTCACCACGTGCTTGCCGTGCGCGATCGCATCTAGCACCAGCTCGCGCGCGATGCCGGTGCCGCCGATCAGCTCGACCACGATGTCGATGTCCTTCGCGCGCGTGACCTCGCGCGCGTCGGCGCTGAGCTTCGCCTTGGTCCCGACGATCGGGCGCGCGCGCCTGAGCGCCTTGTCGGCCACGCGCGTGATGCGGATCGCGCGCCCCGCGCGGCGCTGGATCTCGTCCGCGTTGCGCCGCAGGACCTCCCAGGTGCCGCCTCCGACCGTGCCGATGCCGAGCAGGCCGACCCGGATCGGCCTCACGCCGCGCCCCGCAGCAAGCCGTCCTTCTTGAACATCTCGCGCACCCCGCGCAGCGCCTGGCGCAGGCGGTGCTCGTTCTCGATCAGCGCGATTCTCACGTGGTCGTCGCCGTACTCGCCGAAGCCGATTCCGGGCGAGACCGCGACGCGCGCCTCGTCGATCATCTTTTTGGCGAATTCCAGCGACCCCATCGCGCGGTAGGGCTCGGGGATCCTGGCCCAGACGTACATCGAGGCCTTGGGGTTGCTTACCATCCAGCCCAGCTCGTGCAGGCCCTTGACCATCACGTCGCGCCGGCGCTGGTAGTTGCGGCGGATCTCCTCGACGCAGTCCTGCGGGCCGTCGAGCGCGACGATCGAGGCGACCTGGATCGGCGTAAAGGTGCCGTAGTCGTGGTAGCTCTTGATCCGCGCCAGCGCGTACACCAGGTCCTTGTTGCCGACCATGAAGCCGATGCGCCAGCCGGCCATGTTGTAGCTCTTGGACATGGTGAAGAACTCGACCGCCACGTCGCGCGCGCCCGGCACCTGCATGATCGAAGGTGCCTTCCAGCCGTCGAAGGTGATGTCGGCGTAGGCCAGGTCGTGCACCACCATGATGTCGTGCTCGCGCGCGAACGCGACCACGCGCTCGAAGAAGCCCAGCTCGACGCACATCGCGGTCGGGTTGGACGGAAAGCCGATCACCAGCATCTTGGGCTTGGGGATCAGCTCGGCGCAGGCGCGCTGCAGCTCGGCGAAAAAATCCACGCCTTCGGTCATGCGCACCGAGCGGATGTCGGCGCCGGCGATGATCGCGCCGTAGATGTGGATCGGATACGAGGGGTTGGGCACCAGCACCGTATCGCCGCGCTCGAGCGTCGCGAGCATCAGGTGCGCCAGGCCCTCCTTCGAGCCGATGGTGACGATCGCCTCCGAGTCGGGGTCGAACTCGACGCCGTAGCGCCGCAGGTACCAGTCGCAGATTGCGCGCCGAAGGCGCGGGATGCCCTTCGAGACCGAGTAGCCGTGCGTGTCCTGGCGCTGCGCGGCCTCGACCAGCTTGTCGACGATATGCTTCGGCGTCGGCCCGTCCGGGTTGCCCATCGACAGGTCGATCACGTCCTCGCCGCGGCGGCGCGCGGCCATCTTCCACTCGTGCGTCGTGTTGAAAACGTAGGGCGGCAGACGCTTTATGCGCGGGAATTCCCTCATAGCGATACAATTTTACGCGAGCGTCGCAACTTCCTCAATGAAAACAACGACCGCCGTCTTTCTGCTCGTCTTCGCCTTCGCCTGGTTCGTCAACCTCGGGCAGCGCGACCTGTTCAACACCGACGAGGGACGCTACGCCGAGATCTCGCGCGAGATGGTCGCCAGCGGCGACTGGCTCACTCCGCGCCTGGACGGCCTGAAGTACTTCGAGAAGCCGCCGCTGCAGTACTGGGCCACCGCCGCCGCGTTCGAGGCCTTCGGCCAGAGCGCCTGGAGCGCGCGGCTGTGGACCGCGCTTACCGGCTTCCTCGGCGTGCTGGCGGCGGCGTTCGCCGCCGCGCGCCTGTTCGGCGCGCCGGTCGCGCGCGCGACCGGCCTGATCCTGGGCGGCAGCCTGATGTGGGTCGGCATGGGCCACATCGCCTCGCTCGACATGGGCGTATCGTTCTTCCTCTCGCTCGCGGTGAGCGCGTTCGCGCTCGCGCAGCGCGACGGCGCCGCGCCCGGCGGCAGGCGCGGCTGGATGCTCGCCGGCTGGGCGGCGTGCGCGCTCGCGGCGCTGTCCAAGGGCCTGATCGGCATCGTGCTGCCTGCGGGCGCGGTGGCGCTGTACGTGCTGTGGCAGCGCGACTGGCGCCTGCTCGCGCGGCTCGAGCTGGGCGCTGGCCTGGCGCTGTTCCTCGCCATCGCCGCGCCCTGGTTCGTCCTGGTCTCGCTCAAGAACCACGAGTTCGCGCGCTTCTTCTTCATCCACGAGCATTTCGAGCGCTTCCTGACCAAGGATCACGGCCGCTACCAGCCGTGGTGGTACTTCCTGCCGGTGCTGGCGCTCGGGGCGGTGCCGTGGACGCTCGCCCTGCCCGGCGCGCTCGCGGCCGCGGCGCGCCGCCGCCCGCTGCTTTCTTTCCAGCCGCAGCGCTTCCTGCTCGCCTGGTGCCTGCTGGTGTTCGTGTTCTTCTCGGCTTCGGACTCGAAGCTGCTGGCCTACATCCTGCCGATCTTCCCCGCGCTCGCGATGCTGCTCGCCGACTGGCTGCTGCGCGTGAGCCCGCGCGCGCTGGCCTGGCTCGCCGCGACCGCGGCGCTGGGCGGCGCGGCGCTCGCCGCGCTGATGCCGCTCGCCACCGCGCGCTTGTCGGGCGACCTGCCGCCCGGCATGGTGGCCGGTTTCGAGCGCTGGCTGGTGGTGGCCGGCGTCGCGGTGCTCGCGGCGGGCGCGATCGCGACCCTGGCCGCCATCCGCGCGCGCGGCGGCGCGGCGCTCGCCTGGCTCGCCGCCGGCGGCTTCGCGCTCACCCAGCTGCTGCTGTTCGCGTACCAGTCGCTCGCGCCGGTATACTCGGCGCGCCAGCTCGTGGAGCGCATCCGCCCCGCGCTCGACGCCGCGCAACGCGTCTATTACGTGCAGATGTTCGACCACAGCTTCCTGTTCTACGCCAGGCGCACCGCGATCATGGTCGGCTACAAGGACGAGCTGGACGACTCGCTCGCGTGGGAAAACCGCAACTACCTGCCAACGGTGGAGGCGTTCTCGCGCGCCTGGCGCGGCCACGGCCCCGCCCTGGCGCTGATGCCGCCGGCGGAGTACGACCGCCTGGTGCAGGCCGGACTGCCGATGCGGGTGCTGGCGCGCGACCCCAGGCGGGTCGCGGTGGCGACGCCGTGAGCGACTACCTGCCCTTCACCCGCCCGAGCATCGACCAGGCGACGATCGACGGCGTGGCCGCGGTGCTGCGCTCGGGCTGGATCACCACCGGCCCGCAGGCCAGGGCGTTCGAGGCCCGGCTTTCGCAGTACTTCGGCGGGCGCCCGGTGCGCGCGCTCGCCTCGGGCACCGGGGCGCTCGAGCTCGCGCTGGCGCTCGCCGGAGTCGGCCCGGGCGACGAGGTCGTGACCACGCCGCTGTCCTGGGTCGCGACCGCGAACGTCGTGCTGCGCGCCGGCGCCCGCCCGGTGTTCGTCGACATCGACCCCGCGACGCGCAACATCGACCCGGCGCGCATCGAATCCGCGCTCGGCCCGCGCACGAAGGCGCTGATCCCGGTCGACATGGCCGGGCTGCCGTTCGAGCGCGACGCGGTGTACGAGATCGCGCGCCGGCGCTCCCTGCGCGTGATCGAGGACGCGGCGCAGAGCATGGGCTCGAGCTGGAAGGGCAGGAAAATCGGCAGCTTCGGCGACCTGGTCTGCATCTCGTTCCATGCCAACAAGAACATGACCACCGCCGAGGGCGGCTGCCTGGTGCTCGCCGACGAGGCCGAGGCCGCGCGCTGCGAGCGCCTGCGGCTGCAGGGCGTGGTGCGCCTGCCCGGCGGCGAGATCGAGGTCGACGAGGCGGGCGCCAAGATGAACCTGACCGACGTCGCGGCGCGCATCGGCCTGGGCCAGCTCGAGCGGCTGGAGGAATTCAACGCGCGCCGGCGCAGCCTCGCGCGGCGCTATTTCGAGCGCCTCGACCCCGCGCTCGGCTGCGGCCTGCCGCCGGCGGACTTCGAGCAGTCGAACTGGCACATGTTCCAGGTCCTGCTGCCGCTCGAGCGCATGACGATCGGCCGCGCGCGCTTCATCGAGCTGATGCACGCGCGCGGCATCGGCGTCGGGGTGCACTACCCCGCGATGCACCTGTTCCGGCTCTACCGCGCGCAGGGCTGGAAGCCGGGCGACTTCCCGCACGCCGAGCGCGTCGGCACGAGCATCGCGACGCTGCCGCTGTTCCCGGCGATGAGCGAAGCGGATGTCGACCGGGTCTGCGCCGCGCTGGGTGATATCCTTGGCGGCCACCGCCGCTGAGCGCGGTCCCTTGTTCCGCATGCAGCCCCCCCAGCTCTCAGTCGTCATTCCGGTCTACAACGAGGAGGAAGGCCTCGCGGCGCTGTTCGCGCGCCTCTACCCGGCGCTCGACGCGCTCGGTTTCGGCTACGAGGTGATCTTCGTCGACGACGGCAGCCGCGACCGCTCGGCGGCGATCCTGCGCGCGCAGTTCGAGCAGCGCCCCGAGACCACGCGCGTGGTGCTGCTGGCGGGCAATTTCGGCCAGCACCCGGCGATCCTGGCCGGCTTCGCGCACTGCCGCGGCGAGCGCGTGGTGACGCTGGACGCTGACCTGCAGAACCCGCCCGAGGAGATCGGCAAGCTGCTCGCGGCGATGGACCGCGGCGCGGACTACGTCGGCGGGGTGCGGCGCCAGCGCCAGGACAGCTGGCTGCGGCGCCTGCCCTCGCGCCTGATGAACCGCCTGCGCGAGCGCATCACCCGCATCCGCATGACCGACCAGGGCTGCATGCTGCGCGCCTACAGCCGCGAGGTGATCGACGCGCTCAACCGCTGCCGCGAGACCAACACCTTTGTCCCGGCGCTGGCCTACACCTTCGCCCGCCGCCCGGAGGAGGTCGAGGTGGCGCACGAGGAGCGCGCCGCCGGCACCTCGAAATACTCCCTGTTCAAGCTGGTCGCGCTCAACTTCGACCTGATGACCGGCTTCTCGATCGCGCCGCTGCAGTTCTTCTCCGTGCTCGGGATGCTGATCGCCGCGGGCTCGGTGCTGCTGTACGTGGTGGTGATCACCGAGCGCATGCTGCTCGCGGGCAGCCTGCACGACGCGCTCGCCGCATTGTGGGACCGCGATATCCTGGCCTACTTCCTGATCGGGCTGCAGCTGTTCGGCATCGGCCTGCTGGGCGAGTACATCGGCCGCATCTACGAGGAGGTGCGCCAGCGTCCGCGCTACGTGGTGAGCGCCGTCCTGCAGCGCGAGGAATGACGCGCGCGGTCGTCTTCGCCTACCACAACGTCGGGCTGCGCTGCCTCGCGACCCTGCTCGCGCACGGGGTCGAGGTGCCGCTGGTGGTGACGCAGCGCGACTCGCCCGGCGAGAACATCTGGTTCGCGAGCGTGGCCGGATACGCCGCCGAGCGCGAGCTCGAGACCGCGTTCCCGGAGGACCCGAACGAGCCGGCCTTCGCCGCGCGGGTGGAGGCGCTCGCGCCGGATTTCCTGTTCTCGTTCTACTACCGACGCATGCTCGGCGCGCGGCTGCTCGCGGCGGCGCGACGCGGCGCGCTAAACATGCACGGGTCGCTCTTGCCGAAGTACCGCGGCCGCGCGCCGGTCAACTGGGCGGTGATCAGGGGCGAGAGCGAGACCGGCGCAAGCCTGCACTACATGACCGCGAAACCCGACGCCGGCGCGCTCGTGGCGCAGCAGCGGGTGCCGATCCTGCCCGACGACACGGCGCGCGAGGTATTCGACAAGGTCACGGTCGCGGCCGAGCTGGCGCTGGACCGCGCGCTGCCCGAGCTGCTCGCCGGGCGCGGCGCGGGCGTGGCGCAGGACCTCGCCGCGGGCAGCTACTACGGCGCGCGCCGGCCCGAGGACGGCCGCATCGACTGGTCCCGCGGCGCGCGCGAGATCCACGACCTGGTGCGAGGCGTCGCGCCGCCCTACCCGGGCGCGTTCGCGAGCATCGGCGGCGTGCCGCTCAGGATCCTGCGCACCCGCGTCGAGCCCGGGCACCGCGTCGCGGCCACGCCGGCTCTATACTGCGAAGGGGCGCGCTGCTACGTCGACTGCGCCTCGGGCGGCCGGCTGCGGCTGCTGGAATTCGAGCTCGACGGCCGCGCCGCCGGCGCGGCGCAAGTGAAGGCCCGGTTCGGCCCGCAACCCGCCATTTTCGACCGACAGGCAACAATCCCATGAAAAAACTCCTCGTCCTCGGCGTCAACGGCTTCATCGGCCACCACCTCTCGAAGCGCGTGCTCGAGACCACCGGCTGGGAGGTCTACGGCATGGACATGCAGAGCGAGCGCGTCGCCGACCTGCTCTCGAACCCGCGCTTTCACTTCTTCGAGGGCGACATCACGATCAACAAGGAGTGGATCGAATACCACATCCGCAAGTGCGACACCGTGATCCCGCTGGTGGCGATCGCGACGCCCGCGACCTACGTGCGCGAGCCGCTGCGGGTGTTCGAGCTCGACTTCGAGGCCAACCTGCCGATCGTGCGCTCCTGCGTCAAGCACGGCAAGCGCCTGATCTTCCCTTCGACCTCGGAGGTCTACGGCATGAGCCGCGAGCGCGAGTTCGACCCCGAGAGCACCGAGCTGGTGCTGGGGCCGATCCACAAGCAGCGCTGGATCTACTCCTGCTCCAAGCAGCTCATGGACCGCGTGATCTGGGCCTACGGCGCGCAGCAGGGCTTCGACTTCACCCTGTTCCGGCCCTTCAACTGGATCGGCGCCGGCCTGGACTCGCTCAGCGCGGCGAAGGAAGGCAGCTCGCGCGTGATCACCCAGTTCCTGGGCCACATCGTGCGCGGCGAGCCGATCCAGCTGGTAGACGGCGGCAAGCAGAAGCGCGCCTTCACCTACGTCGACGACGGCATCGACGCGCTGATGAAGATCATCGCCAACCCGCGCGGCGTGGCGAGCGGCAAGATCTACAACATCGGCAACCCGCGCAACAACTACTCGATCGCGCAGCTCGCGCGCATGATGAAGTCGATGGCGCTCAAGTATCCGGAGTACCGCGACAGCGCACGCAAGGTCAGGATCGTCAAGACCAGCGCCAACGCCTACTACGGCAAGGGCTACCAGGACGTGCAGAACCGCGTGCCGGCGATCGCCAACACCCAGCGCGAGCTGAGGTGGCGCCCGCGGGTGGGCATGCGCGACGCGCTGCACTACATCTTCGAGGCCTATCGCGGCCATGTCGCGGAGGCGCGCAGCCTGGTCGAATGAGGCTCGCGCTCAAGCTCGACGTCGACACCTGGCGCGGCACGCGCGAGGGCGTGCCGCGCCTGATGAGGATCCTCGAGGCGCGGCGCGCGGGCGCGACGTTTCTGTTTTCCCTCGGCCCCGATCACACCGGGCGCGCGGTGAGGCGCGTGTTCCGGCGCGGCTTCGTCGGCAAGGTGGCGCGCACCTCGGTGCTCGAGCACTACGGGCTGCGCACCCTGCTCTACGGCACCCTGCTGCCCGGGCCCGACATCGGCGCGCGCTGCGCAGCCGAGCTGCGCGCCGCGCGCGACGCCGGCTTCGAGACCGGGATCCACTGCTGGGACCACGTGTGCTGGCAGGACGGCGTGGCGCGCGCGGACGCCGACTGGACGCGGGCCGAGATGCGGCGCGCCTGCGAGCGCTACGCCGAGGTGTTCGGGGAGCCCGCGCGCGTGCACGGCGCGGCCGGCTGGCAGATGAACGCGCACGCCTTCGCCGCCGAGCGCGAGCTCGGTTTCGCCTACGCCTCCGACACCCGCGGCCGCGGGCCCTTCGTGCCGGCGCTTGAAGCCGGCGCGGCGGGAGTGCCTCAGCTGCCGACCACCCTGCCGACGCTGGACGAGCTGATCGGGGTCGACGGCGCGAGCGCGGACGACGCCGTGGCGCGCGTGCTCGAGCTCTCGCGCCAGGCGCCGCCGCAGGGGCACGTCTACACCCTGCACGCCGAGCTCGAGGGCGGGCGGCTCGCGCCGCAGTTCGAGCGCCTGCTCGAGGGCTGGCGCGCACTCGGCTACGAGCTGGTCGCGCTGCGCGAGCTCTACGCCGCGCTCGACGCGGCGGCGCTGCCGCGCTGCCGCGTGCTCGAGGGGCCGGTGCCGGGCCGCTCCGGCACGCTCGCGCTGCAGGGGGGCGCGGCATGAAATTCGAGCGCGAGACGCGCGCCGGGGTGAACCTGTTCACCGGCTACGGCGAGGGCTACGTGCTGATCAACGGCGCGCGCCACAGCCGCAGCCTGATCGTCGCCCCCGAGCGCCTGATCGAGTGGCAGGCGGCGAGCTTCGATGCGCTGCGCGAGGAGCACTTCGCCGCGCTCGCGGCGCTCGGGCCGGAAATCGTGCTGCTCGGCACCGGGCCGCGGCTGCGCTTTCCGCACCCGCGCCTGACGCAGGCGCTGGCCGCCGCGCGCATCGGGTTCGAGGTCATGGACCTGAACGCGGCCTGCCGCACTTACAATATCCTGGTGTCCGAGGACCGCCGCGTCGCCGCGGCGCTGCTGTTCGACTGAGAGGAACGAGATGAACGCAGTGAGCTTCGGCCTGATCGCAGCCGGCGTGCTGCTCAACACTTTCGCCCAGCTGCTGCTCAAGGCGGGCACCAACTCGATCGGGCACTTCGAGTTCGCGCTCGGGCGCGCGGTCGAGATCGGCCTCAGGTTCGCCGCCAACCCCTACATCCTGGGCGGCATGGCCTGCTACGCGGTGAGCCTGGTGGTGTGGCTGATGGCGCTCTCGCGCGTGGAAGTGAGCGTCGCCTACCCGATGCTGTCGGTCGGCTTCGCGCTCAACGCCGTGCTCGCATGGTGGCTGCTCGGCGAGCCGGTCACGCTGCAGCGCATCGCCGGCATCGCTGTCATCATCATCGGGGTCACCATCGTCGCGAGGTCGTAGATGCCGCTTTTCCCTGGTTTCAGAAGCAGGAAGATTCGCACCGGCGGCGCCACGATCAACCTCGTGACCGCGGGCGAAGGGCCGCCGGTGCTGCTGCTGCATGGCTACCCCGAGACGCACGCCATGTGGCACAAGGTCGCGCCCGCGCTCGCGCGCAGCCACGCGGTGGTCTGCGCCGACCTGCGCGGCTACGGCGACTCGTCCAAGCCCAGGGGCCTGTCCGACCACTCGAACTACTCCAAGCGCGCCATGGCGCAGGACATGGCGGAGGTGATGGCGAAGCTCGGCCACGCCAGCTTCCACTTGGTCGGGCACGACCGGGGCGCGCGCGTGGCGCACCGCCTCGCGCGCGACCACGGCGCTCGCGTGCGCACCCTGACTGTGATGGACATCTCGCCCACGCTCAGGATGTACCAGAAGACCGACATGGCCTTTGCGCGCGCCTACTGGCACTGGTTCTTCCTCATCCAGCCCGCGCCGCTGCCCGAGAAGATGCTGCGCGCGGTCGGGCCGGACTACGTGCTGCGGCGCATCGGGCGGGGCCTGGCCGGCCTGAAGCCGTTCTCGAAGGCGGCGCTGCGCGCGTACGTGCGCTGCTTTCGCGACCCGCGCACGATCCACGCCACCTGCGAGGACTACCGCGCGGCCGCCGGGATCGACTTGATTCATGATCGAAAGGATTTGCATAGGAAACTTGCCATGCCCGTGCTGGCGCTGTGGGGCAAGCAGGGCGTCGTCGAGGCGCAGTTCGACTGCCTGGCCGACTGGCGCGCGGTGGCGAAGAACGTAAGCGGGCGCGCGCTCGACTGCGGCCATTTCCTGCCCGAGGAGAAGCCGGCCCAGGTGCTGCGCGAGCTCGAACGCTTCGTCGCGCGCTACGACAGGACAAATAGCTAAAGCGGGGAGAAAATTCCTCGCCTCGTCTTGTAAAAAAGATTGTGCGGACTTGGGGCGGATCGAGCGCCGGGAGTAACATTTTCCGGCTATGGACGTCCTTCTGATCGACGATCATCCCGTGATCCACGAAACGCTGCGTGCGATCGTGCGCAGCGTGCGGCCCGGCGCCGACTTCCACAGCCAGTTCGACCTCGAGGGCGCTCTCACGGAGGCGAGCCTTTTGCAGGACCTGGGTCTGGTGCTGCTCGACCTGGGGCTGCCGGGATGCTCTGGCATGGATGCGCTGGCGCGATTCCGCAAGAAATTTCCGCGCGTCCGCGTGGCGGTGATCTCCGCCGACGACGACAAGGCTCAGGTGCGCGCGGCGCTCGCGGGCGGCGCGGTCGGCTACCTGCCCAAGACGCTGTTGCCGATGGCGATGGCCGAGGCGATTCGCGTCATCCTGGATGGCGGTACCTATCGTCCGGTCTAGCGCACCGGGCGGAAAATCCCTTCGAATCAGCCGACTGCGCACGGGATGGCGCGCGCGCCAGCCGGAACGCTTGCGGCAGGAGCCAAAAACATGTTCAATGAAGGCGTTGCATCGCATTGCTGAAAAGGTTTTGAACAAACCAGGCATGCCCGGCAAGGCCGTCAAGGACTTCACCCTGCCCTCGACCGGCGGCACCCCGTTCAGGCTCTCGAGCACCCGCGGCAAGATAGTGGTGCTCTACTTCTACCCCAAGGACAACACTCCCGGCTGCAGCACCGAAGGCGCGGATTTCCGCGACCGCCAGCGCGGGTTCGCGCGCGCCGGGTGCGAGATCTACGGCATCTCGCGCGACTCGCTGAAGACGCACGTGTCGTTCAAGAGCAAGCTGAAGCTCCCCTTCGATCTCCTGTCCGACGCCGAGGAGACCGTATGCGCGCAGTTCGGCGTCATCAAGCTGAAGAACATGTACGGCAGGCAGGTGCGCGGCATCGAGCGCAGCACCTTCGTTCTCGACCGCAACGGGGTTATCGCGCGCGAATGGCGCGCAGTGAAAGTCCCAGGCCACGCAGAGGAGGTATTGAACTTTGTTAAAGCCCTATGATGTCGAACCGGCCGCAGCAGCCGAATCCTCCGTTCCCGAAGCAATGCCGAAGCGCTCCCGCAGCACCCGCAAACCCAGGACCAAGAAACTGTTCGTGCTGGACACCAACGTCCTGATGCACGACCCGGCCAGCCTGTTCCGCTTCGAGGAGCACGACATCTACCTGCCCATGGGCACGCTGGAGGAGCTCGATAGCCACAAGAAGGGGCTGTCGGATGTGGCGCGCAATGCGCGCCAGGCGAGCCGCTTCCTGGACGACGTGGTGTCGCACGCAAAGGGCGACATCAAGGCCGGGCTGCCGATCCGCACTCCCGAGGGGGCGCCGACCGGCGGGCGCCTGTTCCTGCAGACCGAGGCGATCAACGGCGAGCTGCCTGCGACCCTGCCGATGGGCAAGACCGACAACCAGATCCTGTCGGTGGTGCGCCACCTGCTCGCGCGCGAGCCGCAGCGAGCGGTAGTGCTGGTGTCGAAAGACATCAACATGCGCATCAAGGCGCGCGCGCTCGGCCTGGACGCGGAGGACTACTTCAACGACAAGGTGCTCGAGGACACCGATCTGCTGTACACCGGGGTGCGCAAGCTGCCGCCCGATTTCTGGGACAGCCACGGGCGCGACATGGAATCGTGGAAGAAGGAAGGCCATACCTACTTCCGCATCCGGGGGCCGCTGGTGCCGCAGCTCGAGCTGAACGAATTCGTCTACGACGAGTCGGGCGACCGGCCGCTGTACGCGCTGGTCAAGGAGAAGTCCGGGCGCGTGGCCGTGCTCGAGACGCTGCGCGACTACACCCACGGCAAGAACTCGGTCTGGGGCATCACCGCGCGCAACCGGGAGCAGAACTTCGCCCTCAACCTGCTGATGAATCCGTCGATCGACTTCGTCTCGCTGCTCGGGCAGGCCGGCACCGGCAAGACGTTGCTCGCGCTCGCCGCGGGCCTGACGCAGGCGCTGGACGACAAGCGCTACACCGAGATCATCATGACGCGCGTCACCGTGCCGCTGGGCGACGACATCGGCTTCCTGCCCGGCACCGAAGAGGAGAAGATGCAGCCCTGGATGGGCGCGCTGGAGGACAACCTGGACGTGCTGAACGCCTCCGACGAGCCGGGCAGCGAATGGGGCCGCGCCGCGACGCGCGACCTGGTGCGCTCGCGCATCAAGGTCAAGTCGCTCAACTTCATGCGCGGGCGCACCTTCATCAAGAAGTGGCTCATCATCGACGAGGCGCAGAACCTCACGCCCAAGCAGATGAAGACGCTGGTCACGCGCGCCGGCCCCGGCACCAAGGTGGTCCTGCTCGGCAACATCGCGCAGATCGACACGCCCTACCTCACCGAGGGCAGCTCGGGCCTTACCTATGCAGTCGACCGGATGAAGGGCTGGGCCCACGCCGGGCAGGTCACGCTCGCGCGCGGGGAGCGCTCGCGCCTGGCCGACCACGCGGCCGAGGTGCTCTAGCGCGCATGCTGCGCAGGCGAGCGCTGCACGCGGTCGCGCTATTCGTTGCGGCGCCTCTGCTCGCTTGCGCGGACGCGCCACGCGTCGGCCAGCCCGGCAAGGACGTCGAGTGGGTGCCGACCGCGCCGAGCGTGGCCAGGCGCATGCTGCGCATGGCGCAGACCACGGCGCGCGACTACGTGATCGACCTGGGCTCGGGCGACGGCATCATCCCCATCAGCGCGGCCAAGGAGTTCGGCGCGCGCGCTCTGGGCATAGAGTACGACCCCGCGCTGGTGAGGCTCGCCAGGCAGAAGGCGGCGGCCGCCGGCGTGGCGCGGCGCGCGCGCTTCGTGCAGGGCGACCTGTTCGCGGCCGATTTCAGCCGCGCCAGCGTGCTCACGCTGTACCTGAAGGAGAACCTCAACCTCGCCCTGCGGCCGCAGATCCTGGCGCTAAGCCCCGGCACACGCGTCGTCTCGCACCGCTTCGGCATGGGCGACTGGGCGCCGGACGAGGTCTCGCTGGTCGACGGCCACCGCGTCTACCTGTGGATCGTGCCGGCGAACGTGATCGGCGCCTGGTCGCTCGAGCTGGGCCCGCAGGCGCCGCCGCTCGAGCTCGAGTTCGAGCAGCGCTTCCAGAAGATCGGCGGCTACGTGATGCTCGGGCCGGTGCAGGCCGGCCTGCGGGATGCGAGCCTGCGCGGCGCGCGGATCGGCTTCTCCTACGTCGACCGCGACGGCGTGCGGCGCGAGTTCCGCGGCAGCGCGACGCGCATGCGGATGTCGGGCAGCTTCCGCGCCGACGACGGCGCGCGCGGCCGCTGGGAGGCGACCAAACGCTAGAGCCTGGCGTGCGTGCCGTCGCAGAACGGCTTGCTGCCGGTATGCTTGCAGCCGCACAGCCAGACCTTCTGCGCCTCGGCGACGGTGAACTTCACCGGCGCGAATTCGGAGCCCTTGTGCGAGCCGTCGCAGAACGGCTGGCGCTTGGAGCGCCCGCAGGCGCACCACCAGTAGTCTCCGGGCGCCAGCTCGACGGCGTAGGGGGACTTCTGCGCGATCACTGGCTCGGCCATGCGGGCCTCCCGGGAACGGACGTCAGAACGATCCTGGCGCGGCGAAATTCTCGAAGCGCGTGAACTGGCCGAGGAAGGTGAGCTCGACCTTGCCGATCGGGCCGTTCCTCTGCTTGCCGATGATCACCTCGGCGCGGCCCTTGGCCTCGGGCTTGTCGGGCGAGTACACCTCGTCGCGGTAGATGAACAGGATAACGTCCGCGTCCTGCTCGATGGCGCCCGACTCGCGCAGGTCCGACATCATCGGCCGCCGGTCGTTGCGCTGCTCGACTGCGCGCGAGAGCTGCGACAGCGCGATCACCGGCACCTTGAGCTCCTTGGCGAGCGCCTTGAGCGAGCGCGACATCTCGGAGATCTCGGTGGCGCGGTTCTCGCTTCCCTTGGCATTGGCCGCGGACATGAGCTGCAGGTAATCCACTACGACCAGCCCCAGCTTGCCGCCGAACTGGCGCCACAGGCGGCGCGCCCGGGTGCGCAGCTCGAGCGAATTCAGCGCGGCGGTCTCGTCGATGAAGATCGGCGCATCGTGCAGCCGGCCCATGGCCTCGGACAGGTCGTGCCACTCCTGGTCCGACAGCCTGCCGGTGCGCATCTTGTGCTGGTCCACGCGCGCGATCGAGCCGAGCATCCTGGTGGCGAGCTGGGTGCCGCTCATCTCCATGCTGAACACCGCCACCGGCAGCAGGGTGTTGAGCGCCACGCTTTCCGCGATGTTGAGCGCGAGCGCGGTCTTGCCCATCGACGGGCGCCCGGCGATGATGATCAGGTCTCCCGGCTGCAGGCCCGCGGTCTTGGAGTCGAGGTCGTGGAACCCCGTCGGCACGCCGGTCACGTCCGAAGGATTGTCGCGGTGGTACAGGTGGTCGATGCGCTCGAGCACCCGCGCCAGCACGGGCTTGATCTCCTCCAGCCCCGCGGTGTGGCGCGAGCCCGCCTCGCCGATCTCGAGGATGCGCGACTCGGCCTCGTCGAGCAGCTGCCCGACCTCCTTGCCGCCCGGGTTGAGCGCGTTCTCGGCGATCTCGGTCGCGACCTGCGCCAGGCGCCGCTGCACCGCGCGCTCGCGCACCAGCTCGGCGTAGCGGCGGATGTTGAGCGCGCTCGGGGTGTTCTGCGCCAGCGCCCCGAGGTAGGCGGGCCCGCCGGTCTTGTCCTTGTCCTCGCTCGCCTCGATCGATTCCGACACCGTCACCACGTCGGCCGGCTTGGCGGCCTCGATCAACTTGACGATGTGGCGGTAGATGCGGCGGTGGTCGTCGCGGTAGAAGTCCTGCGTCGAGACCAGGTCGGCGATGCGGTCGAAGGCCTGGTTGTCGAGCAGCAGCCCGCCCAGCAGCGACTGTTCGGCCTCGACCGAGTGCGGCGGCACCTTCAGCGCCAGGAGTTGCGCGTCCGGGCTGTCGCTGCGCAGTGCTTGCGTCTGCGGCGTTTGAGCCATGAGGAGTCGATGCTACAAAAAGAAAAGGGCCGTTGCCAGCCCTTTCGTCACGCGAACGCCGCGTGCGCGCGAATCAGGCTTCGCCGAGCACCGAGACCGTAATCGTGCTCACGACGTCGGCGTGCAGCTCGATCTCGATCGGGAAGTCGCCGACCTGCTTGAGCGGACCCTGCGGCATGCGCACCTGGCGCCGCTCGATTTCGACGCCCTGCTTCGCCAGCGCCTCGACGATGTCGTAGTTGGTGACCGAGCCGAACAGCCGGCCGTCGACGCCGGCCTTCTGGCTGATCTGCACCGTCAGTCCCTCGAGCTTCGCGCCGCGCTGCTGCGCCTCGGCCAGCGCCTTGCCGTGCGCCTGCTCCAGCTCGGCGCGGCGGGCCTCGAACGCCTTCAGGTTGTCGGGCGTCGCGCGCTTGGCCTTGCCGTGCGGAATCAGGTAGTTGCGGGCGAATCCGTCCTTCACCTTGACGACGTCGCCGAGGTTGCCGAGGTTCACGACCTTCTCCATCAGGATCACTTGCATGGCGCGCGCCTCAGTGCAGATCGGTGTACGGCAGCAGCGCCAGGAAACGCGCGCGCTTGATCGCGCTCGAGAGCTGGCGCTGGTACCCGGCCGAGGTGCCGGTGATGCGCGCCGGAATGATCTTGCCGTTCTCGTTCACGAAATCCTTCAGGATCTCGATGTCCTTGTAGTCGATCCACTCGATCTTCTCGGCCGTGAAGCGGCAGAACTTGCGGCGCCGGAACAGCGCCTTCTGTCCGCGGTCCTTCTTGTCCTTCGCGAACTTTCCTTTACCTTTGCCTTTTCCTCTGCGCGGCGGGGGCATGCTCAAACTCCTTCAGTAAATTCGATCTTGGTCAGGTGCAGAACCAGCTTCTTCGAGCGCCGGCTCTTGGCGCACAAAAATCCTTCGACTCTTAGCGGGCTGCCGGGTGCGGCGGCGGCGAGCAGCCGGGCGTGGGTCTGGAACGCGATCGCCTCGACCTCGGCTTCCACCTTGCGCCTCGCGCCCGCTTCGGCAGCCTCCGACTCGTGCCGGATGCGCAATTCGATCAGCGGGATTCCGGCGGGGGTGTGGCGCAGCGCGCCGAGCTCCGCAAGCGTTCCCGACAGTTCGACCCGGTTCGCCTCGTCCAATCGGCGCTCAGGCGGCCTCGGCCTCGGCGGGCTTCGCCTCCGCCCCGCGCTCCATCAGCGACCTGGACTTCTCCTCCTTCATCATGGGGGAAGGCTCGGTGACCGCCTTGGCCATCTTGACGATCAGATGGCGCAGCACCGCGTCGCTGAACTTGAACGAGTTGTTGAGCTCGTCGACGGTTTCCTGGTCGCACTCGATGTTCATGAGCACGTAGTGCGCCTTGTGCACCTTCTGCAGCGGGTAGGTGAGCTGGCGCCGGCCCCAGTCCTCGAGGCGGTGCACGATGCCGTTGCGCCCGGCGATTACGCCCTTGTAGCGCTCGACCATCGCGGGCACCTGCTCGCTCTGGTCCGGATGAACGATGAATACGATCTCGTAATGCCGCACGTGTTCTCCTTGTGGGTTTAAGCCGCCCGCCATGCGTCGCGGTGCGGCAAGGAAAGGGGGCGAATTATATAGGGAAATCTAAGGCTTGGGCAAGGATCGGCGCCGGACCGACTCGAACAGGGCGACCCCCGCGGCGACCGAGACGTTGAGGCTTGCGACCTCGCCCCGCATCGGAATGCGGACCAGAGTATCGCAGCGCTCGCGCGTCAGGCGGCGCATGCCCTCGCCTTCGGCGCCGAGCACCCAGGCTAGCGCCTCGGGCAGGTCCGCGTCGTAAAGGCTCCGATCGGCGCGCTCGTCGGTGCCGACCACCCAGATCCGGCGCTCCTTCAGCTCGTCGATGGTGCGCGCGAGGTTGGTGACCATGAGGTAGGGCGTGGACTCGGCCGCGCCGGCCGCGACCTTCGAGACCGCTGCGCTGATCCCCGCCGCGCGATCCTTCGGCGCGACGACCGCGTGCGCCCCGGCCGCGTTCGCCACCCGCAGGCAGGCGCCCAGGTTGTGCGGGTCGGTCACGCCGTCGAGCAGCAGCAGGAGCGGCGGCCCCTGCGCCTGGTCCAGGATGTCGTCCAGACTGTGGCTAAGGCTCTTCACTTCCACCCGCGCGACCACGCCCTGGTGGCGGCCGCCGCCATAGAAGCCGTCCAGGCGCTTGCCCGGCACCTTCATCACCTTGGCGCCCGCGCGCTCGGCCGCCGCCGCGACGTCCTTGATGCGCGCATCGTGGCGCGAGGCGTCCAGGTACAGCTCGAGCACCGAGGAAGGATCGGCGCGCAGGCGCGCGAGCACGGCGTGGAAGCCGACCACCACCCTGGGCTCGCGCGGCGGCCGGCTCATGCAGGCACGAAATCGATCTTGCGCGTCTCCAGGTCGACGCGCGCCAGCCTGACCTTCATGCGGTCGGCAAGCCGGTATCGCTGGCCGCTGCGCTCGCCGAGCAGCATGTGGCGCGCGGCGTCGAACTGGAAGTAGTCGCGCCCCAGCTCGGAAATGTGCACCAGCCCGTCGACGAAGTAGTCGTCCAGCGTGACGAACAGGCCGAACGCCGTCACCCCGGTCACCGCGCCGGTGAACTCGCCGCCGACGTGCTCCTTCATGTAGAAGCACTTGAGCCAGTTCTCGACGTCGCGGCTCGCCTCGTCGGCGCGGCGCTCGGTGTCCGAGCAGTGCCGCCCGAGCGCGTCCCAGTCGGGGCCCTCGTAGCGCCGCCCCTTGAGGCAGGCCTTGATCGTGCGGTGCACCAGCAGGTCGGGATAACGCCGGATCGGCGAGGTGAAGTGCACGTAGGCCTCGAATGCGAGCCCGAAGTGGCCCGCATTGTCCGGGCTGTACACCGCCTGCTTGAGCGAGCGCAGCAGGATCGTCTGCAGCAGCGTGAAATCCGCGCGGCTCCGGATCTTTTCCAGCAGCTGGGCGTAGTCCTTGGGCCGCGGCACCTCGCCGCCCGGAAGCTGCAGCCCGAGCTCGGCCAGGAAGTCGCGCAGCGCCGAGACCTTCTCCGGCGCCGGCACGTCGTGCACCCGGTACAGCACCGGGTGGCTGCGCTCGGTGAGCAGGTTGCCGGCCGAGACGTTGGCCGCCAGCATGCACTCCTCGATCAGGCGGTGCGCGTCGTTGCGTGCCTCGGGAACGATCTTCTCGATCTTGCCCTGCGCATCGAACACCATCCTGGTCTCGAGCGTCTCGAAGTCGATCGCGCCGCGCCGCCGGCGCTCCTCGGCCAGCCTGGCGTAGACCTCGTACAGCGTCTGGAGGTAAGCCGGCGCCCTGCCCGAGGACAGCATCTCCCACACCTGGGTATAGGTCAGGCGCGCGCGCGAGCGGATCACCGCCGGGTAGAACTCGTAGCGCGCCACCACGCCCTTTGGCGTGAGCATCATCTCGCACACCATCGCCAGGCGGTCCACCTCGGGATTGAGAGAGCACAGGCCGTTGGAGATCTTCTCCGGCAGCATCGGAATCACGCGCCGCGGGAAATAGACCGAGGTGCCGCGCTCGCGCGCATCGGCGTCCAGCGGCTCGCCGTGGCGCACGTAGTGGCTCACGTCCGCGATCGCGACCCAGAGGCGAAAGCCCCGCCCGTCGCGCACCGCGTGCACCGCGTCGTCGAAATCCTTCGCGCTCTCGCCGTCGATGGTGACGAAGCCGAGCTCGCGCAGGTCGCGCCGGTCGAGCAAGTCCTCTTCGCGCACCGCGTCGGGCAGCGCGCGCGCCGCCGCCAGCGACTTCTTCGAGAACTCGTGCGGCAGATCGAACTTGCGCAGCGCGATCTCGATCTCCATCCCGGGATCGGCGTAGTTGCCCAGCACCTCGGCCACGCGCCCGATCGGCTGCGCGTGCTTGGACGGCTGCGCCACGAGCTCGACGGTCACCACCTCGCCCGCCTTCGCCCGCCCGGCCTCTTTCGGCGGCACCAGGATGTCCTGCGCGATGCGGCGGTCCTCGGGCACCAGGAACAGCACGCCGTGCTCGGCGTGCAGCCGGCCGACGATGCGCCGCGTGGCACGCTCCAGCACCTCGACGATCTCGCCCGAGGGCCTGCCGCGCGGGTCGCGCCCGGTGATGCGCACCGCGGCGCGGTCGCCGTGCAGCACTTGGCGCATCTCGGCCGGCGGCAGGAACACTTGCGGCCCGCCGTCGTCGGGCACCAGGAATCCATGCCCGTCCCGGTGGCCCTCGATGCGGCCGGCCAACAGCGCGAGCCGGGTCGCCACCAGCAGGCTGCCGGCGCGGTTCTTCACCGCCGCGCCGGAACGCTCGAGCGCGGCGACGGCGCTGTCGAACGCGCGCCGCTCGCGGCCCCGGATCTCCAGCCGCTCGGCCAGCTCGTCCGGCGTGAGCGGCGCGCCCGCTGCGTTCAGCGCAGCGAGGATTTCCTTTGCGTACGCGTCCGGCGGCGTCGCGCTCGGGCGCTCGGCGCGCGCGCGCCTACGCAATGCGGTCTTGGTAGGTTTCTTCTTTGACACGGTATGATCCTGCCACTAAAATGCGCTCCCCTGCCGAGGTGGCGGAATTGGTAGACGCACTAGGTTCAGGTCCTAGCGGTGGCAACACTGTGGGGGTTCGAGTCCCTTCCTCGGCACCAGACTCGGCAAGGCAAGATTGTATCTTGCTTCGCTGGTCCCCGCCCGCTGGCCCTGGCCCGTTGACAAAGGCATGAGAACGCTTCTCGAACCTGCCCTGCGAGAATTCGCCGAACGGACCGGGACTCCGTTCGCGGTCCGCTTCGCCGATGGCCGCGAGCTTCGCCTCGGCACCGGCGAGCCCGCGTTCAGCTTCAAGTTCCACACCGCGGCGGCCGAGCGGCGCGCGGCGCTGTACCGCCACATTGGGCTGCTCGACTCCTATTTCGACGGCGAGCTCGACCTGGAGGGAGACCTGCGCCGCGCGCTCGCCGCCGGCATGCTGGGCAGCTTCTCCAAGAACAACGCGCTGGTATCGGCGCGTAACCGCTGGCACGAGTTGCGCTGCTCGAACGCGACCTGGGAGCAAGCCAAGGCCAATGCGCGCTTTCACTACGCGCTCGGCACCGAGTTCTACCGCTACTGGCTCGACGACCCGCTGATGATGTACACCTGCGCCTACTGGAAGGAAGGCACGCGCACGCTCGAGCAAGCGCAGCAGAACAAGATCGATCACGTGTGCGCCAAGCTGCTGCTCGCGCCCGGCGAGGAGGTGGTCGACATCGGCAGCGGCTTCGGCGGGTTCATGTTCCGCGCGCACGAGCGATGCGGAGTGCGCGTGACCGGCATCAACACCACCACCGAGCAGGTGGCGATGGTGCGCGCCGAGATCGAACGCCGCGGCCTGGGCGGCGCGCTCGAGGTGATCGACACCGACTTCCGCGACGCGCGGCGCGAGTACGACAAGGTGGTCTCGATCGGCACGCTCGAGCACGCCGGGCGCGACCAGCTGGCCGAGGTCGTGCGGGCGCACGCGAAGTTCCTCAAGCCGGGCGGCCTGGGAATGCTGCACTTCATCGGCCACGTCGGGCGCTACGAGACCGAGTTCTTCATCCGCGACAAGGTCTTTCCCGGCGGCTGGATCCCGAGCCTTGCCGACGTGATCGTCGCCATGGAGCAGGCCGGGCTCGAAGTGGTGGACATCGAGAACCTGCGCCGCCACTACGCGCTCACGCTCGATGCCTGGGCCGAGCGCTTCGACCGCAACTGGGACGCGATCCGCGCGCTCGACCCGAAGAAGTTCGACGAGCGCTTCCGGCGCATCTGGCGGATCTACCTCTACGGCTGCGCCGAGATGTTCCGCTCGCCCGAGGGCTACACGCACCTGTTCCAGATCGTGTTCAGCCGCGGCAACATCACCGCCCAGAATTACCCGATGTCGCGCGCCCACCTCTACCGCGAGCGCGCGTGAGCGCCGCGCCCGAGCGCCACGCCGCGCGGCGCGACCGGCTCGCGGCGCGGCTGCGCGAGGGCGGCGGCCAGGTCGGCCTCGGCAAGGAAACCTCCAACCTGTTCCGCGACCGCGCGGGGCCCGCGCGCCGCCGGCTCGACGTGCGCGAATTCCGCGACGTGCTGCGCGTCGATCCCGCGGCCGGGGTGGTCGAAGCCGAAGGCATGGCGAGCTACGAGACCCTGGTCGCTGCCTGCCTGCCGCAGGGCGTGATGCCCGCGGTGGTGCCGCAGCTCAAGACCATCACGCTCGGCGGCGCGGTCGCCGGCGTCGGCATCGAGGCCTCCTCGCACCGCTACGGCCTGGTGCACGAGACGGTGCTCGAGCTGGAGGTGCTGACCGGCGACGGCCGGATCGTGGCGTGCACGCCGCACAATGAGCATGCCGACCTGTTCTATGCTTTCCCCAACTCCTACGGCACGCTCGGCTACGCGCTGCGCGTCGTGGCACGCACCGCGCCGGTGAAGCGCTTCGTGCGGATCGAGCACCGCGCCTTCCGCCGCGGCGCGGACTGCTTCGCGGCGCTGGGCGGGATCCTGCGCACGGGCGAGGCCGACTTCGTCGACGGAACGGTGTTCGCGCCCGACCGGATGTTTCTCACGCTCGGCCGCTTCGTGGACCAGGCGCCCTACGCGAGCGACTACGGCTACCTCGACATCTACTACCGCTCGATCGGCGCCAAGCGCGAGGATTTCCTCTCGGCGCACGACTTCATCTGGCGCTGGGACACCGACTGGTTCTGGTGCTCGAAGAACCTGCTGGCGCAGAACCCGCTCGCGCGCCGCCTGTACGGCCGCAAGCGCCTGAATTCGCGCACCTACACCCGGATCATGCGCTGGAACAGCCGCGTGGGCCTGACGCGCTGGCTCGACCGCCTGCAGGGACTGCACGCCGAGTCGGTGATCCAGGACGTCGACCTGCCGCTCTCGCGCGCGGCCGAGTTCCTCGAGTTCTTCGCGCGCGAGATCGGCATCTGGCCGGCGTGGCTGTGCCCGATCGTGCCTCAGGCGGACGCCGCGCGCTTCACGCTCTACCCGATGCGGCGCGAGCCCTACGTCAACTTCGGCTTCTGGGATGTGATTCGCACCCGCAAGGGGCGCGAGCCCGGGCACTTCAACCGCCTGATCGAGGAAAAAGTGAGCGCGCTCGGCGGCATCAAGTCGCTCTACTCGGACAGCTACTACGGGCGCGAGGAGTTTGCGCGCATCTACGGCGGCGAGGCCTACCGCGAGCTGAAGCGAAAGTACGATCCCTCGGGCACGTTTCCCGATCTGTACGACAAGTGCGTGTTAAAGCACTAGCTCAGTGGTCTTCGATGCGCGGGACCGATTCTTCGGCCGGCTCGCCGGTGTCGGGATCGATCCAGTCGGCGACGCCGATTTCGTTTTCGGCTTCCTCGAGCGACTCGCCCGGCTCGTAGTTCCCGCCCACGGCCGCCTGCAGCTCGGCGACCGCCTCCTCGAGCGTGGGAAAGGGGCCGGACTCCTCGCCGCTTGCTTCGTCTTTCCAGTAGAAACCGTCGGGCCGCTCGATGATGCGGGTGCGATCGTCGACCTCGGGTGGACGTTGCGGAATCTTGTGCGCCATTGCCTTGCCCTCTTTGCCTTATTCGCTCTGGCCCAATCCTACGCCCAGGCGCGCGCTTCGCAAAGAGGCTATTCGGCCGCCTCGAACGGATGGCGCAGGACGATGGTCTCGTCGCGGTCGGCGCCGGTCGAGATAAGATCGATCGGCACCCCGGTGATCGCCTCGATGCGCGCCAGGTAGTCGCGCGCCGCCCTGGGCAGCGCGTGGCGCGACTTGACGCCGATGGTGCTCTCCATCCAGCCCGCCATCTCCTCGTACACCGGCACGCACAGTGCGAGTTCTTCGGCGCCCACCGGCAGGATCTCGCTCATGGCGCCGTCGATCTCGTACCCGACGCAGATCTTCACCGCCTCGACCCCGTCCAGCACGTCGAGCTTGGTGATGCACAGCCCCGAGACGCCGTTGATCTGGATCGAGCGCTTGAGCGCGGCGGCGTCGAACCAGCCGGTGCGGCGCGGTCGGCCGGTGGTGGCGCCGAACTCCTGCCCGCGCTGGCGCAGCTGCTCGCCGACGTCGTCCGACAGCTCGGTTGGAAACGGTCCGCTGCCCACGCGCGTGGTGTAGGCCTTGGTGATGCCGAGCACGTAGTGCAGGTGGTGCGGACCGATTCCGGCGCCGGCCGCGGCCGCGCCCGCCACGCAGTTGGAAGAGGTGACGAACGGATAGGTGCCGTGGTCGATGTCGAGCAGGCTGCCCTGCGCGCCTTCGAACAGCAGGTTCTTGCCGGCGCGGTTGGCGTGGTAGAGCGCGCGTGGCACGTCGGCCACCAGGGGCGCGATGCGGGGCGCGAGCGCGAGCGCCTCGTCCAGCGTCTTCTGGAAGTCGACCGCCGGCTGGCCGTGATAATGGGTGAGCACGAAATTGTGGTATTCGAGCAGCTCCTTGAGCTTCTCGGCGAAGCGAACCGGCTTGAACAGATCCTGCAGCCGGATCGCGCGGCGCGCGACCTTGTCCTCGTAGGCCGGCCCGATGCCGCGTCCCGTGGTGCCTATCTTGTGCGCGCCGCGCGAGGCTTCGCGCGCCGCGTCCAGCGCCGCGTGATAAGGCAGGATGAGAGGGCAGGCTTCCGAGATGCACAGGCGCGCGACGACGCCCCGCACCCCCGCGGCCTCGAGCTCGTCCATCTCCGCCGCCAGCGCCTGGGGCGAGACCACTACGCCGTTGCCGATGAAGCAGTCGACGTTCTCGCGCAGGATGCCCGAGGGGATCAGGTGCAGCACCGTCTTCTTGCCGCCGATCACGAGCGTGTGGCCGGCATTGTGGCCGCCCTGGAAGCGCACCACGCCCTGCGCGTGGTCGGTGAGCCAGTCGACGATCTTGCCCTTGCCCTCGTCGCCCCACTGCGTGCCAATGACGACTACGTTTCTGGCGCTCACTTCGTCTTTCCGGTTCGCTTGACGACCCATGCGCCGCGCCGCTGCACCAGCCGCCGCGTGCAGCCCAGCTCCATGCGGTGGCGCGCGTGTCCCGGAAGCTCCTCGATCACGACCTCGCCCGCGCGCCGCAATGCCTCGATCTTCGCCGCCAGCTTAGACTTGCCGTTGGCGCAAGGCGCCAGGATCGGCTCGCGCGCGGCCTGCGGCGCCGCGGCCCCGGCCAGCTCGCGCAGGTCGATCGAGAATCCGGTCGCCGGGCGCGGGCGCCCGAAGGCCTTGCCGACTTCGTCGTAGCGCCCGCCGCGCGCGACCGCGCCGCTCACGCCCTCGCAATAGGCGTCGAACACCACGCCGGAGTGATAGTGGTAGCCGCGCAGCTCGGCCAGGTCGAAGCTAAGCGGGAGCGCGCTCGCGTCGGCCAGCGCGCGCAGCGTCGCCAGCGCGCGCCTGAGCGCGGGCACCGGCGGCAGCCTGCGCGCCGCGAGCGCCAGCACCTCGCGCCCGCCGTACAGCTCGGGCAGCAGCAGCAGCGCGGCCCGCGTGCGCTTGTCCAGCCCGCGCGCCAGCTCCGCGAGCGCCGGCAGGTCCTTCTTCTGCAGCGCCTCGAACAGCTCGGACTCGAGCTCGCCCGAAATGCCGGCGGCCTGCACGATGGCGCGGAACACCGCCACGTGGCCGATATCGATGCGCGCGCCCCGCACGCCGGCAAGCGCGAGCGCGCGGCCGAGCAGGCGCAGGATCTCGAGGTCCGCCTCGACCCCGGCGTGGCCGTAGATCTCGGCTCCGATCTGCAGCGGCTCGCGGGTCGATTCCAGCCCCGCGGGCCTGGCGTGCAGCACGCTGCCGCAGTAGCACAGCCGCGCCACGCCCTGGCGGTTGAGCAGGTGAGCGTCCAGCCGCGCCACCTGCGGCGTGATGTCCGCGCGCACCCCCATCATCCGCCCGGAGAGCTGGTCTACCAGCTTGAAGGTGCGCAGGTCGAGGTCGCGCCCGGTGCCGGTGAGCAGCGACTCGAGGTACTCCAGCAGCGGCGGCATCACCAGCTGGTAGCCGTGGTGCGCGAACTGGTCGAGGATCGCGCGCCGCAGCGCCTCGATGCGCGCCGCCTCGGCGGGCAGGATGTCCTCGATGTATTCCGGCAGCAGCCAGCGCATGGCGGCGGACACCCTTTAGCGCGCCACCAGGAGCACCAGCAGCCCGACCATCATCGAGCTCAGCCCGATGAAACGGATCTGCCCGTCGGTCATTTGCGTGATGCGGCGGAAGGTGTCGCGCCAGATTTTAGGAGCGACGAAGGGCAGCGCGCCCTCGATGACGAGCATCAAGGCGAAGGCCATGAGGAAGGTGGTGCCCATCGCTCATTTTTTCTTGCCGGACTGGCGCCCCGCCGGGTCCTTGAAGTAGCGGAAGAAGTCCGAGTTGGGGTCGAGCAGCATCAGGTCGTTCTTGCCGCGGAAGGTGGAGCGGTAGGCCTCCAGGCTGCGGTAGAAGGCGTAGAACTCCGGGTTCTGCGAAAAGGCCTTGGCGTAGATGTCGGTCGCCTTCGCGTCGCCCTCGCCCTTGACCTTCTGCGCGTCGCGGTAGGCTTCGGCCAGGATCACCTCGCGCTGCCGGTCGGCGTCGGCGCGGATGCGCTCGGCCTCGGCCGCGCCGGTCGAGCGCAGCTCGTTTGCGACGCGCTTGCGCTCGGATTCCATGCGGCGGTAGACCGATTCGCTCACTTCCTGCGGCAGGTCGACCCGCTTCAGGCGCACGTCGACGATCTCCACCCCGATGCGCCGCAGCTCCTGGTCGACCTTGTTGCGCACCTGCGCCATGATCTCGTCGCGCTGCCCCGACACCACGTCGTGCACGGTGCGGCGGCCGAACTCGGCCTGCAGGCTGTCGGAAATCGTCTGCCGGATCCGCGTCGTGGCGGCGAACTCGTCGCCTCTGACGCTGATGTAGAACTGCCTCACGTCCTTGATGCGCCACATCACGAACGAATCCACCAGCACCGGCTTCTTCTCCGAGGTGATGAAGCGCAGCGGCTCGGGGTCGTCGTAGCTCAGGATGCGCATGTCGAACTGGCGCACGTTCTGCAGCAGCGGCCACTTGAAGTGCAGCCCTGGCGCGCTGATGACGCTCTTGATCTCGCCCAGCTGGAACACGATCGCGTTGTAGCGCTGGTCGACCGTGAACAGCGTGCCGGAAATCACCAGCAGCACGGCGACCAGCGCCGCGATCAGCGGTCCGAGCGCCTTCATGGCCGCTCTCCGCGGTCGCGGCTGCGCAGCGAGTCGCGCGAGCGCGGGTTCGTGTCGTCCGACGAAGCGGGCGCCGGCGCCTGGGTCTGCGACGCGTCGGACTCGGACGGCATTGCCGCCCCGCTCTTCTGCATCAGCTTGTCCAGCGGCAGGTAGAGCAGATTGCCGCTGCCCTTGTAGTCGATGATGATCTTCGAGGTCGACGACAGCACCTGCTGCATCGCCTCGAGGTACATCCGCTCACGCGTCACCGCCGGCGCCTTGGCGTATTCGGTCAGCACGTCCTTGAAGCGCGACGCCTCGCCCTCGGCGTTGGCGATCACGCGCTGCTTGTAGCCTTGCGCCTCCTGCTGCAGCCGCGCCGCGCCGCCGCTCGCCCGCGGAATGACGTCGTTGGCGTAGGCCTGGCCTTCGTTCACTTGCCGCGCGCGGTCCTGATTCGCCTTGACCGCGTCGTCGAACGCGGCCTGAACCTGCTCCGGCGGCTGCGCGGCCTGGATCGTGACCGAACTGACCGAGATCCCGGTGCCGTAGCGGTCGAGGATCTCCTGCATCAGCTTGCGCGCCTTGATCGCGATCTCCTCGCGCGATTCGTACAGGATGCCGTCCATCTTGCTCTTGCCGATCACCTCGCGCATCGCGCTCTCGGCGGTGCGCATCGCGATCTCGTCCGGATTGCGCGTGTTGAACAGGTAATCCTTGGCGTCCTGGACCGTGTACTGCACCGCGAACTGCAGGTCGACGATGTTCTCGTCGTCGGTCAGCATGAGCGACTCGCGCAGCACCTTGGTGCGCACGTTGTTGCGGTAGCCGACCTCGAGCGTGCGCACCTGCGACACGTTGACCAGCTCGCTCGACTGGATCGGCCACGGCAGGCGCCAGCGCAGGCCCGGGTCGGTCTGCTCGGAGTACTTGCCGAAGGTGAGCACGATGGCGCGCTGGCTGGCGTCGACGATGTAGAACCCGCTCGCGAGCCAGACCGCGAGCACCAGCAGGATCAGCACGCCCGCGCCGCCGCCGAAGGCGCGCGCCGAAGGCGGCTCGGGCGGAGGTGTGCCGCCGCCGTTGCCGCCGCCGCGGCGCCCGAACAGCTCGCCCAGGCGGCGGTTGAACGCGCGCCACATCTCGTCCAGGTCGGGCGGGCCGCCCCCGGAGGGGCCCTGTCCGCGGGGCCCGCGCCCCCAATTCGGGTCGTTCAACGGCATGAATGAACCAAGGAAGTCAGTGAGGTTGCACGAAGAGCGCCTCGGGAGCGGGTTCGCCGCGGGCCGAAGCCCTGGCCGCCGCGATCTCGCCGATCGCCGCGCGCAAATCGCCGAGGCCGTCGCCGGTGCGGGCGCTCACGCGAATGCGGCGGATCTTACCATATTCATCCCGCTCGACTCCCGGCTCCAGCCGCGCGAGATCGATCTTGTTCCAGACCAGCAGCTGCGGCACCGCCTCGGCGCCGATCTCGGCCAGCACCTTGTTCACTTCCTCGGCCTGCTCGGCGCGCGCGGGCGAGGCCGCGTCGACCACGTGCAGCAGCAGATCGGCGCGCACCGTCTCCTCGAGCGTGGCGCGGAACGCCGCCACCAGCGTGTGCGGCAGGTCGCGGATGAAGCCGACCGTGTCCGACAGCACCACGCTGCCCGCCTGCGGCAACCAGATGCGGCGCGTCGTGGTGTCGAGCGTCGCGAACAGCTGGTCGGCCGAGTAAGCGCGCGCCCGCGCGAGCGCGTTGAAAAGGGTCGACTTGCCGGCGTTGGTGTAGCCCACCAGCGAGACCGAGAGCACGTCGCCGCGCGCGCGCGCGCGGCGCTGGACCTCGCGCCGCTGACGCAGCTGCTCGAGCTTGCCGCGCAGCACCCGCACGCGCTGCCCGATGTAGCGCCGGTCGAGCTCGATTTGCTTCTCGCCCGGGCCCCCGGTCTTGCCCAGGCCGCCGCGCTGGCGCTCTAGGTGGGTCCAGCCGCGCACCAGCCGCGTCGACAGGTGCTCGAGCTGCGCCAGCTCCACCTGCAGCTTGCCTTCGCTGGTCTGCGCGCGCTGGGCGAAGATCTCCAGGATCACCTCGGTGCGGTCCATCACCGGGCGTGCGAGCTCGCGCTCGAGGTTGCGCTCCTGCGCCGGCGACAGCTCGTGGTTGAACACCACGAACCCGGCGTCGAGCTCGGCCGCGGCGGCCGCGACTTCCGCGACCTTGCCGCTGCCGCAGAACAGCTTCGGGTCGGGGCGCTGGCGCCTGCCGCGCACGACCCGGTGGCGCACCACGCCCGCGCTCTCGACCAGGCGCACGATCTCCTCCACGCCGTCCTCGTAGGCGGCGCCGCCGAGGTCGAGGCAGACGATGACTGCGGCCCGGGGGTCGGAGTGCGGTGGGGAGGTTTGTTGCATCAATTCGGTGTCTTCGACACCGGGTGGACCTAAGGCTGGCCCTCGCCTTCCTTGTCGACGCCGAGATTGACCGCTCGCGACGGCACGACGGTGGAAATTGCGTGTTTGTAAACCATCTGGGTGACCGAATTGCGCAGCAGCACCACGTACTGATCGAACGACTCGATCTGGCCCTGCAGCTTGATGCCGTTCACCAGGTAGATGGAAACCGGGACGTGCTCCTTGCGCAAGGTGTTCAGGAACGGGTCTTGTAGCAGCTGCCCCTTGTTGCTCATGTTGTTCCTCGCACGGAGTGGGTGTAACGCTACTCTAATTGAATCTGTTGGGGTTTTCTAGCCGCGCGCGGTTCAGCGCGCGCGCCCCGCCACCGGCGCGGTCGGCGGCGCGACGTCGGCGCACTGGGCCCGGTGACGCAGCGCGTGATCCATCAGCACGCAGGCCAGCATCGCTTCGGCGATCGGGGTGGCGCGGATGCCGACGCAGGGGTCGTGCCGCCCCTCGGTCTGGACCGTTGCCGGCTGGCCGCGCACGTCGATCGTGCGGCGAGGCAGGCGGATGCTCGAGGTCGGCTTGAGCGCGATCGACACCGTGATGTCCTGGCCGGTCGAAATGCCGCCGAGCACGCCGCCGTTGTTGTTCGCCAGGAAGCCCTGCGGCGTCATCTCGTCGCCGTGCTCGCTGCCCTTTTGCGCCACGCTGGCGAAACCGGCGCCGATCTCGACGCCCTTGACGGCGTTGATCGACATCATCGCCCAGGCGATGTCGGCGTCGAGCCTGCCGTAGACCGGCTCGCCCCAGCCCACCGGGACCCCCTCGGCGACCACGTTGACGCGCGCGCCGCACGAATCGCCGCTCTTGCGCAGCTCGTCCATGAACGCCTCGAGCTCGGGCAGCGCCTGCGGATCGGGGCTGAAGAACGGGTTTTGATTTACCGCACTCCAGTCCTTCACTTCCAGCTTCCGCGCGCCCAGCTGCGCCAGGTAGCCGCGGATCTCCACGCCGTAGCGCTCGCGCAGCCACTTTTTCGCGATCGCGCCCGCGGCGACCCGCACCAGGGTCTCGCGCGCCGACGCCCTTCCGCCGCCGCGCGGGTCGCGCACGCCGTACTTCTGCCAATAGGTGTAGTCGGCGTGCCCGGGGCGGAACTTGGCCGCGATCGCCGAGTAGTCCTTGGAGCGCTGGTCCTCGTTGCGCACCAGGAAGCCGATCGCGGTGCCGGTGGTGCGGCCCTCGTACACGCCCGACAGGATCTCCACCGCGTCCGATTCGCGCCGCTGGGTGACGTGGCGCGAGCTGCCGGGCTTGCGCCGGTCGAGCTCGGCCTGCAGGTCGGCGGCGGAGAGCTCGAGGCCCGGCGGACAGCCGTCCACCACGCCGCCGTAGGCGGGGCCGTGCGATTCGCCGAAGGAGGTCACGCAGTAAAGCGTGCCGAAGCTGTTGCCCGACATGCAAAAAAGCTTAGCACAGGGGTGCCGCGCGACCGCTGCGGCGCGCTAGGCCGGCGATTCCTTCATGTAGCCCTTGAGCATCTTGTTCTCGAGGTCCTGCGCCTCGAGCACCGCCTTGGCGACGTCGCGGAACGAGATCACGCCGAGCAGCTTGTCGTCCTGCAGCACCGGCAGGTAGCGCGCTCCGCTCTCGAGCATGGTGCGGCGCAGGTCGTTTACCTCCATGTCCGGCCGGGTGCTGACCGGATCGCGCTCCATGATCTCGCCCACCTCGAGCTCGCCCAGCGCGCCGCCGCGCGCGGCGAGCGCCTCCATGATCTCGTGGAAGCTGAGCATCCCGACCATGCGCCCGCGCTCGATTACCACCAGCGAGCCGAGGTTCTGCTCGGCCATGGTCCTTGCCGCCTGCGTGACGCGCTCGGAGGGCTCGACGCTCAGCAGCCGGTTGCCCTTGATGCGCAAGATCTCCTTGACCTGCATGGCCGCCTCCGACTCGCTGCACGGACTTGCCAGTCTATTCCAAGGCCGGCGCGGCGCAAAGCCGCCTTCGATCTACAGGCTGCGGCGCTCGGGCAGTCGCAGCATGCGCCGCCGGCGCTCGTCGCAGCGCGGGTGCTGCAGGATGAAATTGCGCAGCACCAGCTTGAGCGCCAGCTCGCGCAGCCGGTCGCCGCTCGCAGCGGCGGCGGCGATGTCGTCGCGGATGATGGCCCGGATGCACTGCTCGCCATCGGCGGCATGCACCAGATAGTTGCCCATCTCGGCCGCGGCGATCTCCGGGATGTGCTCGTGCGCGGCGATGGCGAGGATTTCGTCCTCGGTCAGGTCACTCAGGGCGATGCAGTCTTCCAGGCGGAGCATGGTGGCGGCTTCCTTGCTCCCATATGACCGCAACCCCGCCGGCGCAGCCTTGATCTAGCGCAAACTCTAGGCGGCGTGCGGCGCGAGGCGCGCGGTGTGGCGCGCGATCATGAGCTCCTCGTCGGTCGCGATGACCCACGCCGACACCCCGCTCGCCGCACTCGAGATGCGCGGCCCCCCGGCGGCGTTGGCGGCCTCATCCAGCTCCAGGCCGAGCCAGGCGGCGTCGCGGCACACCCGCGCGCGCACCGGCGCGGCGTGCTCGCCGATGCCGGCGGTGAACACCAGCGCGTCGAGCCCGCCGAGCGCCGCGGCGAGCGAGCCCAGCTCGCGCCCGATGCGGTAGACGAACTGGTCGACCGCCGCGCGCGCCCCGGCCGCGTCGCTCGCCAGCAGTGCGCGCATGTCGCCCGAGAGGCCCGACACCCCGAGCAGGCCGGAGCGGTGGTAGAGCAGGTCCTCGATTGCGCGCGGGCCCATGCGCTTCTGGTCCATCAGCCACAGCAGCACGCCCGGGTCGAGCGAGCCGCAGCGCGTGCCCATCGGCAGGCCCTCCAGCGCGCTGAAGCCCATGCTGCTCGCCACGCTCGCGCCGGCGCGCAGCGCGCACATCGAGGCGCCGTTGCCCAGATGCGCGACCACCGTGCGCCCGCGCGCCGCGCGTGCATCGTGCTGCGGCAGCGCCTGCGCGATGTACTCGTACGACAGGCCGTGAAAACCGTAGCGATGCACGCCCTCGCGCGTGATCTCCGCCGGTAGGGCGTAGGCCTGCGCCACTTCGCTCTGTCCCCTGTGGAAGGCGGTGTCGAAACAGGCCACCTGCACCAGCCGCGGACGCAGCGCGGCGAGGCGCCTGATCGCGGCCAGGTTGTGAGGCTGGTGCAGCGGCGCGAGCGGCACCAGCGCCTCGAGTTGCGCCAGCACCTGGTTGTCCACGCGCACCGGCGCCGAGTAGCGCGTTCCGCCGTGCACCACGCGGTGGCCGACGGCGGCGAGTCGCCGGCCGCCCATGCGCCGCTCGATCCACTCGAGCAGGAAATCGGTCGCCTGCTCGTGCGTGAGCGCCTCGCGCCAGTGCCGCTCGGTGCCCGGCGCCTCGAAGTGCGCCGCGTCCGGCAGCCCCTCGATCTGGCCCTTCAGCTCCAGCCGCGGTGCCGCGCCCTCGAGCGCGAAGAGCGAGAACTTGACGCTCGAGGAGCCGGCGTTGAAGACCAGCAGCGCTTCGCTCATCGCGCGCCCGCTACAGGCCGACCGAGTCCGCCACCAGCTTGCGCAGGGTCCTGCGCAGGTCCTTCGCGGCGTCGGCGTAGGCCGGGCTGCGCGCCACGTTGGTGATCTCGTACGGATCGCGCTGCAGGTCGTAGAGCTCGTCCACCCCGTCCTTGTGGATCCAGTGGATGTACTTGTAGCGCTCGGTGCGCAGCGCCTTGTAGCTCATGCCGACGATCCACGGCCAGGCCGACTCGTTGAAGTACTCGATCAGGAAGGCGTCGCGCCAGCGCTTGCCGCGGCCCTTCATCAGCGGCACCAGCGAGCGGCCCTGGATTTGCGCCCCCGGCTTGCCGCCCGCGAGCTCGATCATGGTCGGCGCGATGTCGGTCGCGAGCACCATCTGCGGGTAGCGGCTGCCGGGCGCGATGCGCTTGGGGTAGCGCACGAAGAATGCGGTGCGGATGCCCTCCTCGTAGGCGAAGCGCCGCTCGGCGCCGAGGCCGTGCTCGCCGAAGAAGAAGCCGTTGTCGCCCAGCAGCACGATGCAGCTGTTTTCGAGCTTGCCGGCTTTCTCCAGCGCCTCGAGCAGCATGCCCACGCCCTCGTCGACCGAGGCCATCATGGCCGCGCGCTCGCGGATCTCCTCCTGCGTGCCGACGTGCAGCGCGTCGAGGAAGGGACGATTGGCGGGGTCCTTGCGCAGCTCGAACAGCTCGCGCCAGGCGGGCTTCTGCTCCAGCACCTTGTCCAGCGGCAGTACGCTCGGGCGCATGGGGTAGACCTCGCCGCGGTACAGGTCGCGGTGGCGCTCGGGCAGCACGTAGCCCTGCATCGTGCTGGCGTCGATCGAGCCGTCCTGCTTCTGCTGCACGTCGGGGTGCACCGCCTTGTGGGCGAAGAACAGCGCGAACGGCTGCCTGCGCTTGCGCGCGACGAACTCGGCCGCGCGCTCGTTTAGCAGGTCGGTGACGTAGCCCGAGAGCTTGCGCTCGCCGCCGTTCTCCCAGAACACCGGATCGGTGATCGTTCCCTGGCCGCGGAAGCTCACCCAGTGGTCGTAGCCAGGGCGCGGGCTGGCGTCGTTGCCCATGTGCCACTTGCCGATGTGCGCGGTCTCGTAGCCGAGCCTTTTGAGCTCGAGGTGGTAGTTCGCCAGCCGGTGGCTCATCGCATCGCGCCCGACGTTGTCGATGATGCCGTGGCGCGAGGCGTACTGGCCGGTCAGGATCGAGGCCCGGTTGGGCGAGCACAGCGGCGTAGTGTGGAACGCGTTGTCGAACTGCGCGCCCTCGTGCGCGAGGCGGTCGATGTGCGGCGTCTTCATGTACGGATGCCCCGAGGCGCCCGTTTCGTCGAAGCGCAGGTCGTCGACCAGGATGACGATCAGGTTCGGTTTCATCTCCTGCTCAGTAATACTCGCGCTGATAGATCATGTTGTTCGGTTGCGAGCCGTACAGGCCGAAGGCGGCCTGCGCCGAGGGATTGTCGTCGTACATCGTGCTCGCGATGCCGTCCGGGTTGAGCAGGTCGTTCCAGCGCCCGAGCAGGTAATCCAGCCCCGAGGCCGAGGCGGGAGTCTCGCCGCCCGCCGCACTGGCGCAGTAGTTGCCGCTGGGCGCCGTGTAAAGGTTCGGGGTGAGCAGCACGCTGCCGGTCGCCCCGCCCGTGGGCGCCGCGAGCGTGAGCGTGCCCGCCCCGGCGCTGAAGGCGACCGGGTTCTGCTGCACGTAGGTCTTGCAGTTGCCTCCCCCGGGGGCGAGCGCGCCAACGTAGCCGCCGAGCACGATCGCGCTGCGTGGAACGCTGGTGCAGCTGTCCAGCGCGTTGGTGATGAACGCCGAGCCCTGCCACGACTGAACCATGATCGGCACCGGCAGCGCCGAGCTCTTCGGCCCGAGCGCGTTGCGCAGCAGCAGGCGCCCGAACAGGAGCTGGGTGCTGGCGCCGACCTGCTGATGATCGTTCGTCCCGCCGACGGCCATGTTGTAGGCCGCGCTCGCCAGCCCGACGCCGTCGCCGTCGGAAGGCGCAACGCCGATCTTGGCCGCCGCGAACGGGCCGTCGGGGTTGTCCGGGCTGGCGCGGCTCACCGCGAGCGTGTAGTCCACGCTCGCCGCGCCCGCGTTCCAGCTCAGCGCGCCCGAGTTGCCCAGATCGAGCCGCGACGTGAGATTGGTCGTGCCGTTGAGCGCGCCGAAGCCCATGCCCGCGGGCACGGTGGGGAGTTTCGCGAAGCCGGACGCCGTGTTGTAGTTCTGTGTCGTCGCGTTGGCCGCGTTCTGCGCCGTGAGCGTGAACTGCAGCCGC
>DATIZK010000064.1:0-79465 GCA_035517095.1 Burkholderiales bacterium
GCGGATCGTTGAATCCCGGCGTCGAAGGATGGCCGGGCGCCACCAGCGTCTCGACCAGCGCCTCGTCCTCGGCGCCGAATGCCTGGCCGAGCGCGCCCAGGTACTCGGTCCACTGCTCCATCGTGCGCGGCCCGGCGAGCACGCTCGTGACCGCGCCGCTGTTTAGCACCCAATTGAGCGCGAACTGGCCCGCGCTCATGCCGCGCCGCTCGGCCTGCGCCTTGATCTTCTCGGCAATCACGAGCGACTCGGCGCGAAACTCGGTCTGCATCATGCGCTTGTCGCCGCGCCCGGCGCGCGTGTCGGCCGGCGGCGGCTCGCCCGGCCGGTACTTGCCGGTCAGCACCCCGCGCGCAAGCGGCGAGTAGGGCACCACGCCCAGGCCGAAGTGCTCGCAGGCCGGCAGCACCTCGACCTCGGGCATGCGGTTCACGGCGTTGTAGTACGGCTGGCAGACCGCCGGGCGCGGCACGCCGAGCCGGTCGGCCAGCATCACCGCCTCGGCGATGCGCCAGGCGCGGAAGTTGGACACGCCCCAGTAGCGGATCTTGCCCGCGCGCACCAGGTCGCCCATCGTAGCCACCGTCTCTTCCAGCGGCGTTGCGGCGTCGTCCAGGTGCAGGTAGTACAGGTCGACGTGGTCCATGCCCAAGCGCTCGAGCGAGGCGTCGATCGCGCGCATCACGTGGCGCCGCGACAGGTCGGCGTCGTCCGGCGGCGGCGCGCCGGTGTTGCCGACCTTGGTCGCGACGACCCAGCGCTCGCGGTCCGCCGCGACCAGGCGGCCGAGGATGCGCTCCGACTCGCCCTTGGCGTAGGCGTCCGCCGTGTCGACGAAATTTACCCCCGCCGCGCGCGCCGAGGCCACGATGCGCCCGGCCTCGGCCTCGCCGGTGCGGTCGCCGAACATCATCGCGCCGAGGCACAGCACCGACACCTTGAGCCCGCTCCGGCCCAGTCTGCGATATTGCATCTCACACCTCCAACATTCGTTCCAGCATCGGGCGCGCGCGGGCGACCGCCGCGCCGCCCTCCTTGATCGCCTCGGCCGCGCGGTGATAGTCCATGGTTACGAAGTCCGGCAGCAACGGCGTTACCAACACCTCCGCCGGATCGCCCGCCAGGCGGCTGCGCGCGACGCGCACCTGCATGATGTCCATCGAGGTCATGAATACCTCGAGAATCGATGGCGCGCTTTCGCGCTCCTGGGCGGGGGTGACTTCGCCCGCCAGGTTCGACAGCCACTCGAAGCGCTCGAGCCAGGGCGGCAGGATCGCCTGTACCGCACCCGCGCGCCGGCCGCTTGCCTTCGCGCGCCGGCGCCCGAGCTTCGCCCAGCCCAGATCCACCGCGACGACCACCTCGGCGCCGAGCGCCCGGCACATCGAGACCGGAACGGGATTGACCAGGCCGCCGTCAACGAGCAGCAGGCCGTCCCGCCGCACGGGGGGGAATACGCCGGGCATCGCGATCGAGGCACGCACCGCTTGCAGCACCTTGCCTTCGCGCAGCCAGATCTCGCGCCCGCTGCCGAGGTCGGTCGCTACCGCACCGTAGGCCACGCCAAGCGCCCCGAGCTCGCGGTCCTCGAAATGCGCGCCCAGGAAATCGAACAGCTTCTGTCCCTTGATCAGCCCGCCGCGCCAGCTTGGGTCCACCAGTTTCAGGACATCGGTCCAGGACATCCCGCGCACCCAGCGCTCGAGCCGGTCCAGCTCGCCCGCAGCGTAGGCGGCGCCCACCAGTGCGCCGATCGAGGTGCCGCATACGATCGCGGGCTCGACGCCGGCTTCCTTCAGCGCGTGGATGACCCCGATATGCGCCCAGCCGCGTGCACCGCCTGCGCCGAGGGCGAGTCCGATGCGGGTCTTGCGCGGCTTGGCAGGCATGAGATTCAGCGTTTACGCTATTCTTACACCATGCCGAAGGCAATCTGGAACGGGGCCGTGCTGGCCGAAGCGGCCGCGGACGCGGTGCAGCGGGTCGAAGGCAATATCTACTTCCCGCCCGAGGCGGTCGATCGCACCTACCTGCGCGAATCGCAGACGCACAGCGTTTGCCCCTGGAAGGGTACCGCGAGCTACTACGACGTGGTGGTCGAGGGTGAAGTCAACCGCGACGCGGCCTGGTATTACCCGGTCGCCAAGCCCGCAGCCGAGCACATCGCCGGGCACGTCGCGTTCTGGAAGGGCGTGCAGGTCGAGGACGACTAGCCCAGCCGCTCGAAGATCGCGGCGATGCCCTGCCCGCCGCCGATGCACATGGTCACCAGCGCGTAGCGCTTTTTCGTGCGCTCGAGCTCGTACAACGCCTTGACCGTCAGGATGCAGCCGGTGGCGCCGATCGGGTGGCCGAGCGCGACCGCGCCGCCGTTCGGATTGACCTTCTGCGGATCGAGGCCCAGATCCTTGGTCACCGCCATGGCCTGCACCGCGAACGCCTCGTTCGATTCGATCACGTCCATGTCGGCCGGCTTGAGTCCCGCTTTTGCGAACACCTTCCTCACCGCGGGGATCGGCCCCAGCCCCATCAGCTGCGGCTCGACGCCGGCGTGGGCATAGGCCACCAGGCGCGCCATCGGGCGCACGCCCGCCTTGGCCGCCGCCTGCGCTTCCATCAGCACCACCGCCGCGCCCGCGTCGTTCAGTCCCGAGGCATTGCCCGCGGTGACCGTGCCGTCCTTCTTGAACACGGCCTTGAGCTTTTGCAGGTCCTCGATCTTGGCGTCGCGGCGCACGTGCTCGTCGGTGACGAACTGCTCGACGCCTTTGCGCGTCTTGAGCTCGAGCGGCACGATCTGGCTCTTGAAGTAGCCCTTCTCCAGCGCGTTGGCGGCGCGCCGGTGGGACTCGAGCGCGAACGCGTCCTGCTGCTCGCGCGTGAAGCCGTACTTGGCCGCGATGTTTTCGGCCGTGACGCCCATGTGGCCGTGGCCGAACGGGTCGTGCAGCGCCCCGGTCATCGCGTCCACCAGCGGGCCGTCGCCCATGCGGGTTCCCCAGCGCGCGCCGGGCAGGAAATACGCCGCGCGGCTCATGCTCTCGGCGCCGCCGCCGATCGCGACGTCGACGTCACCGAGCAGGATGTGCTGCGAGGCCGAAACGATCGCCTGCAGGCCGCTGCCGCACAGGCGGTTGACCGTCAGGCAGGGCGTGCCGACCGGCAATCCGGCGTCGATCGCGGCCACGCGCGACATGTACATGTCGCGCGCCTCGCCGTGGATCACGCTGCCGACCACGGCGTGCCCGACGCTCGCCGGATCGACCTTGGCCCGCGCCACTGCCTCCTTGATCGCCGTCGCGCCGAGCCGGGTCGGCGCAACCTCCTTGAGCGCGCCGCCGTAGTCGCCGATCGCCGTGCGCACTCCTGCTACCACCACCACTTCACGCGCTGCCATGTCGCCTCCTTGCTGCGATGTCAGGCCGCCAGGCGAGCCATGAGGTCGTGCTCGCCCGCTGCCTCCACGATGACCGCGGCGAATTCGCCGGGCCTGAGTCCGGCGCCGTCGCGGATGCGCACCACGCCGTCGATTTCCGGCGCGTCCGCGCTCGAGCGCGCGAGCGCGCCCTCGCGGTCGACCTGGTCGACCAGAACCTCGAGCCTGAGCCCCTTCTTGGCGCGCAGGCGCGCCGCGCTGATCCCCGCCTGCAGCGTCATCAGCCGCGCGCGCCGCTCCTGCTTGACTTCCTCCGCCACCGGGTCGGGCAGGGCGTTGGCCGCCGCTCCCTCGACCGGCGAATACGCGAAGCAGCCGACCCGGTCGAGCTGCGCCTCCCCGAGAAAGGCGAGCAGCTGCTCGAACTCCGCCTCCGTCTCGCCCGGAAAGCCGACGATGAAGGTGCTGCGCAGGGTGATATCGGGACAGATCGCGCGCCAGGCACGGATGCGCTCGAGCGTGTCGCCGGCGTTGGCCGGGCGCTTCATGAGCCTCAGGATCCTCGGCGCGGCGTGCTGGAACGGCACGTCGAGGTAGGGCAGGAGGCGGCCCTCGGCCATCAGCGGCACCACCTCGTCCACGTGCGGGTACGGGTAGACGTAGTGCAGGCGCACCCAGACGCCCAGCTCGCCGAGCGCGCGTGCGAGCTCGGTCAGGCGCGCCTTGAGCGGGCGGCCGTTCCAGAACCCGGTCCGGTACCTCAGGTCGACGCCGTAGGCGCTGGTGTCCTGCGAGATCACCAGCAGCTCCTTGACGCCGGCGCGCACCAGGCCCTCGGCTTCGCGCATCACCTCGCCGACGGGGCGCGACACCAGGTCGCCGCGCAGCGACGGGATGATGCAGAAGCTGCAGCGATGGTTGCAGCCCTCGGAGATCTTGAGATAGGCATAGTGCCCGGGCGTAAGCTTGATGCCCTGCGGCGGGATCAGATCGGTGTAGGGGTCGTGCGGCCGCGCAAGCTCGCCGTGCACCGCCCGCATCACGGCATCGGTGTCGTGCGGGCCGGTCACCGCGAGCACGCCCGGATGCGCCGCGCGCACGACGCCGTCCTTCGCGCCGAGGCAGCCGGTGACGATGACCTTGCCGTTCTCGGCCAGCGCATCGCCGATCGCGCCGAGGGATTCCTCCACCGCGGCATCGATGAAGCCGCAGGTATTGACGATCACCAGGTCCGCCTGCTCGTAGCTGGCGCAGGTCGCGTAGCCTTCGGCGCGCAGCTGCGTCAGGATGCGCTCCGAGTCGACCAGCGCCTTGGGGCAGCCGAGCGACACGAAGCCGATGCGGGGCGCAGCAGTCTTCACCCTAGGACTGCTTGTCCGGCTCTTCGTTCTTCTTCGGCGCCGTGCCGGGAAAGCCGGGGAACGAAATTCCCGCCAACATGTTGCGCGCCTGGTTCTGCATCTGGTCCTGGAACTGCACGAACATCTTCTGGCTCTGCTCGATATAGGCCTGCATCAGGCCCTGCATCGCGGGTCCCTGCAAATTCATGAACTGCGACCACAACTCCTGCGGCGCGCGCGCGTTGTCGCCGTAGATGCGATGCGACTGCTCCTGCAGCGACTTCTGCATTTCCTGGAAGGCGTGGATGTTCTTCTCCAGGTAGCTGCCCATCAGCCCCTGCATCGCGTTGCCGTAGAACCGGATCAGATGGGACAGCAGGTCTGAGGAGAACATCGGCATGCCGCCCGACTCCTCCTCGAGAATGATCTGCAGCAGGATCTGGCGCGTCAGATCGTCGCTGGTCTTGGCGTCGATGACCTGGAAATCCTCTTGCTTGAGCACCATCTGCTTCACGTCCGCGAGCGTGATGTAGCTCGACGTCTTGGTGTCGTACAGGCGCCTGTTGGGATACTTCTTGATCATCCGTACCTGGTTTTCCATTCCCATCCCCTCAATACATGTGCTGGCCGCCGTTGATCGAGATGTTCGCCCCGGTCACGAACGCGGCCTCTTCCGAGCACAGGTAGATGATCAGTCCGGCGACCTCGTCGGGCTTGCCCAGACGGCCAACCGGGATTTGCGGCAGGATCTTCGAATCGAGGATTTCCTTCGGGATCGCGGTCACCATCTTGGTCCCGATGTAGCCCGGCGAAATCGTGTTGATGGTCACTCCCTTCTTCGCCACCTCGAGCGCGAGCGCCTTGGTGAAACCGTGAATGCCCGCCTTGGCGGCCGAGTAGTTGGTCTGCCCGAAGGCCCCCTTCTGGCCGTTGACCGACGAGACGTTGATCACCCGGCCCCAGTTGCGCTCGAGCATGCCGTCCATCACCTGCTTGGTCATGTTGAAGCACGAGTCGAGGTTGGTTCGCATCACCGCGTCCCAGTCAGCCTTGGTCATCTTCTTGAACGTCATGTCGCGCGTGATGCCGGCGTTGTTTACCAGGATGTCGATCGCGCCGCATTGCTTGACGATCTTCTCGGCCTTGGCGGCGCAGTCGTCGAAATCGACCACGTCCACGGGGAAGGCCGCGAAGTCGTAGCCGCGCCCCTTCATTTCCTCCAGCCACGATTTCCATTTGGTGTTCGAGGGCGAATAGGTCACCGCCACCCTGTAGCCGGCGTCGGCCATCTTGGTGGAAATTGACTCTCCCAGCCCGCCCATTCCGCCGGTCACGATTGCCAGCCTGCCGTCCTTCATGGTCCTCGCCTCCTCCCTTTGACCCTGCGCCCGGGTCCCTAGCTCATGTACATGCCGCCGTTGATGGCGATATTCGCGCCGGTAATATAACCGGCTTCCTCGGAGGCCAGAAAGGCGATCAGCGCCGCGATCTCCTCCGGGTACGCCAGACGCCCCATCGGGATGCCGGCCACGATCTTCTCCAGCACGTCCTTGCGGATCGATTTCACCATGTCGGTTTCGACATAGCCCGGGGACACCGAGTTTACCGTCACGCCCTTGCGCACCACCTCCTGCGCCAGCGCCTTGGCAAAGCCGTGCAGGCCCGCCTTCGCCGCGGAGTAGTTGGTCTGGCCGAACTGCCCGCGCTGGCCGTTGACGGAAGACAAGTTCACGATCCTTCCCCAGCCGCGCTCGGTCATGCCGTCGATCACCTGCTTGGTGACGATGAAGGCGCTGTTCAGGTTGGTGCTTATCACCGCCAGCCAATCCGAGAGCGACATCTTCTTGAGCATGTTGTCGCGCACGATGCCCGCGCTGTTGACCAGGATGTCCACCGGACCGGTCTCGGACTCGATCCTGCGCACCATCGCGGCCGCCGAGTCGAAGTCCGACACGTCGCCCTCGGCGGCGAAGACGTTGTCGTAGCCCTCGGCGCGAAGCTGCGCCAGCCATTGGTCCTTCTTTTCGTAGCCCGGAAGGCAGTTCGCCATCACCACGTTGTCGTTCATGCGGGCCAGCCTGCGGCACACCGCCGTGCCGATTCCGCCCATGCCCCCGGTTACCAGTGCCACACGCTTGGTCATGCTCGATCTTTCATGTTTACGCAAAACTTCATCGCTCCACCGCCAGCGCCACGCCCATGCCGCCGCCGATGCACAGCGACGCGAGGCCCTTCTTCGCGTCGCGCTTGGCCATTTCGTGCAGCAGGGTCACCAGGATGCGGCAGCCCGAGGCGCCGATCGGGTGGCCGAGCGCGATCGCGCCGCCGTTCACATTGACCTTCGAGCCGTCCCAGCCCATCTGGCGGTTGACCGCGATCGCCTGCGCCGCGAACGCCTCGTTGATTTCCAGCAGGTCGAGGTCCTGCGGCGTCCAGCCGGCGCGCGAAAGACAGCGCTTGGAGGCCGGCACCGGGCCCATACCCATGTATTTCGGGTCCACCCCGGCGGAGGAGAACGACTTGATGCGCGCGAGCGGCTTCAAGCCCAGCTCCTTCGCCTTGCGCGCCGAGGCGAGCACCACCGCCGCCGCGCCGTCGTTGATGCCCGAGGCGTTGCCGGCGGTGACGCTGCCCGCCTTGTCGAACGCGGGCTTGAGGCCCTTGAGCGATTCCAGGGTGGCGCCGTGGCGCGGGAACTCGTCGTCGGAGAACACCACCGTGCCCTTGCGCGAGGCGATCTCGAACGGAATGATCTCTTCCTTGAACCGGCCGGCCTTCTGCGCCGCCTCGGTCTTTTGCTGCGAGGCGAGCGCGAACTCGTCCTGCTGCTCGCGCGTCACCGCGTATTCCTTGGCCACGTTCTCGGCGGTAACCCCCATGTGGTACTGGTTGTAGACGTCCCACAGGCCGTCGACGATCATCGAGTCGATCATCTTGGCGTCGCCCATGCGGTAGCCGTCGCGCGAGCCCATCAGCACGTGCGGCGCAAGGCTCATGGACTCCTGTCCGCCCGCGACCACGATGTCGGCGTCGCCGTTGGCGATCGCCTGCGCTCCGAGCATCGCCGCCTTGAGCCCCGAGCCGCAGACCTTGTTGATCGTCATGGCCGGGATCATATCGGGCAGTCCGGCGCCGATCGCCGCCTGGCGCGCCGGGTTCTGGCCCGAGCCCGCGGCCAGGACCTGCCCCATGATCACCTCGGACACCTGCTCGGGAGCGATACCCGAGCGCTCGAGCAGCCTGCGGATCACATGCGCGCCAAGCGCGGTGGCCGGGGTCTTGGCGAGCGTTCCGCCGAACTTGCCGATCGCCGTACGCGCCGCGCCTACGATGAAAATATCTTCCATCTCAAGCCTCCTTGTTCGCTCGTTGCTTCACGTAGCGGCCGGGCGCCGGCTCGGTCGCCTTGTACTTGCGGTTGCCCAACCGCGCCGGCGCCTTGCGCTCGCCGCCCTTGTATCGCTCCATCCACTCGGCCCACTGCAGCCACCAGCTCCCCGCGTGCTCCTCGGCCTGCGCCAGCCAGGCCTCCGGCTCCTCCGGATAGCGGGTCGCGCGCCAGTAGCTGCGCCGGTTCCTGGCCGCCGGGTTGATCACGCCGGCGACATGGCCGCTCGCGCCCAGCAGGAAGGTCTTCTCGCCCCCCAGCAGGCCGACCGAACGGTAGGCCGAGCGCCACGGCACGATGTGATCCTCGCGCGTGGCGAGAATGAACGACGGCCGGTCGACCTTGCCCAGGTCGAGCGGCACGCCGCAGTTGGTAAGCGCGCCCGGAACGCGCAGCCGGTTCTCGAGATAGGTGTTGCGCACGTAGTAGCAGTACATCGGCCCGGGGAGGTTGGTGCTGTCGGCATTCCAGTACAGCAGGTCGAACGCAGCCGGCGTGCCCCCCAACAAGTAGTTGTTGACCACGTAGGGCCACACCAGGTCGTTCGCGCGCAGGGCGGAGAACATGAACGCCAGGTCCGACCCGGAAAACACCCCGCCGCGCCCGATCAGCGCCTCGCGCGCCGCGAGGCTCGCTTCGTCGACGAACAACCCGATCTGGCCGGTCTCGCTGAAGTCGAGCATCGTGGCGAGGTACGTGGCGCCCTCGACCAGGTCTTCGCCCTTGCCCGCCAGCACCGCCAGCGCCGCGCCGAGCAACGTGCCGCCGACGCAGAAACCGAGCGCGTTGACCCGGTCGCTGGCGGCGATCTCGCGCGCCGCCCGCAGCGCCTGCAGCACGCCCTGCTCGATGTAGTCGTCCCAGCTCAGCGCGCCGAGCTCCGGGCCGACGTTGCGCCACGAGACCATGAACACGGTGTGCCCGGCATCCACCGCGTAGCGAACGAACGAGTTCTCGGGCTGCAGGTCGAGGATGTAGAACTTGTTGATGCACGGCGGGATCATCACCAGCGGGCGCTTGCCCACCTGCGCCGTGGACGGCGCGTACTGCAGCAGCTGGATGAGCGGGTTCTCGTATACCACGCGCCCCGGCGAAGTCGCCAGGTTGCGCCCCACCTCGAACGCGGATTCGTCGCTCTGGCTCAGGCGCCCTTTGTGCGAGTCCGCGATCAGGTTCGCCAGCCCGCGCGCGAGGCTCTCGCCCCGCGTCTCGAGCGCACGCCGCAGCGCCTCGGGATTGGTGGCGACGAAGTTCGCCGGCGACATGGCGTCGATCCACTGCCTGAGCGCAAAGCGCAGCCGCTCCTTGGCTGCGGCGTCGAGCTGGGCGCCTTCCACCAGTTCGGTGAAATAGCGCGCCGAGAGCAGATAGGACTGCCTCAGATAGTCGTAGAACGGATTCTCGCGCCAAGCCTTGGCCGCAAAGCGCCGGTCGCCCGGCTCCGGCGCCACTAGCGGCGCGGCCCCGCTGCCGGCGGCGAGCGCCATCCAGAGCTGCGCCTGCTTTTCGGCGTACGTCGCCTGCAGCGCGGGCAGGTTCTCCCCGCCCAGATGGCGGGTCCAGTCGGCAGGGGGCGCCCCGGCCGCAGGCGCGACGCCGCCGACCAGACGCATCCAGCCCTGCGTCATCTCGTTGCCCGCCTGCGCGATCGCCGCCAGGAGCGCCTCGGGAGAACTGGGTTGCACGGCCATTCAGTTCAGGGCGTCGAAGTATGGAAATGTCGTTTACCGCTCGGCATCTAGGTCGTCGCCGGAATGTCTTGCCACCGGCTCGGTGGGGGGTCGATTTTGCGCCGCACAACGCGTCGGCGTCAAATCCCCCTCTCGCTGCCGCCGGCGAGCCAGATCAGGGCCGCCATGCGTCCCGTGGCGCCGTCGCGCCGGTAGGAAAAGAAGCGCTCGGGGTCGGAAAAGGTGCACAGCCCGCCGCCATATACGCGCGTCACGCCACGTGCCGCGAGGCGCTGGCGCGCGAGCGCGTACAGGTCGAGCAGCCAGTGGCCGCGGCGGGCGGCGCGAAACGCGGCCTCCGCGGCCGGGTCGCGTGCGAGGAAGGCCGCGCGCACCTCGTCGCCGACTTCGTACGCGCGCGGCCCGATCGCCGGGCCGAGCCAGGCCGCCACCCCGCCGGGCTCGGCGCGCATCGCGTCCAGCGTCGCTTCGAGCACGCCGGCGCACAGGCCGCGCCAGCCCGCGTGCGCGATTGCCACCACGCTTGCCGCCTCGTCGGCCAGCAGCACCGGCATGCAGTCGGCCGCGAGCACCGCGCACACCGTACCGGGCCTGCGCGCCACCGCGGCGTCTGCTTCGGGCTGCGCGCCGGCGCTGCGCGCGGCGTCGGCGTCGGCCACGCGCGTGCCGTGGACCTGGCGCAGCCAGACCGGGGGCGACGGCAGCAGGGCTTCGAGCCGGCGCCTGTTCTCCCGCACCGCGGCCTCGTCGTCGCCGCTGCGCAGGCCCAGGTTGAGGCTTGCGTAGGCGCCGCCGCTCACCCCGCCCGCGCGCGTGGTCACCAGCGCGCCCGCCGCCGCGGGCCAGTCGGGGCGCAGCAGCCCGATCATCGCCCGGCGCGCAAGTCGTCGACCAGGCGCTGCATGTCCGGCGGCAGCGGCGCGCGCCAGCTCGTCGCGCGGCCGCTGCGCGGGTGCAGCAGCGACAGCTCGCAGGCGTGCAGCGCCTGGCGCGCGAACGCCGGCGCCTGGCGCGCGCCGCGGTGGTAAACCGGGTCGCCGAGCAGCGGGTGGTGAATGTGCTGGAAGTGCACCCGGATCTGGTGCGTACGGCCGGTCTCCAGGCGGCATTCGACCAGCGCCGCGCGCCCGTAGCGCTCGAGCACGCGGTAGGTGGTGCGCGCCTGCTTGCCGCGCTGCGATACCGCCATCCTGGTGCGTACCCGCGCGTCGCGCCCGACCGGAGCGTCGATGGTGCCCGAGGCGGGCGGATCGCCGTGCACCAGCGCGAGGTACACGCGGCGCACGCTGCGCTCGGCGAGCTGCTTGGCGAGATTGGCCTGCGCCGACACGTTCTTCGCCACCACCAAGAGGCCGCTGGTGTCCTTGTCCAGGCGGTGCACGATGCCCGCGCGCGGGACCAGCGCGAGCTCGGGGGCGTGCGCCAGCAGCGCGTTGAGCAGCGTTCGGTCCGGCACCCCGGCGCCGGGGTGGACCACCAGCCCGGCCGGCTTGTCGAGCACGATCAGGTCGCGGTCCTCGTGCACGATCGCGAGCGCCATGCGCTGCGCCAGGGGCGCGGCCCCCGCCGGCGGCTGCGGCGGCGAGAGCGCGAGCCGTTCGCCGCCCGACACGGCCTGCTTCGCGCTTGCCGCCGTGCCGTCGACCAGGATGTGGCCCGCCTTGAGCCAGGCCTGCAGGCGGTTGCGCGAATACTGCGGGAACAATTGGGCCAGCGCCCGATCCAATCTCAGCCCTCCCAGCGCCCGCGGAACGGTTGCCTCGAGCGGGCTATAATTTTCCGTTTGCAACGCGGGCCTTTGCTTCATGCGCTCAAGTTTACTTGCTCCCCTGGCGGTCGCGGCCGTGCTCCTGCTCGGCGCCTGCGCCGGCACGACCGAGCGCGACGAAACCGCGAACTGGTCGGCGCAGCGCCTCTACGGCGAAGCGAGGGACTCGATGGCCTCCAAGGACTGGGGCCAGGCGGTGAAGTACTTCGAAAAGCTCGAGGCGCGCTACCCCTACGGCCGCTACGCCCAGCAGGCGCAGCTCGAGATCGCCTACTCGTACTGGAAGGACAGCGAGCGCGCGTCGGCGATCGCGGCGGCCGACCGCTTCATCAAGCTCTACCCGAACCATCCGAACGTCGACTACGCCTACTACCTCAAAGGCCTGATCAACTTCAACGAGAACACCGGGCTGCTGTCCAGCCTGTCGGATCCCGACATGTCGGAGCGCGACCCGAAGGCCACGCGCGAGGCCTTCAACACCTTCAAGGAGCTGGCAACCCGCTTCCCGGATTCGAAATACACGCCGGACGCGGTCGCGCGCATGCGCTACCTCGTCAACTCGCTCGCCTTGCACGAGGTGCACGTCGCGCGCTGGTACATGAGGCGCGGCGCGTACGTCGCGGCGGCGAACCGGGCGCAATACGCGGTGGAGCAATACCCGCGCGCGCCGGCGACCGAGGAGGCGATCTTCATCATGGTCAAGGCCTACGATGCGCTCGGCCTGGACGACCTGCGCGACGGCGCGGCGCGCGTGATGCGGGAAAACTTCCCCCACAGCTCGTTCCTCAAGCCCGGGGGCGTGGAGCACTCAGCACCCTGGTGGAAGCTCTGGGACCCGAATTGGTAGAACCGGCTAAGCGGGCCTGATTGCCTCGTCGGCGATGTAGTCGCGGATCACGGTTTCAACGTCCGGGTCGGCGCGAAATCCCAGCGCCAGCGCGCGCGGCGTCTCGAAGCGCGCCGGCCAGGTCCGCACGATGGCCTGGGTGCGCGGATCCGGTTTCCACACCACCCGCCTGACGACCGCCGCGCCGGCGACGCGCCCCATGGCCTCGATCATCTCGGCCACGCTCGCGGTGATTCCCGGCAGGTTCAGCGCGCGCCGCGTGCCCCACGCCGCCGCGGGCAGCTCGTGCGCGTGCACGAAAGCCTCGATCACGCGCCGCGGGGACAGCAGCCAGACGCCGGTTTCGGCGCCGACCGGGCATTCCGAGACGACGCCGTTCAGCGGCTCGCGCAGGATCCCGCTCGCGAACGACGACGCGGCCGCATTCGGCTTGCCCGGGCGCACGACGATGGTCGGCAGGCGCAGCGAGCGCCCGTCGAGGAAGCCCTTGCGCGAATAGTCGGAGATCAGGTATTCGCTCACCACCTTCTGCGTGCCGTAGGAGGTCTGCGGCAGCGGCGTGGTCGTGTCGTCCAGCACCGGCGGCAGCTCGCCGCCGAACGCCGCCACCGAGCTCGCGAACACCAGCCGCGGCGGCCGCGCGCATTGCCGCAGCCGCTCCAGCAGCAGGCGCGTGCCCTCGAGGTTGACCCGCATGCCGAGGTCGAAGTCCGCTTCCGCGCCGCCGCTGACGACCGCCGCCAGGTGGAACACCGATGTGGTGTCCGGCGCGACCACCCGCTCGAGCACGGCGCGCTCGGCGATGTCCCCGCCGACCTGCTCCAGTCGCGGGTCGCTCGGCATCGGCGTCGGGAACGCGCTGTCCAGCAGCACGACGCGCGAGATCTCGCGCTCGGCGCCGTCGGGCGCGGTCAGCCTGCCGCGCGCGAGCAGCGCGCGCGCCAGGCGCGAGCCGAGAAACCCTCCGCCTCCGGTGATGACGACTCTCATGCGTCGATTCTATCGAAGAATGCCTCGACCTCGGCCAGCTCGCGCGTGTGGGCCATCGGCGGCAGGCTGGCGCGCACCAGCCGGCCGTAGGGACGCGAGTACAGGCGCGGGTCGCACAGCATCAGCACGCCGCGGTCGGCCTCGTCGCGGATCAGCCGTCCGGCGCCCTGTTTCAGCTGCAGGATCGCCTGCGGCAGCTGCAGCGTGGTGAAGGGATTGCCGCCCTGCGCGCGCAGGACCTCGATGCGCGCCGACAGCACCGGGTCGTCCGGCGGCGCGAACGGCAGCTTGTCGATCACCACCAGCGAGAGCGCCTCGCCGCGCACGTCCACCCCTTCCCAGAACGACTGGCTGCCCAGCAGCACCGCGTTGCCGAGCACGCGAAAGCGCGCCAGCAGCTCGCTGCGCGAGCCGGTGCCCTGCACCAGGAGCGGATACGGGGCCGCGTCGCGCTCGAAGCGCGCCGCGAGCAGCTCGTGCGCGCGGCGCAGGGCGCGCAGGGTGGTGAAGAGCAGGAACGCCCGGCCGCCGCTCGCGCGCAGCGCGGGATAGGCGGCATCGACCACCGCGGCGGTGAAGGCCGGGTCGTTCGGGTCCGCGGGCAGGCCCCTGGGCACGTAGAGCAGGGCCTGGCGGGCGAAGTCGAACGGGCTCTCCCAGCGCCGCGCGCGCGCCCGCTCGATGCCGAGCTCGCGCGTGAACAGGCCGAAGTCCTCGCCCACCGCGAGGGTGGCCGAAGTGAAGATCCAGGCCCGCGGGTGATCGGCCATCTGGCGCCGGAACAGCTCGGCCGAGGACAGGGGGGTGAGATGCAGCTGCGCCGACTGGCCGAAGGTCTCGACCCAGCGCACCTCGTGCGCCGCCTCGTCGGCGTGCATCCGCGCCAGCGTGGCGCGTGCCTCGGCCGCGCGGCGCGCACAGGATTCGAGCCCCTCGGAGCGCTCGGCCTGCTCGGCGAGCGGCGCGGCGAGCGCGCCGAGCGCGCCGTCCAGCGCCGCCAGCGCGGCGCCGAAGCCGGGCAGGCGCGACGCCTGGCCCCAGCCGAGCCGGCTGCCTTCGGCGCCGAGCGCGAGGCGCAAGTCGCGCGCCGCTTTTTCGAGCGCCCCGGCGAGCCGGTCCAGCTCGGGCGACGCGCCGCCCGCGGCGCGCAGCTCCAGGCGCGCGTCGCGCGCCAGCTCGACCAGCTGCGCGGTCGAAACCGTCGCGCCGAAGAACAGCCGCGCGGTCTCGGGCAGCTGGTGCGCCTCGTCGAACACCACGGTGTTGCAGGCCGGCAGCAGCTCGGCGACGCCCTCGTCGCGCAGCACCACGTCGGCGAAGAACAGATGATGGTTTACCACCACCACGTCGGCCGCGAGCGCGTTGCGGCGCGCGCGCATCACGAAGCAGTCCTTGTAGTCCGGGCATTCCTGCCCGAGGCAGTTCTCGCGCGTCGAGGTGGCGTGCGCCCAGACCGGCGCGTCCTCGGGAACGTCGGCCAGGTCGGCGCGGTCGCCGCTCGCGCTCGCCGCGGCAAAGCGCTCGATGCGGCGCAGCTGCGCCGCTTCCTCGCGCGAGCCGAGCCGCGCCTCGCGCGCGGCGCGCTTGAGGCGGTACAGGCAGACGTAGTTCGCGCGCCCTTTCAGCAGCGCGGCGCTGGCGCCCGAAGCGAGCGCCTCGCGCACCGCGGGCAGGTCGCGGTCGAACAGCTGGTCCTGCAGCGTCTTGGTGCCGGTCGAGACGATCACCTTGCCGCCGGCGATCAGCGCCGGCACGAGGTAGGCGAAGGTCTTGCCGGTCCCGGTACCGGCCTCGACCACCAGCACGTCGTTGCGCTCGACGGCGTCCAGAATCGCATGCGCCATCTCGAGCTGCTGCGGCCGGTGACGGAATCCGGGCACGCGCTGCGCGAGCGCGCCGCCCGCGGCGAAGGCGCGCTCGAGCGCCGCCGCCTCGCGTGTCGCGCTGCGGCTCATGACAACGGGCGCATCGGCGCTCCTGCTGAAATGGCTTGCATGATCCCTCTCGAAGCAACGCGCGCGCGCGGCGCGCGGCTGACACGGCGCGGCTTTACTTTGTCTGCCGTATTCACTACATTACTTTAATTATGGTGCGCAATTCCCTGTATTTGGCCGTGATTTTGGCCGGACTGGCAGGTTGCGCCGGACCCCAGCGGGCACCCGATACGATGCCGCCGGATCGGCTCGCGCCCGCCAGCGCCGAGCGCTCCGAGGCGCTTCTGCAGGCGGTGCTCGCGCTCGGCACCGGCTACCGCTACGGCGGCGACTCGCCCGCCACCGGATACGATTGCAGCGGGCTGGTGGCGCATGTGTTCGAGCAGGCCTGGGGGCTCGAGCTGCCGCACAACGCGCGGGCGCAAAGCGAGCTCGGGACGCCCGTCAGTCTAGCGCAGCTGCAGCCCGGCGATCTGGTGTTCTACAACACGCAGCACCGCGCCTTCTCGCACGTCGGCATCTACCTCGGCAATGGCCGCTTCGTGCACGCCCCCAAGACCGGCGCGCGGGTGCGCGTCGAGCGCCTGAGCAAGGCGTACTGGATGCGCCGCTTCGACGGCGCGCGCCGCCTGAGCCCGCCTACGATTCCGGATCGCGCAGGCTGAAGAGCACCGGGATATCGACGCTGAAGGCCCGCCCGCGCAATCCCTCCGGGATGGCCGTTTGCGGCTGCGCGCTGCGCACCATGTCGAGCGCCTGCCGGTCCAGGATCGCGTATCCCGACCCGTGCGCGACGCCGAGCGATGCGATCGCGCCGTCGGCCCCGATCGCCATGCGCACCCCGACCCTGCCCTCCCAGCCGTTGTCGCGCGCAAAGCGCGGGTAGCGCTTGTAGCGCGCCGCCTCGGCCATCAGCGCCGCGCGGTACTGCGCCGCCAGGCGCGCCGCGTCGGGCCGCGGCGCGGCGCGCACGGCAGGCGCGGCGGGCGCAGGTGTGGGCGGGGGCGCAGGCGCAGCGAGCACGGGGGTTTGCGTTTGCGAAGGAAGAGCGGCGACGGGCGCGGGTGCTGGCGCAGGTGCGAATGCACGTTCCAGAACTGGCCGTCGCTTGTTCGGCCCGGTCCGCGGTCGCGCATTCGGCCGCGGCGCGGGTTGTTGCTCGATCCGCGCCGGCGCCGGGGGACTGGGCGCTTCGACCGGCCGCGCCGGCATCAGCTGCGCCTCGAGCGGCGGCTGCGCCGGAGCCGGCCGCAGCGCCTGCGAGGGCAGCGCGGGAAGCCAAAACAGCGCCAGCGCGTGCAGCGCGAGCGAGGCGGCAATCGCATACTCGAGCGCGCGACGGGCCCCGTCCTGCCAAACCGTCCCGCGCACCGAACCCGCCGCCATGCGACCTCACCCCGTTCGATCGGCTACCCGCCGCGCAGCGCCCTCCAGACCTTCTCCGCGCCGAGCGGCATCTCGAGCTGCATGATGCCGCGCTCGGCGAGCGCGTCGAGCACCGCGTTGACCACCGCCGGCACCGCGCCGATGGTGCCGAGCTCGCCGCAGCCCTTCACGCCCAGCAGGTTGGTGCTGCACGGAATGCTCTCGTCGAAGGTGCTGTCCATGGGCGGGAACTGGTCCGCGCGCGGCAGGCCGTAGTCCATCAGCGAGCCGCTAAGCAGCTGGCCGCTGTCCGGGTCGTAGACCGTGCGCTCGTACAGCGCCTGCCCGACGCCCTGCGCGATGCCGCCGTGGATCTGCCCCGCGACGATCATGTGGTTGATGATGCGACCGATGTCGTCCACGCTGGTGATGCGCGCCAGCTCGACCTCGCCGGTCTCCGGATCGATCTCGACCTCGCACACCTGGGCGCCGTTGGGCCACGACGGCGTAGAAGGCGTCTCGGTGGCCGAGACCCGGATGAAGCGCTCGCCCTGGCGCGCGGCGAGCTCGTCGAGCCCGATCGCGCGGTCGGTGCCCGCGATGCGAAAGCGTCCGTCGCGGAACTCTATGTCCTGCGGCGCGGCTTCCAGCGCCTCGGCCGCGAGCTCCTTGCCGCGCACGATCAGCTTGCGCCCGGCGGCGACCACTGCCGAGCCGCCGACGAACGCCGAGCGCGAGCCGACGCTACCGACGCCGTTGGCGCGGTCGGTGTCGCCCTGCACGATGCGCACGCTCGTCACCGGCAGCTGCAGCACCTCGGTGACGAGCTGGGAGTAGGTCGTCTCGAGCCCCTGCCCCATCGCCTGGGTGCCCGAGAACACGGTCACCGCGCCGTCGGCGTCGACCTGGATGTCGACCGTCTCGGTCGGGATCGCGCCGGTCCACTCGAGATAGACCGAAAGGCCGCGCCCGCGCAGCCTGCCGCGGCGCGCGGATTGCTCGCGCCGCGCGGGAAAGCCGGTCCAGTCCGCGCGCGCGAGCGCCCCGTCCAGCACGCGAGCGAAATCGCCCACGTCGTAGACGTCGCCCAGGTGCGTGCGGTAGGGGAAATCCTGCGCGCGGATGAAATTGCGGCGCCGAATCTCGGCCGGGTCGAGCTCGAGCTCGCGCGCCGCTTTTTCCATCAGGCGCTCCATCAGGTAGTTGGCCTCGGGCCGCCCGGCGCCGCGGTAGGCGCCGGTGGCCATGGTGTTGGTGAGCACCGCCTTGACGCCGTAGTCGACCACCGGCACCTTGTACACCGTGGTCTGGACCTTCGGACCCAGCGCGAGCGGAATGATCGCCGACGAGCCCACGGGCGTGGCGCCGATGTTGGCGAGCATGCGCATGCGAAGCGCGAGGATACGGCCGTCCTTGTCGAGCGCGAGGCGCGCCTTGAAGCGCTGGTCGCGGCCCATGTGCGCGGCGAGGAATTCTTCGCTCCGCTCGGCGCGCCACTTGACCGGCCGGCCGAGCTTCTGCGCCGCGTGGCACACCAGCGCGTCCTCGGGCGTCAAGCCGGTCTTCATGCCGAAGCCGCCGCCGATGTCGCCCACCACCACGCGGAACGCCTCGGGCCTGGCGCCGAACACGGCGCCGAGCAGCTCGCGCGCGCCGCTCGGGGTCTGGTTCTGCGTATAGAGCGTGGTGCGGCCGTTCTCGAACACGCCGATCGCGCAGCGCGGCTCGAGCGCGTTGGCGATCAGGCGCTGGTTGTGCAGCTCGATCTCGACCACGTGCGCGGCGGCGGCGAACGCGGCGTCGGCCGCCTTCGGGTCGCCGTAGGCCGACTCCGCCGCGACGTTGCCGGGCGCCTCGGGCCACAGCTGCGGCGCGTCGGGCTCGAGCGCGCGCTGCGCGTCGACCACGCAGGGCAGCTCTTCGTACTCCACCAGCGCCAGCTCGGCCGCATCCTCGGCCGCATCGCGCGACTCGGCCACGATCGCGGCCACCGGCTGGCCGACGTAATAGACGGTCCGATCCGCCAGCAGCAGCCGCGGCGGCGCCGCCATCGGCGAGCCGTCGGCCTGCTTGAACAGCGGCGGGAACGGAATGTGGCCGACCCCGTCGGCGCGCAGCTCCTGCACGGTCCAGGCCGCGAGCACGCCGGGCGCTGCGCGCGCGGCGGCGAGGTCGGCGGACAGGATCTTCGCGTGCGCGTGCGGCGCGCGCACCAGCACCAGCCAGGCCAGCCGCGCGAACTCGCGGTCGTCGCTGTACAGGCCCTTGCCGGTGAGCAGGCGGTCGTCTTCGAGCCGCTTCTGCGAGCGCGAGCTGCCGAAGCGGGCGGATTCGGGGTCGAACTGGATCTCGGGTGCGCTCATCTCGATGGGGGAAGAAACCGAAACGGCCCCGAGGGCCGTCGAGGATGCCGGCGCCGCTCACACGCCCTTGACCAGCTCCCGGCGCAATGCGCGCAGCTTGGCCTTGACCTTGAGCTCGTTGTCGCGCCCCATGCGCAGCATGATCTTCTGCCCCGCCGAGCGCCCCTCGAGGTCCGGATCGGCGAACTCGTACAGCACCTTGGGCTGCGCAAGCTTGACCGGGCCGTCCAGCTCGGGCGCGGCGAGCATGTCGTCGATCGCCTCGATCAGGCGGTCGTTGAAGTACTTGTTCGGGTAGCCGAGCTCGCGGTAGGCGCGCTGGAACAGCGCGTAGAAGCGGCTGTAGACCGCTACCGCCTTGCGCGCGTCGATCGCCTGCAGAATGCGCACGTAAGGCGCATAGCGCGCGGCGTTCTGCGGGCTGATGACGGCCTCGTCGCCCGTGCCCACGGTGACGAAGGCGCCGGCGACCGGCTTGACCGGCATCATGCGCGCGGGCGCCGTCTTGCGCGGCAGGTTGTCCACCGTCGCGACGATGCGCAGGATGATCCGCTCGGGGTAGAAGTAGTCGGCGAACGACTGAGCGCCCAGCAGCCCGATCAGCGCGTCGCGCGCGGCGGGGTCGCTGTCGGCGAGCGCGGGCAGCGGCGGAACGATCTCGCCCGGCGGCGCCTTGGGCGCCTCGACCGGATGTTCGATTGCGGGTGCCGAGCTTGCCTCGGGCGCCGGCGCGGCGGGCGGGCTTGCCGGCGCAGGCGCCGGCGCGGGTGCCGGCTGCGCCATGCGGGTGCTGACGAAGTAGTAGTAGTAGGCGCCCACGGCGCCGGCGAGCAGCGCGACCAGCAGGGCCACCCACCAGATGCTGCGGCTCGGCCGCGGCGTGCGCGACGCGGCCAGATACGGGCTGTCATCCCGCGCGGACCAAGGTTCCACTTAGCGTCTCCTGGGCCAATGCTATCAAACTCCCGCCGCCTGCCGTAGATCTGAACGCTACGTCAGCTCGCCCTTGCCGCGGACTTGTCCGCCGCGAGATAGGTGTAGAACGCGGGCACCACGTAGAGGGAGAACAGCGCGCCGATCGCCAGCCCGGCGCAGATCACCAGCCCCATGTCGAAGCGGCTCACCGAGCCGGGGCCCGAGGCGAGGACGAGCGGCACGGCGCCGAACACCATCGCGCCGGTGGTCATCAGGATCGGGCGCAGCCGGATGCTCGAGGCCTTCTGCACCGCGGCGGCGCGCTCCAGGCCCTCGGTCTCCTGGATCACGTTGGCGAACTGCACGATCAGGATGCCCTGCTTGGTGATCAGGCCGATCAGCGTGACCAGGCCCACCTCGGTGTAGATGTTGAGCGTCGCCGCGCCCAGGTACATGAAGGCGAGCGCACCCGAAATCGCCATCGGCACGGTGATCATCACGATCAGCGGGTCGCGGAAGCTCTCGAACTGAGCCGCGAGCAGCAGGTACACCAGCACGAGCGACAGGCCGAAGGTCACCAGGAAGGCGTGCCCCTGCTCGACATACTGGCGCGACTGTCCCGCGTAGTCGGTGCCGAAGTCGGACGGCAGGGTCGTCGTCGCGAGCGCGTGCAGGTCGTCGAGCGCCTGCCCGAGCGTCGCTCCGGGGGCCAGCACGCCCTGGATGGTGGCCGAGTTGAGCTGCTGCATCTGCGGCAGGAACTCGGGCGTGACGTGCGTGTGCACCGAGATCAGGGTCGACAGCGGCACCAGCCCGCCGGCCGCGGTGCGCACATAGTAGCCGCGCAGCCGCGCGGGATCGGCGCGGAAGCGGTCGGGCACCTGCGGGATGACCTCGTAGCTGCGGCCGCTCAGGTTGAAGCGATTGATGTAGTTGCCGCTCAGCAGCGGCGCGAGGTTGCCGCCCAGGTCGGCCATGGTGATGCCCAGGTCGCCCGCCAGCGCGCGGTCGATCTTCACCAGCACTTCCGGGTTGTCGTACTGCAGGTCCGTGGTGAGGAAGGCGAAGTCGCCGCTCTTCATCGCCTTGCCGATGAAGTCGCGGGCCACCTTCTCGATGGTGCCGTAGTCGGCGCTCGAGGTGAGCACGAACTGCACCGGGAACCCGGTCGGCGACCCCGGCAGCGAGGGCTTCTCGAAGGCCGCCGCCTGCACCCCGGTCAGGCCGGCGAGCTTCGCCTGCACCGGCGCGAGCAGCTGCATCTGGGTGCGCTTGCGCTTGCTCCAGTCGACCATCTTCATCCCGGCGATCATGCCGTTGTAGCCCCCGGCGCCGCCGAGCGACAGGCCGTTGATCTCGAATACCTGCTTGCTCTCGGGGAAGCCGTCCATGATCCGGCGGATCTCGTTCGAGTAGCGGTCGAGGAAGTGCAGCGTCGCGGTGGCCGGCCCCTGGGCCGACACCAGGATCAGGCCCTGGTCCTCGATCGGCGCGAGCTCGCTCGGCGTGCCGAGGAACATCACCGGGATCGCGACGAACACGCCCAGCGCGACCACGAGCACCGCGGCGCGGTGGCGCAGCACCGCGCCGAGCGAGCGGTCGTAGACCGCGCGCAGCCGCGCGTAGCCCGTCTCGAGCGCGTGCGCGAGTCCGCGCGGCGGCGTGTGCCGCAGCACGCGCGAGGAGACCATCGGCGAGAGCGTCAGCGCCACCACCGCCGACACCGCCACGGTAAACACCAGGGTGAAGGCGAATTCCGAGAACAGGCTGCCGGTGAGGCCGCCGGTCAGCCCGATCGGCGCGAACACCGCCGCGAGCGTGGTCGCCATGACGATGATCGGAGAGGCGAGCTCGCGCGCGCCGACGCGCGCCGCCTCGAGCGGGGCCATGCCGTCCTCAATGTGGCGGTGCACGTTCTCGACCACGATGATCGCGTCGTCGACCACCAGCCCGATCGCCAGCACCACCGCGAGCAGGGTGAGCAGGTTGATGCTGAAGCCGGAGGCGATCATGAACATCCCGGCGCCGACGATCGAGAGCGGGATCGCGACGGCGGGGATCAGCAGCGAGCGCAACGAGCCAAGGAACAGGAAGATCACCACCACCACCACCACCAGCGCGATGCCGATGGTGAGCATCACCTCGTCGATCGAGCGCTGGATGTACTCGGTCGCGTCGTAAGGCACGACGATGCCGATGCCCGGCGGCAGCGCCGAGCTTAGCTGCGCGAAGGCGCGGTGCACGCCCTCGCCCACGTCGAGCGCGTTGGCCCCCGGGGTCGGGTATACGCCGATGAACACCGCCGGCGTGCCGTTGTAGTACACCGCCTGCAGGTAGTTCTGCGCCCCGAGCTCGACCTTGGCCACGTCGCCGAGGCGGATCAGCGAGCCGCCGCTGCGCCGGATCACCAGCTCGCGGAACGCCGCGGTGTCGTCGAGCGAGGTCTGGGCGGTGATGGTGCGCGTGACGTTGCCCGACTGGACCTGGCCGACCGTGCTGATGAAGTTGTTCGCCTGCAGCGCGTTCACCACGTCGGCCGGGGTGAGTTGCAGCGCCGCGAGCCGGTTGGGGTCGAGCCAGGCGCGCATCACGAAGCTGTTGCCGTCGGCGCCGGTGCCGGTCGGCACGATCTGCGCCTGGCCGACCCCGGCCACGCCCTGGATCTTGGGTTGCGCGACCCGCAGCACGTAGTCGTTGACCTGCTGCTGCGACAGCGTCTTGCTGTAGAACGCGAGGTACATGAGCGCGGTAGTGTCGCCCACGGTCTCGTTGATCACCGGCGCCTGGGTGCCCTGCGGCAGCAGGTTCTGCACCTGCTGCACCTTGGCCATGATCTGCGCGACCGCCGCGTTCGGGTCGTAGTTGAGCTTCATGTACGCGGAAATCGTCGACAGGCCCTCGGCGCTGCTCGAAGTCATGTAGTTGATCCCCGGCGCCGCGGCGACCGCCTGCTCCAGGCGCGAGGTGATGAAGCCCTGCACCGTGCTCGGGTCGGCGCCCGGGTAGGCGGTCGTGACCGTCACCAGGGTGCTGCTCACCTGCGGGTACTGCTGCACGGTCATCGCGGTCCAGGCGCGCAACCCGAGCAGCAGGATGACGAGGTTGAGCGCGGTCGCGAGGACCGGGCGGCGAATGAAGAGATCGGTGAAGCCCATGGCGGCGCTCAGTTGCCGCCGCCCGGCTCGAGCTTCACCGCGGCGCCGTCGTGCAGCTTGAGCTGGCCGGCGGTGACCACCTGCTCGCCGCTCTTGAGCCCGCTAAGCACCTGGGTCAGCCCGTCGCGCGACTCGCCGGTGCGCACCGGCGCGGCGACCGCCACCTGATTGCCGTCGTGCGTCTCGACGCGGTACACGAAATCGCCGTAGGTGTTGTAGGTGATCGCCACGGTCGGTACCGCGAGCACCTGCTGCGGCGCGCCGACCAGCAGCTGCGCCTGCGCGAACATGCCGGGGCGCAGCAGGTGCTGCGGGTTGGGCAGCATCGCCTCGACTGTGACGTTGCGCGAGCTGGGGTCGACCTCGGAGCCGAGCGCGCTCACCTTGGCCTCGAAGGTCTTGCCGGGGAAGGCGTCGACCGTGAGGCTGACTGCCTGCCCGATCTCGATTGCGCCGATCTCGCTCTGCGGCACGGTGAACTGCACCCGCACCGGGTCCCACACGGTCAGCGTGGCGATCCCGCTGCCGGGATTCAGGTACTGCCCGAGGCTCACCTCGCGTACTCCCAGCCAGCCGGAAAACGGCGCGCTAAGCGCGAGCTTGGCGAGCGTCGCGCGATCCCCGGTGACCGCGGCCAGCGCGGTCTGGAGGTTCGCGTGCGCGCTCTGCACGTCGGCCTCGCTCGCGGCGTGGGTGGCGAACAGGCGCTGCGCGCGCGCGTACCTGGTCTGCGCCAGCTCGACCGCGGCCTGGTCGCTCGCGAGCTGGGCGAGCTGGGTCGAATCGTCGAGCTGCAGCAGGCGCTCGCCCTTGTCCACGTGCTGGCCGGAATGGAAGTACAGCGCGGTCACCTGGCCGGGCAGCTGCGGGGTGAGGTGCACGCTCTGCAGCGCCACCAGGCTCGCCACCGCGTCGATGCGGCGCTGCCAGGACACGGACCGCACCGGCGCCGCGGACGCGCTCACCGCGAACGCGCCGGGGTGCGCCTGGGCGGCGTGCGCGCTGCGCTCCTGCAGGCCCTTGTAGCCGAACAGAGCGCCCAGGCCGAGGGCGACGCCGATCGCGCTCAGCAGGACCACGCGGAAGTTGGATTTGGGCATCGATCAGTTCTCCAGGACGGGGCCGCCGAGGGCGAGGAACAGCGCCACGCTGTCGCTGTAGCGCTGCGTCTCGGCGACGATGTAGGCGCTGCGCGCGCTCTGCACCTGCACCTCGCTGGTGAGCAGGCCGAGGTAGTCGGTCGCGCCCTCGCGGTACTGGCTGCGCGCCAGCTCGAAGCCGGTCTGCGCCGCATCGAGCGCACGCGCGCGCGCCTGCAGCGCGTCCGCGTCGCGCTGCAGCGCGCGCAGCGCGTCGGCGACGTCGCGGAACGCCGCGAGCACCGCGCCGCGGTAGTTCGCGAACACCGCCTGGTAGGCGGCCTCGGCGGCCTTGCGCTGCGCGCGCAGCGTGCCGCCGTCGTAAAGCGGCGCCGCGGCCGCCGCGGCGAGGCTCCAGATGCGGCTCGCGGGGTCGAAAAACGCGCCCCAGCCGTTGCTCTGCTGGCCCAGCCCGGCGCTTAGCTGGACGCTCGGGTACAGGCGCGCCACCGCCTCGCCCACCCGGGCGTTGGCGGCGCGCAGCTGCGCCTCGGCGGCGCGCACGTCCGGGCGCACCCGCACCAGGGTCGCGGGCAGGCTTACCGGCAGGCGCGGCGGCAGGCGCAGCGCCGCGAGGCGCGGCAGCGCAATACCGTCGGCCTGCGACGGGAACTCGCCCAGGTAGGTGGCGAGCAGGTGGCGGATGCGGTCGCGCTCGAGCTCGAGCGCCGGCAGCTGCGCTTCGGTGGTCGCGAGCTCGCTCTGCTGGGTCGCGACCTGCAGCTGCGACACCGCGCCGGCGGCATACTGGCCGCGCACCAGCGCGAGGATTTCGCGCTGGTCGGCGACGGTCTTCCCGGTCGACTCGATCTGCGCCTCGAGCGAGGCGAGCCCGATCGCGGCGTTGGCGACTCCGCCTTCCAGCACGAGCTGCGCCGCGCGCAGCTGCTCGTGCGCCACGTCGAGCTGCGCCTGCGCGTCCTGCGCCACCAGCCGGTTCAGGCCGAACGCGTCCGGGTAGTAGCTCAGGTCGAGCTGGCCGTCGTAGAGGTTGTACACCAGCGGGGGGGCGAGGCCGCCCGAGGCCGCTTCCGAGCTGCGCTGGCGCGACACGCCCGCGCCGAGCGTAAGCTGGGGCGAGAAGATCCCGCGCGCGGCCTCGAGCTCGAAGCGCGCCTGCTCGAGCGTGTGCTGCGCGGCCTCGAGCCCGGGGTTCTTCTCCAGCGCCCGCTCGACCACCCGGTCGAGCTCGGGCGAGCCGAACTGCTGCCACCAGTGCGGCGCCACTTCCGCTCCATAATCGAGCTGCTGCGCGCCGAGCTTTGCGGGCACGGGCGAGGCCGTGTAGCCGGCGGCCTCGGGCGGCGACGGCTTGACGTAAGGCGGGCCGACGCTGCACGCGGCGAGCGCTGCGCACAGGGCGAGCAAGCCCGCTCGCACCGGGCTCCGAAAGGTGAACGTCATGCTGGGAAGGGCTGGGATCGCAGCTCCGCGCCGCCGGACCGATGGCAAAAATAGAGCAGCGGTCCTATCATGTCAACAGACGTTTACTTTTCGGCCGGGAGGCATCGCATGGCGAGACGGCCTGCGCGCCGGCGCGGCGCCCTGGCGACGCGCGCGGCGATCCTCGCCGCGGCGAAGCTCGAGTTTTCGCGCAGGAGCTACGACCAGGTCGGCGTGCGGGACATCGCCGCGCGCGCGGGCGTCAATCCGGCGCTGGTGAACCGCTATTTCGGCTCCAAGCCGGGGCTGTTCGCCGCCGCCTACGCGCAGGACATTCGGCTGCAGGAGCTGCTGCGCGGCGAGCGCGCCGCGCTCGGCGAGCGGCTGGCGCGCCGCGTCATGCGCAGGCGCGCCTCGCAACGCGGCGACTCGCTGTCGCTGCTGTTTCGCTCGGCGACCAGCGCCAAGGCGCTGCCGATGATCCGCAAGGCGCTGGCGGCGCGCTTCATCGAGCCGCTCGGCGACTGGCTCGGCGGACGCGATGCCGAGCAGCGCGCGGCCCTGATCACCGCCTACCTGCTGGGGCTCGCGACGCTTAGCGTCGTGCTGCGCAACCCCGCGCTCGGGCGCTCCAGCGCCGAGAGCGTCGTGCGCCGGGTAGCGCCGGTCCTGCAGCGCTACGTCGACCGGGATTGAGCCGGCGGCCGACCTGCGCCGCGGAATCGTTAACGCCTGTTAATGATCCGGCAAGCCTGAAAAGTCGCGCATGGCTTAGCGTTGGGCAGTGCAGGTTTCCGCGGCAGGCACGGGGCAGATGATCGTCGGCAACGCCGGATTTGTGGTTCGAGCCATGGCGGTGCTCGCGTTGAGCGGCTGCGCGCTCGGCCCGCACTATGAGCGGCCCGAGATCGCCGCGCCGGCGGCATGGCGCAACGGCCGGGCGCACGCTCCCGAAGCATGGCCGGCCGCCGACTGGTGGCGCGGCTTCGGCTCGCCGCAACTGGATGCTTTCATCGCTCAGGCGCAACGCGCCAACGACGATATCGCGGCCGCCGTCGCGCGCGTGCGCGAGGCCGATGCGCAGGCCCGCATCGCCGGCGCGGCGCTGCTGCCCGCGGTCGCGGCGACGGCCGGGGCCACGCGCGAGCGAACGCTGGCCAGCAACGGCAGCTTTAGCACCTATTCGGTCTTCACGCCCCAGATCGGCGCGGCCTATGAACTCGACTTCTGGGGCAAGAGCCGGGCGGCACTGACCGCGGCCAACGCGGCCCTCGCCGCCAGCCGTTATGACCGCGCGACGATCGAGCTGACGGTGGTGACCGGGGTGGCCAGCACCTATTTTCTGGCGCTCGAGCTGCGCGACCGCTTGCGCATCGCCCAGGACAATCTCGCCAGTGCCGAGGCGATCCTCGACGGGCTCAGACTCGAACGTACGGCGGGCACGGCGAACGCCCTGGACGTGGCCCAGCAGGAAACCGCCGTCGCCACCCTCTATGCCGCGATTCCCCCGCTCGAACAGCAGTTGCGCCAGTCCGTGGACGCCTTGGCGATCCTGCTCGGCAAGGCGCCGGAATCGATCGACGTCACCAGGGGCAGCCTGCTCGACTTGTCGCAACCGAGGGTTCAGCCCGGACTGCCTTCCAGACTCCTCGCCCGGCGTCCGGACGTCGCCCAGGCGGAAGCGCTGCTGGTGGCCGCCAACGCCAACGTCGCCCAGGCGCGGGCTGCCTTCTTTCCCAGCATCGAGCTCACCGCGAGCACCGGCTTTGCGAGCGTGGCGCTGTCCAAGGTGCTCGATCCCGCGAGCGCGATCTACAGCGTCGGCGCCGGCCTGACCCAGCCCATCTTCGAGGGCGGCGCACTGGAGGGCCAATCGGCCTACGCGCAGGCGCGCTATGCGGAGCTGCTCGCCGATTACCACAAGGCCGTGATTTCCGCGTTCGCCAATGTCGAAGACGCGCTCGTCGCGCTGCAAAAGACCGCAGACCAGTTGCAGCGCCGGCAACAGGCGGTCGCGACCGCGCGCCGGGCCTACGAGATCGCCCAGGCGCAGCTGCGCGCCGGGACCATAAACGTCCTCGCGCTGCTCAATACCGAAACCGCCCTGTTTGCCGCCGAGGATACGCTGGTGCAGATCAAGTTCTCGCACTTGCAGGCGCTCATCGCATTGTTCAACGCGCTGGGCGGCGGCTGGCGCAACACGCCGGAGGCATGATGACGAGCGCTCGGAAAACACCGCTTGCCCTGATCGCCGCTGCCGTGCTGCTGCTCTGCGCGGCCCTTTACTGGCAGCGGCTGTCGCTTGCGCCAAGCGCGGCCGCCAGCCCTGCGCGCGCCCCGGCGGTCATACCGGTCGAGACGGCACTGGCGAAACGCGCCGACGTTCCGGTCTATCTACAGGGACTGGGAACGGTGCAGGCCTTCTATTCCGTCAAGGTGACTCCGCGAGTCGACGGTCAACTGCAGAAGGTCGGATTCGTCGAAGGTCAGACCGTGAAAAAGGGCGCTTTTCTCGCCCAGATCGACCCTCGCCCCTATCGGGCGGCCCTGGAGCAGGCAATCGCCGCCAAAGACAAGGACGCTGCGCAGCTGGCAAATGCCGAGCGCGATCTGAAACGGTACGAAATGCTGGCGCCGCACGATCTGGTCAGCCGCCAGACGCTAGATACGCAGCGCGCGCTGCTTGCCCAGACCAAGGCGCAGTTGGAAGGCGATCGGGCAGCGATCGACAGCGCGAGAACGCAGCTCGATTACACCACCATCACCTCGCCGATCGAGGGCCGCACCGGCATCCGCCAAGTCGATCCCGGCAACGTCGTGCATGCCGCGGATACTACCGGCATCGTCGCGATCACCCGGTTGCAGCCTATTTCAGTCATCTTCGCGCTGCCGGAAGACGATCTGAACGCCGTCGCCACGGCCATGGCGAAGGGACCGGTGACGGTCGTCGCGCTTCCCCGCGACGGCGAAACGGAGCTGGACCGCGGCACGATCGCGCTGATCGACAACCAGATCGATCAGAGTACGGGAACGATCCGCCTGAAAGCGACTTTTCCCAATCCACATGACAGGCTTTGGCCGGGAGAGTTCGTCAACATGCGCACCCTGCTGAAGACCGTACGCAACGCGCTGACGATTCCTTCCGCCGCGGTCGAGCGCGGGCCCGATGGCGCGTTCACGTACGTCGTGCGGCCGGACTCCACCGTCGACGTGCAAGCGATCACGATCGGCGAGGAAAACGGGACATCGGTCGTTGTGAAGAGCGGGCTCCAGGACGGTGCGCGCGTAGTCACCAGCAATCAATATCGGCTGCAGGACAAGGCCCGCGTGCGCATCGTCGCCGGCAGCGGTCCCGAATGAACATTTCGCTGCCGTTCATCAGTCGGCCGGTCGCGACCTCGCTGCTGACGGCCGGTATCTTTCTGGTCGGAATGGTGGCGTATCCGCTGCTGCCGGTGGCGCCCTTGCCGGAGGTCGATTTCCCCACGATCCTGGTGACCGCCCAGCTGCCCGGGGCCAGCCCGGAGACCATGGCGTCTTCGGTAGCGCAACCGCTCGAATACCGGTTTTCGCAGATTCCCGGCGTGTCGCAGATGACCTCGACCAGCGTGCTCGGATCGACGCAGATTACGCTGCAATTCGATCTCGATCGCAATATCGACGCGGCTGCCCAGGACGTTCAATCGGGGATCGACGCGGCCGGCGGGCAACTGCCGAAGAATCTGCCCGCGCCGCCTTCCTATCGCAAGGTGAATCCGGCCGATTTCTCCATCCTGATCCTGGCGGTGCATTCCGATGCGTTGCCGCTGACAACCACCGATAACTACGCGGAAAACGTGATTGCGCAGCAGATCTCGGTGATTCCGGGGGTCGGCCAGGTGGACATCGGCGGGCAGCAGAAGCCGGCCGTGCGCGTGCAGATCAATCCCGCCAAGATCGCCGCGCTGGGCATCCAGCTCGAGGACGTGGCGAACGTCATCACGACCGCGTCGGTCGATGCGCCCAAGGGATCGATCAACGGCGTCGCGCACAGCTTCGCCATCTACGACAACGATCAGCTTCTCAAGGCAGCGCCCTGGAACGACGTCATCGTCGCCTACAAGAACGGCGCACCGGTTCGCATCCGCGACATCGGCGTGGCCGTGGCGGGGCCCGAGAACACGCAGCAAGCGGCATGGCAGAACGGCCGGCCCAGCATCCTGCTTTTGGTCAAGAAGGAGCCTGGCGCCAACATCATCGATACCGTGGCACAGGTAAAGGCCGCATTGCCGCATATCCTGGCCGCGGTGCCCCCCTCGATCAAGGTCGACACGGCCATCGACCGCACCACGACGATCAAGGCCTCCGTCGAGGACGTGGAAGTCACGCTCGCCGTGACGATCGCGCTGGTGGTGATGGTGATCTTCCTGTTCCTGCGCAGCGCATCGGCAACCCTCATCCCCGGAATCACGGTGCCGCTGTGCCTGTTCGGCAGCGCTGCGCTGATGTATTTCTTCGGCTACAGTCTGGACAACCTCTCTCTGATGGCATTGACGATTGCGGTCGGTTTCGTGGTCGACGATGCCATCGTCATGCTGGAAAACATCTACCGGCACATCGAAGCCGGGCTCTCGCCGATGCAGGCCGCGATCAAGGGCTCGGGCGAGATCGGCTTCACCATCCTGTCGATAAGCATTTCGCTGGTCGCAGTATTCATCCCGCTGCTGCTGATGGGGGGCATCGTCGGACGCCTGTTCCGCGAGTTCGCCGTCGTCGTCACCATGATGATCGGAATTTCCCTGTTCGTCTCGCTCACGCTTACGCCGATGATGTGCTCGTTGCTACTGCGCGATGAGAAACATGCGCGGCATGGGCGCTTCTACGTCGCCATCGAAGGCGCCTTCGACCGGGTGCTGGCGCTGTATGCGCGAGCGCTGGATGTCGTCCTGCGTCACCAGCGCCTTACTCTCACCGTGTTCGGCCTCACGGTGCTCGCCAGCGGACTGCTGTACGCGGCAATACCGAAGGGATTCTTCCCGCAGCAGGATACGGGAATCATCAAAGGCATCTCGGACGCGGCGCAGGACGTCTCCTTCGACCAGATGGTGCGCCTGCAGCACAAGCTTGCGGACGTCGTAACCGGCGACCCGGCCGTGGCGAGCTATGCGACCTTTATCGGCGGATCGCGGCCGCTGAACAACGGCTTCGTCATCATCGGCCTGAAACCGCGCAATGAACGCAAGGCCAACGCCGACCAGATCATCCAGCGCCTGCGGCGGCGACTGTCGGCGGTGCAGAACGCGACCCTGTATCTGCAATCCGCCCAGGACGTGAACGTAGGCGGGCGCACCGCGCGCACCGAGTATCAATACACGCTCGAGGACGTCGATCTCGACGAATTGAACGAATGGGCACCCAAGGCCCTGGCCAAGCTGCAGACGCTTCCGCAACTGCAGGATGTGGCCTCGGACCAGCAGAACGAAAGCACCATGCTTTCGATGTCGATCGATCGCGACCGTGCGGCGCGTTTCGGGATCCAGCCGGCGCTGATCGATCAAACGCTTGACGACGCCTTCGGCGAACGCCAAGTCTCGCAATATTTCACCCAGCTCAGCACCTACCACGTGATTCTGGAGGTAACGCCCAAGCTGCAGGCCGACCCGAATACGCTCAAGCGCCTATATCTCAAATCGCCGATTACCGGCCAGCAGGTGCCGCTTTCGACCTTCGTCAAGTTTGATACGAACCACGTCGGCTATCTTTCGATCAACCACCAGGGACAGTATCCCGCGGTCACGCTGTCCTTCAATCTGGCGCCCGGGGTCGCGCTCGGTCAGGCCGTGGACGCGATCACGAAGGCGACGTCGGACATCCACATGCCGGCCGCGATGAGCGGCAGCTTCCAGGGAACGGCGCAGGCGTTCAAGGCATCGCTCGAAACCGAGCCTTATCTGATTCTTGCCGCGCTGGTCGTCGTCTACATCGTTCTCGGCATGCTCTATGAAAGCTACATTCACCCGCTCACGATACTGTCGACGCTGCCCTCGGCCGGCGTCGGCGCGCTGCTGATGCTGATTGCGTTTCACTTCGACCTAAGCGTTATCGCCCTGATCGGCATCATCCTGCTCATCGGCATCGTCAAGAAAAACGGCATAATGATGGTGGACTTCGCGCTGCAGGCGGAACGCGAGCAGCATTTGTCGCCGGAGCAATCGATTCGCCAGGCCTGTCTGCTGCGCTTCAGGCCGATCATGATGACGACCATGGCTGCATTGCTAAGCGGACTCACGCTCATGCTCGGCCGGGGAACCGGCTCCGAGTTGCGCCAGCCGCTCGGATACACCATGGTCGGCGGACTGCTGCTCAGCCAGGCGCTGACGCTGTTCACGACCCCGGTCGTCTATCTGTACCTGGACAGGCTGAGCGACAGGTTTCGGCGACGGCGCCAGGCGGCGCGCGCCGATTCGGACATGGCTGGAGCAAAGCCGTGAAGCTGCTCCTGGTCGAGGACAACGAGCGCGTCGCGCGCTTCGTCACCAGGGGCCTGCGCGAATCGGGGCACACGGTGGATCACGCCGCAAACGGGCGCGACGGCATCATGCTGGCGACCAGCGAACCGTACGACGTCATCATCATGGATCGCATGCTGCCCGGCCAGATCGACGGGCTGGGAATCATCGAAGCCCTGCGCAAGACCGGCAACCGCGTGCCGATCCTGATCCTGAGCGCGCTGTCCGACGTCGACGAGCGCATCCGCGGCCTGCGCAGCGGCGGGGACGACTATCTCTCCAAGCCGTTTGCGTTCGGCGAGCTTCTGGCGCGGATCGACGCCCTGCACCGCCGGGCCCAGGGAAGCGACGCGCAGACCAGCCTCGCGGTGGGCGATCTGCGCATGGACCTGCTGACGCGCAGGGTAGCCCGCGGCAGCCGCACTATCGCGCTGCAGCCGCGCGAGTTCAAGCTGCTTGAATACCTGATGCGCCACGCCGAACAGGTCGTTACGCGCACCATGCTGCTCGAAAACGTATGGGACTACAACTTCGACCCGCAGACCAACGTGGTCGACGTTCACATCAGCAAACTGAGGCAGAAGATCGAGCGCGAGCCCGAGCGCTCGCTGCTCAGGACGGTGCGCAACGCCGGCTACATGCTGAGCGCCGATGACTAGAGGCATTCGCCTGTCGGCGCTCAACCTCGCGCTCGCCTACGTTCTGTTCGGCATCGCGGCCCTCGTGTGCTTCGCCGCGCCGCTTTGGTACGCGTGGCAGGTCACGATCAGGGACGGCAGGGCCGAGATCCTGCAGGAGGACGCCGACAGGCTGGCGGAAGTCTTTCACCGGGGCGGCATTCAGGGCATGGCCTCGTTCATCGACGCGCGCGTCGGATTGCAGATCGCCAACGAGCGCATGCTGTTGTTCACCGATGCGGCGCACCGTCCACTGGCCGGGAACCTCGCCGCCTGGCCGCGCGGCGTCCCCGCGCAGCCGGGCACCTATACCAGCGCGGTGGATTTCCAGAATCGTCACTCGCGGGCGGTTTTCGTCCATCTCCTATTGCCCGGCGGGTACAACCTGCTGGTCGGGCGCGACGTGGCCAAGTTCGCGCCGCTCGAGGCGCGCTTCTGGTACGGCCTTACCGCCGCAATCGTCATCGTCTCGATCGTCGGCGCGATCGGCGCGGTGCTGATTCGGCGCGAGCTGCTCTCGCGCATTCACGACATCAGGCAGACCGTTTCGGCAATCATGCAGGGCGAGCTTAGTCACCGGCTGCCGACGCGGGGCGGCACCGACGAGCTGGATACCCTGTCGCAAACCATCAACCGCATGCTCGATCAGATCGAGCAGCTGGTGCACGGGATAAGCAACGTCTCCAATTCGATCGCGCACGACCTGCGTACGCCGCTGGCGGAATTGCGCTCCCGGCTCGAGGAACTGGCGCTGACACGCCCTCCCGTGGACGTCACCTTCGCGGAGCTCGAAGTGGCCGTCGCCGACGTCGATCGCGTGATCCGCATCTTCAACGCCTTGCTCAGGCTGGCGGAAATCGACACGGGCATGCGCCGCTCCGGCTTCGTTCCGGTCGATCTTGCCCACGTCTGCACGGAAGTGGTCGAGTTCTACCTGCCGGCGGCGGAGCTGCGGGGCGTCAGCCTGTCCTTGCGCAGCGGCGACCCGGTGACGGTGGCGGGCGATCCCCTGTTGCTCGCGCAGGCCGTAAGCAACATGGTCGATAACGCCCTCAAATTCGCGCCCCCGAACGGCCGCATCACGGTCGAGATTCCGCAGCGCAGCGAGGGCGTCACCGAAATTTCCGTCGCCGACGACGGCCCCGGCATTCCCGACGCCGAGAAACCGATGGCCGCGGACCGGTTTTTCCGCGGCGACGCGAGCAGAGGATCGCCCGGCATCGGACTCGGCCTCAGCATCGTCGCCGCGGTTGCACGGCTGCACGGCGGCGCGCTCGAGCTGACCGATAATCATCCCGGTCTGAAGGCACGCATGATCATCGAATCGGGAGCGAGCGCGATTCCCCATCGCCTCGGCTAGCGCCGACGGCCACGCGGGCGCATGCGCAAGTGACATCCGCGGCACGGCTTCTCATCACGATCGCAGTCATGAGCGCGACCGTGATGCAGGTGCTCGACACCACCATCGTCAATGTCGCCCTGCCCTACATGCAGGGGTCTTTTTCCGCCGCGCCGGATCAGATCACCTGGGTGCTGACCAGCTATCTCGTGGCATCGGGCATCTTCATGCCCCTGGCCGGCTATTTCACGGATCGGCTCGGCCGCAAGCGCTATCTCCTGATCAGCATTTTTGGATTCGTGGTCTTCTCGGCGCTGTGCGGTTTGTCCGCAAGTCTCGGCCAGATGGTTGTTTTCCGCCTGCTGCAGGGCGCTTTCGGCGCCAGCCTGGTGCCGCTGTCGCAGGCCATCATGGTGGATACCTACCCCCTGGAGGAGCGCGGCAAGGCGATGGCGATCTGGGGCGTCGGGGTGATGCTGGGGCCGATACTGGGCCCGACGCTGGGCGGCTATCTGACCGACGCGCTGAGTTGGCGCTGGGCGTTCTACGTCAATGTCCCGGTGGGCGCGTTCTCCTTGCTGCTTGCCTGGCAGGTGACGCCCGATACCGAGGCGAAGGCGCGCTCCATGGACTGGAGCGGCTTCGCGCTCATAGCCCTGGCGATCGGCGGCTTGCAGTTCGTGCTGGATCGCGGCGTCCAGGAGGACTGGTTCAGCTCGAACGCCATCCGGGCCGCCGCGCTGATAAGCGGCCTCGGATTTTGCGGCTTTCTGCTTCATAGCCTGCTGCGGCGTTCCGCCAGCCTGTTCAACCTGAGCGTGTTCCTGGACCGTAACTTCGCCACCGCGAGCGCGCTGCTGGCCGTGATGGGCTTGGGCCTGTACGGCAACATGGTCATGCAGCCGCTGATGCTGGAAGGGCTGTTCAACTACCCCGCCGCGACCGCGGGACTGGTCATGGCGCCGCGCGGCATCGCGAGCATGATCAGCATGATCCTGGCGGGCCGGCTGGTTAACCGCATCGGCCCGCGCACCCTGATCGCGGTCGGCATCGTGGTCAGCGCGCTCGGCACCTATGTGACCACGAATTACGACCTGGATACCGATCCCTGGTGGTTCATCTGGCCGATCCTGATCCAGGGCTTCGGCATGGGAATGATCTTCGTGCCGCTCGCCGTGGTGGCGTACTCCACGCTCGCCAAAGCGCTGGTGGCGGAGGCCGCGGGGCTGTACAGCCTGCTGCGCACGATCGGCTCTTCGATCGGCATTTCCATCGTGGCCACCCTGCTGGCCCGCCAGACGCAGGTGGCGTGGAATCAGATCGGCGAGCACGTCGAGCCGTTCAATCCGGCCCTGTTCCGGTACCTGAAGCTGCTGCATCTGAACCTCTCCGATCCCCAGGCGCCCGCGCTGCTGGCCATGGAACTGGGGCGCCAGGCGCAGATGGTGGCCTTCATCGACGTGTTCCTGTTCATCACGCTGTGCTTCGTCGCGATGCTGCCGCTCGTGCTCATCCTGCAGCGCGGCAATGAGGCGCCCGCCATTCAGGGACCTCCGGCGGTGGAGTAGGACTTGCGCTTCGACGCCGTGAGGCGTCTAGGCGGACGCGCGGGCGCGCTCGCGCTCGATCAGCACGCGCCTGAGCAGCTTGCCGGTCGCCGACTTGGGCAGCTGATCCACGAACTCGACCGCGCGCACCTTCTTGTGCGCGGCCACGCGCGCCGCGACCCAGGCCATCACCTCGTCGGCGCCGATCTCGCCCTTCTTCACCACGAAGGCCTTGGGCACTTCTCCCGCCTCCTCGTCCGCGACGCCGATGACGCATGCGTCGGCGATCGCCGGATTGCCGAGCAGCACGGACTCGAGCTCGGCCGGAGCCACCTGGAAGGCCTTGTACTTGATCAGCTCCTTGGTGCGGTCGACGATGAAGAAGTCGCCCTCGGCGTCGACGTAGCCGATGTCGCCGGTGCGCAGCCAGCCCTCGGCGTCGATGGTCGCCGCCGTGGCGCCCGACTGGCCGAAGTAGCCCTGCATCACGATCGGCCCGCGCACCAGGATCTCGCCCTGCTCGCCGACGGGCAGCTCGGCGCCGCTGGCGACGTCGACGATCTTGCACTGCATGTTGGGCATCAGCCGCCCGCCGGAGGCGGGCTTGATCTTGTCCTCGGTGGTCGGTCCGAGGTGGCTCGCGCCGCTCACCTCGGTCATGCCGTAGGCCTGCGACACGCGAAAGCCGAGCCGCGCGTGCAGCGCGCTCGCGACCGCATCGCCCAGCGGCGCCGCGGCCGAAAACGCGCCGCGCACCTTCGACAGATCGAACTTGTCGACCATCGGGTGCTTGGCGAGCGCGAGCGCGATCGGCGGCACCACGTGCAGGATGGTCACGCCGTGCATCTGCACCAGCTGCAGGTACTGCTCGAGGTCGAAGCGAGGCATGGTGACCACGGTCGCGCCCTGAAGCAGGCTCAGGTTGAGGAATGCGACGATGCCGTAGATGTGGAAGAACGGCAGGAAGGCGAGCACCGTGTCCTCGGGAACGATCAGCGCGGCGTCGGTGACGCCCCTGACCGAGCACAGCTGCGCCACCAGGTTGTAGTGCGTGAGCATCACCCCCTTGGGCAGGCCGGTGGTGCCGCTCGAATACGGCAGCGCCACCAGGTCCGCGCGCGGGTCGATCGCAACTTTGGGCGGCGCGCCGTCGCCGGCAAGCAGCGACGCGAACGGCGTGGCGCCCTCGGCTTCGCCGAAGACGAAGATCTCTTCGACCCTGGACTGCGCCGCCGCCTCGCGCGCGGCGGCGAGGAACGGCGGGACCGTCAGCAGGAAGCGCGCGTTCGAGTCGTTCAGCTGCTTGGCCATTTCGCCCGCGGTGTAGAGCGGATTGACCGTCGTGGTCGTGCCGCCGAGCGAGGCGACGGCGTGGAACGCGACCGCGTACTCGGGAACGTTCGGGCTGCAGATCGCGAAGCGCTCGCCCTTGCCGAAGCCGCGGCGCGCCATGCCCGCGGCGGCGCGCGCCACCAGTCCGGGCAGCTGGGCGTAGGTGATGACGCGCCCGCTGGGGCCGTCGATCAGCGCGGGCTTGTCGCCGCGCTCGCGCGCGTGCGCAAGGACGTAGTCGGTAAGCGCGATCTCGGGGATCACGACATCCGGATAGACGCTGCGAAACGGCATGATTCCCCCTCTCGATCTGCCGCGATTTTCCTATGGCGGGGAAATATACAGGGAAATTCGCGTGCCCTGAGCGAAGTTCTGCCGCGCTGCAGCGTTGCCTTGCGGCCGGGGCAAGCGTAGAAATGGCGTGGCAAACGCTGACGGCAAGGAGGCAAGCATGCGTAGACGCCTTTACTTCCTGCTCCCGAGCGTACAGGCCGCGCGCGAGACGGCGAACGACTTGCTGCTCGCGCGCGTCGAAGACCGCCACATGCATTTTCTCGCCGCGCGCAACACCGACCTGGGCGAGCTGCACGAGGCGAGCTATCTGCAGAAAACGGACTTCGCGCACGGCGCGGGCATCGGCTTCGCCCTGGGCGCGATCGGCGGCGTCGCGCTGGGCGGCCTGCTGGTGGCCTACCCGCTCGAGGGCACGCATCCCCAGCTGGTGGCGGTGCTGATCGGCGCGCTGGTGGGCGGCTTGCTCGGCGTATGGATGGGCAGCATGGCGGCGGCGGCGGTGCCCAATTCGCGCCTCAAGCAGTTCGAGAGCGAGATCGCCGTCGGCAAGGTGCTGCTGATGCTCGACGTTCCCTATGCGCGGGTGGAGGAATTCAGCGAGCTCATAAGGGGCCGCCATCCGGAGGCGGTCGCGGGCGGTCAGGAGACCCGCTTCCCGGCGTTCCCGTAACCGGGTCTGCCAGCATCTGCACGTACTGCGCGAGCGCGCGCTCGGTCGAACGTTCCCGCAGTATGGCCCCGATGCGCGCGCGCACCGCGTCGAACGGAAGCGCCTTGCCTGCGATGCGGCGTGCGACCAGCACGACGTGGAAGCCGTAGCGCGAGTCGACCAGCTCGGGCAGCACCCCGAGCGCCTCGCTGGCGAACAGCGCGCGCTCGAACTCCGGCACGGTGTCGCCGCGCCCCAGCTGTCCGAGCGCGCCGCCGTGCGCGGCCGAAGGGCAGTTCGAGACCTCCCGCGCCAGCTCGGCAAAGCGCTGCGGCTCGCGGCGCGCGGCCGCGTGCACTTGCGCCGCCTTGGCGCGCAACGCGCCCGGAGGAACGCGCGGTGTGAGCGCGAACAGGATATGGCTCGCCTCGACCAGGTCGCCCGAGCGGAACTGCGCCGGGTGGCGCTCGAAGTAGCGCCGGCACTCTTCGTCGTTCGGCTCGGGGGTGCGCAGCTCGAGCTCGAGCAGGCGCTCGATCACGGCGTCCTCGGCGGCCGCATCGGCGAAGCTCACCTCCTCGCGCGCGCGGCCCTCCAGCACGCCGCGCAGCGCGGCGCGCTCGAGCAGCCGCTCGCGCAGCGCGAGCGGAAGGCCGTTGACGACGGTCTCGGTCATCAGCCGCGGCTGCGCACGATCTGGTAGGCCCGGCCCAGGTAGGCGACCGAGCCGAAGCCGCTCCAGATGTGCACCAGGCGCGAGAACGGGAACAGCAGGAACAGCGTCATGCCGAAGAACAGGTGGATCTTGAAGATGAGCGGCACGCCGGCGATGAACGCCGCCGCGCCGCCGCGGAAGGTGACGATGTGCTGCGCCCAGTCCGCCAGCAGCAGCATCACGCTGCCGTCCAGATGCTGCGCCGAGAAGGCGATCGAGGTCAGCCCGAGCAGGAGCGTCGCCAGGATCCACAGCAGGATGAAGATGTCCATGCGCGTGCTGGTGGCGCGAATGCGCGCAATCGCGAGGCGCCGGTGCAGCAGCAGCAGGAGTCCGGCCAGGATCATCGCGCCCACGATTCCGCCCGAGCTCATCGCCAGGATCTGCTTCGCTGCGGCCGAAAGCCCCAGGGCGGTGTACAGGCTGTGCGGCGTGAGCAGGCCGAACAGGTGGCCGAGAAACAGCAGCAGGATGCCGACGTGGAACAGGTTCGAGCCCCAGCGCAGCTGGCCGCGGCGCAGAAGCTGCGAGGAGTCGCTCTTCCAGCTGTACTGCTCCCGGTCGAAGCGCACCAGCGAGCCGAGCAGGAACACCGCCAGACAGACGTAGGGATAGATGCCGAACAGCGCCTGGTTCACAAATTCGCTCATGACGCGGCTCCTTTGCGGTAGACGTGCACCGGGGCGACCTGGGGCGCGGCGCCGCCGAAGGTCACGGGCTGCTCGAGCCAGCTGCGGTCGACCGCCTCGGGCGAGTCTTCTTCCCCGGCCCGCGGCCGCGCGGCGCGCTCGAGCGCCAGGCCGCGCTCGCCGGCGAGCGCGAGCAGCGCGGCGAACACCGCGCAATAGCGGCTGCCGCGCGCGGCCAGGCGCTCGCCCAGGGCGCGCAGGATGTCGGCCGACTCGCCCAGCAGGCCGCGCGCCTCGGCGGCCGGCAGCAGCGAGGCGAACTCGAGAAACGCAGGCAGGTAATCGGGCAGCTCGCGCCCGTCCACGGCGAGGCCGCGCGCACGGTACATCGCCGCCAGGTCGACCATCGCCTGGCCGCGGTCGCGCGATTCGCCGTGCACGTGCTCGAACAGGTGCAGCGACAGGGCGCGCGCGCGGTCGAACAGAGTCACGTAGCGCTCCTGCGACGCGCCAAGCGGCTCGCGCCGGAGCTCGTCGAGCAGCCCCTCGAGCTCGGCCTGCGCCGCGCGTGGCAGCAGTCGCTCGGCGTCCAGAGCGGCCGAGAGCTCGGGCAGGGCCGAGAGCAATTCGGGCTCGGGATAGGAGAGCAGGACGGCGCAGACCCGAAGGGTTTTCATCGTTCGCCTCCGGCCACGGCGCGGATCGGGATGGTGCGCCGCTTCTTGCCGCCGAACAGGCTCGGCTGGCTCTCGCCGTCCGAGCAGCCGTTGCCGAACGAGAAGCCGCAGGAGCCGCGCAGGTCGTAGGCGTTCTCGGCGTATTCGCGGTGCGTGGTGGGAATCACGAAGCGGTCCTCGTAGTTGGCGATCGCCATGATGCGGTACATGTCCTCGACCTGCGCCGCGCTCAGCCCCGTCTGCGCCAGCACCGCGGCGTTGTCGCGGCCCTCGACGTGGCGCGCGCGCATGAAAGCGCGCATCGCGAGCATGCGCTCGAGCGCGAGCCTGACCGGCGCCTCGTCGCCCGCGGTGAGCAGGTTGGCGAGGTACCTGAGCGGGATCCTGAGCTGCGAGACGTCCGGAATCTCGCCGTTCGCGCCCAGCGCGCCGCTGTTGGCGGCGGCGCTGATCGGCGAAAGCGGCGGCACGTACCACACCATCGGCAGGGTGCGGTACTCGGGATGGAGCGGAAACGCCACCTTCCATTCCAGCGCCATCTTGTACACCGGCGAGCGCCGCGCGCCTTCGATCCAGGCCTCGGGCACGCCGTCGCTGCGCGCCTGCTCGGTCACCGCCGGGTCGAACGGATCGAGGAACACCCCGAGCTGCGCCTGGTACAGCGCCTGCGGGTCCGCGACGCTCGCGGCCGCGCCGATGCGGTCCGCGTCGTACAGCAGCACGCCGAGGTAGCGGATCCTGCCGACGCAGGTCTCGGAGCACACGGTCGGCTGGCCGGCCTCGATGCGCGGGTAGCAGAAGATGCACTTCTCGGCCTTGCCGCTCGACCAGTTGTAGTAGATCTTCTTGTACGGGCAGCCCGAGACGCACATGCGCCAGCCGCGGCACTTGTCCTGGTCGATCAGCACGATGCCGTCTTCTTCGCGCTTGTAGATCGAGCCCGAGGGGCAGGAGGCGACGCAGGTCGGGTTCAGGCAGTGCTCGCACAGCCGCGGCAGGTACATCATGAAGGTGCTCTCGAACTGGCCGTAGACCTCCTTCTCGATCTCGGCGAAGTTGTAGTCGGCGCTGCGCTTGGCGAACTCGCCGCCCAGGATCTCCTCCCAGTTCGGCCCCCACTCGATCTTCTCCATGCGCTCGCCGGTGATAAGCGAGCGCGGCCGCGCCACCGGCGCCGCGGACGAGGCGGCCGCGGTGTGCAGGTGCTCGTAGTCGAAGGTGAAGGGCTCGTAATAATCGTCGATCTCGGGCAGGTGCGGATTGGCGAAGATCTTCGCCAGCAGCGCGAGCTTGCCGCCCTGCTTCGGGCGGATCCGGCCGTCGCCGCTGCGCTGCCAGCCGCCGCGCCACTTGTCCTGGTTCTCCCAGTCCTTCGGGTAGCCGATGCCGGGCTTGGTCTCGACGTTGTTGAACCAGGCGTACTCCATGCCCTCGCGGTTGGTCCACACGTTCTTGCAGGTCACCGAGCAGGTGTGGCAGCCGATGCACTTGTCGAGATTCAGCACCATGCCGATCTGGGCGCGGATCTTCATGCCGTCACCTCCTTCGCCTCGCCGTCCATCCAGTCCACCTTCGCCATCTTCCTGAGGATGATGAACTCGTCGCGGTTCGACCCCACCGTGCCGTAGTAATTGAAGCCATAGCTCTGCTGGGCGTAGCCGCCGATCATGTGGGTCGGCTTCGGGCAGGTGCGCGTCACCGAGTTGTGGATCCCGCCGCGCGTGCCCATGATCTCCGAGCCCGGCGTGTTCACGATCTTTTCCTGCGCGTGGTACATCAGCACCATGCCCTCGGGCACGCGCTGCGACACCACCGCGCGCGCGGTGAGCGCGCCGTTCAGGTTGTAGGCCTCGATCCAGTCGTTGTCCTCGATCCCGGCCTTGCTCGCGTCCAGCTCCGAGATCCAGACGATCGGCCCGCCGCGCGAGAGCGTCAGCATCAGCAGGTTGTCGGTGTAGGTCGAATGGATGCCCCACTTCTGGTGCGGCGTGATGAAGTTGAGCACCACCTCGGGGTTGCCGTTCGAGCGCCGCCCCAGCAGCGGCTTGACCGTCTTGGTGTCGACCGGCGGGCGGTAGGCGACCAAGCCCTCGCCGAAGGCGCGCATCCACGGGTGATCCTGGTACAGCTGCTGGCGCCCGGTGAGCGTGCGCCACGGGATCAGCTCGTGCACGTTGGTGTAGCAGGCGCTGTAGGACACGTGCTCGGACTCCAGCCCCGACCAGGTCGGCGAGGAGATGATCTTGCGCGGCTGCGCCTGGATGTCGCGGAAGCGGATCTTGTCGTCCTCGCGCGGCTTCGCCAGATGCGTGTGGTCGCGCCCGGTGACCGCCGACAGCGCCTGCCAGGCCTTGACCGCGACTTCGCCGTTGGTTTCCGGCGCGAGCGACAGGATCACCTCGCAGGCGTCGATGTCGGTTTCGATTCTTGCCAGGCCCTGCGGACTCTCCTGATTGAGTTTTCTCAGGGAATTCACTTCGCTCTCGGTGTTCCAGGCGATCCCCTTGCCGCCGTTGCCGACCTTCGCCATCAGCGGCCCGAGCGAGGTGAAGCGCGCGTACACGCCCGGATAGTCGCGCTCGACCACCGCGACCGCCGGCATGGTCTTGCCCGGGATCGGCTCGCACTCGCCCTTCTTCCAGTCCTTGGGCTCGAACGGCTGCCCGAGCTCGCCCGGCGAGTCGTGCATGAGCGGGGTCAGCACCACGTCCTTCTCCAGCCCGAGCCGGCCGAGCGCGAGCTCCGAGAACTTCTGCGCGATTCCCTTGTAGATCTCCCAGTCGCTCCTGGATTGCCACACCGGGTCGACCGCCTGCGACAGCGGATGGATGAAGGGGTGCATGTCCGAGGTATTGAGGTCGTTCTTCTCGTACCAGGTCGCGGTCGGCAGCACCACGTCCGAGTACAGGCAGGTGGTCGACATGCGGAAATCGAGCGTCACCAGCAGGTCGAGCTTGCCGCCGGCGACCTCGTCGCGCCAATCGACCTCGAGCGGCTTTTCGCCCGCGCTCGCGCCCAGGTCCTTGCCCTGCACGCCGTTCTGCGTGCCGAGCAGGTGCTTGAGGAAGTACTCGTGGCCCTTGCCCGAGGAGCCGAGCAGGTTCGAGCGCCACACGAACAGGTTGCGCGGGAAGTTGTCGGGATGGTCCGGATCCTCGCAGGCGAGGCGCAGCTTGCCGCTTTTCAACTCGCGCGCGACGTAGTCCTTCGGCTCGAGCCCGGCCGCGGCCGCGGCCTTGGCGATCGAGAGCGGGTTCGCCTGCAGCTGGGGCGCCGAGGGCAGCCAGCCCATGCGCTCGGCGCGCACGTTGAAATCGATCAGGCTGCCGCCGTAGCGCTTCGCGTCCGCCAGAGGCGAGAGGATCTCCGCCACCGACAGCTTCTCGTAGCGCCACTGATCGGTGTGCGCGTAGAAGAACGAGGTGGAGTTCATCTGCCGCGGCGGCCGCGCCCAGTCGAGCGCGAAGGCGAGCGCGGTCCAGCCGGTCTGCGGGCGCAGCTTCTCCTGGCCGACGTAGTGCGCCCAGCCGCCGCCGGACTGCCCGACGCAGCCGCACATCACCAGCAGGTTGATGATCGCGCGGTAGCTCATGTCCATGTGGTACCAGTGGTTCAGCCCCGCGCCGACGATCACCATCGACTTGCCGCGCGTCTTGTCGGCGTTGTCGGCGAACTGGCGCGCCACGCTTATGACGTCGGCGCGCTTCACGCCCGTGATGCGCTCCTGCCAGGCCGGGGTGTAGGGCACGTCGTCGTCGTAGGAGGCGGCGACGTTCGCGCCGCCCAGCCCGCGGTCGATGCCGTAGCTCGCGAGCAGCAGGTCGTGCACCGTCGCGACCAGCGCCTCGCCGTCGGCGAGCTGCAGCTTCCTGGCCGGAACCTCGCGCAGCAGCACGTCGGGATGCGCGCTCGAGCGGAAATGCTCGTGCGGCTGGCCGCCGAAATACGGAAACGCGACGCTCACCGCTTCGTCCCTCGCCTCCAGCAGCGACAGGCGCGGCCGGATCTCGGCGCCCGCGCCGCTCTTCTGCTCCAGGTTCCACTTGCCCTTCTCGCCCCAGCGGAATCCGATCGAGCCCAGCGGCACCGCGAGCGCGCCGCTCGCCTCGTCGTAGCACACCGTCTTCCACTCCGCGTTGTTCGATTCGCCCAGTCTGTCGGCGAAGTCCGAGCAGCGCACGAAGCGATCGGGCACGTAGCGCGCGCCCTGCTTCACCAGGCGCACCAGCATCGGCAGGTCGCTGTAGCGCCGGCAGTAGTCGCGGAAGTACTCGCTCGGCCGGTCGAGGTGAAACTCCTTCAGGATCACGTGGCCCATCGCCATCGCGAGCGCGGCGTCGGTGCCCTGCTTGGGATGCAGCCACAGGTCGCCGAACTTGGCGCCTTCGGCGTAGTCCGGGAACACCGAGACGATCTTGGTGCCCTTGTAGCGCGCCTCGGTCATGAAGTGGGCGTCCGGGGTGCGCGTCTGCGGCACGTTCGAGCCCCACATGATGATGAAGGACGAGTTGTACCAGTCGGCCGACTCGGGCACATCGGTCTGCTCGCCCCAGGTCATGGGCGAGGCCGGCGGCAGGTCGCAGTACCAGTCGTAGAAGCTCATGCAAACGCCGCCGATGAGCGACAGGTAGCGGCTCCCGGCGGCGTAGGACACCATCGACATCGCCGGGATGGGCGAGAAGCCGATGACCCGGTCCGGGCCGTACTTCTTGATCGTGTAGACGTTCGCCGCGGCGACGATCTCGTTCGCTTCCTCCCAGGAGGCGCGCAGGAACCCGCCCAGGCCGCGCTGGCGCTTGTAGGCGCCGTCGCCTTGCACGATCGATTGCCAGGCCTCGACCGGGTCGCGGCTCTTTCTGAGCTCCCGCCACGACTGCAGCAGCGCGCTCCTCACCATCGGGTACTTGAGGCGGTTGCCGCTGTACAGGTACCAGGAATAGGACGCCCCGCGCGAGCAGCCGCGCGGCTCGTGGTTCGGCATGTCGGGCCGGGTGCGCGGGTAGTCGGTCTGCTGCGTCTCCCAGGTGACGATGCCGCCCTTGACGTAGATCTTCCACGAGCACGAGCCGGTGCAGTTGGTGCCGTGCGTGGAGCGCACGATCTTGTCGTGGCTCCAGCGCTGGCGGTACGCGTCCTCCCAGGTTCGGTCCTCCCGGCGCGTCTCTCCGTGTCCGTCGGCGAAACTTTCGCGCGTCTCGGTCAGGAATCGAAGTCGGTCGAGAAAGTGGCTCATATCAGCTCCTGGCTGCAGGCTCGGCGCGCACGAACGCAATCGCCAGCGCCGTCGCGGCCAAACCCAGCACCGCGTAAACGAAGAATCCGCGCGCGTACCCGACGGGGCCGAGCACGTCGACGAACGCGCCCAGGATCGGCGGGATCACGAAGCCGCCCAGCGCCCCCAGGCCGCCGACCCAGCCCGAAGCGCCGCCGACCGCGTGCGGCACGTACTTGGGGACCATCTTGAACACCGCGGCGTTGCCGATGCCCATGCCGAGCGCGATCACCAGCTCGCCCAGCAGATTGAGCGCGAACTGCGTCACCAGGGTGAGCAGCAGCGCCCCGGCGAGCACCGCGAGGAACGCTCCGACCGCGACGCGCTCGCCGCCGAAGCGCTCGGAGATCACGCCGCCGAACACGCGGATCGCGGCGGCGAGGAGCGAGAACCCCAGTCCGCCGAGCACGCCCGCGGTCTTGACGTCCATGTGGTGCAGGTTGATCCAGTAGGTCGGGAACCAGGCCGTGAGCGCGAGGAACCCGCCGAAGGAAGTGAAGTACAGGAACACCAGGCCCCAGGTGCGCTGCTCCTCGGCGGCAGCCCACAGCGCGGGCCACACCGACTCCTTGGGCACCAGCTCCTGCCCGCACTGGCGCGCCACCTGCTTCGCTTCCTCGAGCGCAACGCCCTTCTTGCGCAGCTGGAAGAAGTACGCGTCGCGCGCCAGCCAGGCGTAGATCAACGCGCCGGCGAGCAGGAAGATGAACCACGCCAGGTACGACCCGGCGAGCCCCCAGGCGGCGATCGCGAACGGCAGCATCAGCGTGAACAGGCCCGGGGCGAGGTTGCCCACGCCGCCGTAGGTGCCGAGCACCGTGCCCTGCCGGTTCTGCGCGAACCAGTACGACACCTGCGGGATCCCGACCGAGAACGAGGCCACGCCGCAGCCGCTCATGAACCCGAACAGCAGGATCACCGGGTACACCTTCAAGTTCAGGTCGTGGACCGTGTACAGGATATAGACCAGCCCCCACATGCCGACCAGCGACATGGCGAACAGGGTGAGCATCGGCAGGCGCCCGCCGGCCTTGTCGACCCAGGCGCCGAACGGGATGCGCAGCAGCGACCCGGTGAGCTGCGGCGCGGCCACCAGCAGCCCGAGGGTGACGCCAGAGATCCCCATCGAGGCCTGGAAGTAGTGCGCCGCGGGACCGTACAGCGACACCGCGGCGAAGCCGATGAAGAAGCCCCAGGTCCCCATCCACAGACCCGTGGCGGGGGTGCCGCGCAGGCCGTAGCGCTCGATCAGTTCATTCGTGTTGGCCATCGTTGCTCCTAGGCAGTGTCAGCATGGCATCTCGGCGTGGCGGCGCGCGTAGTACCACCAGGTAAGCGCGATGCAGGTCAAGTAGAAGACGACGAACACGATCAGCGCCCCCTGCGGCCCGCCGGTGAGCGCGATCGACGTGCCGTAGCTCTTCGGGATGAAGAACCCGCCGTAGGCCGCGAACGCGGACGAGAAGCCGAGCACTGCCGCGGCTTCCATGTTCGCGTCCTTCACGGCCTGTTCCTGCACGCCCGCATCCCCGCGCGCGGCCTCGCGCTGGCGCTCGGTGAGGAAGATGACCGGGATCATGCGGAAGGTCGAACCGTTGCCGATGCCGGTGGTGAGGAACAGCAGCATGAACATGGCGAAGAAGCCGGCGAAGCTCCCGCCCGCGCCGTGCGAAGGCAGGAAATAGAGCACGCCGAGCACGGCGAGCGTCATGATGATGAAGTTCCAGAACGTCACCGCAGCGCCGCCGAGCTTGTCGGCCAGCCAGCCGCCGAACGGCCGCACCGCGGCGCCGACCAGCGGCCCGAGCCAGGCATACTGCAGCGCGTTCACGTGCGGGAACTGCGAGCGGATGAGCAGCGGAAAGCCCGCCGCGTAGCCGATGAACGAGCCGAAGGTCCCGAGGTACAGCCAGCACATGATCCAGTTGTGCTTGCGCTTGAAGATCACCGCCTGGTTGCGCAGCGAGGCCTTGGCGTCGGCGATGTCGTGCATCCCGAACCAGGCGGCGAGCGCGGCGAGCGCGATGAACGGCACCCACACGAAGGCCGCGTTCTGGGCCCAGATCTCGACCTTCTCGCCCGCGGCGTTGACGATCGTCTGCGCGCCGCCCGCGAGCGGGCCGTACACCCCGGCCGCGATCACCAGCGGCGCGAGGAACTGGACTCCGGAGACGCCGAGGTTGCCCAGTCCTGCGTTAAGGCCGAGGGCCGAGCCCTTGCGCTCCTTGGGGAAGAAGAAGCTGATGTTCGCCATGCTCGAGGCGAAGTTGCCCCCGCCCAGGCCGCACAGCAGCGCGAGCACCAGCAGCACGCCGTAGCCCGTGTTCGGGTCCTGCACCGCGACGCCGATGCCGATCGCCGGCACCAGCAGCGAGGCGGTCGAGAGGGCGGTCCAGCGCCGCCCGCCGAACACCGGCACCATGAACGAATAAAAGATGCGCAGCGTCGCGCCCGAAAGCCCCGGCGCAGCGGCGAGCCAGAACAGCTGGTTGGCGCTGAACTTGAACCCGAGCGCCGGCAGGTTCACCGCCACCGCGCTCCACATCTGCCAGACCGCGAACGCGAGGAACAGCGCCGGGATCGAGATCCACAGGTTGAGGTTGGCGATCGCCTGCCCTTCCTGCACCCAGAATTCGCGGTCCTCGGGGCTCCAAATCGTCAGGGTCTTGCCCGAGATCGGGCGGGATGGTTTCGCAGGCATGTTCGAGTTCGGCGCTTTTGCGAACTCTCGCGTCGATGTGCATCCGCCTCTTTGATCCAAATCAAGCGATTCGACTTTGACCCTGTTAGCCAAGCGGCTTCTCAAGGTCTTAATTCATATCAAGGCGGCCGGCGGCTTGCGCCGCGAACAATCTGCCGTCGCAACCACTCGGAGCACACGCGCCATGGCGGGCCTCGCGGAATCTCTGTTGCAGCATCATCGCTATTGCGATCGTTTCTTCGCCTCGGCCATCGAGGCCGCTGCGGCGTCGGACTGGGAGGCGTTTGCGCGCCAGCTCGCGGCCCTGCAAGACGCGCTCGAGCGCCACATCGCCTTCGAAGAGAGCGAGCTATTCCCCGCTTTCGAGCAGGCGAGCGGTCTGCGCCAGGGGCCGACGGAAGTGATGCGCGCCGAGCATGCCGAAATGAGAGAGCTGCTCGCCGCTCTCGGCGCCGCTCAGCCGCGCGTCGACCCGGAAGGCTGCTGCGCCGAGCTGGAGCATCTGCGCGCGCTCCTGCAGGAGCACAACCTCAAGGAAGAGGCGGTCTTGTACCCTGCCTGCGATCAGATGCTCGGCGCACGCAACGACTTGCTTGCCGGGGCACAGGCGCTCAACGACCGCGCAGGCGCTCCAGATCGGGAATGCGCACGAGGCGTCCTTCGACCGTGATCAGGCCCTGCGCCTCGAGGTCGTGCAGGATGCGCGAGAAGTGCTCCGGGGTCATGTTCAGGCGCGAGGCAATCACGTTCTTGCCCGGCGTGAGCTCCAAGTCCACCTGGCCGGTGCCCGCGTCATCGGGCAGCTCGCGCAGCAGGTAGCCGATCACCCGCTCGGCGCCCGAACGCAGGGTGTAGGCCTCGACGTCTCGCACCAGCCCGTGCAGGCGCTGCGACAGGCCGGACAGCATGCGGCGCGCGAAAGCCGGGTCGCGCGCGAGCTCGTCGTTTACCGTGCGCTTGCCTACGTGCAGCAGCATCGCGTCGCTCAGCGCCCGCGCGAACACGATGTAGGGCCGGTCGAGGAACATCAGCGCCTCTCCGAAGCTCTGGCCGGGGCGGACGATCTCGACCACTTTCTCCACCCCCTGCGGCGAGGTAAAGCCGAGGGTCACCTGGCCGTAGACCACGACGTGAAAGCCGGTGACCGGATCGCCGCGGTGGCACACTTCCTCGCCTTTGCGCACGTACAGCGTCTCGGTGCCGGCGGCGATCCGGTCGAGCTCCTCGGGGGTCATCTCGCTGAACAGCGGCAGCTTGCCGAGAAACGCCTGCACCTTGATCTGCGGGCGCCGCGGCTTGCGCGACCCCTCGCCATCAATCGGTGGTTGCTTGTTGTCGGATTCCGGATCCAATTTGCTGGGACCGAAAGGCAAGTCCGGAGATCGGGCCGCGTCAGTCTGATGCCGCGGTCAGGGATCGGATTTCGTCCGCGGACAGCTTCAGCTGCGTCGCACGCACCAGGCTGTCCAGCTGGCCGATGCTGGTGGCGCTGGCGATCGGCGCGGTGACGCCCTCGCGCGCGATCAGCCAGGCTAGCGCCACTTCCGCGGGCTTCGCGCCGTGCGCCTCGGCGACTGCGTCGAGCGCCTTTAGGATCCTGAAGCCGTCGTCGTTCAGATATTTCTCGACGCCGCCCTTGCGCGCACTGTGCGCGAGATCGGCCTTGCTGCGGTACTTGCCGGAGAGAAAACCGGAAGCGAGGCTGTAATAGACGACGACGCCCAGGCCCTCGGCGATGCACAGGTCACGCAGCGGGCCTTCGAACTTCCTGCGCTCACACAGGCTGTATTCGGGCTGCTCCACCTCGTAGCGCGGCAATTTCCGGCGCGCAGCGGTGTCGAGCGCTTCGCGCAGGCCGGCGGGGGTAGCGTTGGAGCTGCCGATTGCCCTTACCTTGCCCGCCTGGATGAGCGCTTGGTAGGCGCGCAGGGTCTCCTCGATCGGCGTATCGGGGTCCGGCCGATGGCTCAGATAAAGATCGATGTAGTCGGTCTGCAGCCTGCGAAGCGATCCTTCGACGCCAGCCGCGATGCTCTTGGCCGAAAGGCCCTTGCCGTCGGCTCCGGGCACAGCGCCAAGCTTGGTGATCAGGACCACCCGGGGGCGGCGCGCCGGCGAGGCCTTGAGCCAGTTTCCGATCATCGTTTCCGACTCGCCGCCCTTGTTGCCGGGCACCCAGCGCGAGTAGACGTCGGCCGTGTCGACCGCATTGAGGCCCGCAGCAACGAAACGGTCGAGCAGCCGCAAGGCCGTCGGCTGATCCACGGTCCAGCCGAAGACGTTGGCGCCGAGGACCATGGGCGCGATGCGAAGACCGGAGCGGCCGAGAGGTCTAGTATTCATTTCGTCATTATGCCCATGTGAGTTTTGCAGTAGGAGAACGTAGATGAAAGCAGCCTACTTCATGAGACATGGCGGGCCGGAGGTGATGCGCTACGGCGATGTACCGGACCCCGTTGCCGGCCCCGGTGAGGTGCTGGTAGACGTTTACGCGGCGAGCGTCAACGGGGCCGACTGGAAAGTGCGCGCCGGGCACTATGCCCCGATCAGCAGGTTTCCGTACGTTCCAGGGCGCGACTTCTCCGGCATCGTCGGCGCGCTCGGTGACGGGGTGAAGGACTTCGCGCTCGGCGATGCGGTCTTCGGCGTGTGCGAGGTCGGCCAGGAAGGCGCCTACGCGGAGAAGATCGCGATCCGCGCGGCGATCGTGGCGCGCAAGCCGGCGCAGCTTACGCACGTGGAGTGCGCGGCAGTCGCGCTCATCGGCCTCACCGCGCTCTGCTCGATCGAGGACACGCTGCAGCTGAAGTCCGGCGAAACGATACTGATCCAGGGCGGCGCCGGCGGCGTGGCAGGTTTTGCGATCCAGCTGTCCAAGCACATCGGCGCGCGCGTGATCACGACCGCGAGCGCGGCGAACCACGCCTACCTGCTCGGCCTCGGCGCCGATCAGATCATCGACTACGGCAGGCAGGACTTCACTAAAGTGGCGTCCGGCTGCGACGCGGTGTTCGACACCGTCGGCGGCGAGGTCGCGCAGCGCGCTTTCGCGGTGCTGCGGCCGGGCGGGCGCGCCGCATTCATCGCCTCGGGCAATACGGCGCCGGTTTCGCCGCGCGCCGACGTCGCGTCCTTGCGCCCCAAAGTCGGGCGCGACCGCGCGCATCTCGAGCGCATCGTTGCGCTGCTCACGGGCGGCGCCGTGCGCGCGCCCGAAATCACGACCTACGCGTTAGCGGATGCCGCCGCGGCCCACAAGGTGAGCGAGGGACGACACCTGCGCGGCAAACTGGTCTTCAAGGTACGCTGATCTAAGTGACGCCGCTCCGGAGGGACTTTGCCTGCGGTGTGCGCAAGACTGGCTAGGCGAATAACAGTCTCAATCGGTATCTCAAGCTGTAGGAGTACAACCACCTTAGGGCTCAAAAATAGGGCGAGCTCGTCCACAATTTGGCTTTCAACGGTTCCATTCGCGCCAGGTACGACCGTAATAAGATTTCGGCCAACGGCATCGACGGTAATCAACGCTACGCCTGTTTGCGCTGCCGGCATTCGCCTTGCGCGCTCGACCTTGACCTGAGCAGCACTCATCGAGGCGAGAATTTCATCGCCAAACGCGTCTTCTCCGACCGCACCCACAAAGGTGGCTTCAGCCCCGCTGCGGGAAGCAGCTGCCGCCTGATTCGCGCCCTTCCCTCCAGGGCTACGTCTGAAATATTCGGCTAGCACTGTCTCGCCCGGGCTCGGTAGCCGCCGTCCTTCAAGCCGGAAACGATGTCCTCCGCGACCCAGAGGTGGGCGAACAGAGCGTAGGACTGAAACACCATCGAGAGGTGGTGCTTGTCCGGCTCGAGGCGCGTGACGTCGCGCCCTCCGATAACGATCCTGCCCTCTGTCACTTCCTCCAGGCCGGCGATCAGGCGCAGCACCGTAGTTTTGCCGCAGCCAGAGGAGCCGAGCAGGACGAGGAACTTTCCCGACGCGGCACGAGAGCTAGCGCCGTCCATGGCGCGCATGGCACCGTAGCGTTTGGGCGCCTTCTCCAGAGCGATTTCGAACCTCCAGAGCAGGTTATGGAGGCAATTCAGCCTTTGATGCACACCAGCGGCTCCACGCGTGCCACCTTGCGCGCGAGGCCGGCCGCGTCCGCGGCATCCACCACCGCGGCCACGTCCTTGTAGGCATCCGGCGCCTCCTCGGCGACACCGCGCATCGACGGGCTCTTCACAATGATGCCGCGCGCGGCGAGGTCGTCCACCACCTTGCGGCCCTGCCAGGTCTTGAGCGCCTGGTGCCGGCTCATGGCGCGCCCCGCGCCGTGGCAGGCCGAACTGAAGGCGAGCGCCTCGGACTCCTTCGTCCCCGCGAGCACGTAGGAGCCGGTGCCCATCGAGCCGCCGATCAGCACCGGCTGGCCCGCCGCGCGGAACGCTTCCGGCACGTCCGGATGCCCGGGGCCGAAAGCGCGCGTTGCGCCCTTGCGGTGCACGTAGAGCTTCCGCATGCCGCCCTCATTTTTCCCATCGACGCGGTGCGCCTCAACCTTGCAGGTGTTGTGCGACACGTCGTAGAGCAGCGGCAGCCGCGCCTGCGGCAGCATCCTGCGGAACACCTCGCGCAGCAGGTGCGTGAGGATCTGGCGGTTGGCAAGCGCGCAGTTGATCGCGGCGCGCATCGCGCCCAGGTACTCCTGGCCGACCTCCGAGTTGATCGGGGTGCAAGCGAGCTCGCGGTCCGGCAGATGGATGCCGTATTGCGCCGCGGCGATCGCCATGCGCTTGAGATACTCGGTGCCGATCTGGTGGCCGAGGCCGCGCGAGCCGCAGTGGATCATGATCACGATGTCGCCCTGCGCCAAGCCGTAGGCCGCGGCGATTGGCGCGTCGAACACCGCGGTCACTTCCTGGATTTCCAGATAGTGGTTGCCGCTGCCCAGCGTTCCCATCTCGTCGCGCTGGCGCCTTTTCGCCTGCGCCGAGACGTTGGCGGGCTTGGCGTGCAGCATCTGCCCGTGCTCCTCGATGCGCTCGAGGTCGACGGCTTCGCCCCAACCGCGCTGCACCGCCCAGGCTGCGCCGCCCGCGAGCATGGCATCCATTTCGTTCTCGCCCAGTCGGATGGTGCCGGTGCTGCCCAAGCCCGCCGGGATGCTGCGCGAGAGCTCGTGCGCGAGCGGCCCCTGCACCCTCATGATGTCGTCGCGATGCAGACCCGTATGCAGGCAGCGCACACCGCAGGAGATGTCGAAGCCGACGCCACCCGCGGACACCACGCCGCCCTCCTCCGGGTCGAACGCGGCCACGCCGCCGATGGGAAAACCGTAGCCCCAATGAGCATCCGGCATGGCGTAGGACGCCTTGACGATCCCGGGCAGCGCCGCGACGTTAACCGCCTGCTCGTACACCTTGTGGTCCATGTCGCGCACCAGCGCCTCGCTGGCGTAGATCATCGCCGGCACGCGCATCGCACCCTGGCGCGGGATTTCCCACTCGTACGCGGAGCGCTTCTCGAACAGTTTCAGCTCCATCTCACACGTCCACCACGGTTTGCGCGAGCCACCCGTCGCCCTGCGGCGCGACGCGCAGCATGGTATAGGTAGCGCCCTTTACTTCCACCGCCGGGCGGTGGCGCGGCGCGTCCATCGGCTCGCCCCAGACCTCGGCGGCAAGCCGCGCGCCCTCAAGCCGCACCGCGAAGCGCGAGAACAGCATCCTGCGCGTCGCCATCTCGTACACCAGGGCGTTCAACCATTCCGCGAACAGCAGCTCGTCGTCGGGCGCCTCGCAGTCCACCTCGATGCGCTCGAGCGGCCGCACCGCGGCCGGGTCGGTGATCACCGCGGTCAGCGCGAGCGCCGCCTGCTCGAAGGCCTCGGCCTTGCTTGCGCCGATACCCCGCACCCCCACGTCGGCGCCATGCTCGAAGTGCTCCCAGCGTGTCATCACCCTGCGCCCATCGTCCGCTCCGCGCGCGGGCAAGGTTTGATTTGCGTCAATCCTGGGCGCAGGCCACGATCGAAAATGGGTCGTGACTGCTTTCAAAGTGAAGAAGTCCCCTGTGCCCGAGCTGCAAAAGTGGGGGCGGTACGTGACCGGCACCGCGACTGCGTCGTTGAGAGAGATGTTCGAGGAATGCTTCGCTCGCTTTCGCGCGCGGCCCGCGTTCTCAAGCATGGGCGTTCAACTCAGCTACGGCGAGGTGGACCGTCTGTCGAGGGACTTCGCAGGCTTTCTACGTGGTCATCTGGGGCTCGAGCGCGGCGAGCGCGTCGGAATCATGCTACCAAACCTGCTGCAATACCCCGTGGCGCTGATCGGCGTGCTGCGCGCCGGACTGGTGGTGGTCAACATCAATCCGCTCTATACCGCCTCCGAGCTCGAGACCCAGCTCGAGGACGCCGGGCCCGCGGCCGTCGTGGTGCTAGAGAACTTCGCCCATACGCTGGCGCAGGCGATTCCGCGTACGCGCGTGCGCCACGTGATCAGCACGCAGGTCGGAGATCTGTTCCCCGCGCCCAGGCGCTGGGTAGTCAATTTCGCGGTCAAGCGCGTGCGGCGCATGGTGCCGCGGTGGCGCATTGACGGGACGATCGGCTTTCGCGAGGCGCTCGCGCGCGGACGCACGCTTCGCGTCCCCGAGACTCAGCTTGACGCCGACGACATCGCGTTCCTGCAGTACACCGGGGGTACCACGGGGCGCCCGAAGGGCGCGATGCTCACGCACCGGAACATGCTGGCAAACTTGGAGCAGACGCGTGCCTGGGCGGGCGCGGTCCTCCTCGAGGGCGAAGAGACCGTGATCACCGCGCTGCCGCTGTACCACGTGTTCGCGCTCACCGCGAACTTACTGCTCTTCGCGCGCCTGGGCGGCAACAATGTGCTGATCGCCGACCCGCGCGACCTCTCCGGCTTCGTAAGAGTGCTGCAACGGACGCGCTTCACGGCAATCACCGGCGTGAATACCCTGTACCGCGCCCTGCTCGATGCGAAGGGCTTCGACGCCGCATGCGCCGCCAACCATGGCGCGCTCAAGCTCTCGGTGGCTGGTGGCATGGCGGTGCAGCGCGACGTGGCGGTGCGCTGGCAGCAGGCCACCGGCGCGCCGCTCGTGGAGGGCTATGGCCTCACCGAGGCCTCGCCCAACGTGTGCGGAAATCCCGCCGATGCGCGCGAGTTCAGCGGCAAGCTGGGGCGAGCGCTCCCCGGCACCGAGGTGGCGATCTTCGACGAGGAGGGTCGGACGGGATCGGTCGGCGAGATCGGTGAAATCTGTGTGCGCGGGCCCCAAGTGATGCCAGGCTACTGGAACGCGCCGGAAGAAACCGCGCAAGCGTTCTTTCCGGGCGGCTGGCTACGCACTGGGGACCTGGGCCGCATCGACGAGCGCGGCTACGTCGAATTCATCGAGCGGCGCAAGGAAGTAATCGTGGTGTCGGGTTTCAAGGCCTATCCGGGCGAGATCGAAGCGGTCGCGCTGCAGCACCCCGGAGTGAAGGACGCCGGCGTGGCGGGGCTGCCGGATGCGCGCACCGGCGAGGCCGTTGCACTGTATGTCGTAAAAAAGGATCCGGCGCTCGATGAAGCGGCGCTGCTTGAGCATTGCGCGAAGCACCTTGCGCCGTACAAGCGGCCACGGCAGGTGTTCTTCCGTGAGTCGCTGCCCAAGTCGCCAATCGGCAAGGTGCTACGCCGGCAGTTGCGGCCGGATGGGACTTAGGCCTCCGCAACATGCACCGTGCGGGTCGCGCGAAAACGCCCGCAGGGGGTGAGCCCCAACCAAAAAGAAGAGGACCGACTCGCACGCGTCGGTGGGAGGGTGAATGCGCGCGGTCTTTTCAGGTACCGAGCACAATAGGGAAAACTCAAACCCGCAAGCTCATCTTCCAGACCAAAGTCCGTCGGGCACTTCAGCTTTGGATCAGTCGGCTTACCCCACCGCCATGTGACGGTCTCTCCGTCGGGCGGCTTCCTCACGCCCCCTGGGCGTGCTTTATATTGATCTTCCTTACCTGTTCGCATCGATATCCGGCTCGCCGCAGTGCTCGAGTATCACGCGCCGCGCCGCGTTTCGCAGCCGGACCGCTTCAGCCCAGTCGCGGCCCAGCGGCCTGAGCGGCTCATGGACGAATATGTCGAGCGCGTAGCACCGCGGGAGCCACGATCCGTCGCGCAGCACCGAGCGCGTGCCGCGCAGCGTGATGGGAATTACCGGGCGCCCGCTTTCGGCCGCCGCAACGAAAGCACCCATGTGGAAAGATCCCAGGCCCGGGGCGCGCGTAAAGGTTCCTTCTGGAAAAACAACGACCGGCTCCCCCGCAGCGACCGCTCGCGCGATCTCGTGCGCGTCCGCGACCGCCTGAACGGTGTCGAAGCGCTCGACAAAGCGCACGCCGAGGCGCCGTAGGAGTGGACCCAGGACCGGATGCGCCGCGAACTCACGCTTTGCGGCGAACGTGGCTTCGGCGGGCTGCAGAGCGGTGAGCAGGATGAAATCACAGTAGCTCGAATGGTTCGCCACGAGCACCGCCGGCATGGCCTCCTTGAGGCGCTCTTCACCGTTGACTCGCACCGGAATTCCAGAGAGAGCGACGAAACCGCGCGCCAGCGCTCGAGCCCATCGCCTTCGTGCAGATCGTGTAAGTAGCAGCAGGATCGTTACGCCGCCTACTGATAGCACTGCGAACAACGTCCACAAGTACGCGGCGAACAGCCACGCTGAGAGCGTGCGGCCGAGCCTGCGTGCGCTCGCGAGCAACCCACTCAGCGCGAGCCGCCCAAGCTGCACCGCAACCGAGGGCTGCGCGGCGCCGAGCAGGCCGCGCTCATAGAGCTCGCGGCAGGCGGCGCGGCGAATCTTCCCGCTCGAGGTCTTGAGCACCACGCGCTGGCCGACGAGGACGATGTCATCCGCGGGCACGCCGAGCTGCGCGCTCGCGAGCTCGGCAATCTGGCGGCGCAAGACATGCCGCGCTGTGGCACCGATGGTGTGCGTCTCAGCGACTACGACGACGCGTTCGGTGCCGGTCGCAAGGTCCGTGGCCCCGAAGACTGCCACGCAGCCTTTGCGCACGCCCGGCAGAGTGCCTACCGATTCCTCCAAATCGTAAGGGTGGATGTGCTGGCCGCCTCGAATAATGAGATCCTTGACCCGGCTGGTGATGTAAAGCTCGCCCGCTGCGAAGTACCCGACATCGCCCGTGTCAAGCCAGCCCTCGTGGATGAGGGTCGCGTTCGCCTCCGGATTATTGAAATAGCCCGAGGTGGCCGACGGCCCGCGGAACTCGATTCGGCCTTCGACGCGCTCCGGGGCTTCGCCGCCGAGCGCATCCACAATGCGCACTTGGTGAGCGCGCAGCGGTCGCCCACAGCTCACTACGCTCATCGCTGAGGGTGCGTCGGCGCTAATAGACCGCGCACGACCCTCACGTGCGAGCACCGCGGAATCAATGCGATCGACAAGCGACCCGCGCCCGAGCGGAGGGAAAGTCAGCCCAAGCGCAGATTCGGCAAGCCCATATACTGGCGTGAGCGCGCGCGCATTGAAGCCATGGGTGGCGAAGCGCTGCACGAACCTGTCAAGCGTTGCGGCGCGCGCCGGCTCAGCACCGTTGAAGGCAAGCCGCCAGCTCGAAAGATCGAGACCGCCCAACTCGTCGTCGGGAATCTTCGCGGCGAGCATCTCATAAGCGAAGTTAGGCCCCGCCGATAGCGTCGCGCGATGGTGGTGGATGGCCCACAGCCATCGCGCTGGTCGACCGAGAAAGCTCTGTGGCGGCATTAGCACGAGCGGCATGCCGTAATACAGGCTGCCGAGCCAAGCGCCGATCAGTCCCATGTCGTGGTAGAGCGGCAACCAGCTCACAAAGACATCGCGCGAGCTCGCCTGTGCAGCTTCCCCCATCGCCCGGATGTTTGCGAGGAGGTTGGCATGCGTGAGGACCACACCCTTAGGCTGCCCGGTACTGCCCGAGGTGTACTGGATGAGCGCAGTGCCGCTCGCGGAGCCTGCAGCCTTTGCCTTCTCATGTCTTTCTGAGACCAGATCAGCGATATTAAGCACGTACCGCAGAGAGGGCACCTGCGCCTGCAAGAGCCGCGCGACCGGCTGCGCGTGAGCTGGGGTAACGAGGACCCGCGCGGCGCAGTTGGCGAGAATTCCGGCCTGCCGCCGGAGATGCTCCTCGATCTGCGACCAGCGGAACGGCGGGTAGATCGGCACCGGAACGCCGCCCGCGAGTAGCGTCCCGGTGAACGCGAGGAAGAAATCGCGTCCCGTCGGCAGCATGATCGCTACCGCCTGGCCGGGTTCGAGCCCGCGCGCCGACAGCCCGTCAGCGACCGCGCGCGCCTCGTTGGCAAGCCCGCCATAGGTGAGCGTCTCAGCGCCCTCGTCCTGTTCCAGCAATGTGATATGCAAGCGCTCAGGGTGGCGCACTGCGTGCCAGTCGAGCGCCCCGATCAACGTCACGGCTTCGCGTGGTTCCCCTACCTCCTCGACGCGCGGCGCCGGCTGGCGCACCTCTTTCAGGTCTAGTGCCAGACGCGGCGATGCGGCAGCGAGCGCGCGCAGCAGCTCGCGTGGGGTACTCGCCTCGGCGGCGAGAACCTCGGGGAGGCGAACATCGAAAGCGCGCTCGATGCGAAGAACCAGCTCGACGCGCGCCAGACTGTCGATGCCCAGCTCTTGCTCCAGGCGGTCGTCAAGCGACACGCGCGGCGCGGGCCCGCCACGCAGCTCGGCGAGCATCTCGCCGACGATGCCGGTCAGTCGCTCGCCGGCAGCTTCCGGGCGAGGGTCTTGAATTCGGCCCATTCGAGCGCGGGCCAGATTTCCGAATGAGCGTGACCGTAGCTGCGCACCAGCACAGACACGCGCATTGCAGTTTCGATGTCGGGCGCGGTGAAGACGTCCAGGTAATCCCAAGGTCCGAGGACCGCGTAGTTGCCGGTCCATTTTACGCCCCTACATTTCTTGCGCACCTGGTCCATAACGTGACGCTCGAGGGTCTCGAAGGACTTCGGCTGATGCAGGGAGTCGGCTGATACCCGGGTAAGCATCACGAACTTACGCATGGCGTTCCCCCTTTCAATGATCCTAGGAAACGCTAAGCCACAAAAGCTTTTGCGAATTGATGCAGATCAACCCACTCCATGAAGCCGCTGGCATGCTTTAAACGGTAGCTTGATGCGACGCAGCCTACTCTACCCGGTCTCGATGAAGAACTTCCTGCCTGCGGTACGGGACGAGCCGATCGAGATCGCAAATGAGCTTCTCAAAGCGCACTGTCCTGAAGCTCAGGCAATGCGCGTCGCCATCGTAGTTCACTATTTCCTGTGAAGGATAACGGACACCTCAGCGATTCGCGTCCCGCGCCGGCAATCCAGGCCGGATGGAGGGCCGGCGTCAGACGGTTCGACGCTACGCTCAGCCCGCCGCTTGGCGCGCTAATTCTCGATTCAGCCCAGCGCATCGGCTCTAGCACCGCAGGGCTGGAGGAGTCGTTGGGGTACGGAAAGGGCAGCCTACTTGGTATGCCGGCCGCGTCTCTGATTCCTGATGTGCAAGACGCCCCTTTCGGTAAGTCCGTAGTCCTTGCGGTTATCGGTGGCGACGGCGGCCGAATCCCCCTCCAGCTTTGGAAGGCGCGGCTAGACGAACGGGCGGGTGCGGTTGTTTGCGTCATCGCTGACCGACGCCGGCTCCGGCTCGATGAGCCGGAGTGGCTGGAGGCGGAGGCGGCGCTGGCCGCCATACACAGCATTCCCTTCCCCCTATGGATAACCGCTGTCGACGGGCGCTGCGTTGTACAGAACGAGGCTTCGCGTCAGCAATGGAGCGACCTAGTAGGCAAGATGCCAGGGGACTCTGGCTTACCGAAAGCGGTCGTGCGCGAATGGGAGGACATCAGCGGGCGGGCGCTCACCGGTGAGCGGGTCGACCACGAGTGGCGCTACACCGACGAATCAGGTTCACGCATTTGCCAGAACATCGTCGTCCCTGTGGCCGTGGATGGCAGGACCATCGGAGCTGTTGGGGTATCGGTGGACATCACCGAACGCAAGCAGGCCGGGGCTGTACTGGAGCGTTGGCGGCACCTGTTTGAGACCGCCAACTTCGGCATGGCGGTGACCTCCGCCGATGGTATCTACCTCAACCTGGTCAATGCGGCGTTCGCGCGCATGCACGGCTTCGCGGTCGAAGAACTCGTCGACAAACCCGTCGCCGATGCGTTCGCCGAAGAAGCGCGTACCGAACTGGCCGAGCACATGCACCGGGCCCGGGCGCACGGTCATGACGTGTTCGAGAGCACGGCTCGGCGTCGGGACGGCAGCGTCTTTCCGGTGCTCGTGGACATATCCACCGGTCGAGATGAGGCGGGCGAGACGCTTTACCACGCGATCGCCGTGCGAGACATTACCGAGCGAGTGAAGTCTGCAGCACGCGTCGTCTACTTGGCAACCCACGATGAGTTGACCGGATTGCTCAACCGCTCGGCAATGGTTGAGGAGACCGAACGACTGGTGACTGCGGGGGGTCGGTTCTGCCTTTGCATGATTGACCTCGACCGCTTCAAGGTCGTCAACGACTCGCTGGGACATCGCGCCGGGGACATGCTGCTCAAGGAAGTTGCGAGGCGCCTGCAATGCTACCTTTCGCACAAGCAGGCCTATCGCCTCGGGGGAGATGAATTCGCCCTCCTTATGCCTCTGACATTGGAGCAAGACCCTGTTCCACTCGTTCAGCCCGTGGTGGGCATTATCAGCAAGCCCTGCGTCGTCGAAGAAACGAGCCTTTCAAATCGATGCAGTATCGGCGTCTCAGTGTATCCAGATGATGCCGACTCCCTGAGAACGTTACTCAGGAACGCGGATATCGCTATGTATCGTGCCAAGCACCTGGGCGGCAACAGCGTGGTGTGCTTTTCCGGGGAACGGCGCAGCGACGCACGCTCCAGGCTCGCGCTGGAAGCGGACTTGCGTACGGCGGCGGAACACAGACAGTTGGTGCTGCACTACGAGCCGAAGGTATCCCTCGCCGACGGCGGGTACATCTGCGGCATGGAGGTACTGCTGCGCTGGAACCATCCGTTGCTCGGAAGAGTATCCCCCGCCCTGTTCATTCCGCTGGCTGAAGAGACAGGGCTTATCGATGCCATCGGCGAATGGGTGTTAGAAACCGCTTGCAGGCAGAACCGCGCGTGGCTAGAACAAGGCTACCCGCCTCTGCGCATGGCAGTCAATCTATCCGCGCGCCAGTTCAATCCGAAACTCCTCGGGACTCTGCGGCGCGTCCTGAAGGAAACCGGGCATCCGCCCGAGTTACTCGAGCTGGAAATCACCGAAAGCACGCTCATCCTGAATGTGAACGAGGCGGCAGGCATCATGCATGAGCTCGTCTCACTCGGAGTCCGGCTATCGGTGGACGATTTCGGCACCGGTTACTCTGCCCTCTCCTACCTGAAGAACTTTCCCGTAAGCAGTCTGAAACTCAATGCCAGCTTCATCCGCGGGGTGGCAGAACACGCCGAGGACCATGCAATCGTCCGAGCGGTCGTCGCGCTGGCGCACGCGTTAAAGCTCTCGGTCGTCGCCGAATGCGTCGAGAAGCAAGCGCAGCTTGACGTCCTGCGCGAGCTGGGATGCGACCAGGCGCAGGGTTACCTTTTTAGTCCGCCAGTTGCCACTGAGCCGTTCGAGAAACTGTTGCGGGACGAGCTAACGCGCGGGACGGAGAGTCGGCCGCGTTGGGCAAAACCGGCTATCGACTACTAGGACTCGCGGGAACTCCATCCAGCCATCTCGAGCCTTGATTGATGTGCATCAACGGACGAGCGTGCCACTCGCCTACCGTGTAGCCGGTATGGCTTATTTTCGCTGCTGCGGCGCTCTCCTCGCAACGCTGTTGATCGGAACGGGAACTGCTTTTGCGGACCTCGCCGCAATTAACGACGACGTTGCAGCGCTCGCCACCGCGTTTGCGCGCGAGGTTGACAAGACGCTCGCCGTACCGATCGGGGACCAAGCAAGCTACGCCGGCATGCTTCGGGCCGCGTTGGCACGCGCCGGCAAGAAAGCGGTACAGCCGGAATTCGTGATGCTGGTCGACCGCAGCCCGGCGGTACAGGCGGCATTCCTATACTGGATTTCCGCGGACGACTGGCGTTTCATCGGGGCGTCGCCCGTGGCGACGGGCTTGCCCGGCGCTTACGAACATTTCCTGACGCCGCTCGGCGTGTTCGAGCACACGGTGGCGAACATGGATTTCCGCGCGGAGGGCACCTTCAACGAATTCGGCATCCGCGGCTACGGGCTCAAAGGGGTGCGCGTCTTCGACTTCGGCTGGGTCACGGCCGAGCGCGGTTGGGGCGGTGGTGGCATAAGCCCGATGCGACTGCAGATGCATGCGACCGATCCGATTCTGGAGAGGCTGCTCGGGATAGCGCACTCCGCGGGTTGCATCCGCATTCCGGCGACGCTCAACCGTTTCCTCGATCATCACGGGATCCTGGATGCAGATTACGAGCGGGCCGCCAGGCTCGGCACGCACTTGAGCATTCTGCTTTCGGACCGCGAACCGACGCCATGGGCGGGACGCTATCTCGTCATCATCGATTCGCAGCGCAGCAAGCGGCCAGCTTGGTCCCCGCTTCCCGGAAAGCAAGCGCCCCACTCACCTTCGTCCCTCGGACTCGATACGCCTCGGTCGCGCACTTGAACGCTACATTCGCAAAGCGCCGATAGCTCTCGGCAGAGAAGATCTCCTTGAGCGTTTCGACCTTAAGTGAGTAGGACGAGAAGGGCCCCGGGGACCATACTTTTCAGGTAAGACTGCGCTCAATCACGCCTTCGACTTTTTGCAGGCCAATCCAAAATTTGTCACGGCACCCATTGTTTTTGTTTGCGACTGCGACGCCAACAAAACAGATGCTGCGGTGGGGTTGTTGTTCGTTCGAGCGATCCCGCAGAATCCGAACAACACAAAGATTACGGTTGGGATTGAGAATGCACTAGCTCCCGCACTCATTGAAGATCGCTTTTACAATGCGAGAGAGGAGAAGAGCGCTCTTGGAGAGAAGAAGATTATCCAGTCGTTCAATAAGGCGGGGCCGTGCGATTACATCTGTAGCGAGCGCGAGTTCACGACTGAGCAAGCCGCGCAGGATCTGGCTGGATTTGCTCAGATTACGGCGATTCTGGACGCCATCCCGACTGGATCGGAGGTTGCGTAGCCACCTTCACAGCGCAAGCGTTGAACGCGGCATGCGACGACCTCGGGAAGCAATCCCTGATGCCGCTTCTATGCCGATAGGGCTACCCCCTCGATAGGATGCGGTCGCAGTGATTCGGAAACAGTTTGGGAAGCACCCGCGGCGTGTCTTTGTCGGTCCCGATAGAGAGCCGGTCGATTGCTGGCACACCTACGCTCAGAAGGCGTGGTTAGCCGGTTGCAAGCGAGCGGGGATCAACAATTTCCGCTGGCACGATCTGCGTCACACTTGGCCAAGCTGGCATGTGCAGCTAGGTGAACCGCTACGCTCACCGCTCTCCCGAGCACCTGAAAGCTCACGCGCAGCGATTAAGCCTCGGTGCAAGCTTCACGGCACAAATCAGTCACAGTGAAGAAGCATCGAAAGGAGAAGCCGATCGCGTAAGTGGTTGAATAGTGGCGGAGAGAGAGGGATTCGAACCCCCGGTACCCGATGGGTACAACAGATTTCGAGTCTGCCGCATTCGACCACTCTGCCATCTCTCCGCATCGCGATCGACTCGACGCGAAGGGCGAATTCTAGCAGGCGCCGGTTCCCGATGACCTACCTCTGATCGCGCTTGGGCCAAGTGATATAGGCCACCAACTCCCAGATTTCACGATCGCTGAGTGTCGGCCACGGCGCCATCGCGGTCCCGGGCACTCCGTTGCGGATCGCGCCGTAGGTCCGCGCGGCGTTGGCCCGCTCCGACCAGGGCGGCAGGGTCAGATCGGCCGGCAACGGGTTCATGCCCTCTTGCCGCCGGCCCTGGCCGTTGCCGTGGACGCCATGGCAAATGGCGCAGTTGGCCTCGAAGATGGCGCGGCCCGCCTGCCGCGCGTCGGGCGAGCTCAGCACTCCCGCGGGCGCCTCCGGCGCGGCGCCTTCACATCCCGAAATGACGAGCGAGGCCGTGAGAAGCGCGATGCCCAGGGGCGGATTCCGTTTCCGGAACGATCTCGTAGCCAAGGTTCTGCACCTCGCGCACGACGGCCGCGACCAGCCGCTCGAGCCCGCCGTCGACGGCATTCGAGCGCGCGACCGACAGCTCGATCGCATCCGGCACCAGCCCGAGCAGGACCAGCTCGGACGGGTAGCGGTCGATCAGGCGCGCCGCGTCGAGAAGGTCGGCGACGCCGACCTGGTGGGGAGACAGGCGATCGCGCACCGCGCCGGCGACGTCCGCGCCGTCGAGCCGCACCAGGCTTCCGGGCGGAGCGTCCGCGCGCACGGCGTCGACCAGGATCACCTTGTCGGAATCCGCGAGCAATCCGAGAAGCGAGAGCCCGAGCGTGCCGCCGTCCTCGAGGCGAACTTCCGGCGCGATCCGGTAGTCGCGCTCGATGCGGGCGATCGCGGCGGCGCCGAGCCCGTCATCGCCGAGCAGGACGTTGCCCAGTCCCAGGACGAGAACGCCGATCGGCCTCGATGGGGACTGCGGCGCGGGTTGGCTGCTCACGAGGCGTCGGCGTTGCGCTTGGGCCAGAACTTGTGCCCGTTGAACATCGAATCGATTTCTCCGGAGTCCTCGATCATCGACCAAAGAATCACGGAGTAGACGTGGATGACCACGAATACCAGCACCACCCACATCGCGACGTGGTGGATCAGCCGCGCCATCTGCAGCCCATCGAACAGCGGCACCAGGAACCCGAAAGCCTGCAACGGCGAACCCGAAGACGCGTCGACCGTGTAGAGGGCAAGGCCGGTGGCGATCAGGAGCAGATAGACCAGGAAGATGAAGCCGTAAGACAAGCCCGCCAGTCCGTCGTGTCCCGGCGTGGAGTCGGGATGGCGCCTGAGAAAGCAATAGTACAGAAACGTCTGCCAGACGCTGCGCAGGCGCCGGCCCGACAACGGGATGAGCTGGGACAGGCGCGCATAGCGATTGCCGGCGAACAGCCAGTAGATGCGGACCAGCACCGCGAGCGTGAACACGATCGCGGTATACAGGTGAACCGCGCGCACCGTCCCCATCACGAAGTGATATCTCGCCTGCCCCGCAACGGCGATGAAGGGATGGCCGATATAGAACCCGGTGCCGCACAGGACGAAGATCGCGAAGAAGAGCACCCAGTGCACCAGCCGCAGCGGGAGCTCCCAGATGTAGATCCGCACCTTGGGGGCGGAAGCGGGGCGCGCGGCGGCCATGGCTCACATCACCGCGACGCGGGTCAGCTCGCGTTTGGTGGCGTCGACCACGTGCACGCCGCAGGCCATGCACGGATCGAAGGAATGCACCGTGCGCAGGATTTCGAGCGGCTGCTCGGGCTTGGCGACCGGCGTGCCCACCAGCGCGGCCTCGTACGGGCCGGGATGCCCCTGCGAGTCCCGCGGACCGGCATTCCAGGTGCTCGGCACCACGCACTGGTAGTTCAGGATCGAGCCTTTGGCGATGTGCACCCAGTGGCCCAGCGCCCCGCGCGGCGCCTCGTGAAAAGCGAAGCCCAGGCAATCGTCCGCCCAGCTCGCCGGCTCCCATTTCGAATTGTCCTGGATGCGGTAGTCGCGGCGCGCCATGTTGTCGGCCAGGCCGCGCACCCATTTGTGCATCGACTCGACCAGCACCTGCGCCTCGACCGCGCGGGCGGCAACGCGCCCGAGGGTGGAGAACAGCGCCGCCGGGCCGACCCCGAGGCTCGACAGCACCTTGTCGATCAGTTCCTTGGCGCGCGCCGGCCGCCCCGCTTTGTAGGCCACCAGCATCCGCGCCAGCGGGCCGACCTCCATCGCCGCGCCGTCATAGCGCGGCGACTTCAGCCAGCTGTATTTCTGCTTCACCTCCAGGCGCTCATAAGGCGGCTTCGGTCCGGTGTAATTCGGATTGGTCTCGCCTTTGAACGGATTGAGCGCCGCGTCGTTGCCCTCGGCATAGCTGTACCAGGAATGGGCGATCTGCTCGGTGATCATGGCCTGGTCGACCATGTCGAGCTTGCCCAGGTCGCGGCCATGGATGATCCCCATCGGCAGGAACAACTCGGGTTGCGCGCTGTCATCCTCCGGAAATTCGCCGTAGCTCATGTAATTTCCGACCCCGGCGCCGATGGACGCCCAGTCCTTGTAAAAGGAGGCGATCGCGATCACGTCCGGCACGTAGACGCGGCTGACGAAATCGACGCCCTCGGCCACCAATTTGTCCAGGGACGCGATCGTTTCCATGTTGAGCGAATTCTGGGAATCGGGATCGACCGGCGTTGCCATGCCGCCGACCAGGAAGCTCTGCAGGTGCGGATTCTTGCCGCCCAGAATGGCGTGGATCTTGATGAATCGGCGCTGCCAGTCGAGCGCCTCGAGGTAATGCGCCACGGCCAGCAGGTTCGCCTCGGGCGGCAGCCGATAGGCGGGATGCCCCCAGTAGGCATTGGCGAAGGGCCCGAGCTGGCCGCGCTGCACGAAGGCCTTGACGCGCTCGCGCACGCCGGAGAAATAGGTCGTGCTGGACAGCGGCCAGTCCGAGATCGACTGGGCCAGAGACGAGGTCTTCGCCGGATCGGCCTTCAGGGCGCTCACGATGTCGACCCAGTCCAGCGCGTGCAGATGATAGAAATGGATCACATGGTCCTGCACGTTCTGCGCCGCCATGATGAGGTTGCGCAGCAGCCTCGCGTTGGACGGCGGCACCGCGCCGATGGCCTTCTCGACCGCACGAATCGAGGCGATCGCATGCACCGTGGTGCACACGCCGCAGATGCGCTGCGCGAAAGCCCAGGCGTCGCGCGGATCGCGGCCGCGCAGGATCAGCTCGATGCCGCGAAACATGGTTGACGAGGACCACGCCTCTTTCACGGCTCCGCTGGCAACTTCGGCCTCGACGCGAAGATGGCCTTCGATCCGCGTCACAGGATCGACCACGACGTGCGTCATGACTCGGACTCCCCATCGTTATCGGCCGCGGGACTTCGCCCGCGGTGATGCCGTGCGACCTGGATCACGCCGTGGGCCACTGCTGCGGCGGTGGCCACGCCGACAACGCCGATCCCCACCGGGTCGACCCACTTGCCGACATTGAAGCCGGCGACTTCGGGCAGCCGCTGATAGAACGGCGTCATCGTGTCCCAGAAATTCGGCTCGGCACAGCCGATGCAGGGATGCCCGCATCCGATCGGCCAGTTGGTGCCTTCGTTCCACCTCACGACCGGGCAATTTTGAGACGTCGCCGGGCCTTTGCAGCCCATCTTGTAGAGGCACTCGCCGTGGCGGTGCGCTTCGTCGCCCCAGGCCTCGACGTACTGCCCGGCGTCGAAATGCGCGCGCCGTTCGCAGTTGTCGTGGATCGACTTGCCGTAAGCGAACAACGGGCGCCGATACTGGTCGAGCGGCGGCAAGCGCTTCAAGGTCATGTAATAGACGATCAGCGCGGTGATGTTCTCCGCGTTGGCCGGGCAGGCCGGCATGTTGATGAGGTTGTTCACACCGGGCACCGCGTCGGCGACCGACAGCGCCCCGGTCGGATTCGGGCGCGCCGCCGGGATGCCGCCGAAGGCTGCGCAAGTACCGACCGCGATCGTCGCCGCGGCACCCCCGCAGACCTCGCGCACGATATCGAGCCCGGAGCGGCCGCCGATCGTGCAGTAGGCGCCGTCGGCGCCGGTCGGTATCGAGCCCTCGACCAGCACGATGTACTTGCCCTTGCTCTCGCGCACCGTCTGCTGCAGCGCGCTTTCGGCCTGGGCGCCCGCCGCCGCCATCAGCGTTTCGTGGTAGTTGAGGGAAATCAAATCCAGCACGAGCTCGGCCACCGTCGGATGGCTTGCGCGCAGGAGCGATTCGGTGTTGCCGGCGCAATCCTGGAATTCAAGCCAGACCAGGATCGGCTTGGGACCGTTTTCGACCGCCGCGGCGATCGCATGCTTCGCGCTCGCAGGAAGCGACAGCACCGCCGCCATCGAAGCGCAGAATTGCAGGAAATCGCGCCGTGAAACGCCGCGATTTTCCAGCTCCTGGGCAAGGCCGTAGGCAATCATCGGCTACCTCCGCAAGACCCTTCGCGCTGTTTCGCCTTCAAACGCTACGCCTAGGCTATTGAAGATTTGCGAGACCGCTTTGATGCGAGTCAATCGGGTGCGAATTAAAGCAGGCGAACGGCGTTTCGGGGAGCGGCGTCGGGAACGGCAAGCCGAGCCGGCCGGGCCCGCCGCCAACGCGCAACGACGTCCCCCCGACCGGCGGCTTGATTCAGGTCAAGCGGCAGGGCTGGGATACTGCTAGCTTGGCCCAAAGGAAGGCAAGCAAATCGACATGTGCACCACATGCGGATGCGGGCAAGGCGAGACGACCGTGCACGGCCACGTCCACGCGCATGACCATCACCATCACGAGCATGGCCATGGCGCCGAAGCCGACGCGCCCGAGCACGCGCACGCGCCGGGGCTGAGCGCGGCGCGAATGGTGCAGATCGAGCGCGACATCCTGAGCAAGAACGCCGAGTACGCCGAGGCGAACCGCGCCCGCCTCGCTGCGCAGGGCACGCTCGCCCTCAACCTGGTCTCCAGCCCGGGCTCGGGCAAGACCACTCTCCTTGTCGAGACGCTCGCGCGGCTGCGCGGGCGCTTCCCGCTCGCGGTGATCGAGGGCGACCAGCAGACCAGCCGCGACGCCGACCGCATCCGCGCCACCGGCGCGCCGGCGATCCAGATCAACACCGGCAAGGGCTGCCACCTCGACGCGCACATGGTCGGGCACGCGCTCGACCATCTCCCCGCGCTCGCCCAGGGCGTGCTGTTCGTCGAGAACGTCGGCAACCTGGTCTGCCCGGCAGGCTTCGACCTCGGCGAAGCGCACAAGGTGGTGATCCTCTCGGTCACCGAGGGCGACGACAAGCCGCTCAAGTATCCGGACATGTTCCACGCCGCCCGCCTGATGCTGCTCAACAAGATCGACCTGCTGCCCTACGTCGACTTCGACCTCGAGGCCTGCTTCGAGCGCGTGCGCCGCGTGAACCCGGACATCGCGATCCTGAGCCTGTCCGCCCGCAGCGGCGAAGGGGTCGAGCGCTGGATCGACTGGATCCAGGCCGAGCGCGCCTGCGCCGCCGCGAGCGCCTTGACCGAAGCACACCGATGAGTCGGCTCGAGCGCGCGCTGAACGGCGTTCCGCGCCGCCCGCTGGCCCTGCTGCTGGCGACCCTGCTCGCGGCGAACGCCGTGGCCTGGCTCGCTGCGATCGGCCTGGCCACGGCCCGTCCCGGAACGCTCGCCCTCGCCGGCCTGGCCTGGATCCTCGGCGCGCGCCACGCCTTCGACGTCGATCACATCGCCGCGATCGACAACGTGACGCGCAAGCTGCGCCACGAAGGCGAGCGCCCGGTTGCGGTGGGCTTTTTCTTCGCGCTCGGGCACTCGAGCATCGTGGTCGCGCTGTGCGCCGCGGTCGCACTTGGGGCGCGCGGCCTGGCACCGCGATTCTCCGAGCTCTCCGCGTTCGGAGGCGTCTTCGGCACCGCGGTCTCGGCAGCTTTCCTGACCTTCATCGGGCTGGTCAACCTGCGCGTGCTGCGCCAGCTCGTGTGCGCCTGGCGGGCGCAGGGGCGCGCCGGTGCCCCGGATGGCGCGCACGAGCAGGAGATCGGGGCGCTGCTCGATCAGCGCGGCTTGTTCGCGCGCGCGTTCCGCTTCCTGCTTGCCCGGGTAAGCCGCAGCTGGCACATGTACCCGATCGGGGCGCTGTTCGGCCTGGGGTTCGACACCGCGACCGAGATCGCGATCCTCGGCATCTCGGCGGGCCTGGCGACGACCGCCGCCTTCCCGCTGTGGGGCATCCTGGTGTTCGCGCTTCTGTTCACCGCCGGCATGACGCTCATCGACTCGCTCGACGGCGTCGTGATGCTGCGGGCCTACCACTGGGCGATCCGCGACGCGCGGCGGCGCCTGAGCTTCAACGCCGTTATTACCGGGATGGCCGCCTGTCTCGCGACCGTGATCGGCGCGCTCGAGTGGGTCCAGCTCCTCGCGGCGCGCCTCGGCTCGGACGGACCGCTGCGCACCTGGCTTGGCGGGCTCGACTTCGGCGCGATCGGCTTTGCGGTCGTGCTCGCCATGCTCGCGACCTGGGGCATCGCCGCCGCCTGGGAGCGCATGCGCCTCGCGCCGGCCCGCCGCGCGGAGCTGAACGACTGACCCCGACCGAGGAGAGCTTCCCATGTGCCTGGGCATCCCGATGCAGATCGTCGCGATCGACGGCCACCGCGCGCGCTGCGAAGCCAAGGGCGTCGAGCGCGAGGTGAGCCTGTTCATGCTGCAGGACGAGGGCCTCGCGCTCGGCGACCACGTCATGGTGCACGTCGGCTATGCGCTGCAGAAGCTCTCGCCGCAGGATGCGCGCTCGACCTGGGAGCTGCTCGACCAACTCGTCGCCGCGGGCGAGAGCTGACCCGCCAGCAGGTCCGCATGCCCCAGACCAGCGCCAAGACCTGGCTCGAGCGCATCCGCGCCCTGGAGCTGCCGCGCCCGATCAAGGTCATGAACGTCTGCGGCGGCCACGAGCGCAGCATCAGCTTCTCCGGCATCCGCGCCGCGCTGCCGCCGGGCATCGAGATCATTCCCGGCCCGGGCTGCCCGGTGTGCATCTGCCCGGAAGAGGATCTGCACGAGGCGATCCGCCTTGCGCTCGAGCAGGACGTCGTCCTGGTCGCCTTCGGCGACATGCTGCGCGTGCCGGCCAACGTTCCCAAGGGCGAGCCGCGCTCGCTCGAGCAGGCGCGCGCCGCCGGCGCGGACGTGCGCCCGGTCGCCTCGCCGCAGGAGGCGGTCGCGATCGCGCGCGCCGAGCCGGGGCGCCGGGTTGTGTTCTTCGTCGCCGGCTTCGAGACCACCACCGCGCCGGTGGCGGCGATGATCGCCGAGCGCGTGCCGGAAAACCTGCTCGTCCTGCTCGCGGCGCGCCTCACCTGGCCGGCGGTGGCGATGCTGCTCGATTCGGGCGAGGCGTCCTTCGACGCGCTCATCGCACCCGGCCACGTCGCCACCGTCATGGGATCCGAGGAATGGCGCTTCGTGGTCGACAAGCACGGCATGCCCGCGGCGGTGGCGGGGTTCACGCCCGAGAGCCTGCTCGCCGCCACCTATTCGGTGCTGCGCCAGACGATCGAGGGTCGGCCGTTCCTGGACAACTGCTACCCCGAGCTCGTGCGAGCGGGCGGCAACGCCGCCGCCAGGCGCTACCTCGCCGAGGTGATGGAGGTCGTGCCGGCGAACTGGCGCGGGATCGGCGTCATTCCGGATTCCGGTTTCGCGCTGCGCCCCGCCTGGCATCAGCTCGACGCGCGGCGCGTTTTTCCGGCGCCGGTCGCGGCGCGCAAACGCGCCGGCCAGATGCCGCCCGGCTGCGACTGCGCCGGCGTGGTGCTCGGCAAGATCTACCCCGACCAGTGCCGCCTGTACGGGCGCGCCTGCACGCCGCGCAATCCGGTCGGGCCGTGCATGGTGTCCGACGAAGGCGCCTGCCGCATCTGGTGGGCCGCGGGCAGGCGCGAGGCGCGTGCCGCCTGAGCGTGCCGTGACGACCGCCAGACTGGTCATCGGCGGGCGCGTCCAGGGCGTCGGCTTCCGCCCCTTCGTGTACCGTCTCGCGCACCGCTTCGGCTTGCGCGGCTCGGTGCGTAACGGAGCGGGCGTGGTCCAGGTCTACGCGCGCGGCTCCACGCAGGCGCTGGAGGCCTTCGCCGACGCGCTGATCCGGGAAGCCCCGGCAATCGCGCGCCCGCGCCTGCTCGAGCGCGACGCGCTGCCCGACGACGCCCTGACCGACGCCGGCTTTCGCATCCTGCCAAGCCGCACGGGAGAGGCGCCGCGCAATCACGTGCCGCCGGACTACTACACCTGCCCCGCTTGCCTCGCCGAGCTGAGGGATCGGCGCGATCGGCGCTACCGCTACCCGTTCATCAATTGCACCCAGTGCGGGCCGCGCTACACGCTGATCCGGGCGCTGCCCTACGACCGCCCTTCGACCACGATGGCGGCCTTCGCGCTGTGCGAGGACTGCCGGCGCGAATACGAGGACCCGCTCGAGCGGCGCTTTCACGCCGAGCCCGTGGCCTGCCCCGCGTGCGGGCCGCGGCTCAGCTTGCGCCGCGCGGGCGCGACCACCGCCGGCAACGAGGCCGCGCTCGCGGGCGCGGTGGCGGCGCTGCGCGCGGGCGAGGTGGTCGCGGTAAAGGGCGTGGGCGGCTATCACCTGCTGTGCGATGCGCGCAGCGAGGCCGCGGTGCGGGCGCTGCGCGAGCGCAAGCCGCGCCCGCACAAGCCGCTCGCGGTGCTCTTCGCCGAGGACCTGCGCGCGCTGCGCGCCGCGGCGGAAGTCGACGGCGCGCGCGAAGCACTGCTCAAGAGCCCCGAGCGCCCGATCGTGCTGGTGCCATTGCGCCGCGCGCACGGCCTCGCGCCTTCGGTCGCGCCCGGCCTGCGCGAAGTGGGCGCGCTGCTGCCCTACAGCCCGCTGCACCACCTGCTCGCGGAGGATTTCGGCGGGCCGCTGGTGGCGACCTCGGGCAACCCGAGCGGCGAGCCGGTCCTCACCGACAACGACCAGGCCGAGCAGCGGCTGGCGGGCGCGGCGGACGCCTTCCTGCACCACGACCGTCCGATCGAGCGGCCGGCGGACGACTCGGTGCTGCGCGTGATCGCCGGGCGCGCGCGAGCGCTGCGCCTGGGGCGCGGCATCGCGCCGCTCGAGCTCGAGCTGCCCTGGCGTCTGGATCGGCCGCTGCTCGCCGTCGGCGGGCAGCTCAAGAACACCGTGGCCCTGGCGTGGGAAAACCGCGTGGTCGTGTCCCCGCACCTGGGCGAGCTCGACAGCCCGCGCAGCCGCGATCTGTTCGCAAGCCTGATCGCCGACCTGCAGCGGCTGTACGGCGTTCGCGCGCAAGCGATCGCCTGCGACGCGCATCCGGGCTATGCCAGCAACCGCTGGGCGAGCGCGCAGGGCCTGCCGGTGCATCGAGTCTGGCACCACGCCGCGCACGCCTCGGCGGTGGCAGGCGAATATCCGGGCTGCGAGCGCTGGCTGGCGTTCACCTGGGACGGAGTGGGCCTGGGGCAGGACCGAAGTCTCTGGGGCGGCGAAACCCTGCGCGGCGGCCCGGGCCGCTGGCAGCGAATCGGCCGGCTGCGGCCGTTCCGCCTCGCGGGCGGGGACCGCGCCGGCCGCGAGCCCTGGCGCAGCGCGGCCGCCCTGTGCTGGAGCGCGGGCCTGCCCTGGGCGGGCGAGCCGCTCGCGCCGCAGACCGCGGCGCTCGCACGGCGGGCCTGGGAGGCGAACCTGAATTGCCACCTCAGCAGCGCCGCCGGCCGGCTGTTCGACGCCGCCGCCTCGCTGCTCGGGATCGTCCAGCATGCGAGCTTCGAGGGACAGGGCCCGATGTATCTGGAAGCTCTGGCCGAGGGCCCGGCCGAAGCCATTGCGCTGCCGCTCGCGCGCGACGCGGACGGATTGTGGACCACCGATTGGGCGCCCCTGCTTGCGCTGCTCGCGGACCGCGGGCGCTCGCGGGCCGAGCGCGCGGCCTGCTTCCATGAAAGCCTCGCGCAGGCGCTGCTCGAGCAGGCGCGCGCCGCGCGCGAGCAAGGCGCGGTGGACGCAGTGGCGCTCGCGGGCGGAGTGTTCCAGAACCGCCGCCTGAGCGAGCGCGCGCTGGCGCTGCTCGCGGGCGACGGTTTCGTCGCGCGTCTGGGCGAGCGCGTCCCGTGCAACGACGCCGGCCTGAGCTTCGGCCAGGTGATCGAGTGCTCGGCGCCGCGCCGCGAAGCGGCCTGAGGCAGCGATGGAAGACAGCCACATTTCCCTCGCCCACGGCAACGGCGGGCGCTTCATGCGCGAGCTGATCGGGGAGATCTTCGCGCGCCACCTCGCCAATCCGCGGCTCGACGTCGACGCCGACGCGGTGCACATCCCGCTGCCCGCGGGCGAGGTGGTGGTGACCACCGACGGCTTCACCGTGCAGCCGCTCGAGTTTCCCGGCGGCGACATCGGCACGCTCGCGGTGCACGGCACGGTCAACGACTTGGCGGTGGCGGGCGCGCGTGCGCAGTACCTCACGCTCAACGTCTTCGTCGAAGAGGGCTTCGAGGTGGCCATGCTCGATCGCCTCGTGGCGAGCCTGGGGCGCGCGGCACGCGAGGCGGGCGTCGCGGTCGCGGCCGGCGACACCAAAGTGCTGCCCCGCGGCGAGGGCGGCGGCCTGTACCTGGCCACCACCGGGGTCGGGATTCGCCGGCCCGGGCTGCGGCTGGGCTTGAGCAGCATCCGCGAGGGCGACCGCATCCTGGTGAGCGGGCCGGTGGGCGATCACGGCGTCGCGGTGATGCTCGCGCGCGAGCAGTTCGGCCTGCGCGGGGAGCTGCGCTCGGACGCGGCGAGCGTGCTGCCGCTGACCGAAGCGCTGCTCGGCCTCGAAGGTCTGCGCTTCATGCGCGATCCCACCCGGGGCGGACTGGCCACGGTAGCGAACGACATCGTGCGCGCGACCGGCCTGGGCGTAACGCTGGAGGAGGAGCGCGTGCCGGTGCGCGATCCGGTGCGCTCGGTGTGCGAGATCCTCGGCTACGATCCGCTCTACCTCGCCTGCGAAGGGCGCGTGGTCGCAGTGGTGGCGCCGGAAGCGGCCGAGGCGGCGCTTGGCGCCTGGCGCGGGATGGCGAACGGCGGCGAGGCCGCCCCCATCGGCAGCGTGGGCGGGCGCGCACGTGCGCGCGTGGTGATGCGGACCTGGCTCGGCGGCGAGCGCGTCCTCGAGGAGCTCGAGGACGATCCGCTGCCGCGCATCTGCTGACCATGCACGAACTTGCGCTGAGCGAGAGCATCGTCCAGCTGGTGCTCGAGTGCGCGCGCAGCGAGAACCTGCACGCGGTCACCCGCGTGACCCTGGAGGTCGGTGCGGGGGCCGGTGTCGAGGCCGAAGCGCTGCGCTTCTGTTTCGACATCGTGTCCGCGGACACGCCGGCGCAGGGCGCCGAGCTGCGCATCGAGACGGTGCCGCTGCGCGGCCGTTGCCTGCGCTGCGCCGCGGAGTTCGAGCCGGCGAGCCTGGTGGATTCCTGTCCGACGTGCGGGGCTTACGCTCCGGAGCTGCTGTCCGGACGCGAACTGAGGGTGAAGTCGCTCGACGGCGAGTAGCGTCGTCTGTCAGGCCCGGGTGATCTTCTCCGCACCGCCCATGTAGGGGCGCAGCGCCTCCGGCACGGTCACCGAGCCGTCGGCGTTCTGGTAGTTCTCCAGGATCGCGACCAGGGTGCGCCCGACCGCGAGACCCGAGCCGTTGAGCGTGTGCACCAGCTCGGGCTTGCCCTTTTCGTTGCGGAAGCGCGCCTGCATGCGCCGCGCCTGGAAGGCCTCGAAGTTCGAGCACGAGGAGATCTCGCGGTAGGCGTTCTGCCCCGGCAGCCAGACCTCGATGTCGTAGGTCTTGGCCGACGAGAAGCCCATGTCGGCGCTGCACAGCACCACCGTGCGGTACGGCAGATCGAGCTTCTTCAGGATCGTCTCGGCGTGCGCGGTCAGCTCCTCGTGGCAGCGGTACGAATCCTCCGGGCGCACGATCTGGACCAGCTCGACCTTGTCGAACTGGTGCTGCCGGATCATGCCGCGCGTGTCCTTGCCGGACGCGCCGGCCTCGGAGCGAAAGCACGGGCTGTGGCAGACGAACTTGAGCGGCAGCGACTCGAGCGGCACGATCTCGTCGCGCACGAAATTGGTGACCGGGTATTCCGCGGTCGGAATGAGGTAGAGGTCGCGGCCATCGATCTTGAACAGGTCGTCCCTGAACTTGGCCAGGCTCGAGACGCCGTTGGCGCACTCGCCGCTCACCATGTAGGGCACGTAGGTCTCGGTGTAGCCGTGCTCCTGCGTGTGCACGTCGAGCATGAACTGCGCAATCGCGCGGTGCAGCCGCGCCACGCCCGCGCGCATCACCACGAAGCGTGCGCCGGCGAGCTTGGCCGCGGTCTCGAAATCGAGCATCCCGAGCCCGGCGCCGACGTCGACATGGTCCCTGGGCGCAAAGTCGAACGCGCGCGGGGTTCCCCAGCGTCGCTGCTCGACGTTGTCGTCGGCGCTGTTGCCGTGCGGAACGCTCTCGTGCGGGAGGTTCGGAATCTCGTCCAGAAACTGCCGCAGCCGCTCCTGCGTCCGAGCGAGCGTCTGCTCCAGCTCCCCCAGCCGCGCGTTGATCGCCCCCGACTCGGCCAGCAGCGCGCCCACGTCCTCGCCCTTGGCCTTGGCCTGGCCGATTCGCTTCGCCTGCGCGTTGCGCGCCGCCTGCAGCTCCTGGGTGCGGGTCTGGATGTCCTTGCGCTCGGCTTCGAGCGCGAGGAAGGCCTCGCGCGGAAACTGGTAGCCGCGCGAGGCCAGGCGCGCGGCCACCGCGTCGAGGTCGGTCCTGAGCAGCTGGATGTCGATCATTTCTTTCTCTTTCCTCCGGCTTCGGCGTCCAGCGCGCGAAGCTGCTCGAGCTTGTCGCGGATTTTCGCTTCCAGGCCCCGATCGGTCGGCCGGTACCACTCGAGCTGTGGCATGCCCTCGGGCAAGTAGCTCTCGCCCGCCGCGTACGCGCCCTCTTCGTCGTGCGCGTAGCGGTAGTCCTTGCCGTAGCCGAGGTTCTTCATCAGCCGGGTCGGCGCGTTGCGCATGTGCAGCGGCACCGGCCGCGTGCCGTCCGCGGCGACGAATTCGCGCGCCGCATTATAAGCGTTGTAGGCCGCGTTCGACTTCGCCGCGCAGGCGAGGTAGAGCACCGCCTCGGCGAGCGCAAGCTCGCCTTCGGGCGAGCCGAGCCGCTCGTAGGTCTCGCAGGCGTCCAGCGCGAGGCGCAGCGCGCGCGGGTCGGCCAGGCCGATGTCCTCGGTCGCCATGCGCACGATGCGCCGCCCGAGGTACATGGGCTCGGCGCCGCCGTCGAGCATGCGCACCAGCCAGTACAGCGCCGCGTCCGGGTCGGAACCGCGCACCGACTTGTGCAGCGCCGAGATCTGGTCGTAGAACTGCTCGCCGCCCTTGTCGAAGCGGCGCAGGTTCCTGGCCAGCGCGGACTCGACGAACGCCGCGTCGATGACTCCCGCCGGGCGCGCGTTGTGCAGGATCTCGACCGCGTTCAGCAGGCGGCGCGCATCGCCGTCGGCGAAGCCGATCAGGCGCTCGCGCGCGCCTTCGTCCACCTCGACTCCCGTGCGCGCGAGCAGCGTCGCCAGGTCCTGCGCCGACAGGCTCTCCAGCACGTAAACGCTGGCGCGGGACAGAAGCGCCGAATTGACCTCGAACGACGGGTTCTCGGTGGTCGCGCCGATGAAGGTGAGCAGCCCGCGCTCGACGTAGGGCAGGAAGGCGTCCTGCTGTGCCTTGTTGAAGCGGTGCACCTCGTCGACGAACAGGATCGTGCGCCGGCCCGAGCGCGCGAGCACGGCTTCGGCCTGCAGCACCGCTTCGCGGATCTCCTTCACGCCGGAGAACACGGCCGAGAGCGCTATGAACTCGCAGTCGAACGCGCTCGCCATCAGGCGCGCGATGGTCGTCTTGCCCGTGCCCGGCGGCCCCCACAGGATCATCGAGTGCGGCTTGCCGGACTCGAACGCGAGCCGCAGCGGCTTGCCCGGGCCGAGCAGGTGGCGCTGCCCGATCACCTGCTCGATGCTGCGCGGGCGCAGCGCCTCGGCGAGCGGCGCGGCGGGCACGGCGGTGCCGAAGAGGTCGGCCATGCCGCTGCCTCAGGGCTCGCCGAGCACGTCGACGCCCTTGGGCGGCGTGAAGCGGAACGCTGCCGGATCGAGCGCCGGATTGAGCGTGATGTCGTGAAAGCGCAGGCGCGTGGTCTGGCCGAAATGGTCCCTCAGCTCCATCGACTCGACGCCCTCGGGCCCGAGACCGAGGCCGATGAGATCGAAGCCCGCGTCGGCGTCCTTCGGCTTGGCGTCGAGCCACTCCAGACCGTCGCGCGCACCGGCCTCGCTGAAATCGAACGCGCGCTCGACCTCGGCGCTGCCGGCGAGCAGCGCGGCAGGGGTGGATCCCAGCGCCTTCGCCATGCGCCGCACCGTGACCTGCTCCAGGTCGCGGTCGTAGATCCAGACGTCCTTGCCGTCGCCCACGATCAGCTGCGGCGTGGGCGCGGCGTAGGTCCAGCGGAATAGCCCCGGGCGCCGGAACTCGAAGCTGCCGCTGGATTTCTGCACCAGCGTCTGGTCGCGGTCGTAGACGCGCTGCTCGAACTCGGCGCGTGCCGAACGGGTGTCGTGCAGGAAGGCTTCGAAGCGCTCGAGCGCGCTCGAGTGCGCGAGCGGCGCCGCAAACGCGAGTGTCGCGGCGGCCGCCGCCCGCAGCCAGACGCGCATCTACTCGGCCTTCGCCGGCACCAGCACTTCGCGATTGCCGTTGGACTGCATCTGCGACACCAGGCCCGCGCGCTCCATGTCCTCGATGAGGCGCGCCGCGCGGTTGTAGCCGATGCGCAGGTGGCGCTGCACGAGCGAGATCGACGGCCGGCGCGTGCGCACCACGATCTCGACCGCCTGGTCGTAGAGCGGGTCCTTCTCGCCCGTGGGCTCGCCGTTCGCGCCGGCGCCGCCCTCCTCGGCGGCCGCCGGCTCGAGCACGTCGTGGAGGTACTCGGGCCTGGCGAGCGTCTTCAGGTGCTCGACCACCTTGTGCACCTCCTGGTCGGCAACGAAGGCGCCGTGCACGCGCTGCGGCAGGCCGGAACCCGCCGGCAGGTAGAGCATGTCGCCCGCGCCGAGCAGCGCGTCCGCGCCCGACTGGTCGAGGATCGTGCGCGAGTCCACCTTCGAGGCGACCTGGAACGCGATGCGCGTGGGAATGTTCGCCTTGATGAGGCCCGTGATCACGTCGACCGAGGGCCGCTGCGTGGCGAGCACCAGGTGGATGCCGGCGGCCCGCGCTTTTTGCGCGAGCCTCGCGATCAACTCCTCGACCTTCTTGCCGGCGACCATCATGAGGTCGGCCAGCTCGTCGATCACCACCACGATCAGCGGCAGCTGCCCGAGCGGCTGCGGGTTGCCCGAATCGATCGTCGCCGGATCCTCGAGCTTGCGGCCGTGCTTCTCGGCCTCGGCGACCTTGTGGTTGTAGCCCGAGAGGTTGCGCACGCCGAGCCAGCTCATCAGCTTGTAGCGCCGGTCCATCTCGGCCACGCACCAGCCGAGCGCGTTCGCGGCCTGCTTCATGTCGGTCACCACCGGCGCGAGCAGGTGCGGGATCCCCTGGTAGACCGAGAGCTCGAGCATCTTCGGGTCGATCAGGATGAA
>DATIZK010000065.1:0-26651 GCA_035517095.1 Burkholderiales bacterium
GCTAGTAGCCGCCGTACTGCTTGCCGTAGAACGCCGGCCGGCGCCCGACCAGGCTCTCGAGCAGGATCAGCTCGGCGTCGGTGTGGTTTACCACCGGCGCCTTCATGATCATCTGCGGCGCGCCGTGCGCCATGACGAAGCGCGGCTGGTCGTGGTGCTCGGTGCGCACCGTCTCGTGCGCCGACGGATCGTCTACCGCGGCGATGTCGGCCACGCCGTAGCAGGTGCAGACGTAGGTCTCGCCCGGCAGGGCCTCGACGTAGATGCCGGTGCCGCGGATGCCGATGGTCGCGGTCGCGGTGTCGATCCGCTTGCGCTTGCCCGGCTCGAACACCGAGAGCACCGCGCCGGTGACGATGCGCAGCCCGGTCTCGATCAGCGCGCCGGCCTTGCCCTCGATCTCGACCCGCGCGCCGGCGCGCACCATCATCGCATCGCGGTCGATGACGAACACCAGCTCGGCCGCCTTGCCGGTGACGATCACGTCGCCGGCCTTCACCTCCCTGCCGATGCGCGCGGGCGTGCCGTTGATCTGCGCCTCGCCCTTGATCCGGTAAACGCCCTTCTCGATCTTCCCCGCCGCGAGCGCGTCGCGCAGCAGCGCGAGTCCCGCTGCGCCCCCCGCGGCGCCCTTGAGCCAGGCGCGGCGCGTCACCATGCGAAGCCCTCGCACAGCCTGGGCAGCAGCGCGGCGAGCTCGGCGCGCTCGAAGAAACGGTCGGCGCGCGCGAGCCGCGCGGCGGCGCGCGCCGCGGCGTCGCCGCCGACGCAGAAGATCGGGATGTTGAGCAGCATCTCGCCGCGGATCTCGCGCACGGTCTGGACCGGATCGGAGCCGTCGCCCGGCTCCAGGTCGAGCAGCGCGAAGCGGTGCAGCAGCACGTCCTGGAACTCGCCCACGTCCGCGGCGGCGGCCGCGTAGCTCGCCTGCCAGCCTGCGGGCAGCGAGCGGGCGACATCCTCGCGCAGCGCGGCATCGGGCGAGAACACGATCAGCTTGCGCGCCAGGCGCTCGGCGACGGACGGCACGGCTAGACCCGCGACAGGACGCGGCGCGCGTTCAGCCTCAGCTCGCGCCGCGCGCGCCCCTGCTCGATCGGCTCGGACAGCTCGGCGCGCGCCTCGGCGATGCTCTCCTGCTCGGCCGCCGTGGGCCAGGCGTTCTCGAAGCTCCAGCCGTGCTGCGCGCCGATGCGGGCGCGGAACACCTCCTCCAGGTCGCGCTCGGCGGGCAGCGCGCCGTGGTCGGCCCACTCGGTCATCGCGAGCGACAGCCCCTCGCGCAGCCAGCTGCGGAAGTCGGGCGACTGGCCCGCGACGCTCGCGGCGAAGGCCTCGGCCGGAAAGCGCAGCAGGAAGCTCGAGGCCACCACCGCACACTCGCCGATGGTGGCCGCGCCGCTGCCGGCGATCTTGCGCCCGTGCAGCCAGATGTCCTGCTCGTTCAGGTAGGCGGGCAAGCCGAACTGGCGGTAGGTCGCCACCGCGGGCGCGAGCGCCCAGGAAAACCAGCGCGCCGGGCGCCCCGGCGCGAGCCGCCTGGGCGCGATCAGCACGAACACGTACTGCGACTCGTCGACCCATACCAGGCCGCCCCCGAGCGGCCTGCGCACCACCGGCACGCTCACCCCCGGGGCGAGCTCGGCCCGGCCCTGGCTCTGGCCGAGGCACAGGTGCGTCCTGGCCTGGGCCCAGACCAGGATCGGCGCCGCGTGCGCGCCCTGCGCCGCGGCGAGCCCGCTGTAGGCCGCGTGCAGTTCCAGCGGATCGACCAGCCCGAGCCGGATCCAGCGCGCGAGTAGGCCCGCCATCAGCCGCCTTCCTTCGGACGGAAGAATTTGCCCAGGTAGAAATCGCGCCGCGCGAGCGCGTCGAGCTCCCTGGCGCGCGCCTCGAAGCCCTCGCGCAGGATCTCGGCCAGCCGCTCGCCCTGCTCGGCGTCCAGGATGTGAATGCGGCCCAGCAGTTCGACGTCGAACTCGAGCATCTCGCCCGCCAGCCCCTCGGGGCGCTCCAGATGCAGCAGCCAGGCGCGGCATTCCGGATCCTCCGGGTCGAGCGGCGAGAGCACGATCTTGCCCAGCCACGCCAGGCGCGCGGCCTGGTTGAACTGGCTGATGTCGAGCTTCCTGCCGAGCTTGTACTTGCGCAGCTCGTTCTTGAGCGCGCCGATGTCGGCGATGTCGATCGACTTCATCGGGCAAGGTTAGCAGAAAAGAAAAGGGCCGGATCGCTCCGGCCCCTGCCTGCATCAGGCGCGCCGACGCAATTACATCTTCAGTCCGTAGGCGATTCCGATCGAGTCCTGGTACATGGTGAGGTTGGCCTCGCCGCCGCCGAAGGACGGCGGGATCGAGCCGGAGCCGTTGACGGTCTTGCTGAACGCGTGCATGTAGGCAACGGTCACCTCCGACTTGTCCGACAGCGCCCAGGTCGCGCCCAGGCTGACCTGATCCTCCACCACCCCCGGCGCCAGGATGTTGAGCAGCGTCTGGTTCGAGGGAATCGGCTGCTTCAGGGTGTTGAAGCCCGCGCGCAGGGTGAGCTTGTCGCTGTAGGCATAGCTCGCGCCGACTTTGAGCACTGTCACGTCGTTCCAGCCGAAGCCCGGGCCGTTGGTCGCGCCGAACGGGCTGCCGGCAAACAGGCTGTCGACCGGATCGCCCACGGCGGCCACTTTCGAATAGTTGATCTGCTCGACATCGGCGGCGAGCGTGAGCCGCGGCGTGGTCTTGACCGCGATCCCGATGCCGTAATTCTCCGGAATGTCGAATTCGCCCTGGTTGGCGAACAAGCCCGCGTAGTCGCTCAGCTTGCTCATCTTGGTCTTCGTCTGGTAGGTGGCGCCGAGCGTGACCGCTGGCGTGATCTGCCCGGTCCAGCCGATTCGAACGCCCCAACCGGTGGACGAATCATTGCCTTGATCCGAGAAGTGCGCGCCATCGGACGAGAAACCCGCGAACGCGGAAGTCCGCAGGCCGCTCAGGCCGAACTGCTGGTAGGCGAGATTGAGCGCCAGGCCGATGGAGTTGTTCGGGTTGATCTTGTAAGCCACCGTCGGCGAAACGAACAACTGATTTAGGTTCACGCCGGTTGGGCTGGTGCCGCCGAACGCGGCGAACGGCGACTGCTTGTACTTGGTGTTCATTCCGCCGTTGCCGTACACCGCGACGCCCGCCGCGAGGCCCGGATTGATCATCTTGCTGTAGCCGAACTCCGGAATGATGAAATTCTGCGCGTCGTTGCCGTCGTAAGTACCCTGCAGACCCGGATTGCCCTGGATGTCGGCGCCGCGGACCGGGCGGAACAGGGTCGCTCCGACGTCGAGCCGGTCGCCGACCATCGTCAGGCCAGCGGGGTTGGTCGCGGGCGCGAGCGCGTCCTGCGGCAGCGCGATGCCGACGCCGCCCATGCCGTTCGCCTTCATGCCGTAACCGTCCTGGAAATAGCCGTCGGTCGCGAGCGCCATCCCGGGCGCGAGAGCCGCGGCAACGGCGGCCCCAATCAGTGCTTTCCTCACCTTCTTCTCCCTGTAGTGGTATTGAGCCCGGATGCTAGATGAACAGGCTGACGTCGGCGTCCTTGGCGATGCCGAGGAACGACGCCGCGCCGCAGTACTCCTTCACTTCCGGAATGAAGTCCTCGTGCTTGAAGCCGAACAAATCGACCGTCATCTGGCAGCCGATCAGGTTGGCGCCGGCCTCGAGCGTCATGCTGCGCAGGTCGCTTATCTCCGCCACGCCGTTGTTCTTGATGGTCTGCTTCATGAGCGTGGTGGCGACCGACTCGAAGCCGGGAATCGCCGCCTGCACCAAGTTCGGAATGTTCCAGTTGATGTGCTTGAACCAGTCCGGGCCGAAGGGCATCTTCATCGGCATGCCGGGATTGCCCAGCGGCGAGATCTTCAGGCCGGAGATGTCCTTGCGCAGCAGTTGCAGCCCGTAGAAGGTGAAGAAGATGTCGACTTTCCAGCCCAGCGCGGCGGCGGTGGAGGCCAGGATGAACGGCGGATAGGCCCAGTCGAGCGTGCCCTTGGTGGCGATGATCGACATCGCCGGGGTGCGCGTTTCGGCGCGCTTGGCGAGCGCCTGCTCGAGCTTCTGCGGCAGCAGCTCGTCGAGGCGGCGCTTGATCAGGTCGTCGATCAGGGCGGCGTTCGGGGCAGCGTCCATGGTGCTCTCCTGCGGAATATCATTGTTTAATGAAATACTGTACTTCGCGCATGTGAAACTCCATTCGCCTTTACTTATGCGGCGATAAGACGGACTCGGATTCGTTCCCTAGCGCCCGACCTTGACCGGCTTGCCGTCCATCTGGCGCCGGATCGCGGCCAGGTCGCGCCGGGCGGGGGCGAACGGGAAAGACAGGATGTCGGTCGGGCTCGAGTCGCCGTAGGGCCGGTTGCAGGCCGAGACCTCGTCGTCCTTGCCCGGGCAGCCCGAGGTGCGGAACGGGGTGCCGGCTGCGATTTCGGTCTCGAGAAGCTCTCTGGATACCCCGAAATCCACCACCCGCCCGGTCTCGTCGAAGCTCATCTGGTCTACCCGCCTGCCGCGGTAGTCGATCAGGAACCTCGCCAATTGCACCCGGCGCCATTGTCCGCGCTCGACCGCGGGCCAGTCCTCCATCAGCGAGCCGCGCTCGGGGAAGAAGGCGAACATGTGGTTGTGCCCGCCCAGGTCGCGGATCCTCTGCGCCACCTCGAGGATCTCGCGCTCGGTCTCGCCCATGCCGCAGATCAGATGCGCGCCGAACTTCTCCGCGCCGTAGATCTCGGCCGCCCACTCGATCGCCTGCCAATACTTGTCGTAGCGGTGCGGGCTGTCGACCCCGCGTCCGCGCGTGCGCTCGAAGATCGCCGGGGTCACCGCGTCTAGCGCGACCGTGAAGATGTCGGCGCCGAGATTTCGCATTCGAATCAAATCGTCTTTTTCCAGAGTAGTGGGATTCGAAAGAATCGAAACGGGCACGCACGGCACCTCGCGCGTCCACTTCTCCAGCAGCACGAAGGTATCGTCGTTCGAGTCCGGATGGGTGATCATCGAGATGCACATGCGCTCGAAGCGGCCCTTGTCCGAGCCGGCCCTGACGCGCTCGATGACTTCGTCGTAGCGCGCGGTGGGCCAGTCGACGCGGATGAAGTTGCGGTCGGCGTAGTCGCGCGCCTCCTCGCGGTGGCGCGCCAGGCCGCAGTAGGCGCAGTTGGCGCGGCAGCCCTCGGGATAGGTCACCAGCAGGTTGAGGCAGTGCGTGCACGAGGTGCGGTGCATCTTGCCCGCCACCAGCCCGAGCGTGATCGCCGCCGCGGTGCTCATCTGCACGTATTCCGGCGAGCGCATCCGCGGCGTCTTGACGTGGTAATTGGGGCGGTAGAACTGCACGGGTTGTATCGGATTCATGAGAAATACTCCGGAAAAGCGATCCAGCCGCTGCGATGCGCGGCGTCGTCCGCGGCGCGCTCGGTGTTCCAGACCCCGGCCATGCGCCGGCGCGCGGCCAGCGCGCGCTCCAGGGCCGGGCCGAATTCCTCGCGCAGCTCGTCTTCGTACTCGGCGAGCGCCGCCTCGTCGCCGCCGGCGGCGCGCGCCGCGGCCGCGCCTGCGCGCTCGCCCGAGGTGACCGCGGGCGCGATGCCGGCGCCGGTGATCGGGTGCGTCAGCCCGGCCGCGTCGCCCGCAAACAGCGCGCGCCCGAGCACGATCGGCTCGCGCAGCCCCCCGACCGGGATCGGCCCGCCGGTGCGCAGCAGCACTTGCGCGCCCACGCGGCCCTCGCGCGCGAGCCTCGCGTGCAGCTCGTCGAGCGGCGCCTTCATGTCGTCCTCGAGCGCCGGGTCCAGGCCGAGCCCCAGGTTGGCGACCCCGCCCTTGGGGAACAGCCAGGCGTAGCCGCCGGGGTAGCGCGCCGAGAGCCAGATGTCGGTATCGCGCTGGCCTTTCAGCAGCGGCACGGTGTACTGGCGCGTGGTGACCACCGGCAGGCGCGCCAGCCCCAGGCAGGCGGCGGCCTGCGACAGCGGCCCGTCGGCCGCGACCAGCGCGGCGTAGTGCAGTTCGCGCAGGCCGCCCGCGGTGCTCACGCGCACGCAGCGCGCCTCGGTGTCGATCGCGCGCAGCGCGGCGTCGGTCCACAGCACCGCGCCCGCGCTTTCCGCCGCGCGCGCAAGCGCCTGGTCGAAGCGGTCGCGCCGGATCATCAGGCCGCCGAACGCGCGCTCGGCGCGCGCGCCCGAGGGCAGGATCGTCGCCATGCCCGCGATCGGCTGCGCGCGCACCCCGGCCCCGGCATAGCTGGCCAGCGGCAGCGGGATGAACTCGGCGCACTGCACCGGCAGGCCGACCACCTTCTTGCGCTCGATCGCGAGCACGCGGCAGCCGGTGCGCGCGGCGGCCGCGGCCGCGCTCGCGCCGGCCGGGCCGAGGCCGATCACGAGCACGTCGCAGGCTCTCATGCCCGGCTCACCCTGCGACCACGGGGATGCGCGAGATGCGCGCGGCGGCGCGCTTTTGCGCCTCGACCACCAGGCGCGGGTCGATGCGCGCGGCGGCGGGGTCCTCGAGCGCGAGCACCTCCTCGCCGAGCGCGATCGAGCAGCACGCCGGGGTCACCCTGACTTCGCGCCCGAGCTTGAGCGCGAGCTCGACCGAGCCGTCGGCCGGGTGCGCGATCCCCCGCAGCCCGGCCATCACCGCGTAGGCGTCGATCTCCAGCTTGGCGCGACCGGCGGGGCGCGCGCAGCCGAGCAGGATCGGCAGCTCGGGCAGCGCCGCGCGCGCATCGAGGAAGAAGCGCCCCACCTCGCGCGAGGACGGCGTCGCGAACGGGCGCCCGGCCGGCGCGTAGAACGGCATCACCACCACCAGCACCAGCGCCGAGGGGCGGTGGCGCGCGATCATCTCGAGCGCGCGCCACTCGCCGAGCATTCGGCCGTAGTGCAGCCCGAGCACGATGTGCGGCACGACCTTCATCTGCGTGGCGACCAGCGCCTCGAGCGAGCGCTCGAAGTCCTGCACCGGGCGGCGCAGGTGGTAGACCTGCGACACCGTGTCCTGCGCGCCGATGATGTCGAGCATCGCCGCGTCGACGCCCGCATCCGCGATCTCGCGCGCCATCGCGCCGTCGACCAGCGCGGTGTGCATCGCGATGCGGAATCCGGGGTGCGCGTCCTTCACGCGCCGCACGGTCGGCAGGAACGGCCCGTACTCGACCTCGTCGCGGTGGTTCGAGCCGCCGGTGAGCAGCATGCCCCTCGCGCCCTGCGCCACCTGCTCGTTCACCGCGCGCCACAGCGCCTCGGGCGAGGTCGCGGCGATCATCGGCTCGAGGATCTTGGCCTTGCAGTGGTCGCACTGCAGCTTGCACTCGCCGCCGGTGATCGACACCGCCGGCCAGGCGCTCTTGCCGCACGAGGAGATCTCGCTCGAGGCGTAGGCCTTGAACGTCGGGGTGTAGAAGTTGATCGGGCGCGCAACCCCACCCGCCCCCGCCAGGCGTTGAACGAGCTCGAGGTCGAGGCGCGCCGCTTCGAGCGCCTCGATCCCCGCCGCGAGCTCGGCCCAGTCGGCCACGCTCAAGGGCAGCCGGCGAAGCCGTCGGCCGCCATCTTGGCCTCGAACGCGGACATCGCCGCCGCGCCGGTGACCAGCGCGGCCGCGTCGCCGTCCCAGTTGGCCGGCTTCAACTTGACCAGCCAGCCGTTGCCGTAAGGGTCGGCATTGATGCTCTTGGGATTGGCGCTCACCGCGTCGTTGATCGCGGCGACCTCGCCGGACACCGGCGTCTTCACGGGACCGACCCACTTGCCGGACTCGATCGTGGCGGCGGATTTGTTCAGCTCGACCGAGCGGCCGACCTTCTTCGGCGTGTAGGCGACCACCTCGCCCGCGAGCGCGCAGGCGTAGGCGGTCATGCCGATGGTGACGTTGCCGTCCGCCTCCTTGCGCACCCAGACGTTGTTCTCGACGTTGTAGTAAAGGTCGTCGGGCAGGTTGCAGTTCTTGACCGAGGCCATCATTCGCTCCTTGTCTAGAAAAACAGCACTTTGTCGCAGGACAGGATCATGTCGGCGAGCACGCCGCCGCTCGAAACCTCGTCCACTTCGGCGATCAGGTCGACCGGTTCGATGTCGTAGCCGGGCAATGCGGGGCGGCAGGCGTGGAACTTGACCCCCGCAGCCTTCGCGTCGCGCATGAATTCGATGATTGTTTTCCCGCCCTCCATCGCCGTCAAGCTCTCGGCGACGCCGTTCTGCACCAGGCGCACGCCGTCCATGGTGAAGAAGATCGTCACTTGCGCGTCCATCGAGGCGAGCAGCGCGCCGAGGTAGAACGGGGTCGCGCAGCGCCCACGGGTCGCGGGCCCGCTGGTCATCACGATGACCACCGTTTTCGCTTCGTGATCGAGATACCGTTCCTGGCTCACGCGCGCTTGCACTCCAGACGGTCGGCGCGGCAGCGCTCGCAGAAGCCCGCCTCGGCGGCCGCGCCGGTGAGCAGCCCGGCCAGCGCCTGCTCGAGCGGCGCCGATGGCCGCACGCGCGCGATCCACTCGGCGTAGGGATCGCGGTTGATGCGCAGCGGGTCGTCCAGCACCGCGTCGTTGGCGCTCTCGATCACGCAGTCGAAGGGGTTCGGCACCGGGCCGGCCCACTTGCCTGTTTCGACCGTGGCGACCGGCTTGCCGCGCGGGCGCAGGCTGCCGGGCCGGCGCACGCGCACGTGCATGATCTTTCCCGCCCGGGTCTGCGAGAGGTCGGTCATGCCGATGCTGACCGCCCCGTCGGGCTCGACGCGCGCCCAGATCTGGAACTCCGCGTCGTAGTACAGCTCGGGACGCACCTCGCAGCCATGGCAGACGCTCATGCGCTAGATTATGCCCTTCTCCTCGAGCAAATCGATCGAGTCGCTCACGTTCTCATGGATCGCGACCTTGCGCGCCGAGAGCCCGAGCGCGAGCCCCAGCAGCTGGGTGAAGTACAGGATCTTGACCTTGGTCTTGATGCCGAACTTCATCTCGGCCCGCACCTGGTGCATCTCGAGGCCCGAGTGGCAGGTCGGGCACTCGGTCGCGATCACTTCGGCGCCGCAGTCCTCGGCCGCCTGCAACAGGTTCAACACCAGCTGGGTCGAGGTGTCGGAATCCGACAGCGTGTGCGCTCCGCCGCAGCAGGCGGTCTTGAGCGGATACTCGACGTTCACCGCGCCGGCCGCGGCCAGCAGATCGTCCATGAAGTGCGGCTTGTAGCTCGACTCCGAGCCCGGCCCCTGGTCCTTCTCGGGGAAGATCTGGCGCGGGCGCGTGTACATGCAGCCGTAGTAGTTCGCGATCCTGACGCCCTTGAGCGAATTCTTCAGGCGCGCCTTGATGCCTTCCGGTCCAAGCTCCTCCATCAGCCACTCGAGCAGGTGCACGGTGCGCACGTCGCCCTTGTAGACCGGGTCGTCGGCCTTGTGCGCCAGCTCCTGCACCGTCTGCATCGTCTCGGACGAGGTGGCGCACTCGTACTCGGCCTTCTTCAGGTTGTGGTAGCAGCCGTTGCACGGCGCCATCACGGTGTCGAAGCCCATCTTCTCCGAGGCGATCGCGAGGTTGCGCGCCGACATGTAGGTCTGCAGCATCGGATGGACGTTCTTGACTTCCATCGCGCCGCAGCAGTTCCAGTCCGACAGGTCCTGCATCTCGAGCCCGAGCTTGTCGACCAGCGCCCGCGTCGAGCGGTCGTAGGGCCCGCCGGAGCCTTCCAGCGCGCAGCCGGGGTAGTAGGCCACCTTAGCCATGTTTGCGTTCCTCGATAAATGCCTGCAGCACCGCGCCGGTCTTGCCCCAGCCGCGCGTGCGCGGCTTGAAGATCATCGCCCAGCCCATCTTGAGCGGTCCCGCGATCGGCAGCCGGGCGATGAACTTGCCGACTTTTCCGTCGCGCAGCAGCGGCAAATTATTCATCCGTGCCAGGAATACCCCGAGCCAGCCCTTCTTGAGCAGCTCGACCACGTCAACGCCGGTCTTCTTGAAAAAATTGAACATCACCTCGGAGTCCTCGATGCGCCCGCGCTCCAGGCACTGGCGGGTGAACTCCTGGTCGAACCGGGTCGACTGCGACGGCGGCGTATGGCCCTCCATCTCGAGCCAGTGCGAGAGCGCCTTCATCACGCCCTCGGGCTTGACGTCCTTGGGGCAGATGTTGGTGCACTTGTTGCACGAGACGCACTGCCAGATGATGTCCTTGTCCTTGACGATCTCGGACTGAAGGCCGAGGTTGGTGCAGTAGATCCAGTAGCGCGGGTTGAAGTCGGTGTTGATCGCATACATGGTGCAGGCGTTGGTGCACGAGCCGCACTGCCAGCAGCGGTGCACGTTCTCGCCGCCCGGCAGCGCCTTGATCTTCTTCTGGAACTCCGGGTCGTAGTCCGCGACCGTGCGCGGCAGGATCATCGTGTTCCAGTGGCCCGACACGTCCACGCCCTCGATCACCAGCTTCTCGGCGGACAGGATCTGGTTCGGGTCGATCAGCGACTTTTCATGAATCGGCATGCCTGTTCCCTAGTGAACCGTCGCGCCGCTCTTGCGCACGCGGCCGGCGTCCAACCCCAAGAGCTTGTGCAGCTGCTCGTCCGGCGTGCTGGCGCGGGTGAAGTCCGAGCCGAGCACGCCGCCGGTCATGGCGCGGAAATAGCTGACGTAGGCCATCGCCAGCACCAGGTCGGCGTGCCAGTGCCGGTCGCGCCAGATTCCCTGCTCGGCGATCCGCTCGTAGAGCCAGGCGCGCGCCGCGGCGTGGTCGATGTCGCCTGCGCGCTCCTCGCGCATCAGCTCGCGCAGCGCGCCGCTCGCGCTCGCCGCGTCCCATACCCAGCGCGTCATCAGCGGGTAGCGCGCGGGATCGCCGAAGTGCAGCAGCTCGGCCGCGAAGTCGTGCGCCGCGCCGCGCAGCTTGCGCCGCGCCGCGCGCTCCTCGGGCATTGGCAGCGCGTCGCAGAACCCGTCGAGCGTGCTCGTACCGCTGCGCAGGCGCTCGAGCTGTTCGGCGAAGGCCGCGGCGCCGAGCGACTCGATGAGCGGAAAGAGCTTGCGCCGCGCCGTGAACACGCTCCCCAGCAGCGCCTCGAGCCGCTCCAGGTCGAGCCGCGCGGGGTCGGCGAGCGCGGCGGCGAACAGGCGGTGCTTGGTCTCGAGCGCCTCGACGTAGGCTTGCAGGCCCGCGCCCGCGTCTGCGAGCGAGACGAAGCCGGAGAAATGGACCGCAAAGCGCTGGGCGTCGAGCTGCTGCATCTCGCGCCCGGGGCTCAGGCGGCCTTGCGCGCGCGCGCCTCGAGGTCCCCGACCGCGCGCATCGCCATCGCCAGCCCGTGCGAGACGCAGGTGTCGATGTCCTCGGGGCCGAGCGCCGAGCCGCCGACGTAGATCCCCGGCCGGGTGGAAGCGAACGAGCTGGTGTAGTGCTCGCCGCGCTCGACGAAGCCGTGGTGCTCGAGCCCGATGCCGAACACCTTGGCGATCTCGGGGTTGTCCTCGTTCGGGTCCATGCCGATGGCGTGCACCACCAGGTCGAACGGGATCACGATCGGGCGCTTGACCAGGGTGTCCTCGCCCTTGACCAGCAGCCTCTTGCCGTCGGGCGCAATGGTGACCTCGGCGATGCGCGCCTTGACGAACTTGGTGCCGAACTCCTCCTGCGACTTCCAGTAGAACTTGTCCTCGTACAGGCCGAAGGTGCGGATGTCCATGTAGTAGATGTAGACGTCGGTCTCGGGCGAGAGCTCCTTGATCTCCATCGCCAGGTTGGTCGACACCGTGCAGCAGATCTTGGAGCACCATTCGCGCCCGATCTGGCGGTCGCGCGAGCCGACGCACAGAAGGATCGCGACCCGCTCGGGCGCGCGCCCGTCCGAGGGGCAGGCGATCTTGCCCGCCGCGACCATCTGCTCGACCTGGGTCGTGGTCACCACGTCCTCGAAGGTGCCGAAGCCCCACTCGGGCTTGTTGATCGAGTCGAAGTGCGTGAACCCGGTGCCGAGCACGACCGCCGCGGCCTTCACCGTCTCGCCGTTCGAGAGCGTCGCCGTGAAATTGCCGTGTTCGCCTTCGAGTCCGGTTACTTTCGTGCCTTTGGAAACCTTTATCAAATCGTTCTTTTCCACCCGCTCGATCATTCTCCCGATGGCGTCCTTGGCCCACTCGCCCGAAGGCACCAGCTTGGCGTAGCCGGACAGGATCGGCGCGCCGCCGAGACGGTCCTCCTTCTCGACCAGCACGACCTTGCGGCCGACCGAGGCGATGCCGTGCGCGGCGGAAAGTCCCGTCGGCCCGGCGCCGACCACGAGGATGGCGTCGTTCATGCGGGTCAGACGCTGAGCGCGAGCTCGGGGTTGTAGAGGTACTCGATCTTGCCGGCCTTGACTTCCTCGAGGTAGGCCTCGAACTTCTTCTTCGAATCGCCCCAGGAAAGGCCCATTTTCTCGACCACGTCCTCGCAGGGGCTGGCGTGCCACTGCAGTTGGACGATCTTGAACGGGTCCGCGCCGCAGGCGAGCGCCGCGAACTGGATGTCGGCCATGATCGGCATGGTGACCTGCTTCTCGTGCGCACGGCCGATCCACTGGTTCTTGTCCATGGTCGTGACGCAGCCGGTGTCGATGCCGAGCATCACGTCCGCCTTGGCCTCCTCCGCCGCCACCTTGATCTTGCGCTCGATGGTGAACGAGCGCGTGAACTCGCGCTCGGAGATGATGTGGCGGAAGCCGAAGCCGCAGCAGTCGTACCAGGTCGAGTAGTCGATCACCTGCGCGCCGAGCGCCTGCGCCATCGAGGTCCCCACCGCGGCGCGGTTGCCGCCGAGCACCTCGGGGTCGTAGATCGCGTCCTCGTGCACCATCTTCGAGTAGTGGCAGGCCATGTGCACCGTTGTGCGCAGATGCGAGACGTCGATCTTCTGCAGCTCGCTGGCGATGCGGTTGCGCATCACGTGCACCCACTCGGAGTAGTGCACGATCTCTTCCGGAATCACGATCTTGCCGTCGACCAGGCGCCCCAGCTTGCCGAGGATCTTCTTCACCCGCTCGCGCAGCGCGGCGTTCTCGACCAGGTACTTGCGCACTTCCTTGTAGTTGCCGAACGAGGTGCCGCAATGCACCAGCGGGAAGAAGTGCCCCGGCTCATGGCCCAGGCGCTTGCCCGAGACGTAGGCCTGGTGGAAGTTCCTCAGGAACACCGCGGCGAGCGACTCGACGTTGCCGATGCCCGAGCCGTGGTAATTCCAGGCCGTGCACGAGGTCTGGTCGGTCTCGTCGAGGTAGTCGCGGCCCGGCTGCATGCCGAGCTGGTTCATGGTCCACAAGAGCGAGGTCGGGTAGCCCGGGATGTTGCCGCACTGGCCGCAGGACTTGTGGTGCCAGAGCTGCATGGTCGGGATCTTCTTGTCCCAGCCGAACAGCGTCTTGACCATCGCCGGCTTGTGCGCGTCGGAGACGCGGTGGACGATGATCTCGCCCTCCTTTTCCAGCTGCCACATGTGCTCGCGCACGTCCTCCATGCGCTCGCCCAGGTCGAGCTCGCGCCGGTCGACGCGCTTCTTGACCCACGCGGTGGCTTTCTCGGCGTCCGCCGCCGACAAATTGGTCGGCTGGAAGAATTCTCCGTGTCCCGCGATGCCGCTCATTTCGCCTCCTCCTGTTCCTCGAGCAGTTCCTCGTATTCCTCGCGCTTCTCTTCGATGAAGTCCTCGATCACGTCGAACAGGTTCTCGTCCATCGTCTCGAGCTGCTTCAGCACGCCGGTCATCTCCCAGATGGTGTACATCTCGACCGAGGTCTTGAGCGCCACTTCCCACGCGGTGTCGGTGGTCTGCAGCGTCTTCATCGGGATCGCCTTGCGCAAGGTTTTCAGGTCGCCATCGACCTTCTGGATGTTCGGGCCCCAGTCCGGGAAATGGTCGGGCTGGATCATGTCGGGCGAGAGCTGGTTGCCGGTGGTGATCAGCTTCAGCATCACGCGCCCGAACGGGCGCAGCACGTCCTTGGCCGACTGCAGGCCGTGGCCGATCGCGACCTCGCGCATGATCGCCACCAGCCCGCCGGGGGAATTCTTGAACGGGCAGCGCGCGGCGCAGGTCATGCACTGGGCGCAGGCCCAGATCTTCTCCTGCATCGCGTCGTACACCTGCTCGACGTTCTCGGTCCACAGCAGCTGCACGATCTCGCGCGGGCTGTAATCGTAGAAGTGCGCCGAGGGGCAGGTCGCGGTGCAGATACCGCAGTTGAGGCAGCCGTTGAGCTCGTGCTCGTAGCGGAAATCCTTCTTGATGTCCTCGAAGATCTCCTGCATTTCCGCGTACGTCGCCATGGCCGCTCCGCGCCTTGCTACTTGCGCTTCATGAAGAAAGTGAATTCCTTGCCTTCCGCGGCGTGCGACAGCAGCTCGTTTCCGGTCTGCTTGGAGAAGGCCTGGAAATCCTTCACCGCGCCGGGATCGGTCGCGACGATCTTCAGCACCTGCCCCGACTGCAGCTCGGTCAGCGCCTTCTTGGCGCGCAGGATCGGCAGCGGGCAGTTCAGCCCGCGCGCATCGAGTTCCTTGTCGAAGTTCATTTCACGTTTCCTTTCTCGCAATGGGTGGTGTTGCGCTTATACCACCTCGATCGAACCCGCCGTTGAGCTGCGCTAAGACCCGCCTGACGGAAGGGTGAATATTAGTATTCTTTAATATACCAGCATGCGGCGCGCGGGCAAGCGGCAGCGCAACAATTACGACACCGCCTGGTAGTAAAGATTCTGCGGGTGATTCGCCTGCGCAAAGAAGAACCAGCGCTCGGCCATCAAGCCGGCGAATTGAACGATAAAGGCAAGATTCGGAAATCCTGCCGCGAGAAGCGCCGCAGGCAAGATGAAGGCCCCGACGAGAAACAGCCATTTCACCTTGCGCAGGGTTCCGGGGCCCCGTCCGTGGAAGAACTCGCGCGTGTTGAACGAGCCCGCGATCGCGCCCTGCGCCTTCTGCGCGATGCGCGGGTGCTTGACCCCGATCGCGCTCTGCAAGCTCGAGCGCGCCTTGAGGCGCGCGTTGCGCGCGAGCGATGCCCCGCGCGTGGCGAAGCCGAGCAGGGTCCAACCCAGGGCCCCTGCTGCCAATACCGCGGCAAGCTCATGTGCCATCCAGCTGCAGTACGCGGCGGCGAGCGTGAACCCGGAGGCGCAGCCGAGCACCAGGTAGTTCACCACCGTGAGCGGGCTGTGCCACTCCTGCAGGAAGGGCAGGCAGGCGTAGATCATCGCGGTGCAGACGTAGAGCGCGAGCGCAAGCAGCGCGCCCGCGGCGCCCAGCGCGAGCGTCGGCCAGCCGAGCCAGTGCGCCACGCCCCAGGCGAAAACCGCCGCCATGAACGCCGGCAACGCGATCACCTCGCGCGACAGCCAGGAGGTGCGCCACTTGGCCGCCGAGCGCCAGGCGCGCTCCGGATGGCCGAGGTGGAAGAACGAGGCCACCAGGCCCGCCCCGAGGAGGAGAAGGGAGATGATCGCGCCAAACCAGAAAAATTGCGGGCTTGCCTTTGCGAGCGTCTCGACTGTCACCAGCGCCAGAAACAGTCCTTGCCCCGTTCCGATGAGCGTGGTGAGCAGGATCACGGACAGGGCGGGGCGCACGGCTACCAGCTCGTGACGTCGTCCAGCGCCGGGTCCTTGCTCGAAGGGCGAGGCAGCAGGCCGTCGACCTTGAGCGGGTTGTCGTGCCGCTCTAGCTCGTCGGGGTGGATGCGGATCTCGGTGCGGCGCCGCGGCAGGTAGTGGTTCGCCGGCTGCGTGCCCCACTCCGGCATCAGCGCGTAGCCGCCCTGCTCGCGGATCGCTTTCGCCGCCGCCGAGTCGGGGTCGTGCACATCGCCGAAGATTCGGGCGCTGGTCGGGCAGGCGAGCACGCAGGCGGGCTTCCTTTCGCTCTCGGGCAGCGCCTGGTCGTAGATGCGGTCGACGCACAAGGTGCACTTTTTCATCACTTTCTGGTGCTCGTCGATCTCGCGCGCGCCATAGGGGCAGGCCCAGGAGCAGTACTTGCAGCCGATGCACTTGTCGTAGTCGACCAGCACGATGCCGTCCGCGGCGCGCTTGTACGAGGCGCCGGTCGGGCACACCGGAACGCAGGGCGGGTCCTCGCAGTGCAGGCAGGACTTCGGGAAGTGTACCGTCTCGGTGTTGGGGAACTGGCCGACCTCGAAGGTCTGCACCCGGTTGAAGAAGGTCCCGGTCGGATCGGCGCCGTACGGGTTGTCGTCCGACAGGTAGCCCGCCGCGCCCGAGGTGTTCCACTGCTTGCAGCTGGTCACGCAGGCGTGGCAGCCGACGCAGACGTTGAGGTCGATCACCAGCGCGAGCTGCGTCATCGCTCGATCCTCCCGCCGGCCACGTAGGCGAGCCATTTGAGCGGGGCGGGGCGGGTTCCGGGAGCGGGAGGAAGAACTTCAAACTGAGGTGAAGTTTCAGTTTCGTGTGCCGGGTAGATCCGCACTCTCACGTCGTACCAGCCCGCTTGCCCGGTGATCGGGTCCGAGTTCGACGTGCGGCCGCCTTCGAGCGGCAGCTCGTCGCTGATCAGATGGTTGAGCAGGAAGCCCTTGCGCGCCTCGTTGGCCTCCGGCGCGAGGCCCCAGGCGCCGGGCTGCTTGCCGATCGCGTTCCAGGTCCACACCGTGCCGGGCTCGACCGCTTCGCTCACGCGGCACAGGCAGCGCACCCTGCCCCAGCGCGACTCGACCCACATCCAGGCGCCGTCGGCGATCCCCGCCGCGCGCGCGGTGCGCGGGTTGACGAACAAGTAATTATGTCCGTGGATCTGCCGCAGCCACGCGTTCTGCGAATCCCAGGAGTGGTACATCGCCATCGGCCGCTGGGTGATCGCGGCGAGCGGGTACTGCTCGAGGTCGGTGACCTGCGCCTCGAGCGGCGCGCAGTAGAACGGCAGCGGATCGAAATGCTTCTGCACCCGCGCGCGCAGGCGCTCGGGCGGCTGGCGCCCGGGCCATTTGCCCTCGGCCGCGAGCCGGAAGCGCTGCAGCACCTCGGAGTAGAGGTGGATGATCACCGGGTCGCCCCAGCGCCGGATGCGCATGCGCTGCGCCCACTCCATGTAGCCGCGGTTCCAGTTGCGCATGTATTGGTAGGAGTGCGGCAGGCGGTAATGGAACACGCAGTTGTTCTGCGCGTACATCTCCCATTGCTTCGGGTTCGGCTCGCCGAGCATCGACTTCTCGCCGTCCTTGCCGCGCCAGCCGGCCAGAAACCCGATCCCCGAGCCTGGCTCCGTCTCGTGGCGCACGATGAAATCGGGATAATTCCCGTATTTCCTTTTCCCGTCTGCGTCCGTGAACGCCGGCAATTTCAGCCTGCTGCCAAGCTCGATCAGGACTTCCTGGAAGGGCTTGCACTCGCCCAGCGGCGGCACGACCGGCACGCGCACCGAATCGACCGGGCCTTCGAACTCGGAGATCGGGCGGTCGAGCATCGACATCACGTCGTGCCGCTCGAGGTAAGTGGTGTCGGGCAGCACCAGGTCGGCGAACGCGGTCATCTCCGACTGGAACGCGTCGCACACCGCGATGAACGGGATACGGTACTCGCCGTCCGCGCCGCGGTCGTTCAGCATCTTCCTCACCTCGACCGTGTTCATGGTCGAGTTCCAGGCCATGTTGGCCATGAAGATGAGCAGCGTGTCGATCGGGTAGGGGTCGCCGCGCCAGGCGTTGGTGATCACGTTGTGCATCAGCCCGTGCACCGACAGCGGGTACTCCCAGGAGAAGCCCTTGTCGATGCGCACCGGCTCGCCGTCGTCGTCGACGAACAGGTCCTCGGGCGACCCCGGCCAGCCGAGCGCGAGCCCGGCGAGCGGCTTCCCGGGCTGCACGCCCTCGGGCCCGGTCGGCGTCTTGGCCGAGGGCGGGATCGCGCGCGGGAACGGCGCCTTGTGGCGGAACCCCCCAGGGCGGTCGATGGTGCCGAGCAGGCTCATCAGGATCGCGAGCGTGCGCACGGTGTGAAAGCCGTTCGAATGCGCCGCCAGGCCGCGCATGGCGTGGAACGCCACCGGGTTGCCGGTCACGCTCCGGTGCTCCTTGCCCCAGCAGTCGGTCCAGGCGATCGGCAGCTCGATCTTGTCGTCGCGCGCGGTGACGCCCATCTCGTGCGCCAGGCGGCGGATGGTCGCGGCCGGAATGCCGGTGATGCGCTCGGCCCATTCCGGCGTGTACTCGGCCACGCGCTCGGCGAGCAGCTGGAACGCGGGGCGCACGTGCGTGCCCTCGGGCAAGGTGAACTCGCCGAACAGGTAGGGATCGGTGTCCGGCGTGTGCGTCAGGCATGGCCCGTTCGAGTGCCGGTCCCACCACAGCTGGTTCTGCGGGTAGAGCGGATTGATCGGGTCGGCGTCCTCGTCGGTCGCGAGCAGTCCGAAGTGCGCCGCAGCCGGGTCCGACACCACGAGCTGCCCGCCGTTGGTGTAGCGCGCGACGAACTCGCGGTCGTACAGCCCTTGAGCGATCAGCTCGTTCACCAGCGCGAGCAGCAGCGCGCCGTCGCTGCCGGGCCGGATCGGCACCCACTCGTCGGCGATCGCCGAGTAGCCGGTACGCACCGGGTTGACCGAAACGAACCGCCCGCCGCGCCGCTTGAACTCGGAGAGCGCGATCTTGAGCGGGTTGGAATGGTGGTCTTCGGCGGTGCCGATCATCACGAACAGCTTGGCGCGCTCGAGGTCCGGGCCGCCGAACTCCCAGAACGAGCCGCCGATGGTGTAGATCATGCCGGCGGCCATGTTGACCGAGCAGAAGCCGCCGTGCGCGGCGTAGTTCGGGGTGCCGAACTGGCGCGCGAACAAACCGGTGAGCGCCTGCATCTGGTCGCGCCCGGTAAAGAGCGCGAATTGCTTCGGATCACTCGACCTGATCTTTTTCAATCTATTTTCCAACAGGGAAAATGCTTCTTCCCAGGAGATCGGCTCGAACTCGCCAGCTCCCCTCTCGCTGCCCGCCTTCCTCTTCAGCGGGCGGGTCAGGCGCGCGGGCGAGATCTGCTTCATGATCCCGCTCGAGCCCTTGGCGCAGATCACCCCGCGGTTGATCGGGTGCTCGGGGTTGCCCTCGATGTAGCGCACTTCGCCATCGCGCAGGTGTACCCGGATGCCGCAGCGGCAGGCGCACATGTAGCAGGTCGTGGTCTTGACCTCGGCGGGCACAGTGGCGCTCAATTGGAGCCGTCCGTCGGCGGAGAAGGCCCCATTGTCCGCACGCGCCGGCGGGGCTGCCAACGAGATAATCTGATTCGCCCATAAGAGCGGTGGCCACACCCTCCTTATGGGTTATCATGCGCGCCGGCCGAGCGAGGACCGATGATGGACAAGAGCAGCTTCAAGCCCGACACCCGCTACGTGCTCACCGTATACGACGCCAGGCGCACGCCGCGCCCGGCCAACGTGTACGTCTACCGCGTATACGACAAGTTCATGCTCGCGCGCTCCACCAGCGGCGACGGCCTGCTGCGCAAGATCGCCTACGACGACGTCGAGCGCATCGTCGAGCAGGCCGCAGTGCCGAGCGCCGAGCGCTTCGCCCTGCCCGCGGGCGTGCTGGACGAAAAAAGCTGGGCCGAGCGCAGCGAGATGCAGCTCTACGCCAGCTCCCCGGCGCGCGGCAAGTGAGGGCCGCGGCATGAAGGTGGGCATCGTTTCGGACAGCCACGACCGCGCCGACGCGCTGGCGCAGGCCGTGCGCGAGGCGAAGGCCGCCGGCGCGCAGGCGATGATCCATTGCGGCGACCTGATCGGGGCGCAGACGGTCAAGCCGGCGCTCGCGCATGGGCTGCCGATACATTTGATCCACGGCAACAACGTCGGGGATACGCAGGCGCTGCACTTCCAGATGGCCAAAAGCGACGGGCAGCTGCGCTACCATGGCGCCGACGCGCGCATCGAGCTCGCCGGCCGCAGGATATTCATCGTGCACTACGACGATTACGGTTACGCCATGGCCTGCACCGGTGACTGGGACCTGGTGTGCTGCGGACACTCGCACAAGGCCGAGGCGCGCAGGATCCCGAACGTGAAAGGCGGCCAAACCTGGCTGGTCAATCCCGGAACGGTGGCCGGCCTCGCCGCGCCCGCGACCTGGGCGCTGGGCGATCTTGCGACGATGCGTTTCGAACTGCGCGAGCTCGGGCGCGAGCATATGGCGGCTCTATAGCCGTATAGCGAACTCTGAGAAGAGCGCCTGCGGGCGGCGCTTAGAATCTCTCTCCAACCGGGAGGAGCACAGATGTTCACCAGCAATCCGTTCGCCGCCCTGTCGGCGTCGATTTCGCCCGCGGTCATGCAGTGGTACGTCGTCGTCATGATCGTTCTCGTGGTGGCGGGCACGCTGTTCGAGGTCGTGCACAAGGGAAGCGCCAGGTACTTCTTCGCGAACTGGCGCAGCTCGAAGCAGAAGAAGGACGCCAGGCCCGTCGGCGGCGGCGAGCTGGTCTCGATCGCCGTGCAGACCGCGGTGGTCGACGTGCTCACCTCCGGCGAGTTCTGCAACCCGCGCCGGCGCATCGCGCACGTGCTCGGCATGTACGGCTTCGTGCTCTACTGCCTGTCCACCGCCGTGATGGTGTTCGACGCGCAGGCGAGCGCGATCTGGTCGACGCTGTGGTGGCTCGGCGGCCTGATGGTGTGCGTCGGCGGCTACTGGTTCTGGTTCTTCATCCGCGTCGACGTCGCCGCCGAGGGCAATTCCCCGTTCCGCGTGGTGAAGGCGGACCTGTTCATCCTGTCGATGCTCGCCAGCGCCACGCTCGGCCTGATCTGGGCCGCCGCGGGCGGCGGGGTCGGCATCCTGTTCGGTCTGTACATCCTCGCCACGACGGTGCTGTTCGCGGGCGTGCCGTGGTCCAAGTTCGCGCACATGTTCTTCAAGCCCGCGGCCGCGTTCGAGAAAAGAGTCACCCACGCGAGCGGCGCGGCCGAGAACCTGCCGACGCAGACCCGTGACGACCCCGAGCAACGGCAAAGACACTCCATGGAGCTGTTGCGCGACGCGCCGACGGACATGGGGCTTGGCATCAAGCGCGAAGCACCCCGCCACTACTAGGAAACAGTATGCCTACCTTCGTCTACATGACGAGGTGCGACGGATGCGGACACTGCGTCGACATCTGTCCCTCGGACATCATGCACATCGATAAGACCTATCGCCGTGCCTACAACATCGAGCCGAACATGTGCTGGGAGTGCTACTCCTGCGTCAAGGCTTGCCCGCAGCACGCGATCGATGTGCGCGGATATGCCGACTTCGCCCCGCTGGGCCATAGCGTTCGCGTCCACCGCGACGAACAGAAAGGCACGATCGCCTGGAGGATCAAGTTCCGCAACGGCACGGAAAAGAACTTCCTGTCGCCCATCACCACCAAGCCCTGGGGAACGGCGATCCCGCAGCTCAGGAACGTCCCCGGACCCAGCAAGGAAATGCGCGACGGCCAGCTGCTGTACAACGAGCCGAAATGGATCCGCATGGACGACGGCGGCTTGCATACGCTCAAGGCCGCCGGTCTCAAAATGAAGAAGGGTGTGTATTACTGATATGGCCTACGAAACCATCATCGAAGACGGGATCGACATTCTGGTCGCCGGCGCGGGCCTTGGCGGCACGGGTGCCGCCTGGGAGGCGAGATTCTGGGGTCAGGACAAGAAGATCGTCATTGCCGAGAAGGCCAACATGGATCGCTCCGGTGCGGTGGCCATGGGTCTGTACGCGATCAACTGCTACATGGGCACCCGTTGGGGCGAAAACAAGCCGGAGGACCATGTCCGCTACGCGCGCATCGACCTGATGGGGCTGGTGCGGGAAGACCTGCTGTTCGACATGGCCCGCCACGTCGACTCCACGGTGCATCAGTTCGAGGAGTGGGGCCTGCCCATCATGAAGGACCCGAAAACCGGGCGCTATCTGCGTGAAGGGCGATGGCAGATCATGATTCACGGCGAGTCCTACAAGCCCATCGTCGCCGAAGCCGCCAAGAAATCGGCGGACAAGGTCTTCAACCGCATCTGCGTCACCCACCTGCTGATGGACGAAAGCAGGGAGAACCGGGTCGCCGGCGCCGTGGGCTTCAACGTGCGCACCGGCAACTACCACGTCTTCAAGGCCAAAACGGTGATCTGCGGCGCCGGCGGCGCCTCCAACATCTTCAAGCCGCGCTCGGTGGGCGAAGGCTCCGGCCGCACCTGGTATGCGCCCTGGTCGTCGGCGTCCGCCTACGGGCTCATGATCGACGCCGGCGCCAAGATGACGCAGATGGAAAACCGCATCGTGCTGGCGCGCTTCAAGGACGGCTACGGTCCGGTCGGCGCCTACTTCCTGCACCTGAAGACCTATACGCAGAACTGCCTGGGCGAAGAGTTCGAGTCCAAATGGTGGCCCGAGCTGCAGAAGATGGTCGGCAAGGAATATCTCGATCCGGATTCCTTTCACCTGACCCACCGGCCGATCCCGACCTGCCTGCGCAACCACGCCTTGATCAGCGAGGTCAACGCCGGCCGCGGCCCCATCCACATGGTGACCATGCGCGCCTTCCAGGATCCTCACCTGGAGGAGGTCGGCTGGGAGAACTTCCTCGGCATGACCGTCGGCCAGGCGGTTCTGTGGGCAGCCACCGACGTGGATCCCAAGAACGAGAATCCCGAGCTGACCACCTCCGAGCCCTACGTGATGGGCTCCCACGCGACCTGCTCCGGCGCCTGGTGCTCGGGTCCCGAGGACCTTTCCCCTCCGGAGTATTTCTGGGGCTACAACCGCATGACGACGGTCGAAGGCCTGTTCGGCGCCGGTGACGCGGTCGGCGGCACGCCGCACGCCTTCTCGTCCGGCTCGTTCACCGAAGGCCGTCTCGCCGCGAAGGCCGCCTGCAAGTACATCGACGACGGCAAGGCCGAAGGCATCGTCGTGTCCGACGAGCAGATCAAGCGGCGCCAAAAGGAAATCTACAAGCCGCTGGAGCATTACAAGACCTACCGCAACGCGATCGTGGCGGGCAGCGTCAACCCGCACTACATCAATCCCGAGCAGGGCCTGGACCGCCTGCAGAAGCTGATGGACGAGTATTGCGGCGGAATGACCGTCAACTACATGACCAACGAGAAGCTCCTGAATATCGGTCTCAAGAAGCTCAAGATCATGGAGGAAGACCTCGAGAGCCTCGCCGCAGCGGATATTCACGAGTTGCTGCGCGCGTGGGAATTGAAGCACCGGCATCGCGCCGCAGAGTGCGTCACGCAGCACACCCTGTTCCGCAAGGAAACCCGCTGGCCGGGTTACTACTACCGGGGCGACGCCATGAAGGTGGACGACGAAAACTGGCACGTGCTGACCGTTTCGCGTCGTGACCCGAAAACCGGCGAATACACCATGGAGAAGGCGCCCTGTTACCACCTCGTCGGGGAAAACGAGTAGCGCTGCCGCGGCGAAAGCGCGCGTGAACATTGTCGAAAAGAGCGACGAGGAGATAAAGGCCATCGCCGATCCCCTGTGGCGCGACCTCGTGCAGAATTCCAACGAGGGCAAGTACGGAGAATTCGCCAGGAATTTTTCCAGCGCCCTGGCGCTTGCGATGAATCAGATGGTGGCGGGCCACCAGTTCGCCAACAGCGAGCTGGCCAGAAATCTGGCCGAGGACGCCGACTATCTGGGCATCATCCGCCGCGGCGAGCACGTGACGGTTCTCTACCGGCAGCGCAGCACCAAGAAGGCGGGCGAATGGCTGGGCAGGCTCGTCCTCGGCTATGAGAACGGCAAAATCAGGATTTTCGGTGCATCCATCTTCTGAACGCATCCGCGACGGCAAGTTCGTCGAGCTGACCTACAAGGTGACCGACAGGAAGTCGGGGCATGTTCTCACCAGGGTCGAATTCCCGCTGGGCTATGTTCACGGCCACAATGAGATCCTGGCGCCTTCGGTCCACAAGGCGCTCGAGGGCAGGTCCGCGGGCGACGTCATCGAGGTGCCGATCGACGGCAATCAGATCTTCGGCCCCAGAGACGAGTCGCTGGTCTTTACCGATCACATCGAGAACGTTCCCGAGGAGTATCGGCAAGTCGGCACCTCCATCCTCATGGAGAACGACAAGGGGCAGACCCGCAGCTTTCTCGTGACGCGGATCGACGACAGCACGCTGACGGTCGACGGCAACAACCCGCTTTGCGGCAGAGAGGTCGTCTTTACGCTCGAGATACTGACCGTGCGCGACGCTACGGCTGAAGAGACAAAGACGGGCCAGGCGATCGTCGCGGGCGCGGATATCGACCCGTCACTGATGAGACCTATACAATCCTGACTGCACGACACAGAGGTGACCCATGAGCGAGGAGAAGAAACCCGCCCCCACCAAGGTTCCTGACGGCCATGCGCGGTTCGTGACAACGCGCCAGAAGCCAGCGACCGAAAAGGGGTTTGTCGGCTTCGAGACCGTCTGGGAGCCGTTCCAGAAGCAAGCCGAATACAAGACGCCGAAGAAGCCGTAGGCGTTCCGAAGCGGCGATTGGACGCTGGAGAAGGGCCCGGTCTACCATATCGTCGACTGAAGGGACCGGCTCCGGTCCCCCGGGAAGGAGGGGCATGCCAGCCAGCGAAGCGCCGGAGGAAGGCCGCTACAAGGTTCCGGCGCTGCTCGTGCTGTCGGAGATCGCCTCCAGCCTGTCCACCGAGGCGACGCTGGACGAGCTCGTCGCGCGCTATCTCTCCACCATGGTGCGCGTCGCCGGCGCGCTCGCCGGCACCGTGCGCCTGCTCACCCCGGACCGCCGGCAGCTGAGGCTGGTCAGCTCGGTCGGCCTGCCGCCCGAGATGGTCGAGCGCGAGCGCCTGGTGCCGCGCGACTGCGGGGTATGCGGCGAATCGATCGACGGCCTGCAGGCGACCTGGTCGGGCGAGCCGCGCGTGTGCCACGGCATGAATCCCGGCGCCTTCGTCCCCGGCTGCGGCGAGGTGATCGCGGTGCCGCTGCAGCGCGGGGGCGCGGTGCTCGGCGTGTACAACCTCTTCCTCGCCCGGGGGCGCACGCTGTCGGACGACGTTCGCCTGCTGTTCGGCGCGATCAGCGAGCACCTCGGGGTGGCGCTCGAGAACGCGCACCTGTCGCGCGAGAACGCGCGCGTCACCCTGGTGAACGAGCGCCAGCTGCTCGCCAACGAGGTGCACGACTCGGTGGCGCAGACGCTCGCCTACACCCGCATGCGCGCCGCCGCGCTGCGCGAGGCGCAGAAGAACGGCGACCCGGCGCGCGCCGAGCGCTACCTGGCCGAGATGGAGGACGCGATCGAGGCGGCCTACGGCGAGCTGCGCGAGCTGATCGGGCGCTTCCGCCAGCCGATGGACCCGCGCGGGCTGGGCGTGGCCCTGCGCGCCGCGGTGGACGCCTTCGCCGCGCGCAGCGACGCGAGCGTGAGCTTCGACGCCGGCGCGCCGGAGCCGGATCTCTCGGCCGAGGAGGAGATGCACGTGTTCCACATCGTGCAGGAGGCGCTGGCGAACGTGCACAAGCACGCGCGGGCGAAGGCCGTGCGCGTCTCGCTCGAGCTCGCCGGCGGCAGCTGCCGCGTGTGCGTCGAGGACGACGGCGCCGGCTTCGCCTCCGGCGCGGGCGACCGCTACGAGCACTTCGGGCTGGCGATCATGCGCGAGCGCGCCAAGCGCCTCGGCGGCGAGCTGCGGATCGAGTCGCCGCCCGGCGGCGGCGCGCGCCTTTGCCTGACGTTCCCGGCGCGCGGCAGTTAGAGTGGAACAGGTCAAGGCCGTCCTGGTCGACGACCACCCGCTGTTCCGCAAGGGGCTGGCGGAGCTGTTCGAGCACGACGGCAGGATCCGCGTGCTCGGCGTCGCCGCCTCGCTCGCGGACGCGCGCCCGCTGCTCGCCGGACAGCCGGATGTGCTCATCATGGACCTCAACCTCCCGGGCCAGGACGGAGTCGAGTCGATCCGGCGCCTGCGCGAGGAAGGCCTCGCGATCCCGGTGGTCGCGCTCACGATGAGCGAGGCCGAGGACGACATGGCGGCCGCGCTGCGCGCGGGCGCGCGCGGCTACCTGCTCAAGAGCATGGAGCCGGACGAGGTGATCGAGGCCATCGCGCGCGCCGCGCGCGGCGAAGTGGTGGTCGCGCCGGCGATGACCGCCAAGCTGGTGCGGCTGCTCGACGGCAAGCCGGACGCCACCGGCTCGCTCATGGCCCAGCTCACTCCGCGCGAGCGCGAGATCCTCGAGTGCCTGACGCAGGGCAAGAGCAACAAGGCGATCGCCAAGGAGCTCGCGATCAGCGTCGACACGGTCAAGCTGCACGTGCGCAACCTGCTCACCAAGCTCAACCTTTCCTCCCGCGTCGAGGCGGCGGTGTACGCCGTGCGGCACGACCTGCGCAAGCGCTAGCAGGAGGCAGTTCACCGGATAAGGGGCATCGTGCAATACTGCGCGAGGTTGGCCAGCCGGGGTGCGGGGGATGCAACGGCCGAAAGCCACGGTACTCGCGGTAGACGACTCCGAGGACATCCTCGGGCTGATCGGGGCGACGCTCGGGCGCGAGCATCGGGTCAAGCTCGCCCCGGACGGCCCCACGGCGCTGCGGCTGGCCTTCGAGGAGCCGCATCCGGACC
>DATIZK010000066.1:0-7417 GCA_035517095.1 Burkholderiales bacterium
TGCGCGCGCCCTTCCGGGGTGGTGATGTCGCCCGCGACCACGCTCACCTTCTGTCCGGTTGCCTTGCGGATCTCCTCGGCCGTCGCCTCGAGCGTCTCCCTGCCGCGCGCGGTGATCACCAGGTTCACGCCCTCGCGCGCGAGCGACATCGCGCAGCCCTTGCCCAGCCCCTTGGAGGCCGCGCACACCAGCGCGGTCTTGCCGTCTATTCCCAGGTTCATGCCTAGCTCCTCTTCATCGAAACGAGCAGAACCCCGAAGATTACCAGCGTGCCGCCGGCGGCCTGCAGCCAGTTGAGCTGCTCTTCCAGCCCGACTGCGCCTGCGATCGCGGTCGTGACCGGCCCGACGGCGCCGATCAGGGCGAAGTGGTTGGCGCCGATGCGCCTGAGCGCCTCGGCGACCAGGAACACCGGCAGCACGGTGCTGAAGACGGCCATCACGATCGCGTACCACCACACCGCCGAAGGCAGATCGAGCGCCGACAGCGGCTCGAGCACGAAGAACTGCGCCACCGCGGGCAGCGTGGCGAAGATCATGCTGTACGAGGTGAAGCGCATCGAGCCGACCCGCTGCACCATCTGGCTGCCCGCGACCAGGTAGATCGCGTAGCAAAGGCTCGAGCCGAACACCAGGCTCACGCCCAGGAGGAACGGTCCGCCTTGGGCGTGCCCGCCGAAGCGGTTCGACACCACGAGCGCGATGCCGACGTAACTCAGCGCCAGGGCCGCAAGCTGGCGCCTGCTCGGGCGTTTCTTGAGGAACGCGAGCGACAGCAGCAGCACCAGCGTGGGATAGATAAAGAGGATCAGCCGCCCGAGGCCCGCGCCGACCCACTGCAGGCCGAGAAAATCGAGGAAGCTCGCCATGTAGTAGCCGATGAATCCCAGGCCGGCGATTCCGGCCCAGTCGCGCGGCGCGAGCTTGGGCGCGCGCGCGCGCAGCCACCAGCCGATGGCGGTGAAAAACGGCAGCGCGATCGCCATGCGCAGGAAGAGCAGCGTCACCGGTGCGACCGGATATGCGGCGTAGGCGAGCTTGATCAGGATCGGCCGGAACGAGAACGCGATCACGCCGGCGAAGGCGAAGGCGATGCCCCAGGCGCGGTAGCCTGCGGCGCGCGGGCGCGGCGGCATGGCGGTAGAATGAATTATTCTTTTCCGGCGCAAATAGTAGCGTATGGCAGGTCACAGCAAGTGGGCGAACATCCAGCACCGCAAAGGGCGCCAGGACGCCAAGCGGGGCAAGATCTTCACCCGCCTGATCAAGGAGATCACCGTAGCAGCGCGTCTGGGCGGCGGCGACCCGGGGAGCAATCCGCGCCTGCGGCTCGCGGTCGACACGGCGCGCGAGAACAACATGCCGGGCGACAACATCAAGCGCGCAATCCAGCGCGGCACCGGCGAGCTCGACGGCGCAGCCTACGAGGAGATCCGCTACGAGGGTTACGGGCCGGGCGGAGCGGCCGTCATGGTCGATTGCATGACCGACAACCGCACGCGCACGGTCGCCGACGTGCGGCACGCGTTCACCAAGAACGGCGGCAACCTCGGCTCCGACGGCTCGGTGGCGTACATGTTCCGCCATTGCGGGCAGTTCGTGCTCGCGCCGGGCACGAGCGAGGACAAGGTGATGGAGGCCGCGCTCGACGCGGGCGCGGACGACGTGCTGAGCAACGACGACGGCTCGGTCGAGGTGCTGTGCGCGCCGGGTGAGTTCGCGGCCGTGAAGGCGGGATTGGACAAGGCGGGGCTCAAGCCCGAGCTGGCCGAGATCACCATGAAGGCGACGGCCGAGACGACGCTCGCGGCGGACGAAGCGGGGCGCATGCGCAGGCTGCTCGAGGCGCTCGAGGGGCTGGACGACGTGCAGAACGTCTACACTACCGCCGTGCTGGAAGACGCCTGAGCGCGAGCGTGCGCATTCTCGGCATCGATCCCGGGCTCCAGGTCACGGGATTCGGCGTCATCGACAAGCGCGGCGCGAAGCTCGCCTACGTCACCAGCGGCTGCGTGAAGACTCCCCCGGGAGAGCTCGCCCAGCGGCTAAGAGTCATTTTGGATGGCCTGGCGCAGGTGATCGCCGCCAGCACGCCGCAGGTGGCCGCGGTCGAAAAGGTGTTCGTCAACGTCAATCCCCAATCGACGCTGGCGCTCGGCCAGGCGCGCGGCACGGCGATCTGCGCCGCGGTGCTCGCCGGGCTGGCGGTGGCCGAGTACACTGCGCTGCAGGTCAAACAAGCCGTGGTCGGCAACGGCCACGCGAGCAAAGAGCAGGTGCAGCACATGGTCAGGCGGCTGCTCGATCTGCCCGGCGATCCCAGCCCCGACGCGGCGGACGCGCTCGCGTGCGCGATCTGTCACGCCCACGGCGCCGGGCTCGGCGCGCTCGGGCTGCGCGGCACGCGCCGCAAGGCGGGACGAATCGTATGATCGGCAGGCTCGTCGGGCGGCTCGTCGCCAAGCACCCGCCCCAGGTGGTGGTCGACGTCGCGGGCGTGGGCTACGAGGTCGACGTGCCGATGAGCACCTTCTTCAACCTGCCGGCGACCGGCGAAACGGTGACGCTGCATACGCATCTCGCGGTGCGCGAGGACGCACACGTGCTGTACGGCTTCGGCAGCGTGGAGGAGCGCGCCGCCTTCCGGCGCCTGATCAGGATCTCGGGCGTGGGCGCGCGTACCGCGCTCGCGCTGCTATCCGGCCTTTCGGTCGCCGACCTGGCGCAGGCGGTGGCGGTGCAGGACGGCGCGCGGCTGACCAAGGTGCCCGGGATCGGAAAGAAGACCGCCGAGCGGCTGCTGCTCGAGCTCAAGGGCAAGCTCGCCGAGCCGCCGCCGGGCGCGGCAGGAGCGCCGGCCGGGGCCGGCGCCGACATCCTGAACGCGCTGGTCGCGCTCGGCTACAGCGAGAAGGAGGCGCTCGCCGCGATCAAGGGGCTGCCTTCCGGGGTCGCGGTCGCAGACGGCATCCGCGCGGCGCTGAAGGCTCTGGCAAAATCCTGACGTGAGCGTAGAAACCGACCGCCTGATCTCGGCCAAGCCCGCCTCGACGCAGGAGGAGCAGATCGAGCGCTCGCTGCGCCCGACGTCGCTGGCGGACTACGTCGGCCAGCAGAAGGTGCGCGGCCAGTTCGAGATTTTCATCGAGGCGGCCAGGGCGCGCAGCGAGGCGCTCGATCACGTGCTGCTGTTCGGCCCGCCGGGGCTGGGCAAGACGACTCTGGCGCACATCATCGCGCGCGAGATGGGCGTCAACTTGCGCCAGACCTCCGGCCCGGTGCTCGAGCGCCCGGGCGACCTGGCGGCGATACTCACCAACCTCGAGCCGCGCGACGTGCTGTTCATCGACGAGATCCACCGCCTCTCGCCGGTGGTCGAGGAGATCCTCTATCCCGCGCTCGAGGACTACCAGATCGACATCATGATCGGCGAGGGACCGGCGGCGCGCTCGATCAAGCTCGACCTGCCGCCGTTCACGCTGGTGGGCGCAACCACGCGTGCCGGCATGCTGACCAACCCGCTGCGCGACCGCTTCGGCATCGTGGCGCGGCTCGAGTTCTACAACGAGGCCGAGCTCTCTACCATCGTGCATCGTTCGGCCCGCCTGCTCGAGGTCAAGCTGGCGGACGAAGGCGCGCTCGAGATCGCGCGCCGCTCGCGCGGCACGCCGCGCATCGCGAACCGGCTTCTGCGCCGCGTGCGCGACTTCGCCCAGGTCAAGGCCGATGGAACGGTCTCCAAGGCGGTCGCGAACGACGCGCTCGGCATGCTCGATGTCGACGTGCTGGGCCTGGACCTGATGGATCGCCGGCTGCTGCTCGCGGTGATCGAGAAGTTCTCCGGCGGCCCGGTCGGGGTGGAAAACCTCGCCGCGGCGATCGGCGAGGAGCGCGACACGATCGAGGACGTACTCGAGCCCTATCTGATCCAGCAGGGGTACCTGCAGCGCACCTCCCGCGGGCGCGTCGCGACCCTGCTGGCCTACCGCCACTTCGGCATCGTCGCGCCTGCCGGCATGAACGACCTGCTGTGAAGGGACGGCCGTTCGCGATCGAGGTGCGGGTCTACTACCAGGACACCGACGCCGGGGGCGTGGTGTTCCACGCGCAGTACCTGGCCTTCATGGAGCGCGCCCGCACCGAGCTGCTGAACGCGGCCGGGGTCGACCTGTCGCGCCTGAGCGACGAACGTCGCCTGATGTTCATGGTGCACGAGCTTTCGGTGCACTTTCACCTGCCCGCGGGCCTCAACGATCTCGTTTCGGTGAGCGCCGAAGTGGTTAAAATGGGCCGCGCGAGCGTCGTATTCCGGCAGCGCGTTGAACGCGGGCAAGCACTGCTGGTCGAAGCAGACGTGACCCTCGCCGTGGTCGACCGTGTCCGGATGAGGCCGGCGCGCATGCCCGAAGAACTGAAAAAGGCGCTGGAACGTACATGACCGTCACGCAGGATCTCGATTTCTGGACGCTCGTCGTCCACGCAAGTCTAGTGGTGAAGGTGGTGCTGGTGCTGCTGCTCGCGGTGTCGTTCATGTCCTGGATGTTCATCTTCCAGAAGTGGTTCGTGATTCGCCGCGCGCGCGCCCAGACCGAGCAGTTCGAGCGCGAGTTCTGGAGCGGCAACGACCTGAACGCGCTATACCAGGGCGCGGTAAACAACCGGCATTCGATCGGCAGCCTGGAGCGGATCTTCGAGTCGGGATTCCGCGAATTCACCAAGATCAGGGGGCAGCGCGCGGTCGACGCCTCGGCCATGGTAAACGGTGCGCGCCGCGCGATGCACGCCACCTTCCAGCGCGAGATGGATCACCTCGAGCGGCGGCTCGCGTTCCTCGCCTCCACCGGTTCCGTCAGCCCCTACGTGGGGCTGTTCGGCACGGTGTGGGGGATCATGCATGCCTTCCGCAACCTCGCCAACGTGCAGCAGGCGACGCTGGCGCAGGTGGCGCCGGGCATCGCGGAAGCGCTGATCGCGACCGCGATCGGGCTGTTCGCCGCGATTCCCGCCGTGGTGGCCTACAACCGCTACTCGCACGACATCGATAGGCTGGCGATCCGGTTCGAGAGCTTCATGGAGGAGTTCTCGAACATCCTCCATCGCCAGGCCACGAGATAGCGCATGCCCGCCCTGCATCGCAAGCGCGGGCCGATGCACGAGATCAACGTCGTGCCGTACATCGACGTGATGCTGGTGCTGCTGATCATCTTCATGGTGACGGCGCCTCTGGTGACACCGGGCGTGGTCGACCTGCCCTCGGTGTCGAAAACGGCGATCGCGCCGGCCGCGCCGCTCGAGGTGGTGATCAAGCAGGATCGCAGCCTGATCGTTCGCATGCCCGGCGCCAAGGGCGGGCGCGGCGAAGAGCGGCGCGTTGCGCGCGGCGAGCTGGCGCAGCTGGTGCGCGCGCAGCAGGCGGCGCATCCGGATACGCCGGTGATCATCGCCGCCGACAAGAACGTGCGCTACGAGGCCGTTCTAAACGTCATGGACGAATTGCAGCGCGAGCAGATTCGGAGGGTCGGGCTGCTGGTCAAGCCGGCGCAATGAGCGCCGCGCCGCCCTTCGACGGTTTCGAAGAGCGCCGGCAGCCGGCGCTGGGGCCCTCGGCCGCGCTTGCGCTGGCGGTTCACCTCGTTCTGTTCGCAATCCTGTTTGTCGGCATCCGCTGGGAGAGTCACCCTCCGGCCGCGATGGTGGTCGAGCTCTGGCCGGCAGAGCCTGCGCCGGCGCCGAAGGTCGAGCCCGCGCCGCCGCCGAAGCTCAAGCCGGTTCCGAAAGTCGAGCCGCCGCCCCCGCCGCCGAAGGCCGAGCCGCGCATCGAGAAGCCCGATATCGCGATCAAGGCCCCGCCCAAGCCGAAGCCCGAGCCCAAACCCAAGCCCCCGCCGCCGAAGCCCGAGCCCAAACCCAAGCCCAAGCCGAGGCCCAAGCCCAACGACGCGGCATATCGCAAGCAGATGCAGGAGCAGCTGGCGCAAGAGCAGCAGCAGATCAACACGCAGCGCCAGGAGGCCGAACTGAGCGCTCTGCTTGCGAGCGACGCGGCCGCCGCGCGCAGCAAGGCGCTCGCGGCGTGGGCGGACAAGATCCGGGCCAAGATCCGCAGCAACATCGTGCTGCCGCCGGGCATTCAGGGCAATCCGGAAGCAGTGTTCCAGATCGTGCTGCTTCCCACCGCGGAGGTCCTTCGCGTGGACATCAAGAAATCGAGCAACAATAGGGCGCTCGACGATGCCATCGTGCGCGCGATTCTGAAATCCTCGCCGCTGCCGAAGCCCGATGAGGCCGGAGTCTTCGACCGCCGCATCGAGGTGACCTACCGTCCGTTCGACCAACAATGACATCCGGCTGTCGCCGCTCGGCGACGGGGATCCGCGTCAATCGTTCGCTATAATCACGCTTCTCCGAGCTAAGAAGAGGAGCCATGCAGAGCCTTTCCGCCCGCTGGATCTCCCGTGCCCTCGCACTGCTCTCGTCGCTGCTGCTGCTCGTCGCGCTGCCCGCGCGGGCGCAGCTCTCGATCGAGATCACCGGCGCGGGCGCGAACCAAATCCCGATCGCCATCGTGCCGTTTCCGGGCGAGGCCGCGTTGCCTCCGGGCATTACTTCGATCGTTCGGGCCGACCTGGAGCGAAGCGGGCTGTTCCGCGGGCTCGAGGTGCCGCCGCTGATGCCGCAGCCGACCGAGGCGTCGAATGTCGACTACGCGGAATGGCGCTCGCGGCTGGCGGACGCGCTGGTGCTCGGCTCGGTGGCAGAGCGTCCCGACGGCCGCTACGAGGTGCGCTTCAGACTGTTCGACGTGGTGAAGCAGACGCCGCTCGGCGGAGTCGCCTATACGCTCGCCAAGGACCAGGCGCGCGCGACTGCGCACCGGATCTCGGATTACGTGTACGAGAAGCTGACCGGCGTGAAGGGCGTGTTCTCGACCCGAATCGCGTACGTGGTGAAGCGCGGCAACCGTTACGAGCTGCAGATCGCCGACGCCGACGGCGCGGACGAAGAAACCGCGCTCGCCTCGCTCGAGCCGATCATCTCGCCTGCCTGGTCGCCGGACGGCAAGAGCCTGGCCTACGTGTCGTTCGAGAACAAGAAGCCGGTGGTCTACGTGCACTCGCTGCTGGACGGAAAACGCCACGTGGTGGCGAATTTCAAGGGCTCGAACTCCGCCCCGGCTTGGTCGCCGGACGGCACCAAGCTCGCGGTTTCGCTCTCGCGCGACGACGGCTCGCAGCTTTACCTCATCAATCCCGACGGCAGCGGCGTGCGGCGACTGACCTACAGCGGTGCGATCGACACCGAGCCGTTCTTTTCCCCGGACGGCCAGTTCATCTACTTCACCTCGGACCGCGGCGGCAGCCCCCAGATCTACCGCATGCCGGCAAGCGGGGGCGATGCGCAGCGCATCACCTTCGACG
>DATIZK010000067.1:0-4863 GCA_035517095.1 Burkholderiales bacterium
TTTTCTATTTCTTCCTGCCCAGGTCGTCCTTGTTGTACGGGGTGAACGGGGACGTCGGCACGGTGGCGCCGATCGCGATGGTGGCGTAGCCCTTGTTCTGCCAGTAGGTCAGCGCGTAGGGGCCGGCGGGGATCACCGTGACGAAGCCGTCCAGGTCCTCGGGCCTGAAGCCGAGCGCCGCGGCGTCGTTGCGGCACACCTCGAAGCGCACGCCCTGCTTGGCGAAGCTCGCGGCGCGGTCGACGATCTCCTTGTACTTGCCGTAGTTCTTCTTCGCCCACAGCACCACCTCGGGGCCGTGCGAGACGATGACCACCTTGATCGGGTCGATCTCGTGCGGGCCGAACTCCGCGGTCGCCTTGAGCAGCGCGTTCACGTTGTTTAGCACCACGCCGACCGTCTTCGGGTCCTGGAAGTTGAAGTCCCATACCACCTTGAGCTGCTTGACCTGATCGATGTCGGGATAGCTCTCGAACTTCGCCGTGCCGTACGGCTCCTGCGCGAGCGCGCAGGCCGAGAACGCCGCGCAGGCGGCAAACAGCAGGAATCGCTTCTTGAGCATGAGGATTACCTTTGCGTTGAAGAAACGGGAAACGGGGTCTGGCCCTATTTTTCGCCCAGCCCGAGGGAGCGGCTGATGACTTCCTTCATGATTTCGTTGGTGCCGCCGTAGATGCGCTGCACGCGGGCGTCGACGTAGGCGCGCGCGATGGGGAATTCCCACATGTAGCCGTAGCCGCCGTGCAGCTGCAGGCACTCGTCGATGATCTTGCACTCGATGTCGGAGCACCAGTACTTGCACATCGAGGCGGTCGCGGCGTCGAGCGTGCCGGCCATCAGCAGCTCGATGCATTTGTCGACGAACACGCGCGCGACCTGGGCCTCGGTGGCGAGCTCGGCGAGCTTGAAGCGGGTGTTCTGGAAGCTCGCCACCGCCTTGCCGAAGGCCTTTCTCTCGCGCACGTAGTCGATGGTCCAGCCGATCGCGGCCTCGGCCTTGGCGATCGCGCCGATCGCGATCTGCATCCGCTCCCAGGGCAGCTCCTGCATCAGGTAGATGAAGCCGTTGTTCTCCTGCCCGAGCAGGTTCTCGGCCGGCACCTCGACGTTGTCGAAGAACAGCTCCGAAGTGTCCTGCCCTTTGAGCCCCATCTTCTTCAGCCGCTTGCCCTTGGTGAAGCCCTTCATCGAGTTGTCGACCACGATCAGGCTGGTGCCCTTGGCGCCCTTGGCCGGGTCGGTCTTGGCCACCACGATCACCAGGTCGCAGTGCCAGCCGTTGGTGATGAAGGTCTTGGAGCCGTTGACGAGGTACCTGCCGCCCTTCTTCACCGCGCTGGTCTTGATCGCCTGCAGATCGGAGCCTGCGCCCGGCTCGCTCATCGCGATCGCACCGATCCACTCGCCGGCGGCCATCTTCGGCAGGTAGCTGCGCTTGATGTGCTCGTTGCCGTAGCGCAGGAGGTAAGGCGCGACGATCTCGGAGTGCAGGCCGAAGCCCAGCGACGATGAGTTCGCGCGCGCCTGCTCCTCCATCAGGATGATGCTGTACAGGCGGTCGGCGCCCGCGCCGCCGTACTGCTCGGGCATGCTCGCGCACAGGAATCCGTTCGCGCCGGCCTTGCGCCATACCTCGCGGTCGACGTAGCCCTGCTCCTGCCAGCGCTCCTCGTGCGGCTTGACCTCCTCCTCCATGAAGCGGCGCACGCTGTCGCGGAAGGTTTCGTGCTCGGGTCCGAAAAGGCTGCGCGGGATCATGGCGACTCCTGTGTCCAGAGGGCCGATGATAGGCGAATTCTGCGATAATCCGCGCCTTTCCCCGCATCGATCCGATGAAGCTCGCCACCCTCAAGGACGGCACCCGCGACGGCACGCTGCTGGTGGTCTCGCGCGACCTCGCGCGCGCGCTCAAGGCCGACCACGTCGCGCCGACGCTGCAGGCCGCGCTCGACGACTGGGACTACTGCGCGCCGCAGCTCGAGCAGCTGTGCAACGAGCTCAACGACGGGCGCCCGCCGCGCGCCTTCGAGCTCGATCCGGCGCAGCTCATGGCGCCGCTGCCGCGCGCGCACCAGTTCGCCGACGCCTCGAGCTTCCTCGTGCACGCCGAGCTGATCCGCAAATCCCGTGGCGAGGAGATTCCCGCCTGGTGGAAGAGCGAGCCGATGATGTACCAGGGCTGCTCCGACCCTTTCCTCGGCCCGCGCGACGACATCGTCGCGCCCTCCGAGGATCTGGGCATCGACCTCGAGGCCGAGCTCGCGGTGGTGACCGGCGACGTGCCGCTCGGCATCGAGCGCGACAAGGCCGCCGCGTACATACGGCTTTTCGTGCTGCTGAACGACGTCTCGCTCAGGAACCTGGTCGGCAAGGAGCTGGAGAAGGGTTTCGGCTTCTTCCAGTCCAAGCCGCCCTCGGCGCTCTCGCCGGCGGCGGTGACGCCGGACGAGCTGGGCGCGGCCTGGGACGGCAAGCGCGTGCACCTGCCGCTCAGGATCGAGGTCAACGGCGAGCTGCTGGGCGAGCCGAACGCGGGCAAGGACATGCAGTTTCACTTCGCGCGCCTGATCGAGCACGCGGCGGCGACGCGGCCCTTGCGCGCCGGCACCCTGGTCGGCTCGGGCACGGTGTCGAACCGCGACCGCAAGACCGGCGCCGGCTGCCTGTTCGAGCGCCGCGCGGAAGAGATCATCAAGCGCGGCGAGGCCGAAACGCCGTTCCTCAAGTACGGCGACAAAGTGCGGCTCGAGATGCGCGACGCCGAAGGGCGCTCGATCTTCGGTACCATCGAGCAGCAGGTAGCGGCCCCGGCATGAACCCGCTGAAGATCCCGGATCGCTGGGCCTACGCGCTGGGCGCGCTCGCCTGCGGCGGGCTGCTCGGCTACGGCTACGTGCTGCAGTACTACCAGGGGCAGGACCCCTGCCCGCTGTGCCTGGTGCAGCGGGTGTTCTATGCCCTTTTCGCGCTCGCCTTCCTCGCCGGCGCGATCCACGCCCCGCGGCGGCGCTGGAACTGGCTCTACGGCGGGCTCGGGCTCGCGTTCGCGCTCGCGGGCGGCGCGACCGCGGCGCGCCAGGTCTGGCTGCAGCACCTGCCCGCCGACCAGGTGCCGCAGTGCGGCCCGGACCTGCAGTTCATGCTCGAGCATTTCCCCCTCTCGCGCACGCTGACGTTCCTGGTGCGCGGCTCGGGCCAGTGCGCCGAGGTGACCTGGCGCTTCCTCGGCCTGTCGATCGCCGAGTGGTCGCTCGCGTGGTTCGCCGGGCTCGCGCTCTACGCGGCCTGGCTCGCGCTGCGGCGAAACGCCGGCAGCTGAACGCTGATCTCGCCCAACGCCGCGAGCGCGCCGCCGACGTCCTCGCCCTCGCGCAATTGGAAGGCATCGAAGCCGGCGCGCTCCAGAAACGCCAGCAGGTCGCGCCGCACGTCGCCGAACGCGCGCAGCTCGCCGCGCCAGCGGTAGCGCTCGCGCAGCAGCCGCGCGAGCGAGCAGCCGCGGCCGTCGCTGAACTTGTCGAAGCGCACCGCCACGAGATCGAGCCGCTCCAGGTCGGGCGCGATCGCCTCGGGCGCGTCGTCCGCGGCGAGCAGCAATCCGAGCCGCCCGCGCCGCCCGATCAGCTCGTCGCGCCGCCGGCGCCAGAGCCTGAGCGGCGCGATCACGTCGCCCGCGGGCAGCTCGGGCACGAAGCCGTCCTCGCCCGGCGCGAGCAGCGCGTCGGCGTCAAGCAGCCGCCAGCCGTCCGCGACGATCCCGCGCTTCCTGATGATCTTTGGCATAGACATTCTCCTTGAAGGGCTCGATTCCGATCCGATGCACGACGTCGACGAAGCGCTCGGCGTCCGAATCGCGCCGCTCGAGATAGACCTCGACCAGGCGCTCGATCGCGTCGGGCACCTCGGCCGCGCGCAGCGCCGGCCCGAGCACCCGGCCGAGCCTGGCCTGCGCGCCCTGCGAGCCGCCGATCTCGAGCTGGTAGAACTCCTCGCCGCGCTTGTCGACTCCGAGGATGCCGATGTGGCCGACGTGGTGGTGGCCGCAGGCGTTCATGCAGCCCGAGATGTTGAGGTCGAGCTCGCCGATGTCGAACAGGTAATCCAGGTCGTCGAAGCGGCGCTGGATCGCCTCGGCGATCGGGATCGAGCGCGCGTTCGCGAGCGAGCAGAAATCCCCCCCGGGGCAGGAGATGATGTTGCTCAGCAGGCCGATGTTGGGCGTGGCGAGGCCCGCCGCGCGCAGCGCCTGCCACAGCGCCGGCAGGTCGCGCCGCGCGACGTGGGCGAAGACCAGGTTCTGTTCGTGCGTGACGCGCAATTCGCCGCCGCTGTAGCGCTCGGCGAGATCGGCGATCGCGTCCATCTGGCCTGCCGTGACGTCGCCCGGAGGCACGCCGGTCTTCTTCAGCGACAGCGTCACCGCGCTGTAGCCGGGCAGCTTGTGCGGGTGAACGTTGCGCCGCTCCCAGGCGTCGAAAATCGGGGTCAGACCACGTTTTTCGGAAAACGTGGTCTGACCCCGATTTTGGTCTTGAGGGGACAAATCGCGGTCTGTCCCCGGTTTACTGAAGCGGGACTGGATTTGCTCGACATCGGCCTCGGTGAGGGTGGCGGGACCGTCTTTCAGCTCGGCCCACTCGGCCTCTACTTCGCGCGCGAAGGCTTCCGGGCCGCGCTCTTGCACCAGGATCTTGATGCGCGCCTTGTGGATGTTGTCGCGCCGGCCATGGCGGTTGTAGATGCGCAGGATCGCCTCGAGGTAGCCAAGCAGGTGCTGCCAGGGCAGAAACTCGCGGATCACGTGCCCGATGATCGGGGTGCGGCCCAGCCCGCCGCCGGCCGCGACGCGAAAACCGGGGACAG